>CAVKDR010000001.1:0-34250 GCA_963655125.1 Bulleidia sp.
AACTGTTACCTATCTTCCTTCCCTACCTGTTACCTATGTTACTACTCTGTACACAGTGCTCGCCCGTGGGCGTTTGACGTGGCCGTCAGATTGCACGGGCGGATATGGAATCCGCCCCTACGAATTGCCAAAAGATGGTGGCTGCGGATTGTTTCCTAAAATGCCGTAGGGAGCATTCCATATGCTCCCGTAAGATTTTTTGTTACCGCCAATTTCCAACGGGCGAACACTGTTCGCCCCTACATGTGCTGCAGGTTTCAGCTTATATTACTTCTTCTTCTCCTGCTTCTCTTTATCGCTGCAATGCTGGTGGCAGCTGGCGCAGTTGCCGCCGCAGCCGCCCTGCCAGCCGCCGTTCTGGCAGATGAACAGGATCGCCAGCGCCAGCAGCACAAAAATTACCACTACAATAATTGCACTTGCCATAGTCAAATTTACCTCCGGGAAAGGTCAGGACCGCGCGCCCTGGCCTTTGTTTTTACCACTATACCACAAATAAACCCCTCTGCGCAAGCTTTGCTGCATTGCACGGCCCCGGGCTTTGTGCTATACTTTACTATATATTTACATTAAAGAGGGGAACGCTGCCATGCAGCCTTTACAAAGGGAAAAACTTTTTACTAACCATGAACTGCTTACGCTGCTTTGGCCGCTGATTATTGAGCAGACGCTCAGCGTACTGGTGGGCATGGCGGATACGGTCATGGTTTCGTCTGTGGGCGAAGCCGCCATCTCCGGCGTTTCGCTGGTGGATATGATCAACCAGCTTATCATCACCGTGTTTGCGGCGCTGGCTACCGGCGGTGCGGTGGTCACCAGCCAATACCTGGGTGCCAAAAAGCCCGAGCAGGCCGCCCGCAGCGCCGGGCAGCTGGTGGGCTTAAGCGCCCTGCTGGGTCTGGCAGTGGCGGCGTTCTGCCTGCTGACCCGCCGCCCGATGCTGCGCCTGCTGTTTGGTGCCATCACCGATGACGTTATGGACGCGGCTGTGATCTACTTTACCATCACGGCGCTGTCCTTTCCGTTTTTGGCGCTGTATAACGCAGGTGCGGCGATTTTCCGCTCCACCGGCAACAGTGCAGTGTCGATGAAAGTGTCGGTCATCGTCAACGCCATCAACTTTGGCGGCAACGCCATCTGCATTTACCTGCTGGGCATGGGGGTCGAGGGCGTGGCGATCCCTACGCTGATCTCCCGTGCGGTGGGCGCGGTCATCATCCTGGCGCTGGCCGCCCAGCATGAGTACGTGCTGCG
Organism: Bulleidia sp.; assembly: GCA_963655125.1. Taxonomy (GTDB): domain Bacteria; phylum Bacillota; class Clostridia; order Oscillospirales; family Ruminococcaceae; genus Gemmiger. The sequence goes on from CAVKDR010000001.1 coordinate 1,255, forward strand.
CATCACGCCGCAGTCGGTCACCCACCTGGAGCGGGGAACCGTGCAAAGCATTCTGCGCATCGGCATCCCCTCGGCCTGCGAGAACAGCCTGTTCCAGCTGGGCCGTGTGCTGGTGGTGTCGATGATCTCGCTGTTCGGCACGGTGCATATCTCGGCCAACGCGGTAGCCAACAACCTGGATGCCGTGGGTGCGATCATCGGCACGGCCATGGGTCTGGCGGTCATCACGGTAGTGGGCCGCTGTGTGGGCGCACAGGATATGCAGCAGGTGGTGTACTACACCAAAAAGCTGATGCTGTGGGACTACATCGCCCAGGGTATTGCCAATGCGGCGGTTATTCTGTCGCTGGGCGTGGTGCTGAATATGTACACCCTATCGCCGGAAACCCGCAGCCTGGCGGCCGAGCTGGTCACTATCCACTGCGCCATGGGCATTTTGATCTGGCCGGCGGCCTTTGTGCTGCCCAACGCCCTGCGCGCTGCCAATGACGTAAAGTTTACGATGATCGCCTCGGTCATTTCGATGATCGTCTGGCGGTTGGCGTTCAGCTGGATCCTGTGTGTCAATATGGGCTGGGGCGCAGTTGGTGTCTGGTGGGCCATGATTATCGACTGGGTCTGTCGTTCGATTTGCTTTGTAGGCCGCTTTGTCAGCGGAGCCTGGAAGAAGAAGGCAGTTAAGGTGCCGTCTTAAATTAGCGTTCAGAGGGTGTCACCACCCTATCTGTCCGCTGCCCGATGAATGTTATTGAGAGTGTAGGGGCGAACAGTGTTCGCCCGTGCAATCCCGCACTGTCGCTAGACTCCCCGGGCGCACACTGTGCGCCCCTACAATACCACCAAAAAGTTGCAACCAAAAATAAAAATAAAGGAAAGGCAACCTATGAAATTCATCAGCTGGAACGTCAACGGCCTGCGGGCTTGCTTGAAAAAGGGGTTCGAGGACACCTTCAACGCCCTGGATGCCGATTTCTTCTGTGTGCAGGAAACCAAAATGCAGCCCGGCCAGGCGGATTTCGCCCCGGCGGGCTATACCGAATATATCTATAGCGCCGAGAAAAAGGGCTACTCCGGCACGGCCATCTGGGCCAAGACCCCGGCGCTGTCGGTCAACTACGGCATCGACTGCGAAGCCCATAGCCATGAGGGACGCGCGATCACGCTGGAATACCCCAATTTCTACCTCGTCAACCTCTACGTGCCCAACTCCCAAAACGAGCTGGCCCGCATCGACTATCGCATGCAGTGGGAGGATGACCTGCGTACCTATTTAAAAAAGCTGGATGCCGTCAAGCCGGTCATCCTCTGCGGCGACCTCAACGTGGCCCATGAGGATATCGACCTGAAGAACCCCGGCCCCAACCGCGGCGCGGCGGGCTTCAGCGACCAGGAACGCGGCAAGCTGAACGAACTGCTGGCCGCCGGTTTCACCGACAGCTTCCGCCACCTGCACCCCGCCGACACCGGCATGTACAGCTGGTGGAGCATGCGCTTCCGCGCCCGTGAGCGGAACGCAGGATGGCGTATCGACTATTTCCTCGTCAGTGACCGCGTAGCACCCCAAATCAAAGAGGCCGGCATCTTGATGGACATCATGGGCAGCGACCATTGCCCCGTAAGCCTGGACATCGAAATTTGAGAGAAATCTTAAAAGAAACTTAAAAAACTTCCCCCGCGTTGCAAAATCCGGCGCGGGGGATTCGTTTTAGTAAACAGAAAGGCAAAACAAAGGAGGTGTGGGAACTGACAAACGGAGAATTTACCGAGCTGATGCAGCAATATCAGCGGCTGATCTACACCGTCTGCCTGCAATTCGTCCACGAACCCCACACCGCCGAGGATCTTACCCAGGACACGTTCCTTTCCGCCTATTCGGCCATTGACCGATGCGAGCCGCAGTATTATAAAGCCTGGCTGGTGCGTGTGGCCGCCAACAAATGCAAGGACCACTTAAAAAGCAGCTGGGTGCGCCGGGTGGAAGCGCCGGGTGACGATGCCTTGCCCGAACCGCGGGGCGCACCCCCCGGCGATGCGCAGGACCCCATCGAGCAGCTGACCGACAAAGCCGGTGCTGCCGAGGTGGAAACCATGGTGCGCACCCTGCGCGAACCCTACGGCAAAATTGCCGTGCTGTATTTTCTGGAACATAAGACCACCGCAGAGATCGCGGCCGCCGTTGGCCGCCCGCCTGCCACGGTCAATAACCAGCTGTGGCGCGCTAAAAATATCCTGCGCCAGCAGATCATCGAGAGGAGGCAGAAGGAATGAGCCTTTATTTTGATAACGAAAAATTGTTTGATGCCGAAGGCCACCTGACCGACGAGGGCCTGTACGCCCTGAAGGACGGCACCCTGGATGACCTGGGTGCGCTGGAAGCCGCCGAACACCTGACTTTTTGCGATTACTGCCTGCTGCGGTACACCAAAATGATCGACAACGCGCCGGAATGTCTGCAGCAGCCGATGCGTGACCTGATCCCGCAGGTGCAAAACCTGATGCGGCTGCGCAGCTTCCGCATTATGACCAACCGCTACGTTTCCACGGCCGCCGCAGTGGCGCTGGCTTTCCTGCTGTGGAACGTGACCACCTTTGGCATGGCAAACGGCGTGGATCTGTCCATTGCAAAACCCACACCTACGGAACTGCAGCCCAGCTTCCGCCAGCGCTTGAGCAGCGTGGTAAACGGCTTTTACGAAAGCCTGGACAACACCTTTAAAACCTTTACCCTGACCGCCGAAAGCGGCTTGAACCAACTGAAAACAGAACCGATCGGCGGCGGTACCGCCAAGGGGGAATAAACTATGAAAAAGAACGCATTTCTGACCTTTATCTTTGCCTGCATCCCCGGCGCGGGCCAGATGTACTACGGCTATATGAAACGCGGCCTGTCGATGATTACTTTCTTCTGCCTGTTCATCATGGCAGGTACGCTGGTGGATGCGCTGGTCGTTGGTTCGATCATCGTGTGGATGTACAGCTTTTTTGACACCTACGACCTCATCCGCCACCTGGCAGCGGGGGAGCCTAAGGGCGATGATCTGCTGCTGCCCGCCAACTGGGATGACATCAAGGCCATGCTGCCCCAGCATAACAAACTGCTGGGCTGGGGCCTGATCGCCTTTGGCATCTGGGCACTGTACGATATCCTGATCGCCGACTGGATGACCACCCTGCTGGTACACTTCTTCGGCTACGGCTATGCCTATGACCTTATCCGGGGGGTGCCCAATATTCTGGTGGGTGTGCTGTTGGTGGCGGCCGGTATCAAGCTGCTGGGCCTGCACCCGGCAAAGAAACCCACCCCCAGCGAGGACGACACCCTGCCGCCGTATCCGGGGGAGGGGCAGTAAGAAAGCCCCACATAACGCAGGGCAAAAGGTAGGGGCGAACAGTGTTCGCCCGTGGTGCCTTGCGCTGCCGCCAGACTTCCCGGGCGGATATGGAATCCGCCCCTACGCATCGTGTTCGTAGGGGAGCATTCCATATGCTCCCGCGCAGTCTTGCATCATAGCACGACCCTGCGGGCGCACACTGTGCGCCCCTACACAGTCCCGTGGGGCTGCGCATGCCTTAAAAAATACAAATTGTATAATACAAAACGAGGTATAACAAAATGGATGAAATCAAAACCAACCCGCCGGTGCAAAACTCCCCGGCGGAACCGCCGAAAAAAGTCCGCCGCGTAGGCACCATGGCCTTTGCGCTGCTGCTTATCGCGGGCGGTGCGCTGCTACTGGCCCAGCAGTTTATGCCCAAGGCAAACCTGCTGGCCGTGTTAAAGTTTGCGCCGGTCATCCTTATCGTGCTGGGCATCGAGGTACTGGTCTACAGTGCCAAGCCCGATGTAAAGCTGAAATTTGACTGGCTGGGTATTTTGGGCTGCGCGTTCATCCTGGTCACGGTGGGCGCGGCTTCCCTTATGCCGATGGCCTGCCGCTGGCTGGGTGTTGACAACCGCTATGCCGAAAATCGCATCGAGCAGCAGGTCGTGGACAGCATGTATCAGCGGCTTTCCGCCGATCCGGAGCTGAAAGCCGAGATCACCTCGATGTACGCCAGTGCCTACTTCAACCACACGGATATGGAAAATACGGACTACACGCTGGAGCCGGGGGATACCCTGATTTTGCACCTGAACTTCCGCCAGGATGCCGCCAGCAGCGAGCAGGAATTTGCCGCCAACTGCGCCGCCATTGTGCAGGCCGCCAAAGAAGCAGGCTGGAACTTTACCACCATGAGCTTTGGCACCGAGGAGAATATCGGCGGCGTGTATGACACCTACCGCGCCGAGTTTTCCACCGCCTTTGCCAACGGCCTGACCATCGAGCAGCTGGCTAAGCGGGTGCAAAAAGGCTACTATTATGACTACGACTGCTACGACAACAAGGCCGACCGCGACAACGCCGTCAAGGCCGACCTGCGGGAGCAGATTGCCGCGCGCTACGCCGATGAAAACGATGATGCTTACCCCAGCGATGATTACCTGACCGAGGAGACCGAACGCCAGTTCAACGCCCTCTACGGCAGTGTGGCAGCCGAAATCGCCACCCCGGAAAGCGCGGCGTAAATAAAGCAAAAATAGCCCCGGGATGCATATTGGTTCGTGCATCCCGGGGTTATTTTGTAGAGTATGAACGGCCCCCTCTGGGAGGGGGCTCCCGCGTAAGCGGGTGGGGGAGAGAGCCTACGATTTAGCGGTCGTTAATGGAACTGCCTCTCCCTCAGACCGCTTCGCGGCCAGCTCCCTCGCAGAGGGAGCCTTTAGCCGTTACTCGTATCTTAGTGCTTCAATCGGGTCCAGCTTGGCGGCTTTGTTCGCCGGGTAATACCCAAAGAACACGCCGATCGCCATACTGAAACCAACGGCTACTACGATGGAAGAAATCGTCGGTTTGCCGGGTACCTGTATCAGGGTGCTTAACCCCACACCGGCGGCAATGCCCAGCACCACGCCGATCACACCGCCGATCAGGCAGAGGATGACGCTCTCGGTGATGAACTGCATGCGGATGGCCGAAGCCGGGGCACCCAGCGCCTTGCGGGTGCCGATCTCACGGGTGCGCTCAGTGACCGAGACCATCATGATATTCATAACACCGATACCGCCCACCAGCAGCGAGATGGCCGCAATGGCCGAGATGCCCAGGGACACGGTGTTCAGCATACTGGTCATGCTTTCCACCAGGCTGGAAATGCTGGACGCGCTGGCGGTCCAGCTGTCGTTGTAGGTGTAGTAGCTGGCAAAGAAATCGCCCACGGTATCCACAAAGCTGGTCACGTCCACGCCGTTGGCGGCCACCACCGTAAAGCTTTGGTAGCCGCTGGCGGTGCCGGTGATGGTGCGGGCCACGTCCAGCGGAATGTAGATGTCGGTCTGGATGTCGTCATCGCTGGTGGAACCGAACATGCTGGAATAGCTGTCCTCGGTATATTTATACACACCTACGATGAAATAGGTGTACAGGCTGCCGTCACTGCCCTGCAGGGTAAAAGACTTGCCAATGGCATTCTGTGCGCTGCCGCCGATGGCCTGCGTGATGAACTTCTCCGAGACGCAGGCCAGCATACGGCCTGCATCTTTGGTGTCGTCCAGCCAGCGGCCGTACAAAATTTGCGAATCCTCGTCCTTGTTGACCAGCGTGTCATGGTTCACGCCGCTGACCGAAGCTTTGATGGTCGTGGTGGGGTCGCCGTACTTGGCAATGGTCGCCTGGCCCACGTCCACGCTATACTCAAAGTGGTCGACTTTATCGGAGAACGCGGCGTAAAAGTCGCTGATCATCGCATCGGTGATGCGGTCGCTGTCGCCGGGGGCATCGTCCATAAAGCGGCGCAGCGTTACGCCCTGGGCCGTGCCCTGGCTGCTGCCGGAACTTTTCTGCTGCAAGCTTACCGTGATGTTGCTTACGCCCATGCCAGACATGGAATCGGTGACCGAGCCGGTCATGCTGTTGCCCACGGTGACGATGGCAATGACCGCTGCAATGCCGATGATGATGCCCAGCATGGTCAGCAGACTGCGCATTTTGTTGCTGCGCACACTGGCAAAAGCCATGCTGATATTCTCAAAGAGCTGCACGTTTGCCACTCCCCTTTCTTTCGCCCACAATCAACCCGTCCCGCAGGGTCAGCACACGTTCACATTCGTCCGCCAGTTCGGGGTTGTGGGTGATGAGCACAATGGTTTTGTGGTAGGTGTCGTGCATTTCATGGAACAGGTCCATGACGGTGCGGCTGGTCTGGCTGTCCAACGCGCCGGTGGGCTCATCGGCCAAAATCAGCGCCGGTTCGTTGACCATGGCGCGGGCGATAGCCACACGCTGCTTCTGGCCGCCGGAAAGTTCGTTGGGCTGGTGCTTCATTCGCTCACCCATGCCCACGCGCTCCAGCCATTCTTTGGCGCGGCGGGTGCGCTCACTGCCGGGCACACCGGCATAAAGCATCGGCAGCTCGACATTTTTTAGCGCACTCTGGCGGCCGATCAGGTTGTAAGTCTGGAACACAAAGCCGATCTTGCGGTTGCGGATGTCGGCCAGCTGGTTATCCTTGGCGTTGTGGATGTCCACGCCGTCCAGCGTATATTCGCCGCTGGTGGGCTTGTCCAACACGCCGATGATGTTCATTAAGGTGGACTTGCCGGAACCGGACTCGCCCACGATGGCTACGAACTCGCCGGGGTAGACAGTCAGGTCGATGCCGTGGAGAATTTCCAACTCGTTGGATTTGCCGATGTAATAGCTTTTGCGGATGCCGTGCATTTCGATCAGCGGCTTGGGGGCATCTGCCGCCTGCGGGGCAGGGGAGAGCGCCTGTTGATTTTCCGCGTCCAGCAGGTTCGCCACAATCTGTTTAGCAAAGGCTTCGGTATTGCGGGCTGCGTCACCGCGGCGGATGGGGGTCGGGCTCTGGCTCATTGTCCGCCTCCCGGCCCGCCGGGGCCGCCGCTCGGGCCGCCTGCGGGGGCATCGCCGCCGCCCATGATGACCGTGCCTTCGGGCATGTCGCTGCCATCGCCTACGAAAAAGTCTCCGTTGTCCATCATCTGCATGCTGTCAGAACTGCTGCCGCTCTCAATGCCCTGGGTCAGGTCAGCGGTGGAGCGGATGACATCACCGTCATTCAGGTCGCTGCCGGTGATCTCCACATAGAAATCGTTGGTGTCGCCGGTGGTCACGGTCACTTCCTCAAAGGTCATGTCCACACCCTCGCCGCCGGTCTTGCGCAGCACGTAGCTGCTGCCGTCATCGGCGGTGCCCACGGCATCGCGGGGCACGGTGTACACATCGTTCTTCTCGTTGATGACGATCTCCACTTTCGCAGAAATGCCAATGAGAAGGCCGTCCGCATCGCCGTTGACTACGACTTTGGCACCGAAAGTGCCCTTATCGTTGGCCACAGGGTCGATCTGGGTCAGGGTGCCGTTGATAACGGTGTCGCCGGTGGCATCGCTGGTAATGCGGCAGGCCATGCCGGTGGAAAGCTTGGGTACGCTGTTGGCGGGGATGGTCACTTCCACGGTCAGTGCATCGGTGTTCTGGATGGTAGCCACGGTGCCGGAGCAGACAGAGCCGACGGTAGCATTCAGTTCCGTGATGGTGCCGTCCATGGTGGCGGTCAGGGTGCAGTCCTCCAGAGTGCTGCGCAGGGTCTCGAGATTATCAGGGGTGCGCTGGGCCTGCTCCAGCTTGGTAGCGCTGTCCTCCACGTTCTGGGATTTGTTCAGCAGGTTGGAGTAGTTCTTCTCCTGGTCGTAGCTGTCGTGAGCGGATTTGACCTGCTGCTCGCAGGTGTCGATCTGGTTATTGGCAGATTCGACCGCATTTTTAGCAGAATCCAGGGCGGACTCGGCCTGGGTCTTGGTGGAATCTGCCTGGTTCAGCGCGGTCTGGATGCTGGTAAAGCCGTACAGGCCCAGAGAGGGGGCGGAGCAGCTGTTCTGGGCGTCCGTCAGGGAAGCCTGTGCGCTTTGATAGGCTTCCTGCGCGGACTTCAGGTTGTCGTTGGCGGTGTTCATCGCGTCTTTGTTGGCATCGCTGGGGTCAGCGTTATAAGCCGCAATGGCGCTGTTTACGGCGGAGATGGCCTGGTTCTGGGCATCGGCGGCAGCGTTCAGCGCGGCGGTGTAGGTGCTGATGCTGGCCGAAGCGCTGTCGTAGGCGGATTTCAGCGTGTTATAGTCCGATACCGCACTGTCGTAGGTGCTCTGGGCCTTGCGCTCGTTCTCCTGGGCCTTGGTCAGGGCATCCTTGGCATCCTGCAAATTCTGGTCGGCCTGGTCGATCTTGGCCTGCAGGTCGATGAGGTTGTTCTCATGCTGCACGGTGGAAGTTTCCAGGTCGGCGGTGGCACGGTCGTAGCTGGTCTGGGCGGATTTCAGCGTGTCACTGTAGCTTTCCTCGGCACTCTCGATCTGCTTTTCCAGGTCGGTAGTGTCCAGTGTGGCGATGACATCACCTTTTTTCACGGTGTCACCCACGGCCACCTTGACCTCGCTGACCTTGTACAGCTTGGCCGAGTCTGCTACGGTAACGCTGGCCTCGTAGCCGGATTTGACGGTGCCGTTCACACTCACCGAGTCGGTCAGGCTGGTTTTTTGCAGGGTGGTGGTGCGCACGAACTGGTAGGTAGTGCTGGCGGCCTTTTTGCCGCCCAGCACGGTGCGCAGCACCAGTACAGCCACGATCAGCACCACCAGCAGCAGGGCGGTCAGCTTTTTATGCTTGCCGAACCACGCCAGCGGATTGCGCCGGGTCTTTACGGTATCTTCCATTTGGTAGTCCTTCCTCTTTACGGAGTGGTAAATTTTGACTTTGACATTATAACACGAATTTGTGTGAAAATCTTGTATAGCATGTGAAATTGGCCACAAAAAAGGCCTCCTTGCGTAAAGGGGGCTGTCAGCGAAGCTGACTGGGGGATTGTGGCCTTGCGGGCTGTGTTTATTTTTCAGGATAATTGTAGGGGTCGATGCTTGCATCGACCCGCGGGCGGATGCGAGCATCCGCCCCTACACATGACGTACCCATAAGGCCACAATCCTTCCGTCACGGCTACGCCGTGCCACCTCCCTTTACACAAGGGAGGCTTTGGAGCTGTAGCTGGGGTTATCTTCCAAACAACGAGCCAATGCTGTTAAATGTGCTGGTAATGCTCTCCACCTGCTGCTGCAGCTTGTTTACGTTGTCCATCAAGGTAGGCAGGCCCTGCAGTACGGTGTTCAGGCTGTCCACGTCCAGCTGCTTCAGCTGCTCGGTAATGGCGGGCAGGTCCTGCATCATGCTGTTCAGTTCATCGGGGTCCAGCGTGTCCAGGCTGCTTTGCAGGGTGTCGGCCAGGTCGTTTACCTGGGCGCAGGCGGCCATGACCTCGTTGTAGGCATGGTCCATGTGGTTCCAGAACAGCCCCAGCACCACCAGCAGCACCACCGTAATGATGATGGTCAGCAGCATACGCAGGCGCTGGTTTTTCATAATGCTGCGGTTCTGCTCATCCTGCAGTTCCAGCTGGGCTTCAATGCGGTTCAGCTGGGCTTTCAGGTCGGCAGCATCCAGCTTGCCGTCCCCGGTTTCATCGTTGTGGGCGGTCAGTTCGGCCACGCGGCTGGCCAGCTGTTCGTCCATCTTGCGGTCCAGTTTTTCCTCCATACGGGGTCTCCTTTCAGGCTTGCGGCCCGGTGCGGGTGTCCCGCATCACGAACCAGAAGGTGGAGCCCTGCCCCAGGGCGCTGTTTACGCCAAAGGCAAAGCCATGCTGCTGTAAAATTGCTTTGGTAATGGAAAGCCCCAGCCCGGTGCCCACTTTGCCGGAATCCTGCCGTGCGCGGTAGTAGCGGTCAAAGATATAGGGCAGATCCTCCGGCGGGATGCCGGGGCCGTGATCCTCAATTTCCACGCGGCAGCCGTCCGCCTGGGGCAGCACCCGCAGCACCACCTGGCCGTCTGTGCCAATGTGGTGGAACGCGTTGCCCAGCAGATTGTGCAGCACCCGCTCCATCATGGCGGGGTCGGCGCGCACGGGGGCGGCTTCATCGGCCTGCAGTTCCAGATGCCAGTGGTTCTGGTCGCACAGGGCATCGTAGCGGCCTGCGACCTCAAAGCAAAGCTCGCCCATGTCAAAATCAATAAGGTTGGGCTTTTCGGCACCGCTCTGCACCTTGCTCAGCTCCATTACGCTGTTGACCAGCGCCGAAAGGCGGTCAGTCTCATCCACGATGATGTTGCATTGCTCGGTGCGCTTGTCGGCATCGGTGCCGGTCAGATCGCGCACGGTCTCGGCGTAGCCCTTTATCAGGGTCAGCGGGGTGCGCAGGTCGTGGCTGACGTTGGCCAGAATATCCTTTTCCAGCTGGGCGCTGCGCTTGACTTCGGCGGCCATATGGTTGAAATCCTCGGCCAGCTGGCCGATCTCGTCATGGTGTACAACGGGCAATTGGATATCGTAGTTGCCGGCAGCGATTTCTTTCGCGCCGCTGGAAAGCTGCTGTACCGGGCGGGTGAACCACCGGCTGAATAGCATAGCAAACAGCAAGTCCAACACCAGCAAAATCAGCGCCACCGGCCACAGGATGCTGCGCAGCACCTCAGCAGCCGTGGTGATCTGCGCCATGCCGGTGGACACGATGATGCCGTACTTGCCGTCCGCCGAAAGCTGGCCCACCAGCATCTGCCGGGTGGAGCCGATCTGCACGATCTTGTACAGCGAGCCTTCCTCGAACAGTTCCTGCCGGAAAGTAATCAGCTGCCGGGTGTTGAGGCTGTACCCGAATTCCCCGCTGAAAGAACCGCTGCTCTCGTGCAGCAGGCAGGGGAACATGCTCTCGTAGGCTTTCAGGCAGCGCAGGGTCGAATCACTGAAGTCAACACAGTAGCCGTCCATGTTGATCTTTTTGTCGGCAAAAGTCTGGCCCAATGTGGTCCAAAAATCATCGTCCAGCTGTAAAACACCAAAATCCCGGCTGGAAATTTCGGAGTCGGTCTGGTCGAACATGGCGGTGATGGCGCAGGCTTTGTCGGTCAGTTTGGCGCGCAGGGTGCGGTTATACTGCGGGGCCAGCGCGTAGGTGATAATGCCCCAGATCAGCCCCACGGTCAGCAGGGTCATGGCCCCGATAAAGAGCATCAGCTGCCAGCGGATGCTGATGGACGGGGCGCGCTTTTTGGTATTTTTCAAAGCGCGGCACTTCCTTTAGGATAAGACTTCGGGGTCAAATTTATAACCGATGCCCCACACGGTCACGATGAACTTGCGGCAGGCCCCCAAATGGCCGCGCAGCATTTTGATGTGGGTATCCACGGTACGGTCCTCGCCGTAATAATCGTAGTTCCACACCTGCTGCAAAATTTTCTCGCGGCTCAGGGCGATGCCCTTGTTGTTGACCAAAAACACCAGCAGGTCGAACTCTTTGGGTGTCAGCGGGGCTTCCTGCCCGGCTACCTTGACGCTGTGGCTGGCGGTATCAATGACCAGGTCGCCAAAGGTGAACACGCCGGAATTCTCGGCCGGTTTGGGCATGGTGCGGGCCAGCACAGCCTTGACGCGGGCCACCAGTTCCCGCGGGGAGAACGGCTTGACCACGTAGTCATCGGCACCGCCCTCCAGACCGGCCAGTTTATCGTATTCTTCGCTGCGGGCGGTCAGCATGATAACGGGGGTCATGATCTTGCGGGTGCGCATCTCCCGCAGGCAGGTCATGCCGTCCATAAAGGGCATCATGATATCCAGAATCACCAGGTCGATGCCGCCCTGGGCCAGCACAGCCAGCGCCGCGCCGCCGTCCCCGGCTTCCTCACACACAAAACCGGCGTACTGCAGATGCTCCCGGATCAGATCCCGGATACGCGGCTCATCGTCAACGATCAATATTTTTGCCATAAGGATGACCTCCTCATATACCTCTAATTCTAATAATAACACAATACCGCGCGTCAGTGGAAGAATTGTGAAAACTTTTGGGAAAAAGTTTTAAAACTTCTTTCGTTGATTTTGGAGTGGCGGCCCGCAAGGCCCTGCCTACCTTGCGGCAACTCTTATAGCAGTATCTACCGGAGAGCCTACCCCATAACAAGCCTAACTTTGGGAATTTACTTTTGAAAATAGAAAAAACGTCCAACATCTCCCGCAACGGTTTGCTTTCGGGGAAATTTTGGACGTTTTAATTTAGTAAATATGAGACGCTTTGGTTCGCAAAGGATATATCTTATCACCTATGCACGATGCGTGCCTAATCATTCGTCGTTCCTAACGGTGAAATACAATGTCTGATCAAATCGCCGTTCTGGGCGCAAATTCTCAATGTATCCGGGTGCAATGATTTCTGACAGCGCCTCTTTAGAAATAGCGGGATTTAAAGTTCTGTTTGTACTTATATACTTGCGCCATCTATCTCCCGGCACAGAAACTTCCTTGTCAGTCTGCTGCCCAAAAGCCATTTGCCGATAAATTTCTTCTACTCGGATTTTCCCGGATTTACTTAGTTCCCAAAGGCATCTTGCCATTCGTGCAGATGCTCTCATTGGGCGGCTCATAGTGCGATCGTTTGAGGTTTCAATGAACAGGCGAGAAAAAGCCAAATTAGACCAAACCACAATATCAAAAGCCTGCTCACATAATATGGGGGATTGCCCTTGCGTTTTCCAGAACGGCTGCATAACTAGTGGACGTTGATAATCTATGAATTCTTTTTCAAAAGTGTCTAATGTTGCTCTCAAATTTTCGGTTTTATGCGACATTTCAAAATCGTTAGTCCACGAGCCAATATCACTACATGTATCTTCAAATACTTCTCTGACGTGAGCGTGTTGCTCTTTAATCATATCCCATATTGAAAAAGCACAGTACGATGTTGTTGCGGTACGAACTACAAGTTCGCTTCCCCATTGTTCTTCCGGCTTTCCAGCCGTTGCGCTTGTTGGTAACACCGTTAATTTGACTTCGACAGGCGCGAGATATCTTCCATCTAAATCTCTAACGACCAAATCAATTCCGTCAATGGTGTCAAATGCAAATTTTTGGTATGGCTCAAATTTGGATTCAAAATCGAATCTGAGTTCATTGGAATGCTTTGCTCCGCAGTTGAACAATTCGCGAATGGGAATTTCTTCGCACACCACTTTTAGTTCGCCGCCAACAACAGCAAGTTTGGCATAAACAGCAGGAATATCCTTTTCCATCATGTAACAAGCTAAAGCAGTCGGGAAAGAGGAGTTGAAACAGTTTTTTGTCCAATGCTGCATATCGGGTCGATTTGTATGTTCTATTCCGAACAAACCACTTGCCATATAAATAACCTCTTTTCCATTCTAGTTGGCGTCAATCTATTGACGCCGCTTGTTCGCTGCGCTATAATGGGTAATGCTAATGGCATTATACCATGGATTAAACAGAAAGGAAAGGGCCGACTAATGAGAGTGGTTGACTTGTTCGCAGGCTGCGGCGGGCTTTCGTTGGGTTTTCAAAAAGCTGGCTATGATGTCGTGGCAGCATTTGAACTGTGGGATACCGCTATTGAATGCTATAAAGAAAACTTTGATCATCCGGTTATTCAAATTGATTTATCCGATACGGATAATGCGATTTGTCAAATAAAGAAATTCTCACCAGACATGATTATAGGTGGACCCCCATGTCAGGACTTTTCACACGCAGGAAAACGTATCGAGCATGATCGCGCGGAACTCACAGAATGCTATGCAAAGATCATTTCGGGTATTAAACCACTGTGTTTTATTATGGAAAATGTTGACCGTGCACGAAATAGTAATGCTTATAAAAGTGCGCGTGAAATCTTCAAAAACGCTGGCTATGGACTTACAGAAATTGTTCTGGACGCAAGTCTTTGTGGAACACCACAAAAGAGAAAGCGGTTTATTTGTTTTGGAATGCAGGGAAAAGAGGATGGTTTTGCCATTGATGATTTCCAGAAACGCATGGCAAAAACGCCTATGACATTACGGGATTATTTTGGAAACGCTTTGGGATTTGAGTTTTATTATAGACACCCCCGTAATTATAATCGACGGGCAGTTTTTTCCATAGATGAGCCGGCTCCTACTATGCGAGGTGTAAATCGTCCGGTTCCTAAAGGATATCCGGGGCATAAAAATGATGCTTGTCCAGTGACAAAGGATTTACACGTTCTTTCTACACAAGAACGTGCAATGATTCAGACATTCCCTAAAAATTACAAGTGGATAGGAAGCAAAACGGATATTGAACAAATGATTGGTAATGCGGTTCCAGTAAACCTTGCCCAATTTGTGGGAGAAACGATAAAAAGCATAGTAGAGGTATAACGATGATTCAATCAGATAAATTCGGGGAATGGCTTCACGAAAATACGCAATATAGCAATGCTGTTATAGGCGATACGCTTTCCCGGATGAAACGAGCCGATCATATATTGGAATGGAACGATTCGGATACATATCTGTTTTATCTTGAAAAAGAAAAACAGTTTGAAACACTGTCGGTGTCAGTTCGTTCACAAATAAGAAAAGCGGTCAAACTGTATACTGCGTATACGGCTGAAAAGAATAAATAATTATGCTTCACGTTACAGGCATTGATCTAAACCCCGATAGCCGGGAGGAGCATCTGCCCGGTTATACGCCCCGTTTTCCGCATATCGCCAGCCTTGTGCAGGGCACAAGCTACTTTGGCGGCAAGGCCCCCTGGCATTGGCACGAGAGCGTGGAACTGTTCCATGTCCGCCAAGGTGCCATCCTCTACCGCACCCCGCATTGCGAGCACGTCATGCGCGCGGGCAACGGCGGTATGGTCAACAGCAACGTGCTGCACTCCACCCAAATTTTAAAGCCCGAAGCGGAGTTGGAACTGGTGCTGCACCTGTTCTCGCCCGCGCTGGTGGCCGGTGTGCCCGGTGGCACGGTGGAAGAACAGTACGTCCGCCCGCTGGTGCAGGATAAAGAAAAAGAGCTGATCCTGCTGGACCCCGCCGATGCCGCCCAGGCCGAAACCCTGGCCCTGCTGCGCCAAAGCTTTGCCCTGGACGAAACCGCCTACGGCTACGAGCTGCGCCTGCAGGCCGCGCTGGGGGAGATTTGGGCGCGCCTGGCCGCGCAGACCCACCCGCGCCCCGGCGCGGAGGAAAAGGCCGTCACCGCTGCGCAGCAAAAGCTCAAGCAGATGATGGTTTATATCAACACCCACTACGCCGAAAAACTCACAGTGCCCATGCTGGCTGCCGCAGCCTATTGCAGTGAGCGGGAGTGCTACCGAGCCTTCCAAAGCTGCCTGCACACCAGCCCCACTGACTACATCCGCACCGTGCGGCTGCAATCCGCCTGCAAGCTGCTGCTGGAGACCGACCGCACCGTGACCGACATCGCCCAAAGCTGCGGCTTTGGCACCAGCAGCTATTTTGGTGCGCAGCTTCATGCCGAGACCGGCTGCACCCCGACCGAGTACCGCGTAAAATGGCGGTAAAGACCTTGCATTTTGCCGCTTGGCGCGGTACAATGGCGACGGAGAGTGAAAATTATGATTTTGCTGATCGTTGTTTTGATTTTAATTGCGCTGGTGCTGTTCGCCATCTGGCCGGGCGCTAAGCGCGAGGACCTGCGGGCCCCGTTCTATGGCCGCAACTATGCCCACCGGGGCTACTTCGGCAAGGGCCAGCGCCCGCCGGAAAACAGCCTGCCCGCTTTTGCTGCCGCTGCCCGCCATGGCTACGGCATCGAGTTGGACGTGCAGTTCACGTCTGACCGCAAGCTGGTGGTTTTCCACGATGATACGCTGGACCGCATGACCCCCGGCAAAGGCTTTGTCCACGATGCCGCCTGGGCGGATTTCTCGGCCATGCCGCTGGCGGGCAGCGAGGAACACCCGCCGCTGTTTGCCGATATGCTGCGCACGGTGGCCGAGGCCAACCCCGCCACGCCGCTGATCGTTGAGATCAAGAGCCGCAGCGAGTATACCAAGCCTTACTTAGAGGACCTTTGCCGTGCCACCCTGGCCGCGCTGAAAGCCTACCCCGGCCCTTACTGCATCGAGAGTTTCGACCCCCGCGTGGTGGGCATCATCCGCCGCCAGGCACCGGGTGTGCTGCGCGGCCAGCTGTCTGACAGTTACCGCAGCTACCGCCGCGATGGCACCAAGCGCATCCCGGCATATGTGCTGTCCCACTGCTTTGGCAACTTTTTGGGCCGGCCAGATTTTATTGCCTGGTGCCCCGATAAGCGCAACTGGGCCGTCCGCCTGGCCGATGCCCTGGGCGCGATGCCGGTGATGTGGACCGCCCTGCCGGAGCACAACACCAAGCAGCTGGAAGCCGAGAACGATGCGGTGATCTTCCAGTGGTACGAGCCGGTGGAAAAATACAAATAACATACAAAACGCAGCCCCCGCATACCATTGTGTGAAAACGAATGGCAGGGGGGCTGCGTATGTTTTTATTTACGGTAACAAAACCCGGCTTGCGGCAGGCGGGGGCACTGGCCCTGTGCGCGGTGTGCCTGTGCGGCACGGTAGCGGCAGCGGTGCATTTCTCCGGCGATGCCGTGGCGGCGGCCGCACCGGTAACGGCCACGGTGGAAACGACCCAGGATATCGGTACCTATTTTACCGGTTATGGCTTCGAGACGGATCTGTCCAGCGCGGCGGTGGATAAGGTGAAGATCCCCAAAAAGTGGGACGACAGCTTTTCCGCCTTTAACCAGGTGGTGCAGGAGAGCGGCCTGGACCTGGGCAGCTACAAGGGCAAAACAGTGGAAAAGTGGACGCTGCTCTGCCCGCAGCTTTCCACCGGTGACGCGGATACTTACTGCGTTTTGCTGGTGTACAAAACCAAACCGGTAGGGGCCTACCTGCTGGAAAAGCCCTCCGGCGAAGTAAGCGGCCTGGTTACCGCCGCCAAAACCGCCGCCGAAGCCGATGGCGTGGAGATTGAGTACCCGGAGGATTAGAAAAGGCTAATCAGCCGGTTTATCTCCAAACACCGCTGGTACCAGCAGCAACAACGCCGGGTCGCTGGTGATGTGGATGACCTGGGTCTCCATGTAGCCGTAAAACAGCACCACCAGCAAACAGGCGGCAGCCTGCCAGCGGCCTTGGCGGGCCAGGCGGTAGAGGGTTACCGCCATCAGCACACCGGCCAGCGCCACCAGCACAGGGCCAAACTGGTACAGAAAATACACAAAAATATTGTCGATCGCCGGCCAGTCCATCAGCATCTGGCCGGCAATTTTTATGTCGTACATACGATACGCCGCCCACGCCAGCGAGATGCGGCAGGTCAGTAAACTGTCCAGCTTGGCCAGCCACGCGGGGCCGATCTCATCCGCCCAGGGGCCGATTTTGACCACGAACAACGGCAAAATAAAGCTGATGGCCCCCACCACCGGCACCATGGCGGCACACAGCCCGGCGGTGAGCTTGCGCCCTTTGCGCGGTCCCACCAGCTTGGCGCAGACTAGCAGCACCGCCAGCAAAAACGCGCACAGTGCAGGCGACCGCGAAGCCGGGCCTTTGTACAAAAACAGTCCTACGCCTGCTACGGCGGCAATCTCGGCCCAGGTGATTTTGGCCTGGCGCAGCAGCACCCAGGCCAGCACCAGCCCAAACACGATGCCGCCAAAGGTGTTGGGGTGCCCATAGCCGAACATCAAACGGTAGCTGCCGCTGCGCTCGCTCAACGCATCAGGGGCGATGATGCCTGCAAAGTGCAGCACTTCCACCAGCGCCAGGGTGGGCACACCGCAGGCCAAAAACGCCTGCAGGCTGCGCCGCAGGGGCACATCTTTGGCCGCCAGCAGCACCATCACCAGGCCCAAAAACCAGATGTTCTGCCCGTTGAAATACACCCACCGCGCCACAAAATACAGCGCACCGGCGCAGAGCAGTTCCCGCCAGGTGTAGCGGGTGCCCAGCAAAATTTTGCCGCACAGCAGCGTGTACATGATGGTGTCCAAAACCGGGGCAAGCTGCCCCTGCAAAAACGGCCAGTTCTCCCGCGCCATGCTGTTGCAGAACACCACCGTGAACTCATACAGCATCAGCGCCAGCAAAAAGGCGCGCTGCCCCCACCGGGCGCGGACCTCGCCGCCCCAATCGCCAAACAGGTAGTGGGGCACGGTGAACAGCTGCCCCACCGCTTTGCGGCGCAGCGCCAGAATGAAATCAACACCCGCTGCGGCAAACAAAGCCAGCAGCAGCGCATTTGCAAAACCAAACAAAACAGGGTCCTCCTATTTTTACATTACATCCATTATATTGTGTACCGCCGTGTTTGACAACCCTTTTGCGCGGTGTTATGCTTATACTGTAGTATTTTAAACTAGGGAGGTCTGCCCATGAACGAGCAGCAATACCGCGCGGTGATCGGCTGGTTCAACGCCCGCCCGGAGGCAAAAAAAGCGCTGCGGGCCGTCAGCACGGGAGCCGTGGCGGCGGTGTACCTGCTGTATCTGGGCCTGCTGGCCTGGCTGGCCTGGCATGCCATGTGGGCGCAGCTGGGGGTTACGGCCGTGGTGCCTGCGGCGGCGTTCGTGGTGGGCACGGCCCTGCGCGCGGCCATCGACCGCCCACGGCCTTATACGAAATATGGCTTTGCACCGTTGTTCCCTAAAGATAAAACCGGCCAGAGCATGCCCAGCCGCCACTGCTTTTCGGCGGCGGCCATCGCGGCGGCGGTGTGGTATGTGCTGCCGCCGGTAGGCACGGTGCTGGCGGTGCTGGCGGTGGCCATTGCAATCTCCCGCGTCATCACGGGGGTACACTTTGTCAGCGATGTGCTGGCCGGGCTGGCTTTTGGGCTGGCGTTCGCCGTGGTGGGACGCGCTGCGTACATCGCGGCAGCTTCGGCACTTGGAATTTACGCCATTGTGGTAATTTGAAAAGGACGGAACCATGAAGAAAACGACCCATACATTCTTTGCTCTGTTGGCCGCTGCGGTGCTGGCACTCAGCCTGACAGGATGCAGCTTCAACGACCTGATGCTCTACCTCTACGGCGGTGATGACTTTACCACCAGTGACACCCCCGACTACGCCAGCTGGGACGGCGATAACGGCGTGACGGTAGTCTACGACAAAAACCAGTGGCAGCAGCCCACCATGGCGCAGGAGGATACCCTCTCCGTCACCGGCGGCAACCGGCTGGGCTACACGGTGGTGCTGCTGCAGGTCACCGACCAGTACACAGATTTTCTGGCCCAGTCCGGCCAGGAACTGGAAGAAACCACCGGCACCGTGAAATATGATTTCGATTTCACCGTGCCCGATGCCGCCGTACAGGCCGTGCGGTACGACTGCGGCAGCTACCAGACGATTTTTGCCCAGGTGGACTATGACTGCGGCCAGACCATCTACATGACGGCCGCCGCCAAAACCAGCGATTACCAGCCCATCATCGACCTGATGCAAAACGTCTGGCCGACAGGGCGGACCCCGGAAACCGCCGCCGCCCTGTTGGATTGACCCCGTCGCACCACCCGCGAGCGCGCGCAGCCAATTCGTCGCGCATAAAAAAAGAGGAGCCGAACCCGGCTTCTCCCGTAAATCATATCGCAAAAATCAGCGGATGAAATTCGTCCGCTTGCCGCCCTCGGCAGTCGGCACTTCCACACCGGCGGCCTTGCCAGCTTCGATGCACTTCAGCAGCCAGGCCATGTTGGTGCCCAGGTTGCGCATGATCTGGCAGCCTTCCTCGTCCAGGGCCACTTGGTCGCCGCTGGCACCGTGGACCATCGGCCAGTAGGTGGAGCTGACCAGCGGCATCTCATAGAATTGCGGCACTTTCTCCATGGCCTCAATAGCGGTGGTGGTGCCGGCGCGGCGGGCGCTGGTCACGATCGCGGCGGGCTTGTGGCGCAGATACCGCCCGGCGCTGTAAGCCAGTCGGTGCATAAAGCCCAGCATGCTGCCCGCCGCCGTGGCGTAGTGTACCGGTGCGCCAAACACGATGCCATCGGCCTTTTCCACCAGCGGCAGCACATCCACCACCGGCCCGCCGAACACGCAGTGCCCGGCCTTGGCACAGCCGCCGCAGCCCACACAGCCGCCCACCGGTGCGCCGCCAATGTGGTAGATCGTTGTTTCAATGCCCGCAGCGTTCAGTGTTTTGGCAACCTCGCACAGGGCATGGTAGGTGCAGCCCTCTTTGTGGGGGCTGCCGTTGATCAGCAGTACGTTCATACAAAGTCCCTCCGTTTGTACAATATGCGGCGCGCGCCGCAAAAGTGCTCTATGCTTATTGTAGCACACCGCGCAAGACCTTGCAATTTTAAAGGAGATGCCCCATGGCTAAGACCTGTGTTAATTTCAGTAAAAAATGCGGCGGCTGCCCGCTGCTGGCGCTGCCGTATCCGCGCCAGACTGCCGAAAAACAGCAGCGACTGCAAAAGCTGCTGGGCGGCTTTGCCCCAGTAGCCCCGCTGCGCACCATGGCCGAGCCGTGGCATTACCGCAACAAGGCCATTGCCAGCTTTGCCACCCAGCAGGGCAAGCTGGTCTGCGGTTTGTACGCCGAGGGCACCCATAAGGTGCTGCCCTCCGCCGACTGCCTGCTGCAAAACGAGGTGTTGAACCGCACACTGACCGCCGTGCAGGATGCCGCCCGCGCCTGCCGCTATACGGCCTTTGACGAGGATAAACGCACCGGTCTGCTGCGCCACGTGGTGCTGCGCTGCTCCCGCAAGGGGCAGGTGCTGGTCACGCTGGTCACGCCGGGGCCGGAACTGCCCGGCAGCCGCAATTTCTGCGCAGCGCTGCGCAAAAAAGCACCGTGGGTCGTCAGTGTTGTGCAGAACATCAACCCCACCGTAAGCAGCGCCGTGCTGGGCAACCGGGAGAAAACCCTCTACGGTCCCGGCTTTGTGCTGGACACGCTGTGCGGGCTGCAGTTTGCCATTTCCTCCCGCAGTTTTTACCAGGTCAACCCCCAGCAGACCGAGGTGCTGTACCGCGCCGCGCTGGATGCCGCCAAGCTGACCGGCAAGGAGACCGTAGTGGATGCCTACTGCGGCATCGGAACCATCGGCCTGTGCGCCGCGCCCCACGCAGGGCAGGTCATTGGCGTAGAGCGCAACCCCGCCGCCGTCAAGGATGCCGCCGCCAACGCCCGGCATAATAAACTGTCCAACGCTAAATTTGTCTGCGCCGATGCCACCGAGTGGATGACCGCCGCCGCAGGCGAGGGCCTGCACCCGGACGTGGTCTTTCTGGATCCGCCCCGCGCGGGCAGTACGCCGGAGTGCATTGCCGCCGTAGCCAAAATGGCCCCCTGCAGGGTCGTCTACGTCAGCTGCGACCCCGAAACGTTGGCGCGGGACGTGGCAATTTTCGCCCGCCACGGCTATAAGGCCAAGGGCTTTACCCCGGTGGACCTTTTCCCCCAGACCCGGCACGTGGAGACGGTAGCGGTGCTGACACGGTAAAATTTGCTTTACAGTTGTGAAATTTCCCTCACCCCATTGCTGGCGGCGGGGCGGCGCGGTATAATGGTGATAACCAAGAGAGAAGGGAGTGCTTGCCAATGGTTTGCCAGCTGACAGCGGCGCAGGAAGCGCGTATGTACGAGATCCTGCGCGGCTTTGCCGATGACCCCTATGCGCTGGAAATGCAGCAGTTCATCCAGCACGGCACCGTCACCACCTATGAGCATTGCCTGCGGGTGACCCGCATCGCCTATTGGCTCAACCTGCACTGGCACTGTCACGCCGATGAAGTCAGCCTGGTGCGCGGCGCGTTCCTGCACGACTTTTACCTGTACGATTGGCACAACTGCGCCAACATCACCCATTGGCACGGCTTCAAACATCCGCTGATTGCACGTTACAACGCTGATGCGGTGTTCCAACTCAACGATAAAGAGCGCAACATCATCCAGACCCACATGTGGCCGCTGACCATCACCCAGCTGCCCCGATGCCGCGAGGCCTACCTCGTCTGCCTGGCGGATAAGATGTCCTCCAGCTGGGAGACCGTGATGGAACGCCGCGCCAAGCGGGAAGCCCGCCACGCTGCCCGCAGCTGAATATACCCCACAGGCCCCACCGTACAAAAGCGGCGGGGTCTTTTTGTATAACAACACAAATATATCGAAAAACGATAAAAAACACTTGCAAAACGATAAGCGGTGTGCTATACTGCAGCCATACCGAAAACCGGAGGGAGACACGACCATGAAATTTTGGGACGATGAAAAAAGCATCACGCTGACGCGGTGCGTGGTGGTGGCCGCGCTGCTGGGCAGCATTGCCATGACGCTGGGCGGGCCGTGGGTGACGGCGTGGTTCATCGCAGTGGCAGGGCTGCGCCCCAGCACGGGCCTGACCGCCACGCTGCTGGTGCTGGGCTATGCCTGCGCGGCGCTGGCCATCGGCATGCTGGTCAGCCTGTACAAATTTTTGCGCCGTATCGAGAAAGGCAAGGTCTTTGTGCCCGAAAACGTCACGGCGCTGCGGCGCATCAGCTGGTGCTGTGCTGGGGCGGCGGTGCTCTGTTTAGCGGCGGTGTTCATCTGCTACCGCCCCTTTGCGGTGCTGGCCGCAGCCGCCGGATTTATGGCACTGCTGGTGCGGGTGCTGAAAAATGCCTTCGCCCAGGCTGTGCGCATGAAAAACGAACTGGACTATACAATTTAAGGGGGACGCATCATGCCCATTGTCGTAAACCTGGATGTGATGATGGCCCGCCGCCACAAAGGCGCAGGGGAGTTGGCCGAGGAGATCGGCATCACCCCGGCGAACCTGTCCATCCTGAAAAATAACAAAGCCAAAGCCGTGCGGTTCTCCACGCTGGAAGCCCTGTGCAAAGCCCTGGACTGCCAGCCGGGCGAACTATTGGAGTACGTAGACGAGGAACCGTAAAAGAGGACGCGAAAGGCTCCCTTGTGCAAAGGGAGCTGTCACCGCAGGTGACTGAGGGATTGTCCCGTCTGTGTGGTGAATCGGTCTATAACGTAAGGTCACAATCCCTCCGTCTGCGCTGCCGCGCAGCCACCTCCCTTTACACAAGGGAGGCTTCATCCCCTACACTAAAAAGGAGCAACCCTATGAAATACCCCCATCAAGAGGGCGGGATCCGTCCCCTTTGTTCAAGTGTACCCAAAAATCAACACTTCTGGCCCTGGGCGGCGGTGGGCAGCTATCCGCTGGCCTACTTTTACCTGCGCTGCATCCTGTTTGGGGAGGTCGGCCGTTACCGTGGCTGGGCCATGACTGCCTTTGCCGTCGTCTTTTTGCTGGCGGTCGAAGCCGCCGCCCGCGCCTGCCGCCGCACTGCCGCTAAGGAAACACCCCTTTGGGCCGCCTGCTGGCTGGCGCTGTCGATCACGCTGGCAGTGCCGGGGCACTTTTACTTCCTCGGCCTTGTGCAGGAGTTGGCGTGGTACCTGCTGGCGATCTGGTGCGTACTGGCTCGCTGCGGCATGCTGGCCCAGGGGCACACCGGAGCACTGGCCCCGCTGGATGCCCTGGCTGGGTGCTTCACCCTGCCGTTTGGCAGCTTTTTTGCGCGGGCACGTACGATTTTGGTGGCCCTGCGCGGCTTGGCCGTGCGGCGCATTGGCGTTAAAAAGTGGCTGGCGGCCTTGGGCACGGTGGTGCTGACCGTGGCGCTGTGCAGCTTTGCCGCTGCTCAGCTGGCCGCCGCCGATGTCCACTTTGCCGCCCTGGGCACCTGGCTTACTGTCCTGTGGCAAAATTTCTGGAGCGACTGCCTGCTGAGCGAACTGCTCAACATTCTGCTGTCGCTGCCGGTGGGCGCGTGGCTGTTCGGGCTGGTCAGTGGTGCCGCCCGGCGGGACACCCCGCCCTGTGATGGCCCCACTTTTTATAAAGCGCTGGCCCCTTACAAGCGCCTGCCTCGGCTGACCTGCAGCATTGCGACCGGTGCGTTATGCGCGCTGTACGGCTTGTTTTTTGCCATGCAGCTGGCCGAGTGGACCGCCGCCCTGGGCGGACCGGGCCTGACCGCGCCCGAAGCTTCCGCCTTTGCGGTGGACGGTTTCTGGGAATTGCTGCGCATCCAATTGCTGGACATTGCCGTGCTGGCAGGGGTGCATTTCCTGGCAAAGCGGCCGCTGCCCAAGGTACTGGCGGCGCTGTTCTGCGGTTTTGGCGTGGCCTTTGCGCTGCTGGCCGGGGCCAAGCTTGCGGTATATATCCGGCTGTTCGGCTTCACACCGCGCCGGGTGGCGGCCGGGTGGTTCCTGGCGGTGCTGCTGGTGTGGGGGGTGTTGCTGCTGGTGCGGGTGTTTACGCCCATCCCGGCGGCGCGCATTGGCATTGCCGTGCTGGCTGTCAGCTTTGTGGTGCTGGGCTGCACCGATCCCGACCGCCGCATTGCCGAAGCGACCCTGACCCGCTGGGAGCAGGGGGTAGACCCCCTGTTGGACACCGGTGTGCTGTCCGCCTGCGGGGCCACCCAGTACAGCAGCGAGGAAAAAGAACCCCTGCTGGCAGCCACCACCGCCCGCCTGGTGCAGGATGGCTGGTTTACAGGGCGCAGCTTGGACGATATATACGAGATGTATTATTTTAATATAGATGGCTGAACTGTATATACAACTCAACTGGACGCAACCCACACGCTGCGCTTGACCGTGCAGGACGATATCTGCACTGCCGCCGAACTTCTACCCGCATAAAACCGCCCCCTGCCCGCATACAAAAGGGCAGGGGGTGTTGCTATGTGGGGCATTTTGGGGGTGTTTTTGCAGGCGGCGGCCGGGCAGATTTTGTATTTGGCGCTGCATCTCGAAAGCGGCAGCTTCCCACGGCCGCTTTCGCCCACTGCGGAACGCGCGGCCTTTGCGGCCCTGCGCGGGGGCGGTGCGGCCGGGCGGGATGCCCGCGACCAGCTGGTGCGGCACAACCTGCGGTTGGTGGCCCATGTGTGCAAGAAATACTACGCTGCCACGTCCAATCAGGACGACCTGATTTCCATTGGCACCATCGGGCTGATCAAGGCGGTGGATACCTTTGACCCTGCCCGTGCCAGCAAGTTTGCCAGCTACGCGAGCCGGTGCATCGAGAATGCTATCCTCACCCCGACGCGCTTTGCAAGACAAACAGTAACGGTTTACAGGAAACCACCCCTTGCTGGCACGTATTTGCGCAGTTTTCCGATACTAATTACCTGATGTGTCGCATTGAGAGAGGTATTGCACGATATGCACCGCTCTGCATCTATGTTTTTCGACTGGTTGCACCGCGGCGGCTGTTGGAAGCGCAGATATTTAACCAGCGGTATCATAGTTATGCGGAAATTCAAAATGTCCCGGATAGAATGCGTTGGTGCCGATACCACATGGGGCTCATGCAGAAGGAGGTTGCGGCTTTGGCGGGCATATCCTTGAATGTCTATATGGATATGGAAAAGGCAATGTGCAACTGCTATGAAAAAGATGTTGTGGACAAACTGGCGGCACTATTTCATGTCCCTCCACAGGATCTACTGGACGAGTATAATAAATTCTTGTATAATGACCCGGCAAAAGCAATTCAAGAGTACCGTGAGAGCCTTGGGTTGGGAAGAGAACGCTTTGCCAGAGAAATTGGTGCAGCGGAATCTTGTATTAGCTCGTGGGAAAGGAATACGAAGCGTGTGAGCCGAAAAAGTTGGGAAAAGTATTTTAAGGGCAGGATAAAATAAAAAGGCAGGTGAACAAACCTTATCAGGGCTGTTCACCTGCCTTTTCTTTGGCAGTTTTTATGATGGCATCAAGCAGTTGAATCTTCTGCTCGGAAGAACAATTCAAATCTTGAAGACGGTGGTTGACAATATCGGCGTGGATACCGGCAGCCCGGTTTGCAAGTTCACGCTGACCGGCTTCTGTTTTAGGATAGTAAACAATTACATGGATTGGAGCACTTTTTCTGGCGATACCACACACCTCCCTCTGCACTTGAAATTTATGAGAGAGAGGATGTCTACTATTCCTTTTTACAGTATCCTCTCTGTGCGTGTATTATAACAAGAAAAACAACGATGGTATATACAAAGTGCATGCAGATGTTATGAGGATACTGTGCTTTACTTGTGCAGGATGAGCGCTTTCAATATAGCACTTTACGCCCATCATAAAAGGAGAGGTGCAGGCTGCACCTCTCCTTTTATGGTGAGTGATGAGTCTTTTGAATGAAAAAGCTTAGACCTTTTCCGCCAGATGCCACTTCCAGTCCAAAATTTCCGGCATATCCTGGCCAACCTCGTGGATGTAGTTCTTGTAGGCGACGAGCTTGTCGTTCATCTGCTGGATGAGGTACGCGCCGCGGTTGCCCAGCTGGGGCAGATGCAGCAGGGCGTCCTTGACCAGATGGAAACGGTCGATCTCATTCTGCACACGCATATCAAACGGCGTGGTGATGGTGCCCTCCTCCTAGTAGCCGTGCACGGACAGGTTGCGGTTGGTGCGCTCATAGGTCAGCTCATGCACCAGCGTCGGGTAGCCATGGAACGCGAAGATGATGGGCTTATCCTTCGTAAACAGCGCATCATAATCGGCATCGGTCAGGCCGTGAGGGTGCTTGGTGTTGGCCTCAAGCTTCATCAGGTCAACGACGTTGACGACGCGGATCTTCAACTCCGGCATCGCGTCACGCAGGATGGTGACGGCAGCCAGCGTTTCCGGCGTGGGGGTATAGTGTGCCCCTCAGACGCGGTTGAGCAGCGCCGCGCCGATAACACCGGCGCGGTAGCCGAGTGTGCAGGTTGTCAGGGTGGTGTGTTTTTTGGCGTATTCATCACCAAAAATCATGGGCTGTACAGCAGCGCGCAGAGGGCGGAGCAGGTTTTCACCCTGATTGGCGACGCCGCCCGACAGACCGATGACCTGCGGGAAAAACATATTGGTGAGATTGGCAATACCAACGGCTAGATAATGAATGTAGTCGTCTACCACTTGTTTGGCAGCAGCATCTCCAAGTTCGGCGGCATCAAAAGCGGTACGGCCGTTGACAGTACCGTCGGAGGCCACAGTGTGCAGGGCACTTTCCGGGTAGGCATCCATAGCCTGGCGTGTCATGCGAATCAGCGCGGTGGCGCTGGCGTAGGCTTCAAAGCAACCGTGCCGCCCGCAGGTACACAGTGGTGCATTGGGTGTATCGCAGATGACGGTATGCCCCGGCTCTGACGCAGCGCCGGTGTACCCGGTCAGTAGCTTTCCATTCAGCACCACACCGCCACCGACACCTGTGCCCAGGGTGACAATCACGGCACTCTCGGCACCTTTGGCACATCCTACAAGTGCCTCGCCCAATGCGGCGGCATTGGCGTCATTGGCAAGGCGCACAGGCAGACCGGTTTTGCCTTGCAGATAGTCTGCCATGGCAAAGTCATGCCAGTTTAGATTGTTGGAATAACGCACCACACCGCCGTCCACGGTACCGGGGCAGCCGACACCGATACCGTGAAGCCGGACACCGTCTGCCAATGCTGTGCAAAGGGCGACAATATCGTCGCAGATAGCCTCGGCCTGGCGGGGAAGATTGGTGGGAACGGAAGATTCGTTGAGGATGCTTCCTTCAGCATCTACAAGGGCGGCTTTAATGTTGGTGCCGCCCAGATCAACACCGAGATATAGATCAGCCATAGCGCGGCCTCCTTATGTTTGTTCGCGGCTCTGCTTGGTGCAGAAGTCAATTAAATGCTGCATATGTGCGATGCTGCGGGAAAAACCGCCGGTGCGGTTGCGAGCGCACCAGAGTTTGTAGTGAATTTTCAGAATCGCGTTCAGCTCGTCGGCCAGCTCGGCCATGTTCCGGCGGTAGGCGGGCGTGGCGCGCAGGTCCTTCAGCGTGTGGTAGAGCTTTGCGCCGTAGCGAACCATCCGCAGGCCGTTTTCCATTTCCTCCACCAGCAACAGATTCCCCGCGCAGCCGAACTTGGCGGCGTGGATTTCCTCTTCCACGCGGTCGAGGTAGGCGGTCATCTCGTCGTAGTCCATCTCAATGCGGGCGGTTTTTTCCGGGATGTGGTTCGTGCGGGCAATGTTGGCGGAAAGCGTCAGCAGCCGCTCCATCTTTTGGTCAAATTCCTCAATGCTGTCAAAATAATACTTGCTGCTCATGACCGCAAAGCAGAGGGTCGTGTTGTACAGCGGTGCGCGTTCCAGCTTGTAGTAGTTGCCCAAGTCCCACGCGGCGCGGAAGGCGCTGCCGTCGCTGCTCCTATAAATAAAGGTATTGCAGTACCACTCGGCGGCGTCGCGGCTGGCCGTACCGCACCAGGCGTACAGCGCGGCGCACGCAAAGGCCGGGTAGCTGGCGCTGATGTACTGCCAGTGGCCCAGGTCGCCCCAGTCGGTGGTGATGATGCCCGCGCCGCCGTACTTCACAGCGTTGGCGGCGGCATCGGCAATGTTGGCCAGCATGTTATCGTTGCGGCCTGTCAGCGCGCCCCAGCTGCTGCTGCCGGGGCACAGGCAGAACCGCAGCCCGGCCTGCTGCATCTGGCGGGCGTGGTCCTCAAACTTGGCGTCGCCCTCGTAGATCCAGTCCAACAGCGTTACATCGTGGGGCAGGCGGGCGGCGTTGGCCGGGTCGGCCAGCACCTCGTCACCCCACATCATCATTTTTTTTCCCTTGGCGCGGCAGTAGGCGTTGAGCTTGTCCACATAGTCAAAGTAGAGCTTGAGCCGCCCGTCGCGGTCGGCCACGGCTTTGTTCTTGCCCATGCCCATCTCAAACGGCTCGTCCAAGTTCAGATTCACGTAGTCGGAATCGGAGTTCGCCAGCAGCGTATCCAGCAGTTCCCCGGCCAAGGCGATGCTGCCCGGGTCGTAGACATCCAGCGTCATGGGGGGCCGCCAGAACAGGTTGTTGAAAATGTAGCCGTCCTCGCACTCGGCCAGGTGGCGGAACTGCGGGCGCTCGAGCCATTTTTCCATGTGGCCCAGTACATTCTGGTTGGGCACCAGGTCGATGAAATGCGCCTTGGCGTAGGCGGAAAGCTGGCGGAATTCCTCGGCGGTAATCGGCGTTTCATCGCTGAAAAGGTAGCGGTACTGCGGGTAATCGAAGCAGAACCCCTCCATGTACAGCTCCAAATGGTTGATGCGCATTTTGCCGAACCGGCGAATCAGACTGTACAGCGTCTTCAGCTGAGGAATTTTGTCGCGGCCGATGTCCAGCATAATGCCGCGCACTTCCAGCGCGGGGGCATCCTGCACGGTGCAGACGGGCAGAAAAACGCCGCGGTTCTGTATAGCCAGCTGGCGGATGGTCTCGATGGCGTAGTAAAGACCTGCGCCGTCGGCACATTGGATGTGGATGCCGTCGGTGCGGATTTCCATTTCAAACGCGCCGGAAACACCGTCCATCAGGTTTGCGATGACGGACAGGCCGGAGCCGGGCAAGGTCAAAAACTCGGCCAGATTGGCCTGGGGGTCATACCCGGCTGCGTGGCAGGCATCGGCCAGCGCCGGGGCCAGACAGAGGACGGGCAGTCCGGTGGGGACAAGTTCGTCGGTGGCGGTGAAATGGCGCGGCGTGGGGAAAAGCTGGTACATAAAAACGCTCCTTTCAGCGGGTCAGCATTTGTCAGGGGAGTCAACATAGACCGGCAGCGGCAGCCACCCGGCAGGCGCGGCGACCTGGGGCAGAATCAGCCCTTCGGGGCTGAACAGCAGCGCCATTGCTTCGGTGTGGGTCAGATGGTAGTCGGCGGCGTCGCAGGGGGCGGCGTCAGCTGCGCCGTTTTGCAAGGTCAGCGCAAAGGGCTGGCCGCCGTCCACCGAGAGCGTCAGCCGCCCGTCGGGCAAGGGACGCTGCGCTGCCTTGGCCTGCAAAAAGAACGCAGCTACGGCGGGATAGTCGAACACCTGGTATTTGTCGTCGGCATATAGGGAGAAGCGGTCGTACAGCGGGCCGACTGTCTGCATCCGGGCGGTGTCCCACCCGGCACAGGGCAGCGTCAGCACATCGCAGTTAAGATACTGCTGCACGGCACGCAGAGCGTCGTACAAAAGGCTCTCGTCCCGCAGGGCCAGCTCGCCAATACGGCCGCCGTCCGACGTGATGCAGAAGCCGACGATTTCACCGCCTGCGCGTAAGGTCAGCAGGCGGCCGTCCCAGCTGACGGCCACGGTGCGGAAGCTCTGCGCCGTGTACACGCCGTGAACCGTGCGGCCGTTCTGAATGGCCAGCAGGGCGGCAATCTCGGCGGCGTCAGCAGGGTTGGCGGGTGCGGTGGTCAGATCCAGGCGGTGCGCCGCGGCCATGTGGCGCAGGTTGTCCGGGGTGATGGTGTACTCCGCCCGCAGGCCCGCGGGTTCATAGCCGAAATAGGCGTAGCGGTGGCGGCGGCCGTCCAGCACGCTCAGGGCAATGCCGTCCCGGGCCATGTCGGCCACAGCGGTGGTCATCAGCTTGCGCATGTAGCCTTTGCCGCGCACATAGGGGTGTACGCTGACGCTGCCGATGGCGGCGCACCGCAGCGTGCGTTCGCCGCAGACAATCGTGAACGGATGGGCGCAGACGGCGGCGACCAGGCGGCCATCCTCCCGCACCAGGTAGTGCTCGCTCTCGGTAGCGGCATCGTCGGCGTAGAGTTTGGGCAGCATCCGGGCAAAATCGTGGGGCCGGGTGTGCATACTGAACACCATATTGACAAAATCGCGGATTTCGCCCAGCTCGCCGGGCTTGCCGCGGGTGTAGGTGACTTCCATAAGAGCCTCCTATATAAAATATTTTTAGGTATACCTCATAGTATCATATTCTTTTTTAGATTTCAATGCGTTTTCAAATGTTTTTTAAGATTGGGAAACATGCGCAAAAATACGAAGTAAAATTCGGTGGATTGACGAATTTTTGAAATGAACGCGTGGAAATAGGGAGTCTAAAAAGTTTTTGGTATTAAAAAGGCCGCCGCAAAAGCGGCAGCCTTACATTTGATTTTCCAGCGCATCCCGTCTTTGGATGTGTGGCACGACGCAAAAATGGTAATACAGTGCAATGCACGCGGTGGCGGTGCCCCAGGTGACGGGGTAGCCGAGGTACAGCGTATACAGCGAGGGGAACAACGGCAGCAGCGCGGCCAGCCAGACAATGCGCAGGCCGCACAGGTTGACGACCGACAGAATCATCGTGGCAAACGTGTGCCCGCAGCCGCGCACCGTGCCAATGAAAATCTGGCAGAACACCAGCAGAATGTACCCGGGCGCCAGCACCCGCGCCATCATCGCGCCGCTGTGCAGAACCTCCGCTTCCTGGGAAAAAAGCGACATCGGCCCCTGGCTGAAGAAGAACATGTAGACACCCACGGCGGCGGAATAGACGCCGCCCATCCACAGGAACGTCCGCAGGCCGCGGCGCACGCGGTCATAGCGGCGCGCGCCCATGTTCTGCGCGGTGAAGGTCGTCACGGTCAGGGACAGGCAGTTGACCGGCAGCAGCACAAAGGTATCGACCTTGCTGTACACATTGCTGCCCGCCATTGCCGCCACGCCAAAGCCGTTCAGGTAGCCCTGCACAACGACGTTGCTCAAGCTGACGATGGCCGACTGCAAGCCCGTGGGGGTGCCGTACTTCAAAATCAGGCGGAACTCCGCAGCATCGCCCCGCAGGCTGCACAGGCGGTATTCCTCCTTCGTGCGCAGTAGGTGGGTCATAGCCAGCGCGGCGCTGACGGCCTGGGCAATCAGCGTAGCCGCAGCCACGCCTGCCACGCCCCAGCGGAACACCGCTACAAACACCACATCCAGCACAATGTTCACGGCGCTGGCGGCGCACAGGTAATACAGCGGGTGGCGCGTGTCGGCCACGGCCTGCAGCACGCCCGCGCCCATGTTGTACAGGATGTTGAACAACGTGCCGATGAAGTAGATGCGCAGATACAATACGCTGTCGGCAAAAATTTCTTCTGGCGTGTTGATGAGCCGCAGCAGGGCGGGGGAGACTGCAATGCCCAGCAGCGACACCGCCGCGCCGCCCACCAGGCAGAACAGGTAGGCCGTCGAGATGCAGCGGCGCAGGGCGTCATACTCCCCCGCGCCGTAGTGCCGCGCGATGACGATGCCCGCGCCGGTGGTCAGTCCGATGACAAACCCGATGACCAGGTTGACAATCTGGTTGCTGGCTGAAACCGCGGCCAGCGCCCCGCTACCCACAAAGTTGCCCACCACCAGCGAGTCCGTAGCGCTGTACAGCTGCTGGAACAGGTTGCCCAAAATCAGCGGCAAGGTGAACAGCAGACTGCCGCGCACAACAGAGCCTTCCGTCAGGCTGACGGTTTTCACGGAATCACATCCTTATTCTTCTACCTTATCGCTGCGGCTGGCTTCAAGGTAGTTGTAGAAGGTGAACTTGCTGATGCCCAGCATGTCGCAGATCTGCTCACTGGATTTCGTGATCAGAAATGCGCCCTTCTTGTCCAGGTAGCGGATGAACTGAATGCGCTCCTTCTTGTCCATCTCGGCAGCGGGCTTGCCAATGATATCCTGCCCGTCCTTGATGAGCTGGGCAAACAGTGCGTTGACGTTCGTGGCAAAATGCTCCTGCACGGTGTCGGGCGTATCCTCAAAGCGGTTGTACTGGCGCAGCACGCCCTCCAGGCGCAGCGTGTCGGTGATATCCAGGTTCACGCAGATGGAGCCGATGACTTTACCGTCGTCGTCCTTTAAATAGATGGAGGATGAGCGCAGGATTTTGCCGTCCTGCGTGGTGGTCACGTAGTTGAAGCGGTCGCCGTCGATGACGTTGCCGCTGAGCACCTCCAGCCCCAGGTTGGAGCCGCAGCCGCCCACCGTGCGGTTGGTGATATGGCCGTTGCGGATATCCACAATCGTGTGGTTGTAGTCCTGGGTCAAATCGTGCAGGACGACCTCACACGAGCTGCCGAAGTGGTTGGAAATCAGCGAGAGCAGCTGCTTCAATAAAGGCATTTCCTCGTTGATGGTTTTCATAACTGATTGCTCCTTTTCTTTTGTCAGCCACGCGGCAGACGGATTTGCATACAAATTAAACAATATTCGTCAAAATGACTAATTTTTTATAAAAATTTCTATTTGACTTTTATTTTAACATGAGTTTTAATAG
>CAVKDR010000002.1:0-43519 GCA_963655125.1 Bulleidia sp.
AAATGCAAAAGCCCGCCTTGGCGTGACTGCCAAAACGGACTTTTTCTACAAGCTGAAACCACCAGCTCGGCTGGTGGATGTTTATTTGTTGGGCAGTTTGGGGCAGTTTTTCCCTCCCCTGCTGCCCAGTTTTGCAGTTTTTCAGCGGAAATTCCAACTTTTTTCCGCTGTTTTCAGAATGTTTTCAATTTCCCGTTGGCTGCGGGAATTTTTTGTTTACGGCACCGGGCGGCAGCCTATCCAGCGCGACAAGACCGTGAACGACAATTATTATCTGCTGACGCTGGCGGCCATCACAAAAGAAATTCAGCAGCGCGGTTTGCCGCCTGAATGTTCGGTGCGGATTGCGGCGGGCCTGCCGCTGACCAGCTTCGGACGCGACAAGCCGAGGTTCCGGGATTATCTGCTGCGAAGCAGGCAACCTGTAATTTTCAAGTTTGAGGGTGTGGAGTACAGCATCACCATAAAGAAAAACGAGACGACCGAAGTCGTCTCGTAAAAGTCTAACTTTGAGGGGTCACCTCAATGTGCGACAGCTCCTTTTGCTTTAATAATGGTGCTTTTTACGCAGATATCCGGTGGTTGTGGTGCCTACAGCACCCACAGCAAGCAGAATCAAGATTCCCTCAATGGGGAAAGAATCACTAGTTTGGGGAATAGAAGATGGCCTGACCGTTGCAGTCGGAGTGGCAGTTGGTGCAACCGTAGGGGTCGCCGTAGGGGCAACAGTCGGTGTCGGGGTCGGTGCAGCCGTAGGAGTTGGGGTAATCGTGGGAGTCGGAGTCGGTGTAGACTCAACAACATACGATACCGTAGGCTTTTTGAAATCTTCCGAATCACCTTCATTGCCATCGGAATCAACCGGATTCAGCGTAGCCTTATTATTTGTATATAGGCTGTATGTTGCCGAACCATCATTATTTTCTCCGTACTTATCATAACCCCCATAGGTACCCGGCACACTCTTCGGATTTACGAGCTTTACCTTATAAGTGAGCTTTACAGGCATGACCTTTGTAACCGGAACATTGATTGTCCATATGAAATGCTCTTCACCGTCATCAGCAGGATAATAGGTCAGTTCATATTCATATTTACCATTATCCAGCACATTTCCAAAGCCATAGGTATTATTGCCCAGATCAACAACGTCTTTTTTCTCATCGCCAACCGTAAGAGTAAGAGCTTCCGCTTTGTTGATAAAGTCAAGATTATAGTCGTCCTCAACGTATCCCATGTAATCCACTACGGTGGAATCGGCATCCAGAAGGTAGATGAGCTGATCCTTTACTGCATCGAAAATATTGTTTCCTTCAAGTTCGGTGCTATCGTAACGGGTAACGTACTTCTGGTCTGCCATCCAGGACTTAAAAGAATCGGTGTATTCTTTATAATAACCATCGTGATAGGGATAATCCACCCAAATGACATGGGAATTCTGAGATGCCTCGATGATAGATGTTGCAGCATAGTAGGTCGAGACTTCAAGAGCGGTGTAATAATTGTCAGCATAAAGGACGGTGTCCCAGGAGGCTGCCCTATCAACAGCACCCTCTTCTTTGGACTCACTCTCGGTCATCGCATACTTGCTGAAATCAGGATTCTTACCGGCATTCCAGACTTCATCGAATTCACGCAATTCCTTGGTTTTAGGAGATATGTAACGTTGCCAGGAGTCCTCATTCGAGTTCCAGAAGATACTGCCGTTCGGAACGTACGTCTGGAACAGAGCCTCCCCCTTATCGTTCACCCACATACGGGCACCGCCGTCTGTAAGAAGAATCAAGTATTTATCGGCATTATCTACCGCTTCGTCAGCATCCAGCAGCTCTTGAGCAGCCTTTACACCCGCCTGAAGGTTGCTGCCGCTTCGACCCGTGATTCCATCGTAGCTTTTATCTGTGATTGCCGCCTTGATTCTGTCTAAGTTGTCGGTCTCAGAAAGAACTAGCAGCTCGTTATCTTTATAAAGAATCGGTACGCTTCCACCAAAAACTACCAGACCGGCCTTTACATTCAGATTTTCAAAACCGGCTAAGTCTTCCAGCAGTCCTGCGGCGTCACCCGCAAGATCATCCTCGTCGGTACTTGTCGATCCATCTAGAACGAATACTACGTCCAGATCGCCTTTATAATCCCCAGCAGGCAGAGATAGCGTGACGCGGGACTCAAAGTTCTCGTCCAGATTCGTGGCCTCTTTAGACTTGGAAATATCCCATGTGACTACTTCAGGTGTCGAAGATGGTACCGAAGTCGATGCCGGGAGATCATTCTGTCCCCCCCCCCGCGTTTTCATCGTTTCCTTCTGTTGCAAATGCTGTGCTACAAACACCAAGCAGCATGAACAACGTCAAAAGCAGCGACACCGCGGTCAGCTTTTTTCCTTTTGTCATCTGTATTGCCTCCTTGTTTTTCCTACAAATAGCTGCGCTTTTTCACGCTATGCAGATATTTTTAGTATACAAGAATGCTGTGTCAAAATTTGTCAAAACAGCGTATGTGGAAGGCAAAAATGACGAACCCCCATAAAAAGTGCATCGTCTTTTCCCGAAAGCAAGGACCGACCTTTTTCGGCCGGTCCTTGGGTAAATGTGTATTCAATTTTAACCAAGCATTGCAATTTTGTTTACAAACAAAAGACTCGCAGCAGCAGGATACTTTAGCATCCTAAACTACTACGAGTTCTTGCACTTATATGCGGTTGAACCGCCGTGTACCGGTCGGTACGCACGGTGGTGTAAGAGGTCGGCTCTTTATGTTTGTAGGGGGCAGCTTTCTGCTGGCGCCTGATGAATATCCAATTTGTGAATTTTCAGGCGTGAAGTCGACGTATCAATTTGAACGCCACCTCATGCTCCAAAACAAGCGGCTTATCAATGGCAAAAAACACAAGTCCACTGGTGGTGGCTGTCACTGGCGCTATGATTTCTGCCGTAAAAGGGTCAAGAATTTCTCCAACCGTATCGCCGTATTCTACCTCTTGCCCCGGTACGCACAGTGCGCGGAAAATACCACCCGCCGGGGTCAGCACCGTGGCAAGGTCGTTCTCGTTGATAACTGTGGAGAGATACCCGCTGTGGCAGGTGTATTTCATCACACCAACGCGGCTCAGATACCGCAGCACGGCGCTGACGGCTTGCGCCGCGCTTTCTTCGTCTATATGCGCCGTTTCCTTGGTATACAGACTGAATGCGTTTGACTCCCAAATCTGCCAGTTATAATTTAGGGTTGTGGTATCAATTGGCTTCGGCGTACGCATGACAACGTAGGGCAGCCCAAACAGATTGCCCAGGGAGGAAGTCTGGTAACCTGTATCCATAATGCGCACATGGGGTACAAAGTCACCCGGCAGATAGAAGCTGGCAAAATGAATGCCGTAGCGGTAGCCTTTGACCGCATCAAAAAGCGCCCCCGCAATGCGCTGGGTTGTCTCGCCCTGCATATAGCCGGGGAACATACGGTTGATGTCGGTATTGTCCATCGGCCAGAACCGCTTGCCCACATTCATGGAATAGCGGTTCACGCAGGGAATAACAAGAATCTCGTGCCCCGGCAGAATCATCCCCTGCTTTTCCATCGCGGTCAGCGCCTTGACAAGACGGGCGCAGACATACATCTGTTGAATCTCATTGCCGCGGATGCCGCCTACAACGGCGCAGGAATGTTCCCCCTCGCCAAAACGGAATCCCTCCAGGCGAAAAGGCTGACGGTAGGGCGTTTCCAATTCATAAAGAATTTCCTGC
Organism: Bulleidia sp.; assembly: GCA_963655125.1. Lineage (GTDB taxonomy): Bacteria > Bacillota > Clostridia > Oscillospirales > Ruminococcaceae > Gemmiger. Next base: position 3,744 of record CAVKDR010000002.1, read on the forward strand.
TTCATTCCGACTCCCCCTCCATCAAAATGCGCGCCAAAAGACTGCCGGGGTACACCACAGGATATTCCCGCAGGGTAAAAAGCAGCCCGGCCGTAGGTGCTGTGACTGTCTGGCGAATTGTGCCCGCCAGCGGGTCAGCAATAATGCCAAGCCGCTGCCCCTCCCTTACTTTGCCGCTGTGTACGGGTTCCGGCACAAAAATACCCGGTACATCGGCGTTCAGGAACGCAACTTTATCCCGGCTGACGAGAGGAGTGCGGGGCGTGATGGTCGGGCCTGTCCACATTCCCTGCGTACGCATCAAATTCAGGATGCCCTGTGTCAGCTGTTCCCCATAGCCGGGGGTCAGGCGCATACCAACGCCCATCTCAACGACCAGACAATTTGTGCCGATTTCGTTTAAGCTGTGGGCAAGCGTGCTTTGCAGCACCGTAGCGGCGGCGTGAATCCAGACAAAATCAATGTTCAGTTCTTTCGCCAGCGGAACCAGCGCATCTGCTGTTTCCTCCGAGATGCGCACCTGCGGCATCTCCCGCAGATAGATGTTGGAGGCGTGAATGTCGATGGCCATATCGGCACCACGCATATCCTCGATAGCCTCATGTGCAATATACTCCGCCGCGGGACCGTCCGTTGCGCCGGGGAAAATACGGTTCATGTCCAGGTCAAACAGCGGCACGCCGCGCTGAATCGTGTTGATGCCCAGCGGGTTCATGGCCGGGTAAATATCGACCGTGCCGTGCAGGTATTCCGGGTGCTGTTGAAGTTCCTGGTTCAGCAGGAACGCCACATACTGTCCTTCCAGTTCATCGCCGTGGATGCCGGTCACAACGCAGAGACGCTTGCCCCCGTCGTTGCCATGCAAGGGCGTGATATGATTTTTGTGCAGTTCCCACCGCTCGTGTACGGAAAGCCCTAAGTCGGCTACAATCTTATCCATCTTACTCACACCCCCTGCAATTCAGCCACGCGCATACGGATACTTTGTCTTTGCGCTGCATTCCCGAAAAAAATCCCCTGCTCCACCGGGCAATCGGCAGAATCCCGACCGATGCCAAAGCGCAGATAGCGCTCGTCGGCGACACAATCCCGCGTGGGGTCAAAGCCGCGCCACCCGTCGTTATGGTAAATCTCCGCCCACGCATGGGTGGCTCCCTCCCCAACGCTGAGCCCCATGCAGTACCGGGCGGGCCAGCCTGCCAGCCGTGCCAGTGCCACAAACACCTGCGCATAGTCCTGGCATACACCGCCCCCGCCGCGCAGCGCTTCCTCTGCAGTGGTGGCATTATCGGTCACGCCGGGCGTATATTGCAGCAGGCTGTGTACGGCATGGCAGAGTGCCTCGGCAGCCTCATAAGTGCCGTCTTTTGGCATGGCGGAAGAAATCTGTAGCAACGTTCGCCCCGGGGTGGTACGCAGACCGGGGTACCGAAACACCGGGTTTGGGAACGCTTCGTCCTCCTTACTCTTATCCACAGCCGCCACGCCGCTGCTGGTGTACCGCAGGGTCGTGTGCGGCTCTGATGCACTGTACCAGAAGACCGTATTCCCGAAACCGTCCCGCAAAGGCCGGGGCGTATTGCCGGGTTCTATGGTGACGGTGCATTGTTCCAACTGCTGCACTGCATCGGTCATCGGCACGCAGCGCAAGGCCAGTTGGTGGCCTGTCACGGGTGCGGAATACTGTACCGTTGTGTTGAAAGAAAATTGTAAGCGTTTCATTGTTGTTTTATTGGCGACAGGAGAAATTTTTGCCGCTTCGTCTTATATGTTGGGAAAAAGCCCCTCCACTGCCTGCACCAGAATCGGAACGGGCGGGGTAGGCTTTTCGGTATCCAAAAGGGCATCCACCAACAAGGCCAGCGGTTCTTTGGAGGGCTCCAGCGGTGCTTTGTACAGGCGGTTAAAAAGCCGCTCAAATTCCTTCCTGACAGCGTCTTTGGGATAATCCAGCCGCAGGTAGAGGTCTACACGCTCCTGACTGGCCCCCGTTTTTATGATGCCGCGGCTTTTTTCATCGGTTATTTTTTCTTCGCACGCACCGCGAAATGCCATAATATCGTCCAGCACCCACTGCAATTCCACTGCGGGGCCGCTGCTCTTTGCGGCAAGTTCCATCGCAGATACAGCCATCTGCACATAGGCCAGCGTTTCGGACGTGAGCATTTCCCGCAGAACGATGGCGTTGTCATACGCATAGCTCAGGGATGACGCTACAGAAGACGGATTATTTATATCGAAATAGTAGCGCGTGATAAAATCCGCCGTGTCGCGGTAGTCCGCCGGAATACCAAGCGCCGTGCAGTAGGCGGCAAAATCGGTTTCTGTGCCGTCGGTATAAGCATCGAACAAGGGCCGGGTGGCCTTCAGCGTCGTGTAGACCCGCTCCAGATAGCGGCCCAGCCAATACATGCGGTTTGTTTTATTTAGCGTGACAGTACCCATGTGTCTTTAAAACCTCCTCCTTGCGAACTGTTTACCACGAAGCTGTCTGCATCGCGGCTGAACCTCGTCAGACCGCTTGGCCATACTGTTGTTTTCTCTCCGGCTAACACAAAGGCCCGCAGGTCAGCTTTGCGCGGCACCTCTCTGCCGTTTTCCATAATGGGAAGATCCTTGAAGTCGATTACTTCCTGCGCGATAAAACGGCGCGGTTCGCGCTTTATCAAATCAGCCAAATCAGCGAGTTTTTCCTGTGTAAGATCACGGCCAAACACTACGCCGTAGCCACCCGCTTCGGCCACATCCTTGACAACCAGCTTTTCCAGATTGGCCAACACATAGCTGCAGTCTTCCTCATAAAAAGGCAGATAGGTCGGCGCGTTCTGTAAAATTGGTTCTTCACCCAGATAATAACGAATCATCTTGGGCACGAAATAGTAAATGCCCTTATCATCCGCCGCACCATTGCCGGGGGCATTCAGCAGGGCTACGTTTCCGGCGCGGTAAGCCCCCATAACGCCGGGGATGCCAATCAGGCTTTCCGGCAGGAAGGTCGTCGGGTCAAGGTACTCGTCGCTGATGCGGCGGTAAATCGCGCCGACCTGCTCCGGCCCCTGCTGCCCGCGGTAGTAAACCTTGTTGTCGTCCACGAACAAATCGCCGGATTCTGCCAGCACAGCCCCGGTCTGCTCCGCCAGATAGCTGTGTTCAAAGTATGCGGCATTGTAGCGGCCGGGGGTGAAAATCACATTGATGCCGCCCGTGTTTACGTTGTCCATCACACCGCGTAGCAAACTGCCATACTTGCGGTTATCTACAATATCATTGCTGCGGAACGTAGCCGGACTACAGCGGCGGCAAAGCTCGCGCGCAATCAGCGGGTAGGACGCGCCGGATGGTATACGCAGGTTATCCTCCAAAATAAACCAGCCGCCATCTTTGCCTTGTACCAAATCAATGCCGGATATATGGCTGTAAATTCCCTTGGGCGGGGTAAAACCGTCACAGGCGGGCAGATACCCGGAACCGGCAAAGGCAAAATCCTCCGGCACAACGCCGTCGCGGATGATTTTTTTGTCGCCGTATAAGTCGCGCAAGAACAGGTTTAAGGCCGTGACGCGCTGCACAAGCCCCTTGTCAAGTGTCGCGAACTCCTGTGCTGTGATGATGCGCGGCAGCGGGTCGAAGGGAAACAGCCGTTCTTGAAAATTGCCGTTTTTGTAAATACCGAATTTGACACCATACCGCGCCAATTGGCGGTTGATACTGTCCCGATGTTCTATAAGTTCCTGCATAGACTGCTTCTCCTCTTTCCCTGCAACATAGAAAAAGGCGAAGATACCCAAATGGGGCATCTTCGCCTTGTATGTATTTATTGTAGCGAATAGAATCATTCTCGTCAAGTGTTGCGGAGGAAAAATATACAAACAGGGATATCGTTTAGTTCATATCCAGTATTTTCAGCGCCAAACTCAGTTGCAGCCGGACATTCAGATTCCCCATATCCATGTGCAGCAGTGCACCGATGCGGCGCAGGTGGTATTCCACAGTGTTGCGATGCAAAAATAGCTGCTCTGCTGTACGTTGGGTGCTGCAGTCGCAGCTGAGCCAGGTGTGCAGAAAATCCATATACGCTGTGCCGCCAGCGGCATCTGCTGCTTGCAGTGGGCCTAGGATGGCTGTGGTGTACTCCCGCAGCTCCTGATCTTCCACCGACATCAATAGGCGGTACACACCCAGATCGGCATAAAATGCCGGTTCACCAACAGCTTGACGTTTCCTTTGCAAATACAACACCTTTTGTGCCAGATGATAGCTGATCGCAAGGCAGCGGATACTTTTCGTCGCGCGACCGATTCCCGCATAAACGCCCGCATTGCACGCCTGTATCACGGCCGACACATCCGCACGAATTTCCTCCGTCGTACAATTTGCTGAGAGTAGTACAATCTGCCCATTCAGTTCGGCATAATACATCCTTGTGTCCCGTGCGGTTAGGCAATCCTCGACTGCGCACAGATAGTCCTGCATGTGCGCGGGATCGACGGGTTCCAGCAGGGTCACACAGTAGGGCCACTCACTCTGCAAGCCGCGGCTTTCCAGTGCCGGGCGGTAGAGCGATTCCTCCTGCGGGCGGAAAATCATGTTTTTTACGGCGGCGGCCCACTCGGTCTGCTCCTGCTCACTGTGCAAAAGCGCCTGACTAAACCGCCGCATGATGGTTGCCATATGCACACGCCATGGCACGACCAGCAGTGGGAAATTCTGCGCGTTGCAAAACGCCGATACATCCGGAGGAATCGTTTTGATATAAGGGCCGGTGTTCACCACCACGCCGCCCGCACCGTGTAGCTGTATCTGGCATATCAGGTGTTTCAGCGTGCAATCATCGTTTAGGGCAATGCCTGTGACAAAAGCAAGTTCCCCGCCCTCGAGAAAAGAGCTGATTTCGACACCCTCCACCATATGCACCCAACGAATGGGGTTCTGCAAGCCGTTGACACCTGCCGCGACCCGGATTTCTTGGTCGGGCACGGTCGCCAACAGCTGCACCAAAGGTACTGCCACGGTAAAGCACTCTCCCTTTCTATTTTATTACATGCCGCCGTACAGGCAGACACCCTCCTTGTAGGTTGCCGCCACAGCTATATCCTTGAGGTTGGCCGGATCAACGGTCAGCGGGTTTTCGTCCAGTATGACCAAATCCGCCAGTTTACCCGACTCTAGCGTACCTTTCTCCGCTTCCTCGCCGTAGGCGTAGGCAGCGTTGCAGGTTACGGCTTTCAACGCGTCATACACGCCGATGGTCTGGTCCGCCCCCAGTTGGTAGCCGGAGCGAGTGCGGCGGTTTACGGCGCACCACACGCTGTGCATCATATCAGGCTTTGTGACCGGCGTGTCCTGATGGAAATTGTACACCAATCCCCGCTTGCATGCGCTGCGCACTGGCGAAATTCGGGCGGCACGTTCCTCGCCCAGGTTTTTGCGGTGGACATCGCCCCAGTACCAGATATGCCCCACAAAAATGCTGGGGATCATCCCCAACTCCGGCATACGGTCGAGCTGGTCCTCCCGCACAGTCTGACAGTGAATCATCGTCGGGCGCAGCATGGGATTGTCCGGACTTTCCCTCCATGCCTTGGTGTACTGGTCCAAAAACTGCTGGCTGGCCGCGTCGCCGTTACAATGGGCCAACAGCTGGCGGTGATTTTTTACCGCACGGCGGCAGACATCCAGCAGGGCATCATCCACCATATAGGGGTAGGCACAGTCGTCGCTGCCCTCATATGGGCGGGACAGCCAGGCCGTGCGCCCCTGCGGCGAGCCGTCTAGCACGACCTTGTAGCCGCCGACCCTATAGTGGTTGCTGTATTTCCCATCGTAGGCCGCAAGCTTTGAAATATCCGGCTCCACATCGTTGTTTGCCATTGGGTAGGAGACAACATCCATCTGCAAAAGCCCTGCCTGTGCAAAGGCGGCCAGCATCTGCATAGTCTGGGTGCTGCTGGCACCATCCTGCGCCGTGGTAACACCGTAGCGCAGATACTGCTGCTGCGCGGCGGCGATCTGTGCAGGCATGTCCATCTTGATACGCTCGAACATCTGCATCATGGCCGGGGTCAGGGCACTGACCTCCTCCAGATAGCCGGTCAAATAGCCGTCTGCATCGCGGCCCAGGCGGCCGCCCTCCGGGTCAGGGCTGGCATCGGTATAGCCGCACAGCGCAAGTAGCTTCGTGTTTGCCACACCCATGTGGCCGGAAACGTGCAGCACAAAAATCGGGATCTCCGCGCTGATGCTGTCCAACAGTTGGCGGTCCGGGTGGACACCCTCGGCCAGGAAGTTATTGTCATAGTTCACGCCGACGAGCGCTCCCTCCGCACCAATCTCCTTTTCTGCGGCATAACGGCGCAGTGTATCGGCAATTTGCGGTAGTGTAGTGCAATCGCCCAGATCGGCAAACGCCGCAAACTGGGCGGCCATTGGCAGGTGGCTGTGCGCATCAATGAACGACGGCAGCAGCGTTTTTCCATGCAGGTCAACACGCTGCGCGTCCGCTGCACACTGTGCTTCAGCATCGGCCAGTGCGCCCACAAAGGCAATGCGTCCATCCCGCACAAGCAGAGCTTCGGCGGCTGCATCGGGGGCGGTCATCGGCAGCATAGTGCCGCCGTAAAACAAAATTTCCTGTTTCATCGCGGTTTCCTTTCGTTGTTTCGGGACTTCGGAAAACGCCAAAAAGGCCGATGTGTACACATCCGGCCTTTCTGACGGTTTGCCGTGGTTAATCCTTGCTGGAGGAAGAAATCGTGTATGCCTCGGTGATGGGGCTTACAAAAATGCGGCCATCACCGGCGTTACCGCTTTCGCCGCTCTGAGCGTTCTGGATAATCAAATCCACAATGGCATCCTTGTCTTCCTCATCGGCCACAATGTACAGCATACTCTTAGGCATTTCCTCATAGTTGACATCGCCCACGGTGATGCCTTTTTCTTTGCCACGGCCTACCACATCCCAGCGGGACATGCCGTAGTACCCGGCATCGGCTAAGGCTCCCAGCACAGCGTAGGTTTTTTCAGGGCGAACAACAGCAGTAATCAACAGCATAATACATACCTCTTTTCAAAAGTTAGGCCATAGCGGACTGGATTGCTTCCTCGGTCTGTTCCGGCGGAATGGTGAGACTGCCCTGTAGGCGGCTGTTGCCAGTCTCCGCCGCAGTGGCAATGCCAGGATGTTCGGCATTCCACTTGGCGCTCAACGACCAGGTGCGCTTGTTCAGGCAGCCGGTAAGCTTCAAAATAATAATGTAGACGGGTGTCAGGGCAATCAGTAGAATCGCGCCCGGCAGCACCGGCAGCACGCCGCTGGCGATTAGCAGAATCACGATGGAGGAGAAAGTCGAGAGGAACTCCGGCATGTTCATCATGCCAAGTTCCGCGCCGGTGGTTGTGGAAAGCACCGGGTCCACAATACGCACAAGCGACAGGCCAGAGGGTGTTGTGCCACAGGCCGTACCGTATAGGCCCAAAAAGCGCTCAAAGTCGTTGGCATCACCAAAGCGCTGTGCAAAGAACAAGCAGACGAGCGCCGTCACCGCCGTGATGATCACAGCGATAATCAGAATCGGAACAATCCAGCTGCCCACCGCTCCCAGCTGCACAGCCATAAAGGCCATTACAACCAGGTAGTCGCTACAGAAGCCGGTGATTTTGCTCTGTAGTGTGCTGTTCTGTAGATAGTCCAGTCCCAGCTTTTTGACGATGGCGTTGACCACATACGCACCCAGCAGACCGTTTAAATACATCATGGCCGACATAGCCGCGCCGATAGCTGGGATAAAGCTGAATAGCCAGGAGAAAATCAGCGCCACCATGTAGGAAACGCCAATCAGCGCCACATGGAATGCCAGCGTCTCGATATTGCCGGCGTAGGTCGTGACCTTGCCCATCGGCTGGCGCTGCTCCTCCTTGCTATAGAAGCCGCGTGCAACCGAGCCGTTGAGCTGCTTGGCGCTATTTTTCGTCAAACCAAGCTTGATGCCCAACTTGGCAATCGGAACACCAACGATGAACGCAGCCAAGAAGCCAGAAACAGCAAACGCAATAGCCACCTGGGAGGCGTTCGTCACGCCGTACACATTCTCATACACGGTGCCATTCGTGGCCGCCTGGCCGGGCCCCTGGCAGAAGCCAAATGGAATCAACATACCGTAGATGGCATCCATGCCGAACAGCGGGCCAACCAAAGCGGCCACTAGGATGCCAATGCCTCCCTGTAGGCCGAACAGCATACACCAGACAAGGCCCATGCCCATCGCCCCACGGTAGAGTGGCCCACCTTTTTTCTTCTTGGGACGTCCTTTTTTGTCCAACGCGACCTCTCCAGTATCCATTGGATCCTTTTTCTGTTTGGCGGGGCGGGTCAGACCGATGGAAATAAACGAGACAGTGAACAGCGTATTGACAATGGTGGTATATCCGTCAAAGCTGATTTTGTCGGTCAGTAGCGGCAGAAATGTATTCATGCAGATGAATCCCAGCACACCGCCGATTACGGCCGCTGGTATCAGCATATTCTGCACAAATTTAAATTTGCCGCGTATGACCATGCCCAGCAAAATCATGATGCTGGCAATGCCAAAGGCCAATAATACGTCCATTGTATAACACCACTTTCTAGCAAAAAGGACAAAGGTGTCCTCACGGGGACACCTTTGTCCTTTTTACTTTTATTTTATCGGAACGAATTGTACATGTCGTAGAGGATCTCGTCAGTAATCTCTACCGGGTTGTTCAGCAGGTTGGGGTGGTGGCTGATGCGCACCAGCTCATCGACCTGCTCGTCGGTTAGGTGCATATCTTTCAGGTTACACCGCAACCCCAATTCAGCCTTCAGCGCGTGGATGGCATCCGCCATGGCGGCGGCATTCGCAAAGCCTAGTTTTTGGGCGAAGCTCTGCACGCGGCCGCCCTCGCAGTCCGCGTTGACACGGGTGAAATAGTCGAGCGTCAGGCCGCATGCCTCGCCGTGGGGAATGTGGTACAGGTTTGTCAGAGGGAAGCTGCACGCGTGGCTGCTAGTCGTCTTGGGCAGGGTGAACGCCAGCCCGGCAATGACGCTGGCTTCGGCCATTTTTTCACGGGCGGTCAGGTCGCTGCCATCCTTGTAGGCGATGGGCAGCCAACGGAATACCAGCTCACAGGCATGCAGCGCGAGCGCGTCGCAGATGGGCTGGTGACCCTTGCTCCAAAAGCCTTCCAGCGCGTGGCACAATACGTCAATGCCGGTGCTGGCCGTGACCTTGGGCGGCATAGAGACCGTCAGCTCCGGGTCAATGATGGCGATAGCCGGGTAGAACGAGTTTGAATTGATGGGGCACTTCTTGCCCTCGGCGTGGTTTGTCAGTACCGAGACACAGGTCACTTCGCTGCCGGTTCCTGCGGTGGTCGGTACAGCCAGAATCGGCAGATGCTCCGCCGGAACAGGGACACCGGTGCCATGGTATTTTGTGATGCTCTCCCCTGTCAGGCAGACGACGCTGGCCGCCTTGGCGCAGTCCATACTGCTGCCACCGCCCAATGCCACGATGAAGTCCGCGCCGCTCTCCTTGATGGCAGCCGCACAGGCATCAACCTCGGTCACATCGGGGTTGGGGCTGATTTTGCCGTACACAGCGGTCAGTGCACCCTCGCTGTCATCAACCAGCTTCTGAGCAAGACCGCTTTGCAAAAAGAACGGGTCGGCGACCAGAATGCCTTTGTGACAGCCCAGTCTTGCGGCAATCGCTTTCAGCTCCCGCACACGGCCGCAACCAAATTCTATCGTGACAGGCTGCAAATATTCCCAGTTCATAGGTTCGCCTCCTCAGGAACAGTACTGTTCGTCGGCCCATGTCAAAACCTCGTCCAGCACGGGCAACCACTCGTTCAGTTCCTCCGCCGTAATGATGAGCGGCGGGCAGATGTTAATATTGTTTTCACGGCCGAACGTGGAGAAGCCGCGCTTTTTCAATTCTGCAAGGATGCTTGCCATTTCGGGGCCATGCTCGCCGTACTCCTGCATCGGGATACGCTTTTCCTTGTCCTTGACAATCTCCAACGCACTGAACAGGCCGATGCAGCGGGCCTCGCCAACGCACTTGTGCTTTTCGACCATCTTCTCCAGGAACGGCTTCAGGATGTCTTCCATTTCTTTGACGTGGGCGCAGATATCATGGTCAAGGTAATACTGTACGCTGGCACAGCCAGCAGCACAGGCTAGCGTGTGACCACTGTAGGTCAGGCCGCACTGTAAGACGTTTTCCTCAAAATATTTGGCAACCCGCTCGTTCACAATGCAACCGCCAAGTTGAATATAGCCGCAGGTAACGCCTTTGGCAAAGGTGATGATGTCGGGCTTGATATCAAAGTTCTGCCAGGCAAACATTTTGCCGGTACGGCCAAAGCCAGCCATGACCTCGTCGCAGATCATCAGGATGCCGTACTTGTCGCACAGGGCACGTACACCCTCCATGTAACCGTCGGGCGGGAGAATGACACCGTTCGCGCCGACAATGGACTCCATGATGACACAGGCGATATTCTGCGGCCCCTCGTAGCGCATCTGCAAATCGAGGGCCTCCAGCGCTTTCTTGGTACACTCGGAATCATCCACGCCGCGGGTGTAACCGTCCTGATACATGTGGGGGTTCATGAACTTGACAAAGCCGTTCGCGCCGCCGATCTCGGCAGCAAAGCGCCGCCAGTCGCCAGAGGCATTACTGGCCCCCAGCGTGGCACCGTGGTAGCTGCGGTAGCAGCTGAACACCTTGGTGCGGCCTGTGACCATACGGGCCATCTTGATGGCGTTCTCGTTGGATTCGGCACCGCCGTTTGTAAAGAACACACGGCGGTAGGTGTCAGCACCGGCAACCTCTACCAGCATCTTGGCCAGTTTGCTTTTCGGCTCACTGGCGTAGGCGGGAGCCATAAAGCACATCTTGTCAGCCTGTTCCTTGATGGCGCTTACGATCTCTGGCAGCTGATGGCCCAGATTGGAGCAAACCAGCAGCGAGGACATATCGGCGTATTTTTTGCCGTCATAATCCCAAAAATAAATTCCCTCGGCGTGCTCCACCGGCAGGGCGGGCATGCCACTCTTGCTCCAGGACTGCATAACATACTCTTGGTGCATTGCTGCTACATCTTTACCGGTCATAGACATATGAATCACTTTCCCTTGCTCCAATTTAAATTAAAGAAAGAGACAACGATGTACCGTGCGGACATCGCTGTCTCTTTGCATAAACCTAGTATAGCGTGTCCGTGTATGTTTGTAAATTGGAGAGCGACACAAACTTTCTTGTGCATCTGCACAATAGTTGCTTTAAAAAATTGCTAGAATTCCCGAAAGAAGCAGCAGTATATAGGTGATCTTGCTGAACAGCTCCTGCGAAATGTCCTTTACGAGCCGCCCGCCTATGAGTGTTCCCGCCACCATTGGAATCAGGCAAAAAAGCGTCAGCAGCCCGACATACGGCGTGACAACGCCGCTTTGCACCTGCGCAGCCGTGAAGAAGAAGCCCAAAAAGAACCACACCGCTGCCATCGTAGCGCGAAATTCTTCCTTGCGGGGCAGTGCGCCCGAGGCATACACAACCAGCAGCGCTCCGCCGGAGACAAACATCCCATGGATGATGCCCGCCAGCGGCACCATCAGCGTCAGCCACTTTGCATTCTGCGGGAAAAGCTGCGGCCAGAACAGCTTTTGCAACGCCACCGCGATGATCAGCACACCGTACACCGTCAGCAAAAAGTCCAGCGGAAGCTGCCGGTACAGCCACACGCCCACAGCCATACCCGTAAGCATCAGCAGGAGTATTTTGGCAAGTTCTTTCCAGTTCACGCTGCGCAGACTGCCTAGTAAAATCAGAAAGCAGCTCGCCTGTGCAAGCAGGTTCAGCACAGTCTTGGCATCGTCCGCCCCAATCAGTCGTATGCACGGCGGCATGGCTAGCAGCGTGCCGGCAAACCCGGTGATGGCTTGTATCCCATTGGCAAAAAGCAGTACCAAAAACAAAAGCACAGCGGTGATTGACTCCGGCATAAACGTCCCCTCCGAAAACAAAAAGCAGCCCGGATACACTCCGAGCTACTTTGCTCACTATGGGTTTACTATATCAAATGCACAGAGAATTGTCAATAAAAGTCCAATAATCCTAAAAATCACTTAACCATTCTTGCTTTGGCGGTAACTGTGCAGAACAAACAAAATTTACGTTTCAACGTCGGCTCATACTGTCTTGTCGTAGTTCTCCGACCGAATGCCTATAAGCAACTACGCTATCTGGCACAGATCTGCAAAAATGCAGCGAATTATCGTCTGTTTTGCTTTTTCCGTTCAGCTTCATAGCACTGAATTTCATGTCGTTTTTCACACATTTTCCAACTCATTTTTATCGACCTCTATGTTATAATCAACTATGTCCGAGCCTACTATTGCATAAGGTTATTATGATAGGATAAATTGATGTTCTATATAGAAGCAGCTTATACATGGAATAGCAAATCCTACAATATTAACATCTAAAATTTTATACTAGATTGCATGCAGAGGCAATCGCGTGTAATTCTGTTGAGACATCACTAAAATCCTTTTGGAGTGCATTAGAAGCGTTATTTGCGGAGACAGAGAATGAAAGCATCCGTGAAAATGTGAATTACAGTTTAATTCGCATAATTCAGAAAACTTATATTTTGAAAATTCTTCAATCCCTGTATCAGCAACTTCAAGAAAGCATACCAGATGCCTCTTTTTGGAAAGATGAGTTATCTATTGAGTCGTGGGAAACTTTTATATGTTTCTTTTCTGCACACAACGAAACAAGTGATGAGTTCAAAAAGATTTATAGTCGGTTATCTCAAAATCCCTTGCTACGCTCAAGGCTCTATATGTTAAGATCAGATCTCTCTACAGGCACTAAAATAAAGCAAAGACTAACTGACCACGAGAAGCGTATAATGCAACACTTAGAAAGAATTAAGCGCACCCGAAATCTTTGCACTCATGCGGGTGTTTGTATGGATTATGGTAGGGATGTCTTATCAAATATTCATAACTATTTCGATTATGTTGTGAATTACATATTCTGTCGTGTTGATGCAGGTGACAGGACTGCGGATATAGCGTCAATGGTGTTTGAAGCCAAAAATGATAATGGATATCATTTATCGCTTTTGTCTGATGAGAAATTGTCTGAAACAAATTATGTCAAGTTATTGTTTGGTAATGACGTGCATCTATCAAAATATAAGTTTGAGTCATAGTGCGCCGATTTCTGAATCATTGTTGACCACCATTTGACCACTACTGTGCAACTGAACATCAAAACGCCCGAAAAGCCTGCTGTGACAACCAACAACAGACTTTTTCTTGTTTTGGCAGTAACTGTGCAGAACCAACAGAATTCACGTCTCAACGTCGGTCTGCACTGCCTTGTCGTAGTTCTCCGACAACTGCGACATGACAGGTTTTGAGCCTGCTTTTCTGCGATACAGCGTGGGTTGCACTTGCGAAAATGCGGTGGTCAACGGTAGTCAGACCACGAATTGACCACTATTGGGAAATGACTACTAAAAGAGGTTGAAATACGTCAGAACGGCGTTTTTCACATATATGCGATCGTAGCTCAGCTGGATAGAGCGTTCGGCTCCGACCCGGAAGGCCAGAGGTTCGAATCCTCCCGGTCGCACCAAGAAAAGACCTCGGTATAGTTCACCGAGGTCTTTTTTATCACCGTTTTTTGTTGAGGGCGGTTGAGAAAAGACGAATCACTTCTTGCGGAGTGGTTCGTCTTTTTCTTTATTACAATCCAATCGCCTTTCCCAGTTTTTCTTGTGCCTTGCGCTTATTCTTGTCAAATGCGTGGGCATAAATGTCCAGTGTGGTGCTGGCCTGGGCGTGGCTTAACAGGCTGGCAACGGTGCGGACATCAACGCCTTGCGAGATCAGCAGACTGGCATTTGTGTGGCGTAAACTATGTAGACACAAATCTTGCGGGAGATTATTTTGCTTCAGAATCAGCTTAAAGCGATAGGTAAATGTGCAAGGGTTCATTGGCTTCCCGTTGGGTTGGCGGAACAGGTAGTCATCTTCGGATACGGTTTCGTTGGCTGTCTGTTCCCTATCCCATTCACATTCCTTGCGCCAGGCTTTGAGTAACTGGCACATTTCTTTGCTCAAATATACCATGCGGTCACCACTGGCAGTTTTTGGATTCTTGGTAATAGATTCTTGGTGGCTTAATTTTACCACGCCGCGCTGTATATGAATCGTCCGCTTATGCCAGTTGATGTCGCTCCATTTTAACCCGCAGGCTTCGCCACGCCGTAACCCGGTGGCAAGAACCAGCTTGAAATAGGTTTCGTATTTCATGCTCTGACTTTCAAGGGCAGCAATCAGTTTCTTTACGGTTTTCTCATCAGCCACGGGCCGCTCTTTCTTCTGTCCCTTGGGTTTGTAGCACCGCCACGCTGGATTGTGAGTAATGTATCCCTCATCCACAGCGGCCGAAAGGATGCTGCACAGCGTGTTGTGCAACCCCTCGACCGACTTCTCAGAAAGATTTCCCCTGCCGTCTAACCGTGGGCTGTGGCGCATTTCTTCGTAAAAATCGCGGATAACTTCTTTGCGCAGGCCGGTCAATTTGTAATTTCCAAGCACAGGCAAAATTCGGCGGATGTCCTGTTGGTCACGCCGGAAGGTGGATTCTGCCAGCTTTTTGGGGCCTACGTCTGCAATCCAGTGGTCGATGTATTTTGCCAGGGTGATGCTGCGATTGATCGGCGCGGGGGTGCGCTGGACCTCTCGCTCAAATAAGAGGGCTTGCTCCTTTACCCATTTTTCGGCCTGTTTGGGTGTGTACTCCTTGGGCGGTTTAACAGTTTTCTGCACAGATTTTAGTCGGTTACCCTCGTAGTCATACCCGCGAGAAACCACAATCAAGTAACTGTTGCTGCCGCGTTTTCTAATAGATGCCATAACTTTTAACGCTCCTTTGTATGTTTTGTTGACCTGCGGTACTACAAAGCATACCGACAACTGCGATAGAAAGCTATCACCATATCCAACAATCTTTTGCTCCAAAATTTACCTATTACTGACAAAAGCGGCACCGCCATTCCTGACGGTGCCGTTTATCATTTAGCCAGCTTTTTGGCTCTGCTTTTTCTTACGTTGACTTTCCATAAATGCGATATAGCACGGGCTTTGACTATTCAGCATGTCCTGCATCAAGTCCGCAGCCTGGTGTTTGACCACGTCCTGCGGATGGCAATAAGTTCGCTCCAGGAATGCCGTGTCAGCGTGCCCCAGCAAGGATGCTGCCACCTGTTTGCTCATACCCTCTTGCAGTATGTAGGTGGCGTAATAGTGCCCTTACGGTATAATTACGACAAACCGGAAAAGCCCCGTATATCAAGGGTTTTCGGTTATCTGGCAAGGTTTTTCATCCTTTTTCAAACCGAAAAATCGAGCCGCGAAGTAGTTATATCGTAGGGGATGTTATAGTAACGACAAAAACTAAATACCGTTTGGGCGGGCTGTCAGCCCGTCCAAGAAATCAGAACATTTCCTCTGCAAAGAAGAAATGTCCTTTTTTTGTACCCAAAATCAGAGGCCGACAGGAGGAGAACACGATGCCTGAAAAAACAGCGCAGAAAGAGCCGGGCAAAAAGCCCGCGCCATCAAAAAAGCCGAAACTGCAGCAGGAAGTAGTCGTTCAGATTCCGCTCTCCGAGCTGCATCCGTTTCCGGATCATCCCTTTCAGGTGCGGGAGGATGCGTCCATGCAGGAAACCGCCGAGAGCGTCAAGGAGTACGGCGTCCTCGTCACCGCGCTGGCACGGCCACAGGAGGACGGCGGCTATGAGCTGATCGCAGGACACCGCCGCAAACACGCCTGTGAGCTGGCGGGGCTGACTACCGTGCCCGGTCATTGTCCGCAACATCGACCGGGACGCTGCCACCATCATCATGGTGGACAGCAACCTCCAGCGTGAGAACATTCTTCCCTCCGAACGCGCCAAAGCCTACAAGATGAAGATGGAGGCTATCAAGCGGCAGGGCGCACGGACGGATTTGACTTCGCCGAAAATTTCGGCGAAGTTCCGCAGCGATGATGAAGTCGGGCAGGAAGCCAGTGTGAGCGGCGACACCATCCGCAACTACATCGCTCTGACACAGTTAGTCCCGGAGCTTCAGCAGATGGTGGACAAAAAGAAAATCGCCCTCAGTCCCGCCTATCAGCTTGCTTCGCTGACACCCAAAGAGCAGGGCTTGCTTTTGGAAACCATCGACAGCGAACAGGCCACCCCCTCGCTCTCGCAGGCGCAGCGAATGAAAAAGCTCAGTCAGAACGGCGAGCTGAACGAGGACACCATGCTCTCCATTATGATGGAGCAGAAGAAACCGGAGAAAAACGACATCACCCTTTCCGGTGAAAAGCTCCGCAAATACTTCCCGCGTTCCTATACCCCATTTCAGATCGAGAACACCATCTTCAAATTACTGGACGCATGGCAGAAAAAGCGCCAGCGCGATCAGAGCCGTTGAGCGGACAAGCAGTTTGTTTGTCCGCTATTTTCATGCCCAAAGGAGGAAGTCATGTATATCAACACGTTCAAATACACCCCCAAGGATGTGAGCTGCCAGCTTTGCACCGAGTATGTGAAAAAGCTGGGCTGTACCGCTCTGCGCTGCCCGTGGCTGGCCGAGCGCATCGAGGCCGGTGTGGTCGGCTACCGGGAAGCAGTCTTAGAGACATTCCCCCACGAACGCCGCCTGTTCCAGCGCCTGAATCTGCTTATCAAGCACTATCCCGGAAGCCTTTGGAGCAACGAGCAGCATGAGCGCAGGATGCAGTATCAGCGCACGGTGCAGGGCTACCGCCGCCGCAGGGATACTAACGCCTACTATGCGGCCATGTACCTGCTGACCTCCAACGACGATATTTACCGCCGCACGGCAAACTGCTTCTGCAAGCACGGGATCGAGTTCGGCTATGCGGTGCTGAAAAACACCTCGCCGCACAATTACGCGCTGTTCATGACGGCTCGTGACCTCTGCGACAAGACGGAGGCCGTCACGATGGCGGATTTGGCGGAACCGGAGGTCATTGACCCGGAGGCGCTGCGACTGATCGTCAACGCCACCCTGATTGCCCATTATGGGCTTGCCGCTTTTCAGATCAAGGCGCGTGGTGCCGAGCATGAGCGCTGATGATTTTGTCGGCGGTCACAGCATCCTTGCGCTGGAGCGCTTTATGGACGATACCCGCCACATGATTATTTTCGATGTCCTGTCGTGGAAATCCCCCGTGGGCGAAAAGGGCGAACGGCTGCGTCTGTTCCTCTCCGATGTGGGATACGCAAAGGCACAGGCATCCGAGAAACGCGGAGAAATCAAAATCCGCAAACACGCCGCCGTCATTGAGGGACATATCCTCCCTGACCGGAAAAAGCGGCATCACTAAAACGATTGGAGGAATTACCGTGAGCAAAGTATCATCATCCCGCTGCGGAACATGATAAATGAAGCCTACGCGCTGGACATCGGGCGCAAGATCAAAGCGCAGCAGCGGCAGGCCATGAAGGACGGTAAATTCATCGGTGCGCGTACTCCCTACGGCTATCTGAAAGCAGAGGACGATTGCCACCAGCTTATCATCGACCCTGTTGCTGCCGTCGTGGTGCAGCGGATGTTCCGCTGGGCTTCCGAGGGCGCTGGCCTGAATACCATTGCTGTGCGGCTGAATGAAGAAGGCGTTCTCACGCCCAGCCACTACAAGAAGATGCAGGGCAAGATCACCCACGAGAATTTGCTCGGCAACGGCAAGTGGCAGACCCGGACAGTCGGCGTCGTTCTCCGCTCCGAGGTCTACACCGGCGATCTCGTTCAGGGGCAGACCAAGACCGTTGATCATCGGCAGGTCAAGGCCGACGCCGAGGAATGGACGGTCGTGCGGGACACCCATGAGGCCATCATCAGCCGGGAACAGTTTGCGGCGGTGCAGGAAATTCTCAATCAAACCGCCAGCCGCGCCAAGGCACGGGAGGTCAAAGCCTACACGCCGAATCTTCTTAAAGGCAAGGTGTTCTGCGCCCATTGCGGCGGCAGTCTGCACCGGCAGAGAAATATCCGCAAGAAGTCCGACGATATGTACTTCTACCATTGTCTGAGCCAGAGCCGAATCAGCAAGGATGCTTGCCCCGGCGTGAC
Organism: Bulleidia sp.; assembly: GCA_963655125.1. Taxonomy (GTDB): domain Bacteria; phylum Bacillota; class Clostridia; order Oscillospirales; family Ruminococcaceae; genus Gemmiger. The sequence goes on from CAVKDR010000002.1 coordinate 21,946, forward strand.
CATCCGCGAGGATGCGCTGCTGGATACGCTGGCGGATATGCTTCAGGAAGCGCTCAACACCGCTTTGGGCGACTGCCGCCTGTCGCTTGCAGAGCTGCCCCGACAGGCCGCTGACCGCGCCGAGCTGCGGGAGAAGATCACCAGCCGCAAGCAGGAAATCCAGCGGCTTCGCGGCATCGTGCGGAGCCTGTATGAAAAACTCGTGCAAGGTGTTCTCACCAAGGACGAATACTTCGACTACAAGGAGAAGTACGAAAACCGCATTACCGACCTCGCCGTGGAAATGGAGCAGTTGGAGGACGGCCTGCGGACGATAGATACGCAGATCGAGCAGCACCGGGCGCTGGAACAGGATGCCGCGCAGATCAAGACCGACCGTGCGCTGACCGGCGCACTTATCGAGCGGCTGATCGACCGCATTGAGGTATCCCACGACAAGCAGATCACGGTGCGCTATCGCTTCCAGAGCGAGTTTGAAACTTATGCGGAGGTGCTGGAACAATGCAGAAATATGTGATTGCCCTCTACATCCGCCTCTCCATTGAGGACTACAAGTACGACAGTCTGAGCATTGAAAATCAGAGCCTCGTCCTCCACGAATACGCGGCCTCCATGTCCGAAGCCCTGAACGCGGAGGTCACGGAGTTCATCGACAACGGGTACAGCGGCACAAACTTTGAGCGCCCGTAGGTACAGAAGCTCATTGAGCTGGTGCGGGCCAATCAGATCGACTGCATCATCGTCAAGGATTTTTCCCGCTTCGGGCGCAACAGCATTGAAACCGGCTACTTCATCGAGCGTGTGTTCCCGCTGTTCCACACCCGCTTCATTTCTATCAGCGACGATTTTGACAGCAGCAAATTCAAGGGCGACACCGGCGGCATGGACGTGGCGTTCAAGTATGGTGGCTGCGCATCAGGCGTGCATCCAACCCTGTCAGATAGAGTTCGTAATCGCGGAATTTCGGCTTGTCGCGTCCGAAGCTGGTCAGGGGTAAGCCCGCCGCAATCCGCACCGAGCATTCGGGTGGTAGGCCTCGCTGCTTGAGTTCCTTGGCGATGGCTGCCAGCGTCAGCAGGTAGTAGTTGTCGTTCACGGTCTTGTCTCGCTGGATAGGCTGCCGCCCGGTGTCGCAAACAAAAAAGCACCCGCCAAACTCTAAGAGTCCATGGCGGGTGTAGGGTTCGTGTTCGCCGTAGCTTGTAAGCCCAGCCGGAAACGAGCAGTGCGCGGTTTTGATAGCGTAGTAGCCGTGGTCGATGCCGATAATAATGCTCATTGGAGATGCCTTCTTTCTTTTCAAAATCGTTTGGAAATCTATAATAAACGGCGGGGGAGAATTTGTCTCCCTCGCCGAAATTTCCTTTGGAAATCACAGCAGCTTTGTTCGTCACCGCTGGAGGTCGGCTCTCAAAACCGTACCGCCAGCGGTGAAAATCTACGCTGCAACAAAAAAAGCGCGCCCTGCTTTTCGGCAGGACGCGCGTAAAATCGCTTGTGGATATTTTCAGGCAAATGGGATAAATTTGGTACATTTTGCCCTAAAATCGCCCGTTTTTAGCAATTTTATATCGCAGCTACGATATAAAATTAGTCGATGGGCTTCATCGTGGGGATTAGAACTCTATGCTATGCTCTCTTAACAATTCGTCGTCGTTATTGATAGAAATTGATAATGAAGTGTTCATCGTTTTTGATAACAGTAATTTTATCTTCTGAGGTAGGAAGCCTTTTTAGCGTCATTTCAAGTGTGTTCTTATTGAGGTTTATCCCGTATAAATTGTAAATCAGCGTCACTAATCCATCTGCGTTTCCTTCGTAACAAGCAGTGTGTGTGTCATAAAAAAAGTCCTTTAATATCTTTAAGTAAATATACATATATCATTTTCCTCCATAAACCCTCTATAAATGTAAACAAAAAAGAAGTGCAATTATTTTTGCACTTCTTTAACGACTTTATTCGGTTATATTAGTCGAACGCAAAAGCAAGACATCCGTATTCTTTTTCTCGTTGAAGAACACCGAATTCATGTGGTGAATTTGGGTATAACTAACTTTTTTTGAGGTCATCATCAAATGGCGAACCATTCGCTTTACAAGAGTATTTTTTATCCCAACTGTTCCTTTTTTATAAAGCTCCTCACAAGCCGTAATGAAATCATCCGTCTTCCCCGCAAATTCATATATTAAAGCTCTCTCAACTTTGTAAGCATCTGAACTGTCATAATTAATATATGCCACATTCGTTAGATGATCAAAAGAATTAGGCCTATATGCGTTTGCGACTGCTGTATAATATAGTTCTAGTAGAAGTGACATTGATTCCCACTGCAGAACGCATAGTGCATCGGTTTCTGTGTAATTTTGGCGTCCAAACTCATTCGTTTGAAACTCGGTTATAAATCTAATGAGTTCTTCTTTGTGAATGTCAACATCTTTCGCCCATGCATCAAATATTTGATTGGGAATCTGATAAATTTCCCTAACAAAGCATTCCTTATCAGCTTTTTTCATAAGATGTTCAAAATTGGGGAAGCACCTCGCAATGACAATCAGTAACGATAAGGAGCGTGACAATTTATTTGTTAATTTTGCGAGGTCGTCCTCACTATAATCATAAATGTTTTTCGTGTCAATAAGATTTGAGTCCGACTCTACGCGGTCTTTCGTCAATTCGCGTTCCTTATCTTCCTCGATTTCTTTTTTTGATGGGGCTGATATACTAAAATCACGAGCTGACTTTAGATAAGAAATTTCCAATGTTTCAAACTTGAATTCGTCCCAATCTTTTACGGATTCAATGGCTTTTGCTAGTATTTGCTTCAGCAGTGACAAATCATCCGTTAAGTACGTAATAAACATAAGAATTGAGGCGTTAATTCCAAAGCATGCATAATTCAGCACTTCTTTTAACGGATCATAATTTTTATCTATACATAGTCTTCGAATTTCTCGGGCTGCAAAATAAGCCAAATAGTTATTATTGAAGAATTTATATTGATTAGCATCCGAACAGTGGCGAAGTATTTTAGCATTTATGCAAATATTTAGGACATCTTGAAAATCGACACTATCACCGTATTCGTCATTATATTGCTTAATTGCATTTAGAATTTCTTCATGTGAAACTGGATATTTCTTTTGTGCATGTATATAGTAAGCAATTTTATCTAAAATCATGTAGATTTTTTCTACAGACAACGGTGGGACAAGGTTCTTTTGTACCGCTGTTGTAATGGAGGCTTCGAACACTTTTCCAAAGATATTGCCATCCGTTTGTACACCTGTTGCACGATTTTGGAGATAATAATTTATATACTGTAATATTGTACTTGGTGTAAGTGAAAGATAACGTCTTTGCTTCTTTAGCGAAGAAATAATAAGTTCTCCCATATCGTCAGCCTTGGGGGAATTATTCATTTTAATATTGACAACTTTTTCAACCAGTTCTTGCCTCTTGTCGCTATAGAATCGAATCAATTCGTACTGTGTATACAAATCCTTTCCTATCGATGCTTTTATACGGTCTTCAATAGCAAGTTGAACAGAGTTGTCGGATGTGTATATTACATAATCAAATTCTTTTTCAATGCCTTCCATAAACTTAGTCAGATGAGACGGTTTAATGAGATTAATATCATCAACTAGTAACATCTTTTGGGAACTCGGAAGTTGACAGTATCGCTGATAATCAACTGGGTTTGAACCATAGGTTTCCTCGAATATTGCTTTCAAAATTCGGTTTCGATTTCCCGTTACAATTTCATCAATGCTGCAAAAAAGAACAACCTTTTTCTTATAGTAATAATCGAACAACTTTTTCAGTAATGTTGTTTTCCCAGAGCCAGATTCACCTAAAATTGCAATCCGCTTCTTTGTTTCTAGTTCTTTGAGGAATTCTTCAAAAGTGGATATTTCTCTTGTCAAAGAATCTTCATCGGTTGTTTCACGGCGAATTCTAGGAAAAACAAAGTAATCCAAAACACTCTGCGAAATTCCATATTGAGTATCACTAAAAAGCTTTTCTTCATAGGCTTCTTGAAATGTTCCAGGTATACCATATGATGGCTTCGAAGGAAGAGTTAATGCCTCCAAAGGGGTTACCAGATACATATCTTTTTCCAATTTAAATCTGTATCGGAAACATGCATATGTGTCCGTATCCAAGACACATGCAAAAAATTCACTATCAGCCCAGCTTCCACGATTAGAAAGCGCTCCTCCGCAGATAATCATCGTTGCCGCTTGATCATTATAGGATATCCTTTGGGTTGTATTGTTATGGTCATGTCCACTAAAAACAATAGAGTTCTTCGAAAACAAGACGCGCTCCAGTTCTGCTCGCATGATGTCGCAAAAATTTTGATGCGAATGATGCATCAGCGTCACAACAAAGTCCGCACCTGAAGGTGCTTCGAACTCTTTTAATGCCTGCGAAGAAATATAATGAAGCCCTCTGTCATCTTGCTCTTTAAGTGACATTGGCGCAGTATTTAACATGTTGATTTCGATTTTAAATCCGGAGATTTCGACAATCTTACGTGAGAAAAAACGATTCTTTCGTCCGAAATCGCAACGTTCTTGTTTTGAAAACTCAAAGAACGCTTCCTGCGATGCAAACTCCAATTCAAGCACTCGATCTTGTTGGTCTTTATCGGCATCCCATTTGACTACTTGTTCATATCCTTTTCGAGACGAAGCCGAATTCAAGTTATAGTCCTTGTCATGGTTTCCGGGAACAGTACATACGAAGAATCTACTTGGATTAATGTTAAGCGAAATCATTATGAGCCTTCTTAATTTTCCGATAAAGCGATATACCGCTTCATATTCTTCGGACCTTCCACTAAACGCTAAATCTCCCGTCATTATCAAACCAACAGCTTCTACTTCACCAATGCTCTGTGTATAAAGAGCATTAACAATTTGTTCAACGTTATAATTTCTATAATTTTTCTTTTCCTCAAAATGCATATCGCTTAGATGCAAAAACAAAATTTTCATTTAACGATTCTCCAGCTAATGTTTATGTAAACAGATACTTCATTGTGAGATTTCTTCTATTCGGACTATTATATGAATTCAAGATTACTCGTCTATAACATCTGCCTTCGATGTGATTTTATCTTCTTGTCGTTGGCTTGAAGCACTTGTTTCCACCATCTGTGCCACCACATGGTTTAACTGTGCGGCATTTTGCGCCGTTATAACTGGTTTTCCTGTCGATTCCTCTACGCTTTTACGAGCAGCCTTCGCAGCTGCACCACCTGCACGCGCTACAGCACGATTTTCATTAAGACCATCCGGCTTCTGCTGCTTAGATATTTCCGTAGTGGCGGCCTCCGCTAGCATATTCAATGCCAACTCAAGTGTACTCATATTATCTCGCAAACTCTCTTTTTTGAGACCTTTTAGAGTTTTATATTGACGAGTACTCATGCCGCTCCATGCGCGAGTAATTTCATCCGTCAGAATTGCAAAATCCGAACTTTTTTCTATGCCACGATCTTTCCACTCGTCCGTCAATTCTTTACGAGCAGAAATTGCCTGCAGACGCTGGTTAATCCACTCACGAGTATAACCTTTACGCTCATAGGTTTCAACAAGGCGTTCAGCAATCAACTCTGGATCAAGAGTTTCCTCAATACGTTCACGTCCGACTTGCGCCAACCATATTTTCATCGGTTCTGCTTTTGGCGAAGGAATAGATTGTATTAAACGAAGTAGTTGCTCCGTAGTGGCAACATCTGTGAGACGGCGTTTTCCATCGGCTCCTTTTAATTTTAAGCCGTGACAATTTGTCACGGTTTCATTTCCTTCCGCTCTCATGCGCTGCTTCAGCTTTCGCCAGTAAGCAGATGGGTCCTTACTATTTGTTAGAACGGCGATTACATCCACAATAGAAAAATACCATTCCTCACTTGCTTCATCCCACGCAGTACGGATTGTTTGGTCTTCGAATAACTGCAGCTGTTCGTTTTCGCTCATTTCATCACCTACTTATTATAGTTTTATCATGGCACAATTATAGCACAATTCAAATCGCAAAACAACTCATAAACCACTATATGTTGTATGAAAATTGAGGCCTTTCTTTTGCGCCTCTTTGCGTCAAGAGTCTAAACGAAACAGTAGCAATAAGTGGTACTTAATGATATAATAGTAGCATTCATTTGGGGAGATTCTTTGCTGGATATCGGGTCGATTTCTTTGCGCCTCTTTCCTCTTACTCCAAATGAATCACGTTTATTTATGATATTATATGTATTTGTATAGGAGTACGCTATGCCAAATGATCTTATCTGGGACGGAGAAGTTAATTGTAGTTGGATTGAGTTGTCTAAACTGTTGCTGGCCACATGCCGTGAATTCACTAAAACAATGTTGGAAACAGTATCATTTTCTCCGAATGTCGAAAGCAGATCTCTAATATCGAAAGAATGTATGATACGTTTTGAAAGTCTAACTGAAGTTTTAGCGGAAATAATCGAAAGTGGAGAATATCATGCTGACGAGGATTTGTTTCAGAACCAAAGTGCCTTAAAGCTCAATGGATGGATTGTGCTAGGATCTTTGACTGAAACAACACTTCAAATATTTCTCGCCTTTTATATGGATGATTATAAAAGGTCAAACTGGAAGCAATGGGATGCCTTTCAAGTGGAACCCGTTAAAAGGTTGATATCCCAGTCCATTCAAGACATGGTAAAAGATGGATATCTCGATCATTCCCAAGCAAAATCGTTAAAACGTGCAGTAAACGATAAAATAAAGGAGCATACTCGCGAACATAAGGTCGAGAAAATCATGCTAGATGAGCTAGTACAGTTTTACAGTGAGCTAAATTTACTTGATAATGATGATATTCAAGATTTGAAAACAATCCAGTCAAACCGAAACGGAATACATTCTTTTCAAGATCGTGATTTGGGTGATTGGACGGAGCTGAAGCACAGCACACGCTTCTTTTGTTATCTCTTAAAATGGGTCCTTTTTCATCTGCCAGAAATTCCGACAGAATAATCCTCTATTACAAATTCTTCAATTACGGGAAAAAACAATATGTTACGTTATTGCTAAAGACCGTTATGCCCACGGCTGCATAGCATTTGAAACCGTGCGTGGGAAGCATCTGGCAGATTTGAAATGGTCGCTGGACGAAGCCCTTGGCAATACCGGCGTAGAAATCATGACCATCAGCCGCCCCGAAGCCTATGGGGAATATGCACCCTATCACTTTGTACAGACGGAGAAGAGTTTATAAAGCAGACTCTTGCCTTGCGGCCATAACCTCTAATTTTGTGCGTAACTTTTAATTCTGCTTCTCTCCAAAACCCATCTACCAACTCATCTACGACCCCACATTTTGGTTGAGAAACGCCGCGAAAATTGCCACATATTACCTAAAATTAGTTGTTCATATTTGTGGAACACCAACAAAATTTTACGGTAATTGCAGCATTTATGCTAGTTTTACTTTCTCATAACCGCTTGGTCGGGGGTTCGAGTCCCTCATGGCCCATAAGCAAAAGGTCCCCAGCCGTGCCCCGGCTGGGGATCTTTTGATTATGCTGGCCATGAGAGGACTTGAACAGGGCGACGGCACAATTTGGCCCCCCTCTGGGAGGGGGCTCCCGCGAAGCGGGTGGGGGAGAGAGACTGACCAATATCTGAAACTTCAACTTATAGCAAGGTTCTCTCCCTCCGCCCCTTCGGGGCACCTCCCTCGCAGAGGGAGGCTTTTATAGCCCGTTACAATTGACAAACCTACGCAAATACGTTTTAATGATACTACAACCAACCCAGAAAGGGGGAAACCATATGAAACATACAAAACAAAACCGTATGCCGTGGATCTTGTTGGTCTGTCTGGCGGCCGTTGCGCTGTGCGTGGGTGTGGCTGTACTACTGCTGCAACCCGGTACAAACCCTAAGGATGTTGAAATCCCCGGCACCCGGGGCAATATCCCGGCTACCATCCAGCTGCCGGACAAATCCGCCCGGGGGGAGGAACTGCCGCTGGTGGTGCTTTGCCATGGCTTTACCGGCAACCGGCAGGGGGATGGTCACTTTGCCCCCTTGGCGGAGGATCTGGCCGCCCAGGGCATTGCCACTGTGCGGTTGGATTTCGCCGGCTGCGGCGACAGCACCGAGCCTTACACCAACTACACGCTGGCGAATATGGCGGCGGACGTGGACAGCGTGATTGCCTACATGCAAACCACCTATGGCACCGGTAAAACGGCGCTGGTGGGCCACAGCATGGGCGGGCGGCTGGCCAGCCTTTACCCCCAGCTGGGACAGTACCCGGTCGCGACGCTGGCTCTCTGGAGCCCTGCCAACGGCACCGGCCTGCAGGGATTGGAATTTTTGAGCATCGATAACTTTTCCGCCGTGGAAGAACTGGCCGCCCGCGCCGATGCCGAGGGCAGCGCTGCGGCCTGGGGCGTGGAATTGAGCGCCGCCTACATCGATGGTATGCGTGACAGCGACCCCAACGCGGCCCTGCAGGAGAGCGGCCTGCCGGCGCTGCTGACCTACAGCGGCAACGAGCGCATCTTAAGCGACACCACCCAAACCGAAACCAAAGCGGCTGTGGAAAGCCTGCCGGATGGTCAGGTAGTGCTGGATCCCTTCGTGAACGGTGACCACAATTATACCAGCGAGGATCCCGCCACCAACACCCAGCTGGATGCAGACCTGCGCCGGGTCACGGTAGACTTTTTAACGTCCCATCTGCAATAAAAGAAAATGAGCACAAAAAATCGCCCCCGTTCGGTTGCGGCTCCGAACGGGGGCATAAGGGGTATCGATTGGTGTGAGGAGGAATCATGTTCCAGAATTACGGTTGCGGCTCCGTAACCCTGTGCTTATACAATACAGGACATCTGCTAAAAAACTATGATACTGGTATGAACATTTTGTAAATTGCATACGCCAAACAAAAACCTCCGGCCCGAAAGCCGGAGGTGATTTTTGTCTTGTGGTTTACGCTGCGATTAGCCGAACATGTTGATCAGGATACCAGCAGCAACAGCGGAGCCGATAACACCAGCAACGTTGGGGCCCATAGCGTGCATGAGCAGGTAGTTGCGGGGGTTGTACTCCTGGCCGACCTTCTGGGAAACACGGGCAGCCATAGGAACGGCGGAAACACCGGCGGAACCGATCAGCGGGTTGACCTTGCCGTGGGTAACAGCGCACATGATCTTACCAAAGATAACGCCGCTGGCAGTACCTACGCCGAAAGCAACAACGCCCAGAACAATGATCTCAACGGTCTGGATGTTCAGGAAAGTGGCAGCGTTGGTGGTGCAGCCGACAGAGAAGCCCAGGAAGATAGTGATGATGTTCATCAATTCGTTGCCGGCGGTCTTGGTGATACGCTCAACAACGCCGGACTCTTTCATCAGGTTACCCATCATCAGGCAGCCAACCAGGATAGCAGCATCCGGCAGGGTCAGGGCAACAATGATGGTAACGATGATGGGGAAAAGGATCTTTTCGGTCTTGGAAACGCGGCGGGGGGCAGTCATGACGATCTGACGCTCTTTTTCAGTGGTCAGAGCCTTCATGATAGGCGGCTGGATAACAGGCACCAGTGCCATGTAGCAGTACGCCGCAACGGCGATGGAACCCAGCAGATGCGGGGCCAGCTTGGTGGTAACGTAGATGGCGGTGGGGCCGTCAGCACCACCGATGATGCCGATAGCACCGGCTTCCTGGTTGGTGAAGCCCAGGATCTTAGCGCCGATAAAGGTGAAGAAGATGCCGATCTGTGCAGCAGCGCCCAGCAGCAGGCTGGAGGGGCGAGCAATCAGCGGCTCGAAGTCGGTCATGGTACCAATGCCCAGGAAGATCAGCGGGGGATAAATGCCCAGCTTGACACCTAAGTAAATGTAGTCCACCATGCCGCCGGAAGAACCCAGCAGCGCCCAGTCAATGTGGTTGGTGGAGTTGATGAAGATGTCCATGTGGAAGATGCCGTCCAAGGGCAGGTTGGTCATCAACATACCAAAGCCGATGGGCAGCAGCAGCAGAGGTTCGAACTGCTTGACGATGGCCAGGTACAGCAGCACACAGGCCACAGCAATCATAACGGCATATTTCCAGCCGCCCTCGACAAAGAAAATCTGTGCCCAGCCGGACTTGGCAAAGATCTCCGAGATGTTGGTTAAAATAGCACCCATTTCCAGACCTCCTTACATAAAGGGCGTGGTATGCTCACGCACACCGGCATCGCCCCAGGAACCACGGCGGGAACCTGCGGCGGGCTTGGAAACGCGGCGGATGCCGTGGATCACAGCGCCGGAACCCATCACGGTAGCAACAGCGGCAGAAATCGCAGCAATCACCTCGCCGGGGATGCCGCCGTTGTCAGCCTTAGCGGCGGGGGCGGCAGGCTTGGCAGCCGGTGCCGGGGCAGCTTTGGCTGCGGGGGCGGCAGGGGCCTGCGGCTTGGGTTGGGCAGGTTTTTTGTTTTTCAGGTCGAAGAGCTTGCCCTCCAGGGTAATGATGAGGCACAGGGCGACCAGCATGGCGAAAACCAGGGTAATACTGGTCAGCACCACGGTGCCGTCGCTGGCTTCCAAGGCAAGCAGAGCGAGGTTGGGCATGGGATTTCCTCCTTTTTGGATAAAGCATAAAACTCTTTTTAACAAAAGGGCATTTATCTGTATTATAGCACAATGTGAATTATTTTGGTAGATTTTTTTGCAAAAAATTTAACATACCCGTAAATTTGCCCAAGTTCGGCTGCAAAGTTCAATTTGTGGGCGAACACTGACCGCGAACGAAAAACACATGCCTGTAAAATATGCACAAAAATCAACACCATTTTTTGGCAGCAGCAAGCCAAAACTGACGAAATACAGCAAACGGCGCAAATTCCCCCTTGACCGCAGGCGCAGACGGTGCTATCATAGCGGCAACACAACAAACGGCAAAGGTGCCGGACGGGATAGCAAGCTCCCGCCCGGCGCCTTTTGTTGTTGGTTGCAAAAGGCGGCACCGCATTGTGCGAGGCGGCGCTGCCCAAAGTAAGAGAGGGGAATCTATTATGTACAACTCTGCGGACGTTACCTGGACACTGGTTGCGGCATTCCTGGTGTTCTTTATGCAGGCGGGCTTTGCCTTGTGCGAGGCGGGCCTGACCCGCGCCAAGAACACCGGCAATATTCTGATGAAGAATATGATGGACTTTTGTATCGGCACACCCTGCTACTGGCTGGTGGGCTTCGGCATCATGTTTGCCGGGTCCGGTGCGCTGATCGGCGGGTTCGACCCGTTCATCCAGGGCAGCTACGATTTCGGCACCCTGCCGGTCTGGGTCTATGCGGTGTTCCAGACTGTGTTCTGCGCCACGGCAGCCACCATCGTTTCCGGCTCGATGGCCGAGCGCACCAAGTTCAGCGCGTACTGCTGCTACTCCGCCGCCATCAGCCTGATCGTCTATCCCATTTCCGGCCACTGGATCTGGGGCGGCGGCTGGCTGGCGCAGCTGGGCTTCCATGATTTCGCCGGTTCCACGGCAGTCCACTTTGTGGGCGGCGTTACCGCCTGCCTGGGTGCCTGGATGCTCGGCCCCCGCATTGGCAAATATGGCAAGGACGGCAAGGCCCGCGCGATCCCCGGCCACAACCTGACCGCTATGGCCCTGGGCGTTTTCATCCTGTGGTTCTGCTGGTTCGGTTTCAACGGCGGTTCTACCGTCAGTATGACCGGCGATGACACGATGGTTTCCGCAGGTCTCATCTGCTTCAACACCAACCTGGCGGCAGCCCTGGCTACGGTGGCCGCGCTGATCGTCAGCTGGGTGCGCTACGGCAAGCCCGATGTCTCCCTTACCTTCAACGGTGCGCTGGCCGGTCTGGTCGCCATCACCGCAGGCTGCGATGTGGTCGACCCGTTCGGCGCTGCTGTTATCGGCATCGTGGCTGGTGTGCTCTGCATCTTCTCGGTAGAATTCTTTGATAACATTGCCAAGATCGATGACCCCGTTGGTGCGGTCTCGGTCCATTGCATGAACGGCCTGTGGGGCACGTTGGCGGTCGGCCTGTTTGCCACCGATGGCGGCCTGTTCTATGGCGGCGGTTTTGCCAAGTTCGGCATCCAGCTGCTGGGCGTTGTCAGCGTGGCGGCCTGGGTTCTGGTCACGATGACCATCATCTTTACCATCATCAAAAAGACCATCGGCCTGCGCGTTACCGAGAAAGAGGAACTGGACGGCCTGGATGTCCACGAGCATGGCCTGACCAGTGCCTACGCCGGTTTTGCCATCAACGATGCAACCTACGCCGAGCTGGATGTGAACGAGAACACCGACCTGGGCGAGGATGATGTCACCAAGGCCAGCCCCGAAAAGGTGGCGGCTGCCGTTAAGGTCACCCAGGAAGCCCCGCTGCCCGCCGAATTGGATTCCGGCATGCACAAGGTGTCCATCATCGTGCAGCTGGCGAAGTTCGAGAGCCTGAAGCAGGCGCTGAACAAGATCGGTGTCACCGGCATGACTGTGACCCAGGTCATGGGCTGCGGCATCCAGAAGGGCAGCGGCGAGAAGTACCGCGGTGCCGAAGTGGATGCCACCCTGCTGCCCAAGGTCAAGGTGGAAGTGGTCGTCAGCAAGATCCCGGTGGAGAAGATCATCGATGTTGCCACCAAGGCGCTGTACACCGGCCACATTGGCGATGGCAAGATCTTTGTGTACAACGTAGCTAAGGTCGTTAAGGTCCGCACGGGCGAGCAGGATTACGCCGCCCTGCAGGACGTGGAATAAGCGCTCTATTATAATAAGGTATAAAGGTCAGTAAAAAGCGGTGCCGCGTGGGAACGGCACCGCTTTTGTTTGTTGCAGAGCATAAGCCTCCCTTGTGAAAAGGAAGGTGGCTGCGCGTAAGCGCAGACGGAGGGATTGTAGCCTTACGGGAAAAAGTTGATTTACGGGCAAGGTCACAATCCCCCAGTCAGCTTCGCTGACAGCCCCCTTTGCACAAGGGGGCCTTTATTCGGCCTTGCCGGTAAAAACGGTGTTTAACGTTACCAGCTTATCCGGCACCCCGGTCAAAACCATGCTTTCAAAATCGGTGGTAACACCGGCACTGGCCAGCAGGTCGGCCTGGCTGGCGGGGTCGGCGGCAATGTTTCGCGCATTGTCCAAAATGCCGGCCCAGTTGGTGTCCAGCAGGTTGTGCTGGTCCTGGGTCAGGTCAGCCATCCAGTCGGCGGCGGTGGCTGCGTCAATGTCGGCGGAACTTAAATATTCCACCAACACTGCCGCCGCGCGGGCAGATTTTAAGCTGCCGCCTGCCGTGTCAGCCGCAAAATCCACAAAGCCGTCCAGCACATGGCGCTGTTCGGCAGTGGTGTCAGCGGCGGGTTCTTCTGTGGCCGGGGGCACAGCGGGTGCAGATTCCGAAACAGCAGCGCTTGCAGCTTCCGATTCTGACGATACAGCGCCGGAATCACCCGGTGCCTGCCCGCAGGCTGTCAGCGCAGCCAGCGACAGCGCTAACAAAAAGGCGGTAGATTTACGCATAGGGGGTCCCTCCTAACAGGTCTTTATCCTTATATTATTCACAGCAGGCATGCCTTGCGCCGTTGGGGGCGGCAGGCTTGTCGCCACAGCAGCTATGGCAGGTATTTTTGCGGATATAGGCCTGGATATCGTCAAAAATCGGCATCAGTGCTTCGCCGTTGGGGGTAAGGCGGTAGTCTACCCGGGGTGGGACCTCGCCATAATCGATGCGCTCTACCAGTCCATCGGCGGCCAGCTCTTTTAACTGGTTCGAGAGCATCTTGTGGGTCACGCCGTCCAGCAGACGGCGCAGTTCGCCATAGCGCAGGGTGCCGTGGGCACCGACCATAAACAGGATGCGCATCTTCCATTTGCCACTGATCTGGTCCATGACTTCTTCCATTTTATCGCAGCCAACATCGGCATAGCGGCAGTTGCAGTTCGCGTTCGGGTGCATAGAAAACCTCCTGGGGGTACTTTCCAAAAAGTGCGTACTTGTCAAAACGGGCAGTATGACTATACTAAGTATAGAACAAATTTTCCTGTTTTGCAACTTGTTCCCACTGTAAGTTTGCGGTACAATATTACCGTATGACTTATCCCGGGCCCCAAGCCACGGAAAAATAACAACAGTAAGGAAGAAAAGCACCTATGCTCGATGATTTGTTTGAATTTTTGCAGGGGGCAGTAACCCCCTACCACGCGGCTGCCATGGCCGCGGCCTGGCTGGATGCAGCCGGTTATACCCGCCTGGAAGAAGCCGATTACTGGAACCTGGAAGCCGGCAAGGGGTACTACATTACCCGCAACGGTTCCTCGGTCATCGCCTGGCGCGTACCGGAGCATGCCATTGGCGGTTGGCGCATTACGGCCAGCCACAGCGATTCCCCGTGCTGGAAAGTGAAGAACGAGAAAGTCGAAAATGACGGCTGCTCCCGCCTGAGCGTGGAAGGTTACGGCGGCATGATCATGTCCACCTGGCTGGACCGCCCGCTGACGGTGGCTGGCCGCGTGATGGTCAAGACCGAGGACGGCATCGAGAGCCGTCTCGTCAACATCGATGAGGACCTGCTGGTCATCCCGTCCCTGGCGATCCACATGCAGCGCAATGTCAACAAGGGCAAGGAGTTCAACCCCCAAATCGACATGCAGCCGCTGTGGGGCCCCGCAGGCTGCCGCACCCTGACCGATGTGCTGTGTGAGGAACTGAACGTCCAGCCCGAGGATATCCTCGACCGCGATCTACAGCTGGTCACCCGCCAGCAGCCCACCCGCATCGGGCCGGACGGCGAGTATTTCCTCGCCCCGCGCATCGATGACCTGGAATGTGCTGCTACCACGCTGCTGGCTTTCCTGGATGCCGCGCCGGATTGCGACAGCGCCTGCGCCCCGGTCTGGGCCATGTTCGACAATGAGGAAGTGGGTTCCTCCAGCCGAATGGGTGCCGAGAGCAGCTACCTGCGGGACGTGCTGGACCGTATCATCGATTCGATCCCCCACAGCGCCCAGGCAAAGCAGCAGGCCATGGCCAACAGCTGCATGCTCAGCGCTGACAACGCCCACGCGACCCACCCGAACTTCCCCCAGAAGGCCGACCCCTGCGCCCCCGTACATATGGGCGAGGGCGTTGTGCTGAAGTATAACGCCAGCCAGAAGTACACCACCAACGCCGTCAGCGGTGCCATTTTTAAGGAGATCTGCCGCAAGGCCGGTGTGCCGGTGCAGGTGTTCACCAACCGCGCCGATGAGCCGGGCGGCAGCACCCTGGGCAACCTGCAAAGCCATACGCTGCCCATCCCGATGGCGGATATCGGCCTGGCCCAGCTGGCTATGCACAGCGCTGTGGAAACCGCTGCTGTGGCTGACGCTGACCACATGATCAACGCGGTGGCGGAGTTCTACCGTGTACACCTGCGTGCCCTGGGCGATGGCACCTACACGCTGGAATGATCACCGGCCGTTACGCACCCAGCCCCAGCGGGCGGATGCACCTGGGCAACCTGATGTGCTGCCTGCTGGCCTGGCTTTCCGCCAAAAGCAAGGGCGGGCAGGTGCTGCTGCGCATCGAGGATCTGGACACCCAGCGCTGCCCCCGTGTGTTTGCCGATGCCATCATCGATGATTTGAATTGGCTGGGCCTTGCCGCCGATGGCCCGCAGCCGCCGGTCTACCAGAGTGAGCGGTCAGAGATTTATCAGCACTACTACGATAGGTTGGCACGCCGTGGGCTGGTGTATCCCTGCTTTTGCAGCCGCAGCCAGCTGCATGCGGCCAGTGCGCCCCACCGCAGTGACGGGCAGGTCGTTTACGCCGGGACATGCCGGGGGCTGACCCCCGCCGAAGTGGCCGCGCGCCGCAAGACCCGCGCCCCCGCCTGGCGTGTGCAGGTGCCGGATGAGGAGATCGCCTTTGTGGACGGACACCTTGGCCCTTACGCCGAAAACCTCGCCCGCGATTGCGGCGACTTCTACCTGCGCCGGGCTGATGGTGTGTTTGCCTATCAGCTGGCCGTGGTGGTGGATGATGCCCTGATGGGCGTGACCGAGGTAGTGCGGGGCAGCGATCTGCTGTCCAGTACGCCGCGCCAGTTGTGGCTCTACCGGGAACTGGGGCTGACCCCGCCGGTGTTTTACCACCTGCCGCTGCTGCTGGCCCCGGACGGCCGCCGCCTTTCCAAGCGGGATGGCGACCAAAGCCTGGAAAACCTGCGGGCCAAGTATGGGCCGGAGGAGATCATCGGCAAGCTGGCCTTTGCCTGCGGATTGCAGGCCATGCCCCGCCCGGTAACGCCCCGGGAATTGGCGGCGGATTTCGACTGGGCCAAAGTACCGAAAACTGACATTGTTTTGCCGGAAAGTATGTTTTAATTAGGCTATTGTTTTAGCATTTTTAGCAAAGGAGCAAGGGAGGAACCATGCAACGCTATGAGATCACCGGCATGAGCTGTGCGGCTTGTGCCAGCCATGTGGAAAAAGCGGTCTCGGCTGTGCCGGGGGTAGCCAGTGTGGCTGTAAGCCTGCTGACCAACTCGATGCAGGTGGACTACACCCCCGATGCCGACCCGGACAAGACGGCGAAGCGCATCTGCAACGCTGTGGAAGCCGCCGGTTACGGTGCCAGCCTGGCGACCGCTGACAGCGAGAACGCCGAACTGGAGGACACCGAGACCCCTAAATTGAAAAAGCGCCTGATCGCCAGCCTGTGCTTTTTGGTGCCGCTGATGTATGTTTCGATGGGGCATATGATCGGCCTGCCGCTGCCCTCGTTCATGGAGGGTCATGGCAGTGGTGCGATGGTGTTTGCGCTGGTCCAGCTGGCATTGACACTGCCGGTCTGCTGGATCAACCGCGCGTTCTTCATCAGCGGTTGGAAGGGTATCAAGTCCCGCGCGCCGGGCATGGACGCCCTGGTAGCCATGGGTGCAGGTGCCGCGCTGGCCTATGGCCTGTATGCCATCGTGATGATTGGTGTTGGCTTAAAAAATGACGATATGATGCTGGTCATGCAGTATCGACATGACCTGTACTTTGAATCTGCCGCTACGATCCTGACCCTGATCACCGTGGGCAAAACGCTGGAAGCGTACAGCAAGGGCAAGACCACCGATGCGCTGAAAAGCCTGATGAAGCTGGCCCCCCAGACCGCCTGTGTGCTGCGGGACGGCGAGCAGGTCACGCTGCCCGTCAGTGAGGTGCGGGTCGGCGACCTGTTCCTCGTCCGCCCGGGCGAGGCCATCCCTGTGGACGGCACTGTCACCGAGGGTATTTCCAGCGTGAACGAAGCCGCCCTGACCGGCGAGAGCATGCCGGTGGACAAGTTCCCCGGTTCGCCTGTCAGCGCCGCCACCATCAACCAGAACGGTGCGCTGACCTGCCGGGCCGAGCGTGTCGGCCAGGATACCACCCTGTCCCAGGTCATCCGCCTGGTGCGGGATGCCGCCGCTACCAAGGCCCCGCTGGCAAAAACGGCGGATAAAGTCTCCGGCATCTTCGTGCCCACGGTCATCTGCATTGCCCTGGCGACCTTCGCCATCTGGATGCTGCTGGGCCAGACCTTTACCTACGCTTTGGCCCGCGGCATCAGTGTGCTGGTCATCAGCTGCCCCTGTGCTTTGGGCCTGGCAACGCCTGTCGCCATCATGGTAGGCAGCGGTGTGGGCGCTAAAAATGGCATCCTGTTCAAGACCGCCGCAAGCCTGGAGACCACCGGCTACACCGATGCGGTGCTGCTGGATAAGACCGGCACCATCACCACCGGTGAGCCCAGCGTGGTCAAGATCGTGGGCACCCGCAATGTGCCCTCCAAGTTCCTGCTCAGCATGGCCGCTGGCCTGGAACTGCGCAGCGAGCATCCGCTGGCCCGCGCTATTTTGCAGGAAGCTGAAAAGGATAAGCTCTCCTACGCAACTGTCACCGATTTTGAGGCTGTGCCCGGCAAGGGCCTGCAGGGCAAGGTGGCTGGTAAGGTCATCGCCGGCGGCAATGCCAACTTTATCCGCGAGACCTGCGAACTGACCCCCGACCTGGAGCAGGCGGGCGAAGAAATGAGCCGTGATGGCGTGACCCCGCTGTACTTCTCGCTGGCCGGAAAACCGGCAGGCGTTATCGGCGTGTCCGATGTGGTCAAGCAGACCTCGGCCGAGGCCATCAGCCAAATGAAAGCCCTGGGCCTGCAGGTCGTGCTGCTGACCGGCGACAACGCCGCCACCGCCAAGCACATTGGTGCTATGGTCGGCCTGGACGAACAGCACGTGATCGCGGGTGTTCTGCCCGCCGGTAAAGAGGCCGAAGTCCGCCGCCTGCAGGCTGCGGGCCGTGTAGCCATGGTGGGTGATGGCATCAACGATGCCCCCGCCCTGACCCGTGCCGAGACCGGCATCGCCATTGGTGCCGGTGCGGACGTGGCACTGGATGCCGCCGATGTGGTGCTGGTGCGCAGCGACCTGGCCGATGTGCCCGCCGCCGTGCGTCTGTCCCGCGCGGTGGTGCGCAACATCCACCAGAACCTGTTCTGGGCGTTCTTCTACAACGCCGTCTGTATCCCGCTGGCTGCGGGCGTGTTCACCGGCATCGGCATTACGCTGAACCCGATGATCGCCTCGGCCGCCATGAGCCTTTCCAGCGTCTGTGTTGTGACCAACGCCCTGCGGTTGAATACCTTTAATCCCCGCAGCGCCGCCCATGACGCACCGCCCAAACACAAAGCCCCCGCACGGGAACTGCCCGCAGAGACCCCGTGCGAAACCAAGACCTGCCCTGTGCAGGCCGAAACCAAAACGGAGGAAGCAGCTATGAAAAAGACCATCCATATTGAAGGCATGATGTGCGGCCATTGCGAGGCCACTGTGAAGAAGGCCCTGGAGGCCCTGGACGGTGTGCAGAGCGCCGAGGTCAGCCACGAGAAGGGCACCGCCATTGTTGCCCTGACCACTGACGTGGCCGATGCCGACCTGAAGGCGGCCGTTGAAGCCAAGGACTACACCGTCACGGGCATCGACGCATGAGTGTGATCCGCCGCCGCTGGCATTTCACGGGAAATGTGCAGGGCGTGGGGTTCCGCTATTTTGCCCAGTGCGCCGCCCAAAAGCTGGGCCTGACCGGATGGGTTGCCAACAACTGGGACGGCAGCGTTACCCTGGAAGCCCAGGGCGAGCGCGCCACGCTGGACGAATTGGTGCCGATGATCGAGCGCAGCAACCGCTGGGCGCGCATCGAGGGCATGACCACCGAGACCCTGCCGCTGGAAGAACACGAGTATAGCTTTAGCACAAGAGGATAATGCGAGGCCTCCCCATTTTGGGGAGGCTTTTTGCATGGCCCTGGGGTTTACCGCACCCCAGTAACGTGGTATAATAAACTATTATAGTATAGAAAAGGGGGCAGAATTTTGCCCGGAACATTATATCTGGTGGCAACACCCATCGGCAACCTGGATGATATGCCGCCGCGCGTGGCGGCTACCTTTGGCGCAGCCGATTTCATCGCGGCCGAGGATACCCGCGTGACCCTGCGGCTGCTGAACCACCTTGGCTTAAAAAAGCCGATGGTCAGTTATTATGAGCATGCACTCCACCATGGCGAAGCCATTTTGCAGCGTATTGAAGCAGGCGAAAACTGCGCCCTGTGCAGCGATGCCGGTATGCCCTGCATCAGCGACCCCGGTGAGCAGATCGTCAAAGAGGCCCACGCCCGCGGCATCAAAGTAGTGCCGGTGCCGGCGGCTTCGGCCTGCGTAACGGCCCTGGCCGTCAGCGGCCAGCCCACGGCGCGGTTTGTGTTTGAGGGATTTCTGCCCGTCCCGAAGCGGGAGCGCCGGGAACGCCTGGACTTTTTGCAGAACGAGACCCGCACGATGATCTTCTACGAAGCACCGCATAAATTGCGGGGTACACTGGATGATCTGGCGGCGACTTTTGGCGCAGACCGCTCGGTGAGCCTGTGCCGCGAACTGACCAAGTTGCACGAGGAGATCAAGAAAACCACCCTGGGCGAGGCCATCGCCTTTTACCGGGAAAACGATCCCCGTGGCGAGTATGTGCTGGTGTTGGCGGGTGCTGATCCGGCCCAGCTGGCCGAGGAAGCTGCCCCCACGCTGGAAGAAGCGGTGGCTGCGGCCCGCACCTTGCAGGCAGGCGGCATGCCGCCCTCGGCGGCAGCCAAGCAGGCGGCGGCGGGTACGCCGTTCAGCAAAGGGCAGATCTACAAAGAGCTGATCAAGTGAGGAACTTTCATGTCCGAGACCACAAAAATCTTAGTTATTTCCGATGTGCACGGCCGCATGCGTGACCTGCGCTGGGTGCTGCAGAACGAGACCGCCGATGCCATGTTTTACCTGGGGGACGGCCTGTATGACCTGAACGGTGCGCTGGAGTTGAACAAGACCCCCGTGCCGTACCCGATCTACCGCGTGGCAGGCAACTGCGACGTGGGCTATCAGGAACCCACCGAGGGCATGGCCCCCTTTGCGGGTGTACTGTTTTTCTACACCCACGGCCACCATTACGGCGTAAAGATGGGCAGCGAGCGGCTGGCAGAATGTGCCGGTGAGCGCGGTGCCGATGTGGCGCTGTTCGGCCACACCCACCGGCGGGAGTTGGTGCGCGGTGTGGGCACGGCAGCTACAGTGTTTAACCCCGGCAGTCTGCGGGATGGCGGCAGTTATGGCGTTATCACGGTGACGGACGGGCAATGTGAATTTTCATGGAAGCGGGTGCCGCAGTTTTGAACGAGAGCGTAATTTATCTGCCGCAGGTCGGCAGCACCAATGCCTGGGCGAAAGAGAACATCGCCCAGTTTGGCCCGGTGGGGGCCGTTTACACCACCGACCAGACCGCAGGCCGGGGCCGCCTGGGCCGCGGCTGGATCGATGCGCCCGGCAAAGGGCTGTACTACACCGCCGTCATCAAAACGGACTTGGCGCAGCCGTCCACGCTGCCGCTGTTCGCATCCTTGGCGGTCTGCGATGCCTTAAAGCAGCGTTATGGCATTGATTGCCAAATCAAATGGCCCAATGATCTACTGTTGAACGGCAAAAAGATCGTGGGGATCCTCTGCGAAGTTGCGCCCGATGGGCACAGCCTGGTAGTGGGCATTGGCATCAACCTGGCCCAGCCGCAGGAGTATTTTGACATGGCCGGGCTGCCCCACGGCACCAGCCTTGCGCTGCAGGGTGTCAACGTGAACCTGGACACCGACCCCGAATGGCTGGCCCAGTATATGACGGATTTTGGTTTTGACCGTGCCCTCTACACCTACGAGGAACAGGGGTTTGCCCCTTATCGGGAGCAGTACAAGGCCCAGTGCGTCAACCTGGGCCGCCGCGTAACCTATGACGGCGGCGCGGGCATTGCCAAGGACATTGATGACGAGGGCCGCCTCATCGTCCACGATGAATCCGGCGACACCCACGTCTTCACCGGCGAGGTCTCCGTCCGCGGTATATACGGGGCAGTATAAGGGCTGGTTTTGTCCCTTTTCTTGAAAGAAAAGGAACCAAAAGAACTTTCAAATCGAGTAGGAGGCTCTCCTAAGTAGAGAGCCGACCTCTCACACCACCGTGCGT
>CAVKDR010000003.1:0-2998 GCA_963655125.1 Bulleidia sp.
GGCGCGGGGACTTCCACGTCTTTCAGCGCGCGGACCACATCAAAAATTTTGCCTTTGGGGATGTCGCTGCGGGTCTTGCAGCTGACCATCGCCAGGGTGCCGCCGGTCACGCGGACGGTGCTGGTCACAATG
The DNA here is from genome assembly GCA_963655125.1 of Bulleidia sp. Taxonomy (GTDB): domain Bacteria; phylum Bacillota; class Clostridia; order Oscillospirales; family Ruminococcaceae; genus Gemmiger. Next base: position 133 of record CAVKDR010000003.1, read on the forward strand.
CGGGTGGGGGCGGTGACTTCCTTGCGGGCGTAGGCATCGCCGCGCGGGCAGGTGTTGCCGGTGACGGAGGCCACCGCGCCGTTTTCCATCGTGACAGTCAGCGGGCAGCCCATGGGGCAGCCAATACAGGTGAGTTCGATCTTTTTCGTTTCCATAATCAGGCCTCCTCCAGCGTAACAGTCAGGCACGAGGCGTCAGGATGGGCGCGCAGGTCGGCCCCTTTCAGGCGGACCGTTTCCATCTCGCCGGGGGCCAGCACGGGCCGCTTGCGGCTGAAAATGCAGGTGTCGCCCAGATACACGGCGATCTTCTTGTTCTTGAACACGCCGCCCACGCGGAAGCGGATGGTCACGGTATCGCCAGCACAGGCCGGGCGCACCGTGGCGGGCACGGTGTAGCGCACACCGTTTTCGCAATGTACCGGGATAGCCGGGGCATCCTGCTCGCCGTTCTGTAAATAGGCAGCGGCCTGGGCACCGGCAGCACCGGCTTCCTCGGAAACATAGTCCACCAGGTCATGCACATGCAGCACGTTGCCCGCCGCAAACACGCCGGGGATGCTGGTTTCCAGACTTTCGTTGACCAGCGGCCCGCTGGTGATGGGGCTTAACGCCACACCGGCGGCGCGGCTCAACTCATTCTCGGGCAGCAAACCGCAGGAGAGCAGCAGCGTATCGCAGTCGTAGTGCTCCTCGGTGCCGGGCACGGGCTTGCCGTTTTCCACGCGGGCCAGGGTGATACCCTCAACCCGCTCCTTGCCCTGGATGTCCACGACCGTGTGGCTCAGCTTCAGCGGGATGCCGAAGTCATCGAGACACTGCACGATGTTGCGCTTCAGTCCGCCGGAATAGGGCATCAGTTCGGCCACGACCTGCACCTGGGCACCTTCCAGCGTCATGCGGCGGGCCATAATCAGGCCGATGTCACCGGAGCCAAGGATGACCACCTTGCGGCCGGGCAGGTAGCCCTCCATGTTCACCAGCCGCTGGGCCGTACCGGCGGTGTAGATACCGGCGGGGCGGTAGCCGGGGATGTTCAGCGCACCGCGGGGACGCTCCCGGCAGCCCATGGCCAGAATCACGGCCTTCGGGTGCAGCTGGAACAGACCGTCCGTTTTGTTCATGGCGGTCACAGTCTTGTCCGCCGCCAGGTCCAGCACCATGGTATTAAGTTTGTACGGAATCTGCAGTTCCTCGGCCTGGGCGATGAAGCGGGCCGCGTACTCGGGGCCGGTCAACTCCTCTTTAAAGGTGTGCAGGCCAAAACCGTTGTGGATGCACTGGTTCAAAATGCCGCCCAGTTCGCTGTCGCGCTCTAAAATCAGCAGGTTTTCTACACCGGCCTTGCGGGCAGCTACGGCTGCCGCCAGCCCTGCGGGGCCGCCGCCGATGATGACGAGATCTACGTTATTCATATCCAGCCCCTCCTTTTAAAATGTATCTTTGTTGGTGCCAACGATGATCTTGGATTGGCCGCCGGCCTTGGTGATCTCGCTTTGGGGTACACCCAGTTCGCGGGCCAAAATTTCCATCACGCGGGGGCTGCAGAAGCCTGCCTGGCAGCGGCCCATACCGGCACGGGTGCGGCGCTTTACGCCGTCCAGGCTGCGGGCACCGGGCACACGGTGGATGGCATCGATGATCTCGCCCTCGGTCACGCTCTCGCAGCGGCAGATGATCTGGCCGTAGGCGGGATTCTCTTTGATAAGCTTAGCGCGTTCCTCAAAAGACAGCGTCTTGGGGTCGAGGATACCCTTGCGGGTGGGGTCAAAGGTGGGGTCGTCCTCAAGGTGCAGGCTGTTTTTCACAATGTCAGCCACCATGGCACCCACAGCGGGGGCACTGGACAGGCCGGGGGATTCGATGGCGGCGCAGTCCACAAAACCGGGGGCAATCTCGCCAATAAAGAAATCGTGGCGCGGCTCGTGGGCGCGCAGGCCCGCAAAACTGGTGATGGTCTGGCGCATCGGCAGGTCTTTCACCGCCAGGCCGGACTTCTCCCGCACTTCGTTCAGGCCTGCCGCCGTGGTGGCGGTGGCCTCCTTGTCGTCCACATCAATGGCCGTGGGGCCGACCAGCAGGTTGCCGTGCACGGTGGGGGTGACCAGCACGCCCTTGCCGTACTTGCCCGGCAGCTGGAAGATGGTGTGGTGTACATGCCCTGCTGCCGCATGGTCCAGCAGGAAGTAATCGCCGCGCCGCGCAATGATCTGCATCGGGTGGGCGGCATCCACGGCGTTGTGCAGTTCGTCCGCATGCACACCGGCGGCGTTGACCACCAGCCGCGTCTCAAAGCTGCCCTTGTCGGTGTCCACGCGCCAGCCGCCCTCAATGGGGGCAAAGCCGGTGACGGTGGTGTCAAACTGGAACTTCACGCCGTTTTTGGCAGCGTTCTCGGCAAAGGCGTAGGTCAGGCCAAAGGGGCAGACGATGCCGCCGGTGGGGGCCCACAGAGCAGCTACCGCGTTATCGGCAATGTTCGGCTCCATGGCAACCAGTTCATCCCGCTCTATAATGCGCAGGCCCTCCACGCCGTTCGCTACGCCGTTTTCGTACAGCTTTTCCAGGCCGGGGCGGTCCTGCTCGCTCAAACATACCACCAGGCTGCCGCACTGGTTGTAGGCAAAGTCCAATTCTTTAGCCAGGGCGGGCATGCGGCGGCTGCCCTCCACATTCAGTTTTGCCATCAGGCTGCCGTGGGTGGCATCGTAGCCTGCATGGACAATGGCGCTGTTGGCTTTGGAGGTGCCGCAGCAGACATCCTCCTCCTTATCCAGCACCAGAATATCCGCTTTACAGCGCGATAATTCACGCGCCGCGGCGCAGCCGGAAACGCCTGCACCAATGATCAGAACGTCCAACATACT
>CAVKDR010000004.1:0-191919 GCA_963655125.1 Bulleidia sp.
TGCCGAGCGCGTAGTGGTCTTTCACCACCTAGCTGTTGCCCATGCCGGGCGCACTTACGCAAAAATCCCCGCACACGATTTCTCGTGTGCGGGGATTTTGTTATTTGCAGCTTAGTACTTCAGCAGATCCAGAGAATCCTGATACGGAGTCTCGGTAGCCACCTTCATGGCGGCCTCGTTCTTGTACTTATTCAGCATCATGGCGCTCTTGGCAGGGTCAGCCAGCGTACCGGCACCGGCAATGCAGCCGCCGGGGCAGGCCATGCCTTCCAGCAGGTAGCCATTGTACTTGCCAGCCTTGGCCATCATCATCATCTTCTTGCAGTCGGCCAGGCCCTGGGCGCTCATCACCTTGACCTCGCGGTCCGGGTCCATCTTCTTGATGGCGTTGACAACAGCCTGGGCAACACCGCCGGAAGCAGCAAAGCCACGTGCATCGGCACTGGCGCTGTTGAAAGCATCCTCGGGGTTGTTGGGCAGGGAAGCGAAGTCCACTTCCTTAGCCTCGAACAGGCCCATCAGTTCCTCAAAGGTCAGTACGAAGTCGACCTCACTGCGGACAGAACGGCGGCTGGCTTCCAGCTTCTTAGCGGCGCAGGGGCCAACGAAGCAGATACGGGCCTCGGGCTTTTCTTTCTTCAGCAGGCGGGCAGTCAGGACCATCGGGGTCATTGCCATACTGATGCACTCGGCCTGCTGGGGGAACAGCTTCTTCGCCATAACGCTCCAGGCCGGGCAGCAGGAGGTACCCATGAAGGGGATCTTGGCGGGAACTTCTTCCATGAAGTCCTTAGCCTCATCGATGGTGCACAGGTCAGCACCGATGGCGACCTCGGCCACATCGGCAAAGCCCAGCTGGCGCATGGCTTCCTTCAGCTTGGAGGGGGTCATGCCGGGGAACTGGTTGATGAAGGCGGGGGCCACGATGGCGATAACCTCATCACCGCGCTTGATGGACTGGATCAGCTGGAAGATCTGGCCCTTATCAACGATAGCGCCGAAGGGGCAGTTGACCAAGCACATACCGCAGGATACGCACTTATCGTAATCGATCTCGGCACGGCCGTGCTCGTCAGAGTGGATGGCACCCATGCCGCAGGCAGCAGCGCAGGGGCGCTCGGTCTTGACGATGGCGCTGTAGGGGCAGCTGTTGACGCAGCGGCCGCACTTCACGCACAGGCTCTGGTCAATGTGGCTCTTGCCGTTGCGGAAGCTGATCGCATGCTTGGGGCAGACTTCCTGGCAGGGGTGGGCAAGGCAGCCCTGGCACATCTCGGTAACTTTGATGACCTTTTCGGGGCAGCCATTGCAGGCAAACTTAATCACGTTGATCAGCGGCGGCTCATAGTACTTGTCCGCGATGATGCCGTGCTCCAGACCCTCAGTGGCGGGCACGCTTTCATCCAGCGGGCGCAGGGAGAAGCCCATCGCCAGGCGGATACGCTCGGACACGATGGCTCTCTCCAGGAAGATGCTGCTGCGCAACGACTTTTCCTCGCCGGGGATGATCTTAAAGGGCAGCTCACGCATCAGCTGCGCATAGTCAGACAGCTCGTTGGCGTTGTAAGCCATACGGGCAACTTCAGTGAACACCTTGCGACGGATATCCGTTACGGGGGTGTAAATGCCTCTCATAGTTTGATTGCTCCTTTTTTGCTCCGTTCAATGCTCCATAGCGAAAGGGGATTTCCACCTGTTTTTTGCTCGCGGGTACAGGGGAAGCACCCTTCTTGAGCGGGCGCAGCCGCTCCTGTTAAAATTTTACCAAAAACCAGCCAATTTGGCAAGAGGTCAGGCAACAAAAAAGCGGGAAATCTCAAATTTCCCGCAATTTTAATCAAACTCTATCGCAAAATCCGTGCGCCGTCATCATTTTTCCACAATTTCAGCCCGGCAGCGGCGGCCATCCCAGGCCCCCAGCGTCACATTTACAATGTCGCCGGTCTTGTGGCCCGGTGCGCTGACCAGCACCGGCAGGTACTGTTTGGTATAGCCGGTAAACAGGGTGGCGGACAGCGGCGTTTCCAGCAGCACACTGGCGGTGCGGCCCTGCATGGCGGCCACCTCGGCGGCACGTACTTCCTCCACCGCAGCGGTCATACGGCGGCTGCGGTCCTCTTTTTCATGTTCCGGCAGCTGGCCGGGGAAGTCGTAGGCTGGCGTTCCCTCGCGGCGGGAGTAGGGGAAAACATGCACTTTCAAAAAGCGCTGGCCGGTCACAAAGGCCATACTGGCTTCAAAGTCCTCCTCGGTCTCGCCGGGGAAGCCCACGATCACATCGGTGGTAAAGCTGACATTTTCCGTGCCGAACGCCGTCCGCAGCTTGGCGGCAATGTCCGCGAACTGGGCGGTGGTGTAGGGGCGGCGCATGGCGCGCAGGGTCTTATCGCAGCCGCTTTGCAGGCTTAGATGGAACTGCGGGCAGAGCTTCTTCACTGCTGCCATCCGGGTGATGGCTTCGTCATGCAGCATGTCAGGGTCAAGGCTGCCCAGGCGGATACGCTCGATGCCCTCGACCTCGGCAGCTTTCTCGATCAGTTCTACCAAGCTGGTGCCGCTGTCGGTGCCATAGCTGGGCAGGCTGATGGCCGTCAGCACGACCTCTTTATAGCCAGCGGCAGCCAGGCGGCGCAGTTCTTCCAGGATGCTTTCTTCGTCACGGCTGCGCACCGGGCCGCGGGCACGGGGGATAACGCAGTAGGCGCACTGGCGGTTGCAGCCATCCTCGACTTTAACAAAGGCACGGGTGTGTTCGGCAAATTTATCCATGGGCAGTTCTTCAAACTTTTCGCCCTTCTGGTGGGGGCGGATGTCCACCACCCGCTCATCCTCGCCGTTCAGCACACGAGTCACATCCGCCAAAATGGCGTGGCGGTTGCCGGAGCCGGTCACCACGTCCGCCTCTTTGATCTCGGCCGCTTCCTCGGGGAAAGCCTGCGGGTAGCAGCCCGTCAGCACCGTGACCGCGCCGGGATTCTCGCGCTTGGCGCGGCGCAGCCATTTACGGCTTTTCTGGTCGCCGAAATTGGTCACGGTGCAGCTGTTGACAACGTACACATCGGCCGGTTCCTCGTTGGGGACCACCGTGTAACCGTTTTCCTCAAACAGCTGTGCCAGGGCACCGGTCTCGTTCTGGTTCACCTTGCAGCCCAAAGTATAAAAAGTAACCCGCATAGTTTCTGTGTTCCTCTTATTTCTATGATAATTCTTTTATTATAAAGGAAAAGCCGCCAAAGCGCAATACTAAAACCATCTGCCCGCGCATAAGCATCTGGTAAACGAACTGCCGCGGGGGTGTTGCTGCCATGAAAAAACCTGCCTTTACTCTGGTCCTGTGTCTGCTGCTGGCACTGCTTACCATGCTGCGCAGCTATGCGGCTGCCGCGGATGCTCTCCCGCACATCACCCCGGCCGGCACCGAGACAATGGATGTGCCCTGCGCCGCTGCGATCCTGATCGATGAGGATTCCGGCACGGTGCTGTACGAGAAAAACGCTGACCAGCAGCGGCCAATTGCTTCTATTACCAAGGTTATGACGCTGCTGCTTACCTTTGAGGCCATCTCTGCCGGGCGCATCAGTTTGAGTGATACCGTGCCCGTCAGTGAGCATGCCTATCACATGGGCGGCAGCCAGATCTGGCTTGAACCCGGCGAGCAGATGACGCTGGACGAGATGCTGAAAGCCATCTGCATTTCCAGTGCCAACGATGCCGCTGTGGCGGTAGCCGAATTCGTGGGTGGCAGTGAGCCCGCCTTTGTGCAGCAGATGAACGCCCGCGCTGCCGAGCTGGGCCTGACCAGCACCCACTTTGAGAACGCCTGCGGCCTGGATGCTGAGGGGCATCTTTCCACCGCCCGCGATGTAGCCATGATGAGCCGGGAAATTTTGCTGCATCATGCCGAGGTCCGCAACTACTGCTCGATCTGGATGGACTCCCTGCGGGACGGCGCGACCCAGCTGGTCAACACGAACAAACTGCTCAAGACCTACAACGGCATCACGGGGCTTAAAACCGGCACCACCAGCCGGGCGGGTGTCTGCATCTCTGCCAGCGCCGAGCGGGACGGCCTGCGGCTGATTGCCGTGGTGCTGGGGGCCGATTCCGGCAAAGAGCGCTTCGCCGCCGCCACAGCCCTGCTGGACTACGGCTTTGCCAACTACGAGAATGTTACCCCGCAGATGCCAGAAAACGCACCCGAAACCATCTCCATCAGCCACGGCACCGCCAGCGAAGTTCCGCTTGCCTACAGCACACCCCTGCGCTTTTTGATGCCCCAAAATGCCACCGAGCCCCTGACTTCCACGATAGACCTGCCCCAAAAGCTGACCGCCCCCGTGGAGCAGGGCACACCGCTGGGCACTGTGCAGCTGAGCAGCGGCGGGGATGTGCTGGCCAGCTTTCCAATCAGCGCCGCACAGGGCGTGGATGCGCTGAGTTTCCGGTATAGTTTCGAACGGCTTGTCGACAGTTTGCTGCTTTACCAGGGAGATTTTGTGCAAAATAAATGAAAAAGTCATAAAAAAGCACCAGCTTTTGCTTGACAATACCGACTTGAAACGGTATCATGGGTGTATAAAAATAAACAAAGGAGGAGTAAAAGATGGCTGTTGCATTTAATGGCAAGCATCTTGCAAAATTCATCCGTCCTGAAGAATATGAGGCGATCTACCCGCAGGTCGAGTTGGCCCATAAGCAGCTGGAGACCAAGACTGGTTTCGGCAATGACTTCTTGGGTTGGCTTGACCTGCCTGTTACTTATGATAAAGAGGAGTTCGCCCGCATCAAAGAGGCCGCACAGAAGATCCGTTCGGATTCCGATGTGCTGCTGGTCGCCGGTATCGGCGGTTCTTATCTGGGCGCACGTGCTGTTGTAGAGGCTGTCAAGGGCCTGTACCACAACGAGACTTCCGACGGCCCGAAGATCTACTTCTGCGGCAACACGATCTCTCCCACCGCCCTGAACGACATTATCAAGCTGACGAAGGGCAAGCGTTTTTCCATCAACGTCATCTCCAAGTCCGGTACCACCACCGAGACTGCACTGGCTTTCCGCGTTCTGCGCAAGCTGCTGGAAGATTCCGTTGGCGTGGAGGAAGCCAACAAGCGCATTTATGCCACGACTGACCGTGCCAAGGGCACCCTCAAGCAGCTGGCTACCGAGCAGGGCTGGCCCACTTTCGTTGTTCCCGATGACGTTGGCGGCCGCTACTCCGTCCTGACTGCTGTCGGCCTGCTGCCCATCGCCTGCGCCGGCATTGACATTGACGAGCTGATGCAGGGCGCTGCTGACGGTCTGAAGAAGTTCGGCCAGTGCAGCATTGACAACGATGCTTACCGTTACGCCATGACCCGCAACATCCTGTACCGCAAGGGCAAGAGCGTGGAGACCCTGGCCTGCTTTGAGCCGGACTTCACCATGATGAACGAGTGGTACAAGCAGCTGTTTGGCGAGAGCGAAGGCAAGGACCAGAAGGGCCTGATGCCCACTTCCTGCATCTTCTCCACCGACCTGCACTCGATGGGTCAGTTCCTGCAGGATGGCAGCCGCATCATGTTCGAGACTTACGTTGATGTCAGGAATACCCGCGAGGACTTCTTCATTGACGAGTTGGAAGGCAACTTCGATGGCCTGAACTTCCTGGCTAACCAGAACATGAGTGTCGTCAACCGCAAGGCTATGGAGGGCACCATCCTCGCCCATACCGATGGCGGCGTTCCCCTGGGCCTGATCGAAGTGGACAGCCTTTCTGCCCATGATGTTGGCGAACTCATCTACTTCTTCTGGCGCGCCTGCGCTGTCTCCGGCTATCTGCTGAGTGTCAACCCCTTTGACCAGCCCGGCGTTGAGAGCTACAAGAAGAACATGTTCGCCCTGCTGGGCAAGCCCGGTTACGAGGACCGCAAGGCCGAACTGGAAGCCAGCCTGAAAGACTAATGGAATACACGCCTGGGATATGGCGTCTTACGAATACAAGGAGGTAACCCCTATGCTGAAACTGATCGTTGGAACCAAGGGCTCCGGCAAGACCAAAACCATGATCGACATGATCGACAAGGCTACCAAAACCACTTCCGGCAACATCGTTGTCATCGAGAAGTGCATGAAGCTCACCACCGAGATCAACCACGCTGCCCGCCTGGTTGACGTGGATGAGTACGGCGTTGTCGGCGCTGACATGCTGTACGGCTTCGTGGCTGGTGTCCTGGCTGGCAACTACGATATCACCGAACTGTTCATCGATGGCATCCTGCGCATCATCGATCACGACATGGCCGCCGCCGCCAAGGTGCTGGAAGCCATCGACAAGATCACTCCCAACATCGAGGTCGTTGTCACCGTTTCTGCTGACGCTTCCGAGCTGCCGGAAGACCTGAAGAAGTACGTGATCTGATAGGCACAACTTACCAAAGAGCTTTTCAGGGCGGGGAAGTTTTCCCGCCCTGATTTTTTGGTAAAAACACAAAAAATCACAATTTTTTGTGTTTTAACTGTTGACAAGCCCCTTGTACTTGTGTATACTATTTAAGCAACCTTTTGAGGTGTACTATGCAATTTGATCTTCGAGCTTTTCTAGAGGGTGCCCGAAAGCCTTACGAGGCACATTTTCAGGCAGACCTCACGCAGTCCGATTTTGGCGGCTATACGCTGGCAGCCCCGGCTGAATGTGACTTTACGGCAACGCCCACCGATGATGGCGCGGCGTTGCTATTGTGTGTAAAGGCACAGATCCATGCCGAGTGTGCCCGCTGTCTTGAACCACTCACTCAAGACTACTGCTTTGAGCGTGACTACCTGATCCTGCCAAGGGATTTAGAGGACCCGGATTTTGAACTGCCCTGCAACGAACAAGGCTGCATTGATCTCGATGAGCTGGTCTATCAAGAGCTGATCTTCGAGGTTCCGGCAGTACTGCTGTGCAGTGCTGATTGTCAAGGTCTATGCCCCATTTGCGGCAAAAAGAAGGCCGCAGGTTGTACCTGCAAGCCCGCAGCAGACGCTGCGCCCGTAGATGCCCGGCTTAGCATACTAAAACAACTACTCAGTTGAATTTCACCAAGGAGGTGTCCGATTATGGCTATCGTACCTAAGAGAAAGCATTCTCAAGCTCGCCGCGACAAACGTCGTTCTAATGTCTGGAAACTGGAGGCGCCGACGCTGGTGAAGTGCCCGCAGTGTGGCGAACTGAAGGTTCCCCATAAGGTTTGCGGCAAGTGTGGCTACTACAAAGGCCAGGAAGTCATCAAGAAAGAGGCGTAAGTCTCTTGCGTGGGGAGGGCGATGCCTTCCCCATTTTTTATTATTGCGCTATTTTTAACGAAAGGGGGGCTTGACGCATGCCTTTGTACGTAACAAAAATCGATGAGGGTTCGCCCGCGCAAAAGCTGGGGCTTTCTTTGGGCTGTGCGCTGCTGGCCATTGACGGCCACCCCCTGAACGATGCGCTGGACTACCAGTTCTACACCACCCCGGCTGCTTTCTCGCTGGAAATATGCGAGAACGAACAGCACCGCACCATTCAAGTGCAAAAAGGGGAGTACGAACCGCTGGGCTGCAACTTCAAAACCTATCTGGGCGATGAAAAGCACAGCTGCTCCAACCATTGCATGTTCTGCTTTATCGATCAGCTGCCGCCCGGCATGCGCGCCCCGCTGTATTTTAAGGATGATGACGAGCGTCTTTCTTTCCTGTTTGGCAACTATATCACGCTGACCAACCTGACGGACCACGAGATCGACCGCATCATCCAGATGCACATCAGCCCGATCTTTGTTTCGGTACACACCACCAACCCGGAGCTGCGGGTGCGGATGCTGGCCAACAAACGGGGTGGGGAAGTGCTGAAGTATCTGCCCAAGCTGGCTGCCGGCGGCATCGAGTTGAACTGCCAGCTGGTACTCTGCCGCGGCATCAATGATGGCGATGAACTGCGCCGTACGCTGACCGACCTGCTGGCACTGCGCCCCCAGGTGGGCAGCATTGCCGCTGTGCCTGCCGGTGTCACCGACTACCGCGACAAGCTGTACAAACTGACACCCTATGATAAGGAAAGCGCCGCCGCTACGCTGGATATTCTGGAAGAATTCAGCATGAAGTGCCGCGCCGAGTACGGCCGCAGCATCATCTATCCCAGCGATGAATGGTATCTGACTGCCGAACGGGAGATCCCCTCGGCCGAATTTTACGATGAATTTGCCCAGCTGGAGGACGGCGTGGGCATGTGGCGGCAGTACCACGATACCTTTTTGGAAGAACTGGAAAACTATCGCGGCCTGGTGCTGTCCCACAGCCTGGATGTTGTCACCGGTACGTTGGCCGCCCCGCTGATCGAGGATTGCGCTAAGGTACTGATGCAGCGCTACCCGCAGGTGAAAATTTCCGTGCATGCCATCCGCAACGATTATTTCGGCGGCAATGTCAGCGTTGCTGGCCTGGTTACCGGCACCGACATCATCAAGCAGTGCAAAGATCATCTGCACAGCGACACCATCGCCGTGCCGGAAGTGATGCTGCGGGATGAAAAAGATCGTTTTCTAGATGATATTACGCTGCCGCAGCTAGGCGAAGCCCTGGGCTGCCGCGCCATCTGCATCCCCACCGATGGGGCCGGATGCTGCCGCGCGTATTTAAGTTCGCACAAGCGCAAGATGAAACTTATGAAGAAAGATAAGAGGGAGGAAAGCTGATATGGCAAAACCGATCGTAGCCATTGTGGGCCGCCCCAACGTGGGCAAATCCACAATTTTCAATAAACTGACCGGCCAGCGTCTCGCCATTGTGGAAGACACCCCCGGCGTTACCCGTGACCGTATTTTCTGTGACTGCGAGTGGAGCGGTCACAAGTTCCTGCTGGTGGATACCGGCGGTATCGAGCCCCGCATCGATGACGGCCTGCTGGCCCACATGCGTGAGCAGGCCCAGCTGGCCATCGACTCTGCAGACTGCATTGTCATGGTCACCGAGCTGTCTGCCGGTGTCACCCCGCAGGATCAGGACGTTGCCAGCATGCTGATGCGCAGCGGCAAGCCCGTTGTGCTGGCTGTCAACAAGTGCGACAAAGTCGGCGAGCCGCCCCTGGAACTGTACGATTTCTACAGCCTGGGCCTGGGTGAGCTGATCCCCGTTTCCGGCGTACACGGCCACGGCACCGGCGACCTGCTGGATGCCGTCTGCGCTCACCTCAACTTTGAGGAAGAAGCCGAGGACAGCGATGACCGCATCACCGTTGCCGTCATCGGCCGCCCCAACGTGGGCAAATCCAGCCTCATCAACCACATTCTGGGCGAGAACCGCCTGATCGTAGCCAACGAGGCTGGCACCACCCGTGATGCCATCGACACGATGGTGGAGAACAAGTACGGCAAGTTCGTCTTTACCGATACCGCTGGTCTGCGCAAAAAAGGCAAGGTGGAAAGCGGTGTTGAGCGCTACAGCGTTCTGCGCAGCCTGGCTGCCGTTGAGCGCAGCCGCGTCTGCGTTATCATGATCGATGCCACGGTCGGCTTTACCGAGCAGGACTCCAAGGTTGCCGGTTATGCCCACGAGCAGGGCAAAGCCTGCATCATTGCCGTCAACAAATGGGATGCTGTTGAGAAGGACAGCTACACTATGGATGCCATGCGCAAAAAGTTGGAAGAAGATTTCAGCTTCATGTCCTATGCCCCCATCGTGTTCATCAGTGCCAAGACCGGCCAGCGCGTGGACAAGCTGTTTGAGACCATCCACTTTGTGGACATCCAGAACGGTACCCGTGTTCCCACCGGTGCGCTGAACGAAATGCTGGCCCGCGCCACCGCCAAGGTCCAGCCGCCGTCTGACAAGGGCAAACGCCTGAAGGTGTTCTATATCACCCAGATCTCCACCCGCCCGCCGACATTCGTCTGCTTCGTCAACCAGAAAGCCCTGTTCCATTTCTCGTACCAGCGCTATCTGGAGAACCAGATCCGTGAGACTTTCGGCCTGACCGGTACGCCCATCAAGATGATTACCCGCGAGCACGGCGACGGTTCTGCCAAGGCCGGAAAGGTGTAAATCATGCTGCTTAATATTATTCTGGCCTGTGTGCTGACCGCACTGGGCGGCTACCTGCTGGGCAGCATCCTGTTTGGCGTGTTGATTTCCAAAGTCATGTTCAATGACGATGTGCGCGACCACGGCAGCGGCAACGCGGGCATGACCAATGTGCTGCGCACCTACGGCAAACTGCCTGCCGTATTTACTACGATCGGTGATGTAGGCAAAAGCGTGGCCGCCGTCAATCTGGGTCGATTCATCTTTGATGCCCTTCTTTCCGGCACGGGTGCCGCCTGGCAGAACCTGCTGGATCCTGTCTGTGGTGCGTATCTCGCTGCCATTTTCTGCATGATCGGCCATAGCCGCCCGATTTTCTTCGGCTTCAAAGGCGGTAAGGGTGTGCTGGTGGGTGCCGGTGCCGCCCTCGCCACAGAGCCGCTGGTCTGTGCCGCTCTGTTAGTCATCTTCCTGATCGAAGTTGCCATCACCCGCATTGTGTCTTTGGGCAGCATCATCATTGCCGCGCTTTACCCCGTAGGCACCCTCATCAATCTGATTGCCCGCGGCGCAAACCTGCCCACCATCGTATTCAGCACCGTGTGCTGTGTCATCATGGCCGCCATGGTCATCTGGCTGCACCGCTCGAACATCGAGCGCCTAAAAAACGGCACCGAGTACCGCTTCGGCGAAAAGAAATAACCTTGTAACAACAGCCCCTTATCTTTGCGGATAAGGGGCTGTTGTGTTGTCATTTTCTGTTGCATGATGTCGAAAGCTGTGCTATCCTTTTAGAAAAAGGGGATGATGCCATGCCAACGCCGCAGGAAGTCTGGGCCTTGCTGCAAGCCCATGCAGGGGAGACCTTTTACACTGCCAAGGGCCTGCCGTTCCATTACCAGATCCACGGTGGAGAACTGTTTGTGGACCGTAAAAGCAAGTCCATCACCATTTCCACCGTTGCCAATGCCCTGGTGCGCATCGAGGCGCGGGAAGCGGCCGGGGATCTGATCACCGGTCCCAAGAAGATTGGCTGTTACGGGGCCAGCTACCTTTACCCGGTATTTTTACAGCTGGGCATCATCCATTTGCCGCCGGACGACCAGCTGCATTTTCTATAAAACTGCAATAATTTCAGGTGCATAGCAGGTTGTATAACTTGTTATGCACTTTTTGCATGTTTTGTACAAAAATCGGCCAAAATGAGTAAAACGTACAATTTTGAATCATACAAGTGAAAAATAACTGTTGAAAAATAGATGTTTTAGGTGTATACTAAGGACATTATAAGGCATAAGACGGGGGTTCGCTATGAAAAACCTGTATCAGATCACCCGGCACCTCGTCTGGCTGACGCAGTTCGGGCTTTCCGTGGCACTGCCGCCTGTGCTGTTTTCGCTGGGGGCTGTCTGGCTTAAGAACCAGTTTGCACTGGGCGGCTGGGTCGTACTGGTCGGCCTGCTTCTGGGGCTGGCCGGTTCTGTGGGCAGTCTGCGCAGCAACCTGAAAAGCATCGACCGCGAGGGGAAAGAGGATACGCCCCGCACCCCGCCGCCGATCTCCTTCAACAACCATTAAATTTACTATTGCGAGGTGATCCTTACCATGCAGAAAAACCGCGATGTACTGCGGCAGGTAGGCGGATTGGCCGCCGCTTTGCTGGTTTGCATTGCTGTTATGCTGGCCGTCTACGCGTTGCTGGGCCGGTTGGACCGCCTGGTTCTGCTGGGGGCCGTTTTCGGCTGGATCTTAGCCGTAGGCAACTTTTTATCCTTGAGCATTACCGTTTCCAATGCGCTGGACCGCGCCGCCAACGGCGGCAGCCCGCAGAAAGCGCAGTTAGAGATCCAGACATCCAGCGTGGTGCGCCCGCTGGTACTGGCCCTGATTTATATCGTGCTTTTCCGCGCCAAAATTTGTGACCCTGTCGCCGCGCTGCTGCCGCTTCTGTTCGCGCAGGTGGCGATCAAAGTACTGGAATTTTTCCGGAATGATAAAAAAGGCGGTGATACTGCACCATGAATGGCCCTAAGATCTATTTTACAATTCCGATCCTGGGCGGCATCCCCATCACGCAGACTGCGGCATCCTCGTTCGTGGTCATGCTGATCCTCTGCATTGCAGGCATTGTGCTGGGACGCAACCTGCAAAAACGCCCCAGCCGCCGACAGGTGCTGGTGGAAAAAGGTGTCTCAATGATTTATGGCATGGTCGAGGACACCATGGGCAAGCATAACGCTTACTGGACACCCTACATCGGTGCGCTGTTCCTCTCATCGCTGCTTGGCACCCTCATCGGCATGACCGGCATCCTGCGCTCGGCTACGGCGGATCTTTCCACCACCGTTACCTGGGCGCTGATGACCAGCGTGATCTGCTGGGGCTGCTCCATCAAGCAGAACGGCTTCCTCGGCTGGCTGAAAGGCTTTACGGAGCCCGTGGCCGTCATGACCCCGATGAATATTATTTCTGAGATCGCACAGCCTGTCTCGATGGCGTTCCGTCACTTCGGCAACATTGCGGGCGGCGGCGTGTTGACCAGTCTGCTCTACTCGGCACTCGCGGCCTGCTCGGCCATGGTGCTGGGGCTGGTGGGCAAAAGCTTCCTCGTTGGCGCTGTGGTGCTGGTGCTGGGCATCGTTTTGCTGGTGCTGGGCATCAAGGACAAAAAGATGGCCAAAAAGATTTTTGGCATCGTGTTTGCCGCAACCGGCCTGCTGGGCATTTTAAATCTGACCGGTGTGCCGTATCTGGAAGTCGGTATTCCCGGCATCCTCAGCCTTTATTTTGATGTATTCTCTGGTGGCGTTCAGGCGCTGGTTTTCAGCCTGTTGACGATGGTTTACATCGGCAATGCCTGCCCGCCGCCGGAGGAAGTATAAACCAAAACCAATTTTTATAACAGGAGGAAACTTCTATGGAAACAGCAATCATTAAGGCCGCCTGCGCGATCGGTGCAGGTCTCTGCATGGGTATCGGCGCTATCGGCCCCGCACTTGGTGAGGGCAACGCCGTTGGCAAGGCACTGGAAGGCATGGCCCGCCAGCCCGAAATGGCCAACACCCTGCGTACCAACATGATCCTGGGCTGCGCCATCACCGAGTCGACCGGTATTTACTCTCTGGTCGTTGCACTGGTCCTGCTGTTCATTTTCTAAGAAGGTCTGACACGAAAGGAGGGGACGACCCATGACAGGCTTTGAAAGTTTTGTCGGTGTCAACCCATGGACTGCGCTGTTCACCTTCTGCAACATGCTCATCACCTTTGCTGTGCTGAAACATTTCCTGTTCAAGCCGGTAAAAAAGATGATTGATGACCGCCAGCAGGAAATTGATACGATGTATGCTGATGCAGATGCCGCCAAGCAAAAGGCGGCTGCGCTGGAGCAGGAGTATCAGGCCCACCTGCAAAGCATCAAGGACGAGCGCGATTCGCTGCTGCGGGATGCCACTGTACGTGCCCAGAAGCGAGAGGAGGACATCCTCAACGAAGCCCGCAATGAGGCCGCGTCCATCCGTGCGGCAGCCGAGGCCGACATTGCGCAGGAGCGCAAGAAGGCCGTGAACGACCTGAAGAACGAGATCGGCGGCATGGCCGTGGAGATCGCCGGTAAGGTGGTCGCGCGCGAGATCAACGAAGCTGATCACCAGGCCCTGATCGATGAATTTATTCGGAATGTGGGGGATGCCTCGTGACCGAACTTGCCAAACGCTACGGCGGCAGCCTGTACGACCTGGCGGCAGAAGAACAGCTGACCGATCAGCTGTTGGCGGAGTTGGATGTGGCCCTGGATTGTTTTAACCAGGAGCCTGCCTATCTGCGCCTGCTTTCTACCCCCGGCGTACCAAAAAAAGAACGCTGCGCGCTTCTTGACAAGGCTTTTGCCGAAGCACACCCGTACCTGGTAAATTTTTTAAAGCTGCTGTGCGAGGAAAACCTGCTGGCAGAACTGCCCAGCTGTGTCCGCGCCTACCGTGACCGCTACAACGCTGACCACGGCATTATCGAAGTGACCGTTGTTTCCGCCGTACCGCTGAACGATGCCTCCCGCGAGAAGCTGCTTGCCAAATTGCAGGAGATGACCGGCAAAACGGTGCGTTTGACTGCCAAAGTCGATCCTTCGATTTTGGGCGGCCTGCGCCTGGATTTGAATGGCACCCGTCTGGACGGCACGGTACAGCGCCGCCTGGAATTGCTGCGTGACAGCATCGGCAGCGTCGTACTTTAATTAAGATGTAAAAGCACCTCATTTTACAGATTGTGTGGTGAACCTAACAGTGCAACTAAAACCCGAACAAATCTCCCGCATCATCCGCTCCCAGATCAAATACTACCAGAATGCGATCGAGCAGAGCGAGACCGGCACTGTCACAATGGTCGGCGACGGCATTGCCCGTGCCGCCGGCCTGGACAACTGCATGGCCGGTGAGCTGGTCCAGTTTGAGAGCGGTGCCTACGGCATGGCCCAGAACCTGGAAGAAAACAGCGTCTCCATCGTTCTGCTGGGCGATGACAGCGGGATCAAAGAAGGCAGCAGCATCCACCGCACCGGCAAGGTCGTTTCTGTCCCTGTCGGCGAAGGGATGATTGGGCGTGTCGTCAACGCCCTGGGCCAGCCCATCGATGGCAAAGGCCCCATTGAAGCTGCCGATTACCGTGCTATCGAATCCCCGGCTCCCGGCATCCTGGATCGCCAGCCCGTCAAACAGCCGCTGCAGACCGGCATCAAGGCCATCGACTCGATGATCCCCATCGGCCGCGGCCAGCGTGAGCTGATTATCGGCGACCGCCAGACCGGTAAGACCGTCATTGCCACCGATACCATCATCAACCAAAAAGGCAAGGACGTTCTGTGCATCTACGTTGCCATCGGCCAGAAACGTTCTACCGTTGCTTCTCTTGTAGAGAACCTCGAAAAGAATGGTGCCATGGCCTACACGACCATCGTCTGCGCCACTGCCTCGGAGCTGTCTCCGCTGCAGTATATCGCCCCCTACGCAGGCTGCGCCATGGGCGAGTATTTCATGCAGAAAGGCAAGCATGTGCTTATCATCTATGATGATCTGTCCAAGCATGCTGTCGCTTACCGTGCCTTGTCGCTGCTGATCCGCCGTCCGCCGGGACGTGAAGCCTACCCTGGTGACGTTTTCTATCTGCACAGCCGTCTGCTGGAGCGCGCGGCCAAGTTGAGCGATGAAAAAGGCGGCGGTTCTCTGACCGCACTGCCCATCATTGAGACCCAGGCAGGTGACGTTTCGGCCTATATCCCGACCAACGTCATTTCCATCACTGATGGCCAGATCTTCCTGGAGACCGAGCTGTTCCACGCCGGTATCCGGCCTGCCGTCAACCCCGGTATCTCGGTTTCCCGTGTCGGCGGCAACGCCCAGATCAAGGCGATGAAGAAAGTTGCCGGTACGCTGAAGCTGATCTACTCCCAGTATCGCGAGCTGCAGGGATTTGCCCAGTTCGGCTCTGACCTGGATGCCGATACCAAGGCCCGTCTGGCCCAGGGCGAGCGCATTGTGGAGATCCTCAAGCAGGACCGCAACAGCCCCGTGCCTGTGGAGAAGCAGGTCGCCATCCTGTACGCCACCATCCACGGCTATCTGAAAGATATTGCTGTGTCCGACATCGGTGCCTACGAGCAGGGCCT
This sequence comes from Bulleidia sp., assembly GCA_963655125.1. GTDB lineage: Bacteria > Bacillota > Clostridia > Oscillospirales > Ruminococcaceae > Gemmiger. The sequence continues at coordinate 15,669 of CAVKDR010000004.1, forward strand.
GTACCAGTATCTGGACGACAACGCCGCCGCCAATGATGTGATGGAGACCATCCGCACCACCGGCGACCTCAAGCCTGATACCGAGGAAGCGCTGAAACAGGCGTTGGCTGCTTACACCGAACAATTCATTAAAGAAAAATAAACTGCAAAGGGGGTGCTGCCGATGGCTGGCTCGATGAAAGAGATCAAACTTCGCATTAAAAGTGTCGAAAGCACCATGCAAATCACCAAGGCAATGGAGTTGGTTGCTTCCAGCAAGCTGCGCCGCGCCAAGGAGCGGGTAGAACACAGCCGCCCCTACTTTGAGACGCTGTATGCCACCCTGTTTGATATTGCCGCTGCGGATTCTGAATTCAGCAGCCCGTATCTTGCCAAGCGCGAAACCCATCGCCGCCTGTATATCGTAATTGCCGGCGACCGCGGCCTGGCTGGCGGCTACAATGCCAACATCCTTAAAGCGGTGGAGGCAGATGCCGCCGATGCCCCGGAGCAGGGTTATTGCGTATTGCCCATCGGTAAAAAGGCGGTCGAATATTTCGAGCGCCATAATGCTTCGATCTTGACCACCTCGTTTGCGGTGGCAGGGGACATCTCTGTCAGTGATTGCTTCGAGATCTCGCGCCTTGTCTGCCAGAAGTTCCTGGCAGGGGAGTTTGATGAGATTCGCATCGCATTCACCCAGTTTGTCTCCATGCTGACCCAGACCGCGTCCATCCTGCCGGTCCTGCCTTTCGATGCGCCGCGCCCCAAACCGGGGCAGGAGCATGAAAGCCTGATGCTCTATGAGCCGGACAGCGCTGCCGTATTTGATGCCATTATTCCGGAGTATCTGGCCGGTGTTGTGTATGGTGCCTTGTGCGAGAGCGTTGCCAGCGAGCAGGGTGCCCGCCGTACCTCGATGGATGCCGCCACCAAGAATGCCGGTGAGATGATCGAGCATTTGAACCTGTACTATAACCGCGCCCGCCAGGCCGCCATTACCCAGGAGATCACCGAGATCGTGGCCGGTGCCGACGCAGAATCTTAAAAAGCCCACAAAGGAGTGTGTGCTATGCCAGAAAAACACATCGGAAAGGTGGTGCAGATCACCGGCCCGGTCTTGGACATCCGCTTCAAGGACGGCGAATTGCCCGCCCTGTTGAATGCGGTAGAACTTGACAATCACGGCAAAAAGCTGGTCGTTGAAGTAGCCCAGCATATCGGTGATAATGTAGCCCGCTGCATCGCCATGGCCGCCACGGACGGCCTGGTCCGCGGTGCCGATGCCGTCGATACCGGCGGCCCCATCAACGTGCCGGTAGGCGATGCCTGCCTGGGCCGCGTGTTCAACCTGCTGGGCGAGCCTGTCGATGAACAGCCCGCGCCCGAAAATGTAGAGCATTGGCCCATCCACCGCGCTGCCCCTGCCTTTGACGAGCAGGAATCCTCCACCGAAATTCTGGAGACCGGCATCAAGGTCGTTGACCTGATTTGCCCCTATGCCAAGGGCGGTAAGATCGGTCTGTTCGGCGGTGCCGGTGTCGGCAAGACCGTTTTGATCCAGGAGCTGATTTATAACATTGCCACCGCCCACAACGGTTACTCTGTCTTTACCGGCGTTGGCGAGCGCACCCGTGAGGGCAACGACCTGTACGGCGAAATGCGCGAAAGCGGCGTTCTCAGCAAGACGGCCCTGGTCTATGGCCAGATGAACGAGCCGCCGGGAGCCCGTATGCGTGTGGCCCTGTCTGGCCTGACGATGGCGGAGTATTTCCGTGATGTCAAGCATCAGGACGTGCTGCTTTTCATTGATAACATCTTCCGCTTCACCCAGGCCGGTTCCGAGGTCTCGGCTCTGCTGGGCCGTATGCCCTCTGCCGTTGGCTACCAGCCCACGCTGGCCACCGAAATGGGCGCTTTGCAGGAGCGTATCACTTCTACCCGTAAGGGCTCTATCACCTCCGTACAGGCCGTCTATGTGCCCGCAGACGACCTGACCGACCCGGCCCCTGCCACGACCTTTACCCACCTGGATGCCACCACGGTTTTGAGCCGTGACATTGCCTCCCAGGGCATCTATCCTGCTGTTGACCCGCTGGATTCCACCTCCCGTATCCTGTCGCCCGAAGTTGTCGGCCAGGAGCACTACGAGGTCGCCCGCGCCGTACAGCAGGTGCTGCAGCGCTACAAAGACCTGCAGGACATCATTGCCATCATGGGTATGGATGAGCTGTCGGAGGAGGATAAGATCACGGTCAGCCGCGCCCGTAAGGTGCAGCGCTTCCTGTCCCAGTCTTTCCATGTTGCTGAGCAGTTCACCGGCATGCCCGGCCAGTATGTGCCGCTGAAAGAGACTCTGCGCGGCTTTAAGATGATTCTGAACGGTGAATGCGATTCCATTCCCGAAAGCTGTTTCCTGTTTGCCGGCACCATCGATGATGTTCTGGCAAAGGCCAAACAGCAGTAAGGGGGCGGGCAGATGGCAGTTTTCCCGCTGAAGATCCTTACGCCGGACGGCGTTGCCTTTGACGGCAGCGTTTCGGCCGTTTCCTGCCGCACGATCAACGGCCAGATCCAGCTGTTGGCAAAGCATATCGATTACTGCACGGCCCTCGGCATGGGGGAGGCCCACATCACGCTGGAGGACGGTTCTATCCGCCGGGCCGCCTGTATGGGCGGCATGCTCAGCATGATTGGCGGCGAGTGCCGCCTGCTGGCCACCACCTTTGAATGGGCCGATACCATCGATAAAGAACGTGCCGAGCGCAGCAAAGCCCGCGCTGAAGCGATCCTGGCCCAGAAAAACGTGGACACCCGCGAATTGGAACTGGCCGAAGCCCGCCTGAAGCGCTCCCTGGTGCGCAGCAGCGTGGCCTCGCGGCAGAATTTATCCTGATACACCAAAAATACCGCCGCCAGAAAACGACCTGGCGGCGATGTTTTTTGAAAAAGTTTAATTTTTTTGAATTTTTTTCAAAAAAAGTGTTGACATTTCTCCTATAGTCAGCTATAATGAACAAGCTGATTCGAGACAGCCCAGTTCGACCGGGTGTAGCGCAGTTTGGTAGCGCGCTTGAATGGGGTTCAAGAGGCCGTGAGTTCGACTCTCGCCACTCGGACTTTTATGAATGTGGGCATCGGATCGCAGAAAAACCGCTTAGCCGCGTAGCTAAGCGGTTTTTTCTTTGTTTAAGCACGTTAAGAAATGTAAACGAATGTATAAATATCATGGTGCAAACGTGGTGCATACATAATATACAGCCCCATAAATGGGGATTTTGGTGCGTTTTTGGTGCGGAATTGGTGCAAGAAATTATGGTGCAAACGTGGTGCAAAACAAGAAAAACGCCCAAAACGGGCGTTTTTTGCGTTAATTGTAAATCTCGTTAAACCAGACGCGACCATAGCGGTAAGAAATCACATAGCCGGGGCGACCCTGGGTGTCTGCGGCGGGGCCGATGGGCTGCGCGGCCAGCATGGTGACGCGGCAACCTGCGGCAAAGGATACCGCCAGCGCGGCGGCGATGATGGCGGCGAAGATTGCTTTTTTCATGGTTTAGGCCTCCTTGTTTGCCCGGCGGATAATCTCGGCTAGAATCTTGTCGCGGTTCTCGGTGGTGGCGGGCAACATCCAAGCAAAATCCAGCACCATGCCGGGCGCGTCTTTGCGGCGCTTCTCGGTGGGGTTATAGCGGCCAAGGCAAAGGCCGTCGGGCTGGGTGGCGTAGACATCTACCGCCCAGTAAGAGGACAGTACAGAGGGGGTAAAGCCGTGTTCGTGCCAGAGGTTGGGCAGGCTGTGCCGGTCGCTGTTGTCCGGGTGGCATGCGGTGAAGTCGGTTACAATCGATTCGCCGCGCGGGGTGGTGTCGGTGAAGGTGTAGCGGGTTCGAGTGCCGCCCATGCTTTCGGTTGTGCAGTTTTTCAAGGTAATCATGTGTATTAGCTCCTTTTCTGTTTTTTGGGATATGGGGCGGGGCTGCTTTGTGCTGTGCAACCCTGCGAGAGTGTCCGGGTTAAAAAGTGCGCTGATACTTGGCGAAGAACTCCACCTCGTCAAACTCTGCAAGCGCGTTGCACATCTTGGTTGCATCTTCAATGTGTTCAAATGTGCCGGTGATTTGCTGGAGCTTTCCGGTATACGGAAGCGCTGGGATAAACAGCGCGTAGCCGGTCATCGTGCCGTCCTCGTTGGCAGTAGGGGCGGGGGCCTTGCCTACTGTGATATACGGGGAAACCGTAACGCTGCAATCGTTGATGTCCTGCGCGGCGTAAATCTGGGCAAGCGTTCCGGTCATTCGGTCGCCGTTGGAAAATGTGGCGGAAAAAAGGCTGTGCATTTTCATTGTGGTTGCTCCTTTCGGCGTTGGGGGTTTGATTTGTCTATATTGTACTACGGTATACAGTAGATGTCTATTGATATTTTGCATAATGTTTACCGTAGATTTTTAGGCATTTTTCTACTGTAAACCGTACTGTGCAGGTGCTATAATAAAGAAAACTATAAAAGGTGGTTATTATATGGCAGTTTCTGAAAGTCAAAAAAAATCGTCTGCAAAGTGGGACAAAGCAAACATGTCCGTACTTGCTTGCAAGGTGCCAAAAGAAAAGGCGGAAGCGTTCCGGGATTATTGCGCCGATCAGGGGAAAAGCGTGCACGCCGTGCTATTGGAGTATGTCAACCGCTGTATTGAGCGGTGACGGCTCCCGGCGGCGCAAGGTGTCAGGCGGGGATACTGTCGGCGGTGCGGGTCTGGTAAGACTGACCGTTATACTTGGTGTAGATGTCCTGATAACTGGCCTTGCGGTTGCGGCGGCTGGTGTCGCCTTGCGGGTGCCAGTAGTATTTGCAGCGGTTAGCACTCCAGCGGAAACCGAGCTTTTCGAGGGTGCTTAACCACTTGTGGTTCGTGTCTGCCCAAATCCAAGAGCCGACTACATCGAATTTCAAGCCGGGGCACTTGCTGAGCTTGTCGGCCATCGCGGCGGTCTCGGCATCCTGCGCGGCCTTGGCGGCATCCTGCGCGGCTTTGTTCTGCTGGTACTGTTCGCGGCCTTGCTTGGCCTGTTCGGAACAGAAGCGGGGCAGCGTGGGCTTGAGTGCGTCCCATTCGGTGTTGATTTCCTGCATGTCGGAGACGCTGCCGCCGTGGTCGGGGTGATGCTCAGCCGCCAGGCGGCGGTACATCTGCTGACCTTCGGAGAGGGTGGACGGGCGAGGGGTGAACCATTTGTAGGTCTTATATGTGGTAGTCATGTTGTAGGCCTCCTGTTTTATTTGTCCGGCGGGCTTGCGTCCTGCCGGTTAATCTGCTATAATTGCAACAAAGGCAACGACTTATTAGCGTGGGTTGTGCTTTCGGCTACCGGCTTTTAGCTGGTGGCCTTTTTTGTTGCCCTCTGGCGGGCTTCTTCAAAAAGCTGCTTTTGCTTTTGCCTGTCCAGCTTTTGGAAGTCCTTAGAGGTCATCGGCTCACCTCGCTTTCGTGGGGCGTTGCCTTTGTTGTGTTTGTATTATACATGCTAGCATGAACAATGTCAACATGCTAGCATGAAGATTGGAGACATGCACAATTATGCTAGCATGAATCTGTGCATTTTGTACATGCTTGCATGAAGTTGGAAAATGTGCTATAATACGCGTATCATATAAAAGGAGGTGCGCAGCATGTCCACAGAAGCAAAACGGGCCGGGAATGCGCGATACTTGGCAAAGTTAAAAACTATTACCGTAAGAGTTCAGCCGGATACAGCCGAAACCATCCAGCAGGCAGCAGCGGCAGCCGGGGAAAGCGTCAACGGCTATATACTGGCGGCGGTTGATTCACGTATGCAACGCGAAAATCACGATAAACCGAAAAACACTTGACAAAATCGCACTTGTATGCTAAAATGTGTATAATGAGCGAACCGCGCGAGGAAGCGAGCTTCCGCGAAGCGGCTCACTCATTATACAGTTTTAACGTTTTATCGAGAAAAACAGGGTTCACAGCGTCCAGGTTTCGGCCTGGGCGCTTTTTTGTTGCAGATCGCAGGAGGGCGGCAAGATGTCGGAGAAAAGCAAGGCGGCGGAGGCCGTCCAGCAGATGAGCAAAGCCGAACGCGGAGTACAGCGAGCACTACAGCAGGCAGAGCGCGGCGAGCTCGTGGATAGTCTGGGCCGAGTGGTAAAGCCGTCACAGATCGCAGCGTTAAAGCCCAAGACGCTAGACCAGCAGCCAGCAGACCGCAAGCGAGAGATACAGCAGGCAGGGGCAAAGCGTAGTAACGAGGTACAAGCAAAGCGCAGGACTATAAAGGATATATATAGCGATTTACTCCAGCAAGAGGACGACATCGCAGGTATCGAGGATCAGGAGCTGGCAGCGAGGGCACAAAAGCGGGCGCAGGAGCAAGGCAAGACCATTACTGTATATGATAGCATCGCTATTGCGATGGCGGCGAAAGCTAAGGCCGGAGACGTTAAAGCGGCGGTGTTTGTGCGGGATTCTGCAGGGGATAAACCAGCCGAACAGGTGGAGCTTACAGCTGAGACAATGACCGATGCAGACCGCGAATTATTGGCAAATGTACAAAAGAGACTGCAAAACAACGATACTACGTTAAAGTGATGTTCGCTAAATAAGTATTTAGCGAAACAAAGGCGTTCAAAAAGCCGGAAAGGGTGACCGGGGGTGTCTGATGGGCAGGCCTGGGGGCTCTTTTTTTATAGGTACGGTCCGCAGGATGGGGGCCGGGGTGGGGGTGCCCCCCTATGAGGGGTGTGGGCGGTCTGGTAGGGAGCGGATACCCAATACGAATATGTCAGCTCCCCTGCCGAATACAAAAATAAAATTTACCTATCCCCCTATGCGGGAACTGATTCCAAAATGGAACGGGTTCCCTAAAATGAAAATGATATGAAGTATATCCCGGTGCGGAAGTAAGTCAACCTCCTCTCTTACTATTGGGACTAGGGCCGTCCGCTTCAAGACCCAGCGGCCACATAGAAAGCGTTCTGTTACGGCGGGACGCTTTTTTATTTGCTTTCATAGCTCAACAGTAGAGCAGCCGCCTTGTAAGCGGCAGGCTGTAGGTGCAAATCCTACTGGAAGCCCCAAGGCCGATAATACGGGTAAGATATCCTGCTGGGACGCTGGACAGGAGTTCCCCGTTAGGCAACCGCCATGCGCCTCTCAATGATGCGTACCATGTGGCGGATTCTGAACAGGCTCTTAGCGGTAAGCGACCCTATAATTGGGCGACGCTGATGCTCTGGGCCTTATATGTACCGTGTAGCACCTGGAGTGTGCAGCCATTGGGCATAGGGCCGGTTCGATTCCGGTAGCGGTGAAAGCTGGGTCGCTCCCACCGGTGAAAGCCCGGCGCAGGCAAAACACGATAGATCAACCTGAACGCTGTAAGCAAAGCGGCAAGCCGATTAGGAGCGCGGCGCGATGGCAGACCGCAACGGGACTTTGTGAGCCTGAAAATGTCTGCTTTTTTATATGCTGCATAGCAAATCGTGCGCCGAGACTGTTCGGCCAACGCGATAAGTGCGCTGCGTTCCGAAGCAACGGCGTGGCATGGGTGCAAGGCCTGTATGCAGTTCCAACGGGTGAGACCGGCACAGCATAAACCGGTAGGGCGGGTATGGGGAATTTTTGAGAGAAACGGGGGTGATGCGGTGACACTGGAAGATGTGCGAGAGAGCGAACGGGAAGTGTGCCGCAAAAACCCTGTTTATTTTTGCGAGACGTATTGCCACATTGAGGACAAGGACGCGGACGAGCTGATACAGCCGTTTACGCTGTGGGACGGGCAGAAGAAAGCCCTTGTGGTATTCGCCCAGAACCGGCTGGTATGCGTTTTAAAGGCCCGGCAGTTGGGGTTTACCTGGCTGGCTTTGGTGGAAGTAGCGCGGCTTGTGGCCTTGAATACAGGCCGTACTGCCATTGGCTTGAGCAGGTCAGAGGACGAAGCAAAAGAGCTTGTGCGCCGCCTGGCGGTGATTTTGCGGTATATGCCGGGGCTTATCCGGGAAGTGGACACGCCGGGCGGCAGCATTGCAGGATGGACGGGGCCTGTGTTTTACAAAAGCACCATGCAGGTCGTTGTAATGTGGCCGGACGGGCCAGAGAGCGTGTTCAAGGCATTTCCATCCAGCCCTGCGGCTGGACGTTCGTTTACGGCGGACTTGATCGTCATTGACGAATGGGCGTTCCAGCAGTATGCAGAAGAAATCTGGCAGGCAGCCTACCCGGTTATCAACCGACCGTTCGGCGGGCGGGTGATTGGGCTATCGACTATCAAGCTGGGAACGCTGTTTGAAGAAATCTACACGAATCCCGGTAACGGTTTTACCAAACTGTTTTTGCCCTGGAGTACCGACCCACGCCGTACACAGAAATGGTATGCCCAGACGGTCGCAGCACTAGGGGAAGATAAAACCATGCAGGAATACCCGGCCACCGAAGAAGAAGCCTTGAGCGCCCCAGGCGGGCGCTTTTTCAGTGAGTTGGATAAAGACAAGCACCTTGTAGATAGGCCCCCTACAGGGGCGCTGCGGCGGTATGTAGCCATCGACTACGGCCTGGATATGCTGGCGGCCATCTGGATTGCTATTGACGATGAGAACCACGCCACTGTGTACCGGGTGGACGGCGGGCCAAATAAAACAATCGGTGAAGCTGCCGATTTGATTTTGCGGGACAGCGAAGGGGAAGAAATCGACATGTATCTTGCCCCGCCTGACCTTTGGAACCGAAGCCAGGAGAGCGGCAAGAGCCGGGCACAGCTGTTCAGCGAGGCACATCTGCCGCTAGTGCAGAGTTCCCGAGACTTTCCCGCCGGGTGTGCTGCCATGAAGCAATGGCTGACAGTGGACGAAAAGACCGGTAAAGGGTGGCTAACGTTTTACAAACCAGGTGAATTGTGGACGTGCCTGACAAAAATCCAGAAAGATGACAAAAACGCCGATGTGTATGCAAAAAATCCACACGGATTGACGCATTTCCCGGATGCTTTACGCTATTTTTGTGTTTGGTGGACAAGCCCGGCGAAAAAGCCTGTGAATATCCGCAAACGGAAATGGACGGCGGACATGTACGAGGACTACCGCAACGCCAATGCGGAAGAAAGAAAAATGCTGATTGAAAGGTGGGGACACCCTGCATGATCGAATTCTGGTTGAACGCACAGCCCTGTTTTAGGATTTGCCGGTATTACGGCGGCAAGGTGAGAAACAGCATTTTGGTATTGGAGGGGATTTTTTGAGATGCCCGACATGTGGAATTGAGTGCAGAACCGATTCCGGCACAGATGTGTTGAAATTTATCTGCCGGAGCAGGCAGTGCCCGGATTACGGGCATGTGATGGGGGAAAAGCCCCTGAATGAGCCTGTTATGCGGGTGAATTACCCAGTACAGGACACTTGAACCGGGCGGATATAGAATCCGCCCCTACGAACTGACGATAAAAATAGCGCTTATCCCGTTTTGGGGTAGGCGCTTTTTTTATACCCATTTTTAGCCGGCGGGCGTTGTACGCGGAGGAACCATGAACGAAGAAGCAATTGGCGTGACCGAGAGCGTAGCCGACTCTGACACCAACCTGGACGAAACTGCTGCGGTGGAAACCACGCAGGAAGAACCTGCACAGGAACCTGCCGCCGAAGAACCGGCGCGAGAACCGGAAATCCCTGATTCAGTCTGGGCCGCTGCCCGCAAGCGCAGTGAGCGAGAGGCGCAGGCCAGAATCGACCGACAGATCGCACAGCGGTTTGGACAGTACAAAAACCCCGCCACCGGCAAAAACATTGCGACACTGGATGATTACTTTGCCGCGATGGATGCCCAGGCGGAACAGAGCCGCCAGGAAGCCATTAACCGCATGACGGCCAACCAGAGCAGGGAACAGCAGGAAGCACTGCGCCAGATCCTTGCCAACGACCCGGAAAAGCGCCGTTTGAACGCCCGGGTGCAGGAATTGGAGCAGAAGCAGGTAAATGAGCAGGCAGAAACCGCCTTTAACCGCGATTTTGCCGAGCTGCAAAAGCTGGAACCCGCTTTGAAAACTGTGAATGACCTGGAAAAGATGAACGGTTTTGACAAAATTGTGCAGCTTGTACAGGAAAAGGGGCTGGACATGGTTACGGCATATAAGGCCGTGAACTATGGCAGAGCCACGCAGGCCAGCCAGGCGGCGGGCAAACAGGCGGCCATCAATGCCGCCAGAGGGAAAACCCATCTTGCCGCGCACGGCGGTACCAACGCGCCGGGCAAAGAAAAGACCATGAGCGAAAGCATGCTTGCAAAAGCGCATGAGTATTTCGACGGCAAGAGCGATGAAGAACTGATGAAGCTCTACAACTCGATTTGATTTTTTTGTAAGGAGACTGATTATGGCAGTTATTTTTAGTAAAGCAAGCGGCCTTGCCAATGACTTTTGGAATGAGTGGGCAGACCTGCTTACCATGAAGATGAAGGACACCGACAACGAGAAAAACAACGATGACGAACTTGTCAGTGCCCTGTTTACCGTGAAGAAGTCCAAGCGTTTTGGTGAGAAGATTGCGGGCATGTCCACTTTCTCCAACTTTGACCTTGTGGATGAGGGCGCATCCAGCCCGCTGGACGATTTCGGCGAGGTGGAACCCAAGCTGATTCAGCACAGCGAGTTCAAGAAAGCGTTCCGCATCACCAAGACGATGATTGAGGACAACCAGTTTGACATGGCCGCTGCCCGCGCTGCGGCCTATGTGCGTGCCTACAAGCGCAGCCGTGCCGTGTTTGCATCCAACGCGCTGACCAGTGCCGCCGCGACTTTTACCTACGGTGCAAAGACCGGCCTGGATTCCAGCACTGCAGACGGCAAGGCGCTGTTTGCCAAAGACCACACCGGCAAGACCGGCGTTGCCGCCCAGTCCAACGTGTTTACCAACGCTTTCGGCACGGACGATACCATGCTGAACCGCCTTGCAAACATCGGTTTCAACTTTATGAACGCCAGCGGCAACCACATGGGCTATGTGTTTGACACCATCGTCCTGCCCGCTAACCGCCCCGAGCTGATTACGCTTGCCAAGAAGATTGCCAACAGTGACCAGCAGGTAGGCAGCAACTACAACGATGTGAACATCAACAAGGGCATGTGGAAGCTGGTGGTTGACCATCACTGGCAGGCAGCCGATGACACCAACCCTTATATCATCATGAGCAGCCAGGCCAACAAAGACCTGCTGGGCAACGTGTTCTATGACCGCACCGACATGGAGACTTTCCAGAACGTGGACACCATGACGCAGGATTTGATTACCAGCTGCCGAGGCCGTTTCAGCGCCGGTTTTGGTGACTGGCGGCATGTCATCCTTGGCGGTGCAAGCGCCGGTACTACTTTGACCTGATACAGCGTTAAAAAATACGTGTATCCAGTTGATGTGAAAGAGAGTCCGAGACATGATTCCCAAAGGTTTGAAAGCAGGGGACACGTTTATTGACGGCAAGCAGACGTTTGTTGTACGCGCCGTGCTGGCGAACGGCAACTATGAGAGCGAAGCCGTAAAGAGCGTGCCCGAGAAAACCAGAGAAACAGTTGTTCGGAAAAAGCGAACAACCAAGTAATACGAGTGCCTGCCCGTTTGGGCGGGCACTTTTTTATCACATTTGCGGGGGCATGACCCTACAGGAGTGAACGATGAAGAAAAACGATGATAAAGACAAAAAGCTGCTGGAAAAGTGGCAGGGCAAACTTTCTGCGGCAAAAGCACGATACAGTGCCGACCTTGCTGCCATGCAGCGGCGCGAGGACATGTATTACGGCAGCCACGATATCCAGGGTGCAAAAAAACAGGCCACCAACGTGCGGAACGTGGTGTATGAGCTGATTGAAAGCGAAGTGGACACCAGCATCCCGCAGCCGAAGGTAACGGCCATCCATGCAGAGGATGTAGACAAGGCGCGGCGCATCGAGAACATGCTGCGCAATGAAATCCGCCGTATGGCTATCCCCGAACTGAACGACCGCAGCGAACGCACCGTGCCCATACAGGGGGCTGATTTCTTCCATGTAGAGTGGAACCCGATAGCCGGGTATCATTGCACGTTGGGCGATGTGGAAGTCAATCTGCGCCATCCGAGACAGGTTATCCCGCAGCCGGGTGTGTACCGGCTGGACGATATGGATTATGTGTTTTTGCAGATCAGCAAGAGCAAAGAATCGCTGGAGAACAAATACGGCGTTGAGATTGAGAGTGACACCGAAGATGCGCCGGAGGTACGCGGCAGCGATGCCAGCACGGCTACCGGCGTTGTGACCCAGAACATTGTGTACTACAAGCACGACAAGGGCACTGTGGGCATGTTGAGCTGGTGCGGTGACCAGATTTTGGAGAACTACCCTGACTACTACGCCAGAACCAGCGAGGTATGCACGAAATGCGGTCGCAAGCGGGTGGGCGATGTCTGTGTTTGCGGGAACAAAAAATTTAAGGAAGCCCCGGTGCAGACCATTACCCTGACGCAGGATTTGCTGATGAGTGACGGCGAGACCATCCCGGCGCAGACACGCGGCGAGGATATGCCGATTTTGAACCCTGACGGCAGTGTACAGCTGGACAATGACACCGGCGAGATGATTTTGATGCCCGGTGAATTGGAAGCAACTGAAATTCCGGCATATAAACCGCGCGGGTTCCCGATTATTGAGCGTATCAATATTTCGGCGGCTGACCGCTTTTTGGGCGTGAGTGATGTGGATATTATCGCCGACCAGCAACAGGCCATTAACAAATACGGCACGAAGATACAGGAAAAGCTGTTGAAAGGCGGCAGTTATGTTACCTTGCCGGACGGCGTGGACATTGACAAGAGCGATGGCGAATTGAAGATCCTGCGCATCCAGAACACCAACCAGGCAAGCCTTATCAACGTGATTAACGTACAGCCCAATGTGCAGAACGACCAGAACATGTTGGAGTACAACTATAATTGGGCAAAATCCGCTTTGGGCATTACCGATGCTTTCCAGGGCAAATACGACAGTTCCGCTACTTCCGGCAGCGCAAAGCAGTTCAGCGCGAACCAGAGCGCAGGACGTTTGCAGAGTAAGCGCGAAATGAAGAACAACGCCTACGCCCGGCTGTACCGGCTGATGTTTGAATATTTGCTTGCCTATGCAGACGAGCCGTACCCCATGACCGAGACCGACACGGACGGGGAACAGCAGTTCGGCCATTTTGACCGCAACGACTTTTTAAAGAGAGATGCCGCTGGGGAGTTGTATTGGAACGATGAGTTTATCTTTGAGGTTGACCCGGCCAGCAACCTTGCCAGCAACCGGGAACGGCTGTGGGATATGGCAAAGGTGGACTACCAGGCAGGCGCATTTGGCCCAATCAACGATTTGGAGAGCCAGCGCACCTACTGGACGTGGTTACGCAATACCAACTATCCGTACTCGGCTACTGTATTGGCAGATATCAAGCAGCGACTGGCAGAACAGCAGCAGATGCAGGCCATGATGAACCAGGGGGTAAATGCAAATGACGTGGGAACAGATCAAGCTAGCATCCTTGCAGAAGATGTTCGCCAGTGATGGCACAGACATTTCTAACCCAGACGAGGCAACAAAAGAATATCTGAACGCTATGCCGCAGGCGGCCAATGAAGCTATTGAAATGATTTGCACAGCCGGTCGGTACCTGCGGAAAAGCTATACGGTTGATAAAGACAAAGGCGAAAAGTTGACCGTAAATCTTACCTATGAGGTGCCGGATTACTGGCGGATGGGTGCCAAAGAGGTTTACAAGCTGGTAGATGACACCCCGGAGCCTGTAGACGGCGTGGAATTGTACGGCGGCAAGTATCTGGTTTTCCCGGCTGATTTTGAGGGCGAGTTTGAGTTTTTCTATGATGCCAAGCCCGCTACGCTGACGCTGGATACGCCTGACACAAAAAAAATTGACCTGCCGGACGATGCGGTGGTGTTGCTGCCGCTTTACATTGCGAGCCAGCTATACAAAGATGACGACATCGCCATTGCCACTTATTATCGTAATGAGTTTGAAACCGCTTTTGAACGGCTGACGAATCCCAGAACGGTGAGCAAGGAAAGCTTTACAAGCAATACGGGGTGGTGGTAAGCATGGCTACCTTTACAATACCGAGCCAAGTTGCCCGCAGCAAGCTGGCGATTGATAAGCTGTTGGGTATTGACTACACCAGCAATACCGCCAATGTGAGCGTAAGCCAAAGCCCCAATGCACAGAACATGATACGAAGCGAACCTGGCAAGGTACGCAAACGAATGGGATATAAGCTGAGAGCGGCTTTTCCGGCCCGTGTGAACGGTTTCCACGAGTTAAAGGGTAAGAGCCTTATCCACGCCGGAACGGCGCTGTACGCGCTGCCGGAGAACGGTAAGGAAGTGGGTGATGCACTGTATAGTGACATGGCCGATGCCCGCAGCAAAAGCTGGCAGATGGATGACAAGCTTTTTATCGCCGATGGGAAATGCTTGCTGGTATATGACGGCGAGACCGTTAAAAAAGCCAGCGAGGGCGCAAAAATCCCAACACTGACGATTGCGAAACCGCCCGCGGGCGGCGGCACGGAGTACGAAGCGCTGAACCTGCTGCAACCGAAGTTCAAAGAACTGTTTGCCGCTGACGGCAGCAGCAAGGAATACCATTTGAGTTTCAGCGGGCTGGACAGCGCAACTGTGACGGTGCGCAAGCTGAACAGCAGTGGTGAATGGGAAAATGTGACCAGCGGGTTTAGCTGCAACAAAGATACCGGAGTTGTTACATTCAGCACAGCACCAACGAAAAGCCCGGTTGAGGGCGAGGACAACATCGAGATTACCGCGACCAGAACGGTGGAGGGCTATGCAGACCGCATCAATAAATGCTGCATTGGCATTTTATTTGGTGTGAATGGCGCTGCCGACCGCCTGTTTTTGAGCGGCAACCCTGACTATCCGAATCAAGACTGGTACAGCGGGCAGTATGATTTAACCTACTGGCCGGACACCGCCTACAGCAAACTGGGCACTGCCAAAAGCGCGATTATGGGGTATTCCATCATTGAGAACCGCATTGCGGCGCACAAGGACGAAAACGAGACCGACCGAAATGTTGTGATACGGCAGGGCAATTTGGTGGACAGCGAACCGGCTTTCCCGATTACCAACACGATACAAGGCCCCGGCGCGATTGCCAAATACAGCTTTGCCTATTGTGCCAACGAGCCTGTTTTTTTAACGAATCTGGGCATTTATGCCATTACGCCCAGCGACATTGTGGGTGAGCGGTTCAGCCAGAACAGAAGCTATTACATGAACGGTAAACTGCTGGATGAAGCGAACAAAGCGGACGCGTATGCCTGTGTGTACAAAGATATGTATTGGCTGTGTCTAAACGGCGTTGCCTACATTCTGGACGGACAGCAGAATCTGGGCACGAACAAAAACGAGCCATATTCTACCCGGCAATATGCCTGTTTTTATGAAACGAACATCCCCGCGCGGGTGATGTGGGTGGACGGCACGAATCTGTTTTTTGGGTCAGATGACGGGAATGTGTACGAGTTTTACGACGACCCAAACGAGATTACCAGTTACAATGATGATGGCGCTGCGATTTCTGCAGAGTGGGAAACCCCGGATTTGGCAGGCGCATTGTTTTACAAAAATAAGAGTTTCCGCTATCTGGCTTTGCAGATGGCACCAAGCGTTGTTACGTCTGTTGCCGTATATGCAATGAAGCGCGGTATCTGGTCAAACATCTGGAACGACAGCACACACGCGCGGTTTTTCAGTTATCATCAGCTGCGCTATTCGCGCTTTACCTATTCCAACGACCAGACCGCGAGAACGCTGCACAACAAGATCAGAATCAAGCGCGTGGATAAAGCGCGATTCCGATTTGTGAACGATACTTTAAACGAGCCGTTTGGATTGATGCAGATTGCCGTTGAATTTGTAGAGAACGGAAACTTTAAGGGGTGATGAAATGGCATTTAAAGAAATTACCGCTGCGGATTTGCAGGGGAAAGGGAATGTTGGCAAGCCCGATACACCCGGATACAGCACCGCAGAAATGCAGCGGGTGATGGACGAGATACCGCGAGAAGTGATTGTACCTGCGTTTAATGCGCTGGTAGCTGCGCTTATGGACACCACTGCTGCCGGAAGTACCGGTGCAAAGGTGCCAGCCACGTTGCCGACAAGCACGGCAAGCACGGTACAGGGCATTTTAAACGCCCTTGCAAAACAGGCAGATGACCATCTGAATGACAAAGACAACCCGCACGAGGTAAGCGCGGGGCAGGTAGAATCGGAGATTCCCGCAGAATTGCCGACAAGCACGGCAAGCACAGTACAGGCGGTTTTAAGCGCTTTGGCAGTGTACACGCGGGAGCATAAGCAGGATAAAGACAACCCGCACAGCGTTACGGCAGAACAGGTAGACGCTTACACAAAATCGCAGACCGATGAGGCCATTGACAAAAAGATTGTTGATATCGGCAGCGGTGACATGGCGAAAAATGTGTATGACCCAAACCACAAAGAACTGCCGATTTACAGCTACATTGACGATGCCGCCGGAAACCTGCAAACGCAAATCGACAACCAGCAAACGCAAATCGATGCTAAGATGCTGCGGGCAACGTATGACCCGCAGGGGCGGGAGAGCGATATTTTCGCGGCGATTGATGGCACGGCTGCCATGTACACGGCAAAGCTGACGCTGGATGACTGGACAGCCTGCACGGGCACAGACCTGACCAACGGCTACGCCTACCAGCAGACGGCAACGCTGACCAAAGAC
This sequence comes from Bulleidia sp., assembly GCA_963655125.1. GTDB lineage: Bacteria > Bacillota > Clostridia > Oscillospirales > Ruminococcaceae > Gemmiger. Next base: position 32,455 of record CAVKDR010000004.1, read on the forward strand.
AACAGCAATGCGCCGACCGTGACGGCAAACAGCACCTTTGTGAGCGGTGTTACCTTTACGCCTACCGGCGTGGTGACGACCGATGAAACGCTGGCGGAGGTGCTGGCAATCATCAACGCGGGGAAGACCGTGAGCGGGGCTGGCAATGTGACCGTATATGTAACCGAAAAGCCCACGGCGGAGATCAACGCGCGGTGGGCGATTACGACCTGATGGAGGTTTAGCATGAAACATTTGTTTGTAAGTTACCCCCCCCTGAATAATGCGGCCTGTGCTGCGCGGGGGTGCTGCTGATGGGTGTAGCACCGAGAACCCCGGGAGGCGGAAAACTGTATAGAAAAGAACTTGGAATTTTAAATACAAATCAGTTTTATGGGCCAACAGAAGTATCGTTTGATGTAAGCGATTTGCCCGGATACAAAAAATTTACGACCGACAATTTTGCACTTGATAATGTATCCGTGCGAGGAAATGGATCGTCAACAACCTTTTCTTACGCCATTACTTACGATGCAAGTACAGGTGTTGTAACTTTAAACAACAATGTAAATACAAGTGCAAGTGGTGGTTATCATAGTCAAACCGGCAGCGTAACATGTTTTTGTTACTACATAAAATAAAAAATCTTAAAAGGAGGAACTGGATGGGAAACGCACCAAGAACGCCGGGCGCGAAAAGAAGTGCTGCACTTTTTGCCTTGCGTCATGCAATTGAAAACGGCACAGGCTCTCTGAACAGCTTTGAAAAAACTTCCTGGGATGAAAGGCGAACGATGACAGACGGCGATTTGTCTTTTTCTTTTTCATCCAATACCGGCACCGTGACGAACAACGGCACTGAGGACAAGTACATCTACGCGCGGTTTTACCAGGCAGGTGCAAACAGCTGCCGCATACGCTTCTCGACCGGCTTTGATTCTGCCAGTAACTCGACCGATGCTATCAATGCCTTTGGTGTTGACGTAGAAAAGACTTACAGCAATACGACCACGTCTACCACGCGGCTTTGGGAGGCTATCTTCAAGGTGTCTCCGGGTGCGACTGTAACCGTGCTCTTTGAGGGCCTCAACTACACCTCCTATAGCATTGGATTTAAATGGATCAAGGAGTGACCCTATGAAAATCTATGACGAACTCACCAACGAGGAGCTGACCGCGCCTGACCTGGCCGCCGGTTACCTTTACACCGCCCGGCGGGTGTCGGGGCATGTGCCCGAGACCGAGGAGATCCTGGAAAAGACCATCACCGAGGATAACCCCGCGGGCCTGAAACACATCGTCCCCGGCCACGATGTGTACGAGGACTGCCAGTTCTACCACCGCTACACCGTGGCCGAACTGGCCGAACGGCAGCAGGAGGAAATCGAAGCGAGCACCATCGTGCTGGATGATGCGACCAAACTCTCCCTGATGTTGGCCCAGATCCCCACCGAGACCAAGCCCACCATGCCGCCCAAGCTGGGCTGCAAGTGGGTGCCGGTCTACAGCGGCGCGGCGGGCTTTGCCTGGGAACTGCAGGAAGACCCCAATGCCTACGGCACCCACGACCGCCCGCTGTACTGGGTGGACGGCATGACCGTCTGCACCGGGTACTACTACACCGACGGCGACAAGCTGTACGTTGCTCTGCAGGACGGCACAGCCCCGGCGCTTGATGACACAGAATGGTTTGAGGTGATGTAATGGCACTACATGAAGTACAGCTGAAAGGATACAGCGTTAGACCCGGCAATCTATCGCTTGGCACGTTTGACAGCTACGGCATTGAGCAGCTGCACGTGACCATTGATGACACGTGGGACGGGCTTGCGGTAACAGCAACGTTCAACCCACCGGATGGAGAACCTATTGAAATCCGTGTGCCGGAGAGCGGCATTGTCGATGTCCCCGCAGAAGCTACGACCGATGAGGGCACCGGCACTATCGTATACTGCGGCGTTGCGAGCGGCGCACAGCGCATCTCCAAAACGCAGGGATACAACGTGATTACGCATGCCAATACCGGAACGGTCGTGCCGTTTAATCCAAGCGAATCTCTCGCCACGCAGGTTTTGCAGGCAGCACTTAATGCGGAACAGAGCAGCGCGGCAGCAAAAAGCGTGGCCGATGGATTGCGGTCTGATGCAGCCAGTGGAAAATTTAACGGCAAAGATGGTGCCAAAGGTGACAAGGGCGATACTGGCCCGCAAGGCCCCGTAGGCCCGCAAGGCCCCGTAGGGCCGCAGGGACCGCAGGGCGAGCGAGGTATCCAAGGTCCTACCGGTGCAACAGGAGCAACCGGCCCGCAGGGGCAGCGCGGAGAAAAGGGCAGCACTGGTGCGAAAGGTGATGACGGTGTAAGCCCGACCGCTGTTGTTGTTCAGACAGAGGAAGGCGCAAAAATTACCGTTACAGATGCTAAAGGCACGACTACAGCGACTATAAAGAACGGAACTGATGGCAAGCCAGGCAAGGACGGTGCGCCTGGTGCGGATGGAAAAGATGCCGTTGTGGATGCAACGCTTACACAAAGCGGGCAGGCAGCGGATGCCAAGGTAACTGGGGATGCCATTGGTCAGCTAAAGGAAGATAAGCTGGATAAGCCTGATAACCCTGTGGTGGGGCAACTTTTACGGGTGAAGTCTGTTACCGACGACGGCGAAATCACGCTGGAAACTGTGGCTGGCGGCGGGGGTAGCGGGCTGCCGGAGGGTGGCACAGCTGGGCAGGCATTGGTGAAGAAGTCGGATGATAGCTTTGATGTAGAATGGACAACGCAAGTAAAAAAATATATTGACCCTACAGTTTCTCAATTTAATACAATTTATGACGATATTCTTAAGTCCCCTGTCATAATTTTTAATACAGTTAACAATCTTAACTATTATTGTAACAGGCAGGGCGATAATATCTGGGGTGTTGCAACATTTTATTCACCAGGTGATAAAACTTATATTTTATATTATGTGTTCTTTACCAGTAGTTATATTAGGTATCAAACTGGAATTCGGGGAATACTGCCGGATGGTGGCCTAACAGGGCAAGTTCTTTCTAAAAAAAGCAATAATGCCTACGACACTATGTGGGTCGACCCGCAAACCGCCACCGTGCGCACCGTCATGGACGATGTGGCCGTTGCCGGGGTCAAGTACTTTTTGGGCGAGCAGACCGAGTTGTCCATCACCATGCCTACCGATGCGCAGGTTGGTCAGGAGATTATGGTTGTGTTTAGCAGCGGTGAGACGGCTTGTACACTAGCCGTTGACCTTGATGATTTTGATTTTGTGCCAAAGGCAAACTCCATGTGCAAAATTGTGTTTTTGTGCGTGGCTGCGGATACTTGGCTTGTGGATGCAAAGGAGGGGTGAGGTATGGCTAAATGCGTTATGCTTAAAAACGGCGGAATCACTGATGTCACGGTAGGGGGGGCAAGCGTTGTGGCTGATGGAGTGGCAGCTATACCTGTTGCCGCTAATGGTGTACTTGGTGCGGTATCAGTAAGGCCTGGGGCCGGTATATTTTTGTATCAAAACGGCATGGCAATAGAAAAAGCTAGCATTGGTAGCATTGCTAACCACTCTAGCCCATACGGGACAATTGTATGCGATACATACGACTATGCAGTAAAGTGTGCCATGACGGATGGCAAAGGTGCATCCTGGACAGATGCCGAGCGCCAGGCCGCACTGGCCCGCATGGGCTGCACTGTGGGTGATGACGGCGTGGTCAAATTTACCGCGCAAGAAACTTAAAGGAGTTGATTTACATGTACGCAAAGCTAAAAACTGATGGTCAGATTCAGGCTGCACCAAACCCGCTGCGCATTGTCGTGGCAAACCCAGGCGATGAGGTCTACGAGCAGTGGGGCTATCACAAGGTTATTGAGACCGACCCGCCGGAGTATGACCCGGAGACACAGCAGGTAGAAAGCCACTACGAGATGCAGGGAAACGACATCGTGCAAGTGTGGACGGTGAGCAACCTGCCCGCCGAGGATGCCGAGATGGTTGACTAAATTGGGCTTTAGCTGACTAACAGACAGAAAGGACAACAAACTATGAGACTTTCAAACGGCGAGGTGTTGCTGCATTACCCGCTTGACCTGCACGTTTTAACGCAGGGCTGGTACTACAACAACGGGAGCTTGCATCAGGCCACCGACTGGCGCACGCAGAACGGAACGGACTACAAGCGCCCGGTCTATGCCGCCGAGGATGGCACCGTAGACCAGGTGCAGGACTGGGACGGCCACACGAAAACCGGTATGCAGAGTTATGGCAACATGGCGCGCATCAAGCACGCGCCCTACAAGAGCATGACCTTGCAGACACGGTACGCCCACCTGAGCAGCTATTGCGTCAAGGTTGGGCAGCAGGTGAAAGAGGGAGAACTTATCGGCTATTCGGGCGTTACCGGCAACGTATTCGGGGCGCATCTGCACTTTGAAGTGCTGCTGAACGGCAAGCGCACAAACCCGCTGACGTGGCTGGACGATGATTTCACGCTGGCGACCGGGAAAGAGTACACATTCCAGCCCGGCGAGCACAGCGTTGTTGTGCCGGATGCGGACAAGCCTGCCGAGAATACGAGCCAAAACAAGCTGCAAGTCATCACGATCGGGCCGGTAAGCCAGGGCGATGCAGACGCGATTTTTGCTGTGTGCAAGGAACGCGGCCTGACGGATGCCGGGCTGTACAAAAGCGAATGGGCGGAGGTGTAATACCGATGCAGCATGTATTTTCGTTTACGCTTGCGGATGCCTGGGCGTTTTTGATTTACGCTGCCGGGGCTGCTGCCGGGCTGTATGCCGGAGGTGTGGCTATCAGCAAAGTGATCACAGCCATGAAGAAGCCGAAGACAGACCAGGACAAACGCATTACCCAGCTGGAGACGCGCGTGAACGCCGTGGAGGGATTTTTGAAAAACGACAAACAGCGGCTTGACCGCATGGATGACGGGCAGCATGTGACCATGCAGGCGCTGCTTGCCCTGCTTGACCACAACCTTGACGGAAACAATCTTGACCAGATGCGGGCGGCAAAAGATGCCTTGCAAAAACATCTGATTGGCTGAAAGTAGGTATTTTATGAGCGACTTTTTGAAGAATCTGGCGGCGCTGATTAAAGTGAAAACCATTGTGACGCTGGTGGTGGTTGCAGTTTTTGCAGCGCTGGCGCTGCAGGGTGCATTACAGCCCGACACGGTCATGACCATTGTAACTATGGTTGTGGCCTTTTATTTTGGTACGCAGACGGAAAGCAAGCAGAACAAAAAGGAGGAGTAAGCATGGCCTACGCTGATTACGCCCTTGCCGGGCGTTCTGGCTCTATGACATACCAGGAGAGAAAGAACCTGAACTCCACGCGTACAAACAGTGCGGCAAGCAACAATACCTGGAAGCAAACCACCGGCATTGGAACCGTCAGAAATACCGGCAGCAATACCGGTAACAGTGGGTACAGCGGTGGAAGCCAATACAGCAGCGGTTCCAGCAGTGCCGCCACTACAGCGGCACCGGCTGCCAGCAGCGGTGTTAGCGCATGGCAGCAGGCGCAGAGCGCGATTTTAGCGGCGCAGAATGCCGCCGCCGAACAGCTGCGGGCGGCGCAGGAAGCACAGCGGAAAGCACGCGAGGAAGCGTACCAGAAAGCCGCCGCACAGCAGAAAACCAACTATGATTTTTCTGCCGGGCAGGTGAACGATGCAACCGGCAAAGCCTTGCAGGAAGCGTATGTAAACCGCATGCTGCAAAACAAGAATTTACAGCAGAGTTTGAGTGCGCAGGGCTTGAACGGCGGCGCGAGCGAGACCACGACCGCCGGTATGTACAACAACTACAACAACGCACGGAACAATCTGGAAACCGAGCGGCAGAGCCAGCTTGCCAGCCTGTTGAACACCTACCAGAACAACATGGCACAGCTTGAACAGCAGCGCGCCAGCGGTGAAGCGGCGGATTTGAGCCAGTACCAGACGGCGCTGCAAAACCTGACTGCAAACAACACCACGAACCTTATCAGCCTATTGCAGGGCTACGGCGATATGGCAAGCAGCGTACCCGCCACGACCGCGCGTTACAATGCCCAGACCGGGCAGTGGGAATACGTGTAAGACCATGCCGCCCCTTAGTGGGCGGCTTTTTTAGTATGCGGAGGAAACCCTATGGCAAAGATGAAAAGCCGCACCGAAGCGCTTGTAAACGCCTATTTGAACAATTACCAGAACGCCAACGCAACTACGGTAAGCAGCGGGCAGAGCGCCCAGCAAAGCGCCCAGAGCGCTGGCAGCGCCATTATGAACGCCACCGACAAAACGCTGCCCGTGCTGAAAGACTACAGTTCTGATGTGCTGAACGGCATTATAAAGAGCGCCGACAACGCGCAGAACACCGCTATCAGCAATTTAAAGCTGGCACAAAAGCAGATTGAAGCGGAACAGGCAGCGGCGGCGAAGTCGGCGAAAAGCTCCGGTAAATCCAAGAGCAAGAAAAAGAGCAGCACCGATGATACCGATCTGAGTAGTGCGGCAGAAGCGGCATTGAATGGGCTGAATGGGAACAGCGACACCACGAACACTGCCAGTACGGGCGGCACGACCAATACGAACAGCCGCACAAACGATAAAACGGATAAGAAAAAGCTATCTGAAAAATTGGCAGATGCCGGAAAAAAGGTTGTTGAAGCTGCAAAGAACATCCCCAAAAATTACCAGGAAGTAAAAGCTACCCGCGCCAAAGAAAGCGCGGAACGTACCGCTGCTTATAAACGCGGCGATATTACGGCGGAAGAGCTTGGAAATTCTGCCTCCACTGCTTACAATAAAGCGAAAACTGTAAGCGAAGTCACCAAGCAGTATCAGCGCGGCGAAATCTCGGAAAGCGATTATCAGAACCAGGTGCAGGAGCTTGCCAAAAAAGAAGCCGATGCCCAAAAGCAAAAGGAGAAAGACAAGGCGCAGAAAGAAGCTGACACCGTACTGAAAAAAATGCAGACGGATGCCGACTACCGCGCCGAGCTGGCACAGGCAGGGCGCAAACTGACGCAGGCGGAAGTGGATGCCGTAAAGAAATACGGAAAGAATGCCGGTGACCTGTACAAGCAGGTGCAGGCTGGTGATCTTTCGCTTGATGACTATAACAAGCAGGCACAGGAACTTTCCCGCATCAACCAGAAAGCCAGCCTGAACGGGCTGGGGCAGGACATGCAGGCATTTACCGCTGGCCTGATGACCTCTGTACCGTTTTTGAAGCAGGTGGACAGTGCTGTAAAGGACTACGGCAACAAGGCCACCAACGGACAGTATGGGCAGGCGCTTGAAAGCGGCGCTGTGGCAGATGTTTTGCCCACGCTGGAAAACTACCAGGAACAGAACCGCATTGCCGCCGGTGCCGGTACGATGGTCGGTAAGGCGGCGCAGTACAATGTATTTAATAACCTGATGGACGGCACACCGCTGGCGGAGACAATGGGCAAAGTGGGCGGCAAAGTAGTAGGTGCTGCCAGCAAAGTGCCTGTGCTGGGGCAGTTTGCCACCCCTGCCGTTGGGGAAGCCTTGGGTCGTATTTTGACCGACCAGACCGCCGACACCGCGCTGGATACTATCCCCAGCCTTGTAAACGATTTGCAGACCTACGATGACCAGCAGGCCCGCATGAAGAACGGGGAACAGGTGGACAATGCCCTGACGATGGGGCAAATCGGGCTGAACACGCTGGGCAATGTAGGGCAGAACTTTGTGTTTAATGCCCTGCCGGAAGTGGGCGGCGCGGTGCTGAACCGGCTGAAAGGGGTTGCTGGCGATGCTGCACAGGATGCCTTGAAACAGGCTGACAATGCCGTACAAGATGCTGTGCCTAAAGCAAGAATCGAGAACAATACGGCTGATGCGTACCATCCGAACGACATCCTTAGCTCTGCATATTCAGATGATATTTTCCCGGGCTCGGTTTCTGACGAAGCCAAACTGGCGATGCAAAATTCTGGCAATTTGCCGATTGACGGGCAGGGTGCGGCAGCCTACAATGGAGTAAATGGAGGTGTTGTAAATGACAACCTGGGAGCAGGCGTTCGAGCAGACGTTTCCGGCATCGCTGACGGCAGCGCAAGCGCTGAACTGCAACCCGGAAACCCTGGAAATGGGATTTCTGGACAAGCAGTTGAAGGAGGGCAAAATAGCACCGCGGGTGTGCTCGGACGAGGAGTACAAGGCCCTGATGCAGAAAGTACTCAAACGGTGGCTGAATGGGCAAAATCAATAACTGGCAAGGGACGGCAAAGCGTTTATACCCGCCGCATTGAGAACCTGTACAACCAGATGCAGAACGGCGCAAGCCGGGAGAGCCTGGCAGAGGAAGCGGCCAATATTGCGGCCGGGCTTGTGAAAGAAAGAGATTTTGCAGAGCCGCTGGACGAAGCGACAACGGAACTGCGAAAATACTTTAAAGATACCCCTGCACGCCTGGATGAAAAGGCGGCAGGGGATATTTTGTACACCAGCGGGCTGAAAAGTATCCAGCAGTACAACTTCCAGAATGGAACCAATTTCTCACTGACAAAGGGTATCCCTTACGACACCGCCATGCAGGAGCTTGGCGAGATGGGCGTTGGCGTGAACGGGTCGTCTGTAGATGATTTACTGAAAGCGGTGGATGCCAGCAACGCCAAACCGCTTGTTGACAGTGACCAGGCTGCTGCCTATAGCGATTACCTGCGCGATAGAATTCTGGATGGGCCGAACAATACGCCGATGGATGCAGAGGATTTTGCGGATTGGCTGGAGTGGAAATCCTTTGACCAGGATGCCCCGGACTATGTGCAGCGAATTCTTGAGCGGGATAATCTGCCCGTATCCAGTCAGGCAGCGGAGGCCGTGGGGGGGAACCTACCGGAAAATGCCATTGGCGCTACCAATGCACGGTACAGCACGGACAAGGTTGTTGAAAATAAAGACTATGCCAACCAGGCAGCAGCGCGGCTTGGCCTTGATGATGCGCACCGGGAGGGACTGACCTATTCTGAACACCAGGTATGGACGGACAGAGAAGCCCAGCACCAGGCGCTGGATGACATCAACACTTATATCCAGGAGGCAGGCGGCGATGTTGACAAGGGCCTTGACAATGCCATGACCGCCCTGCGCAAAGATACCCAGTGGGACAAGGGCGAGAGCGTTACAGCAAACAACATCCGGGACAGGCTGCGCACCGAGTACATGAAGACGGAACCCGGAACGCCGGAATTTTACCGACAGAAAGCCCGGTACGATGACTGGCAAAGTGAGATCAGCAAGCAGCGCAGCAAGGTTGCGCAGACCATGCAGAGCTTTACCGGCGATGCCAACGCCAGAATGCACGAGGTATCAAACCCGATCCGCGAAAAATGGGAAACGCAGCACAGCGTAGAAGCATCCCGTATCAAGAAGCTTTCTGACGAGCTGGACAAGCTGAAATCTGAAATTGCCCAGCGTGACCTGGACGACATTGCCAACAGCGATTATTTGAGCGGCGCTGTTTCCGGGAAAAACGGGAAGTTCCCTGTACAGGACAACGTAAAGTTCCCGGACGGTGTACGCAGCGCCGGGGATATGGATGCCGAGTTTGGACAAATGCTGAAGGACAACGACATTCCGACAGCAGAAGAACGGATCGCAAATTTCAGCGATGAGGACAAGGCAAAGTACAAGCAGGCGGCAGAGGATGCTTACAATGACATTGTTTCCCGCGTAAGAAAGTTATGCGACAAAAACCGTGTAAAAATTGATGATGACGGTGTAAAGACCATTGCCGGTAAAATCATGAACGGTGATGGGATGGAATCGTATTACAACTCGCTTATCTCGCAGGCGGCAGGTATCAGCGACCTTTCCATTGACGAGATGCAGCTGGTTGACAACCTGTACAGCCAGGCGGCCAAGATGGGCGACAGCAAAGAACGATACGATCTGGAAGCGCAGGCCATCAACATTATGGCACAGCACTTGCCTGCTAAGAGCTGGTTTGAGCGGTTCGACAATGTCCGCTATCTGGCCATGTTGGGCAATCCCACTACGCATGTGCGAAACCTGATTGGCAACGTGCTGATGAAGGGGCTTTCTGACACCAAAGACGAAGTGGCCGCTGTTATGCAGCTTGCTGTTACACCAAAAGATGCAAGAACCAAAGCTGTGTTTGTGCCGCAGGACATGAAAAAAGCCGCCAGTGAGTGGATCGATGGAAATGCTTACGCTGCCACGCTGAAAGACGGTGGCAAGTACAACCTTGACTATGGCCTTGACCGGGCACGCAGCACCTATGGCAACTCCCGATTCGGGCAGGCGCTCCAATGGCTGAGCGACAAGAACAGCAACCTGCTTGACAAAGAAGATGAAATCTTTGTCAAGATGGGCGCTACGCACAGCCTTTCCAATATTTTAGCAGCGCGGGGCTACGATGCTTCCATCTTTACCAAAACAGATGAAGCATCGCAGGAAGTGCTGCAGGATGCGTTGGAGCTTGCCATCCGGGATGCACAGGACGTTACGTTCCACGCGAACAACGCATTGACAAAAGCCTTTGGAAGGATCAGTCATGCGGGCGATAAGAACGGCTCGATTGGAGATAAGCTCGTTTACATGGCTGGCAACGGCCTGCTTCCTTTTGCAAAAACACCTGCCAATATTTTGAAAACAGCAGCAGAATACAACCCGGTGGGTGCTACGGTGCAGGCGGTATATCGCGGTGCCACGCATCAGGGCTCGGCTGCTGTTACGGATGCCCTGGCAAAGGGTGTTGTTGGTTCTGCGGTGATGGGCATTGGCTGGTGGCTTGCAGACCAAGGATTTATCACTGGCAAACTGGGGGACGACAAAGACTACCAGGAAATGCTTGGCAACCAAGAATACTCTGTAAATATCCCCGGGGAGGGCAGCTATACGCTGGATTGGGCATCGCCTGCCATTGTGCCGTTGATGATGGGCGCAAACCTGGCGCAGGGGGACTATGACCTGACGGATATTCTGGATGACCCGGGGAAAGTTGCGGGCCAGATGGGTGACATTTTAGCCGTAGCGCTTGACCCGGTTACCAACATGAGCATGCTGTCCAGCCTGAATGATACGTTCGACAATATCCGCTACAATGACGAGGACGCGCTTGGTGCCGTTGGCACCATTGCCAAGAATGTTGGGACAAGTTACATCCAGCAGTTTTACCCGACGATTTTTGGCAAAGTAGCACGTACCATTGACAGTACCAGGCGCAGCAGCTACGGCGGCGGTGATTCCGCCACTGAGCGGAACAAGAATTACCTTGCCCGCAGCACAATGAACAAAGTGCCTGTTTTAAGCATGGACAGTGAGCCCTACATTGACCAGTGGGGCCGCGAAACAAGCAATCTGGATGGCACGGATGATTCGGCCATGGGCATTGCGGGACGCGCAGTGTACAATTTTGGCAGCCCTGGCTATATCAGCGCAGAAAATGTAACGCCTGTGGACGAATACATTCAAACACTGTACGGAAATACAAACGATAAAAATGTATTGCCCACAAAGGCCAGCAACTACCTGACCGTTGATAACAACCGCGTGTACATGACCCCGGAAGAAAAGACCGAATATGCCAGAACCAGCGGGCAGACAGCCTATGACATTCTTGACAGCCTGCGGCAGAACCAGCTGTTTTTGAAGCTGCCGGAAGACCAGCAGAGCGAGCTTGTGCAAAAGGCTTACAGTGTTGCAAAAACGGTTGGCGGTGTAGCGGCGGTCGGTGATGGGGTAAGCGGCACAAACTCGAAAGAGTACCAGGCTTACCAGCAGGGCGGCGTACCCATGCTGGAAAACTATCTGCTGACAAAAAACGCTATTGATATAGCAGGTGATGGCAGCGAAGAAAGCCTGAAAAAAGCTGATAAAACCAAGATCCTTTTAAATCAGGGCCTTGACAGCGAAAGCATCTACAGCAATTATATGTTGCTGTATCCCAGTGATGAAAAAGTTCCGACTATCTACAACCAGTATGGCGCAGACGGCGTAAAAGATTGGCTGCGGTATATCAATGCCGCCGACCTTGACGGCAACGGCAGCGTGAGCCAGGCAGAAGCACAGGCAACGCTTGACCAGATGAACCTGACAGATCAGCTGAAAGCCGCTTATTGGCAGATGACCAACAAAAACTGGAAATCCAAGAATAATCCGTATTGAGGTGAAGTATGAAGTTTGACTTTTGTATGAGCCGGGCCGAGTATGACGATCTGGTGTTCAGCCTGACGGACGATGAACGGGAAGTGCTGGATATGCGGCGGCACGGGCGGCGCAACGCCGAGATTGCAGCGGAGATGAACTGTTGTGAGCGGACGGTGAACCGGCATGTGAGGAGCATCAAGAGCAAAATGCGGTAAAACAGAACATGAAACAAAAAGCGGGCAGCTATCCTTTTGGGGTGGCTGCCCGCTTTTTTTGTTTGTGGCGCAAAGATGGCGCAAAACGGGCGCATGTTTGTCCTACGCTGCATCGATTTATTTTGTACAATAGAAACAAGAAAGCGAGGTGGCCGACATGTACCCGATGTGGAACAATTACGGGATGCAGAACGCCTACAACATGCACTATGGGCAGCAGGTGCAGCAGCCGCAGCCGTGCAGCATTACCAAAGTGAGCGGCGAGAACGGAGCGAAAGCCTTTGGCATGGCCCCCAATTCCAGCGTATTGCTGTTGGACGAGACCGCACCGCTGGTGTGGCTGAAAACGACTGACGGCGCAGGGTACCCGACCTTAACGCCCTACACCATTACCCCGTACCAGGCGGCCCCGCCGGTGGATGTGAACAGCCTGGAAAACCGCGTAAAACGATTGGAGGAGATGCTGAATGACAAACCCGATCCTACAGGCAATGGGGAAAAGCGCAATGCCAAATAGCCCCCTGAACATGATGCAGCAGTTTATGCAGTTCAAGCAGCAGATGCAGGGTCAAGACCCGCAGAAAATTGTGGAGCAGATGCTTGCGGATGGCCGGATGAGCCAGCAGCAGTTTGAGCAGCTGAAACAGCAGGCGGAACAGTTCAAAGGCATTTTTTACTGATATAAGCCGGGTCGACACGGTTTATAAATAAAATTTTACGAAAGGAAAAGGACCTATGGACAACTATGCTGGAATGCTGGGAGCATGTGAAAGAATGCGCCAAGTGCAGCGGCGGCGGTGAGCTGACCAAAGAAGATGCCATGAGCTGGATGTACAACATGCAGAACGAGGACGGAAGCTTCGGAGCGCACTGGGACTTGGAGCAGACAAAGCCTTACATGGAACCGCGCGGCATTACCTGCGAGCCCTGGAAGTGGGCCGCTGTGATGAACATGATGTACAGCGACTACTGCAAGGCAGCGCGCAAGAACAGTGTAGACCGACCGGAGTTTTATGCTGACCTGGCGGCGGCGTTTTTGGAGGACAAGGACGCGCCGGAGGATAAGGCAGGGCGGTATTACCATAGTATTGCGGCTGTGAAAGAATAAGTTGTTCGGAAATTCCGAATAACTGCGGAAAGGAAACAAAGCCCGCAACCGACGAGAAAATCTCGATGGTTGCGGGCTTTGCTATGTGTCATGGGAGGATGTCGGCTTCCCAGCCGGTGGGGAGTTCCAGTAGGAACAAGCCGGTGCGCTCCTGGGCGCGAACCCAGAAATCGGACTTGCTAAGTTCTTTGGCGATGGCCCGGCGGGAGAGATGGTCAAAATACAGGGCTTTCAGCACGACCTGCTGGTCGCTGTTGAGCGGCTGCATGGCACGTAGGCGCTTGTTTTTGGCGACAGCCATTGCGTCCCGAGCATAAATGTAGTTACGATAGGATTTATTGTAACGTTCTACCTGATTGGCAACCGGGTCAGATTTGCCGGTGCCGTGCGGCATGCCGTCCATGGCAGGGGAATGGAGCAGGGTGTTAGCCTCGTTGAACGCATCGCGGGCGGCAATGAAAGATTGCTGGTAGGTGGCGTATTTCTGCATCCATTGGGTGCGCTGGGAGATGCCGGAGTGGCAAGGTTGGTTTTGCTGGTCATTCGTCTGGGTCAAGTCGGTTCACCTCCTGTTTATTTCTGCGGCGCGGGGCGCGGTTGAGGTAGCGTTTCATCCAGCGGATGTGTTTTAGGCTGGTACATAGGAAGTTTTTGTCTGCTAAACGCCATTGTATCCAGGAATCTTTTGCAGAAGGCATGCGTTTGAAATCAGCTTTCTTCATGGGGGACCTCCGGCGGAGTGGGGAGTGGCATCCAGTGGGTGATGGATTCTCCCAAATAGCACCGGCATTGGCTATCGAAAAACTCTTTGCGGAGAATGTCAAAACTTTTTATATCCACATATCCTTTGAGGGAAGGGGGATTCCTTTCCCAAAAAATATCTGGAATATAATAAACGAGATAATCACCACATGTCTCCGGCAGTCTGTCTTTAACGCTTATCCAGTCATCTTCGGTCGCTCCCGTCGAATTTTCCCTTGGCTTGTATGTCCTGCAATACTCCGGGCATTCATCAAAGCCTAAAGTGAAGCAATCGCATCTGTATTTGTAGATCATTTCACCGCCGCCGTTGCCTTTGTACAGCAAGTGTTTACAGCTGTTGCATATTGGCACTGGTTTTGGCTCAGGCTCTTTTGACAGGCAATGCGAAATGTCCTTTGCAACACAGACAACAGCGTAAATTGCGCAGGTTAGCAGGATGAAGATTTTCAGATATGCAATGATTTCAGTCATCAGCGTTCACCATCCTTGCGCCGCAATTGGGGCAATAGCTCCTACATTCCATGGTGGATTCATTATAAGACTGTAAACAGTTAGAGCACCTAATAGCCATATCGGGATAGTGAATTGATTTACCGTGTACAACTTTGATCAAGTCGCTTTGCTCCCATTGTGCCGTAGGCCGCAAGGTTTCCGGGTCGACAGTTGGCATACAGTCAATATCATCAACTGCAACTGCATCAAACTCGCCACATTCCGGCGCATCGCGGAACATAACTTTTGTGGCACGTTTCTTTAGCTCGTCAATATCAACCATGCGCATTATCTTCACCTCCATGTGTATGCTCCATGCTGATATCTTCTTCCCGCTGCTGCGTTGCTTCACGCCCGGTGGATACGCCCAGCGCGTAGAACACAACGAACAGAGCGGCAAGTGCTGCGCCGCCGATGATGTTTGCTAGGGTGGTCATTCGGATATCTCCTCCGCTTTTAAAATTTCTTTCCAGGTGAGTTTATCGTAGCCGCGCTGCACGTACTGGCCGTAGGAGATGCCCAGCGCGGCGGCTTCTCTTACGCATTGCTCAATGGATTTGATGCGAGGTTTCGGCGCTGCTGTTTTATCCGGCTTCTTTGCCTGCATGGCAGAGACAATGCCCTTTTGCCGTGCTTTCTTTTTCTCGTAGTTCAGCTTTGCCTTTTGCCTTGCTTTTTCTTTGATGCAAGCATCGCAAAAGCGCTTGCAGGGCTGCACATCCCACATCATCTTGCCGCATTTTTGGCAGAATTTAGATACTGTCATAGCGGCTCCTCCGTCTTTTTGGCATCAATGCCGATGCCCTGCAGCGTTACCTGCGCCCAGAGGTCTGCAAGCTGGTCGTTGCGATACTCGTTAAACTTATCGGCTACCGGGCCTGTCATGCAATTCTGGATTTTAACCAGCGTCCGGCGGGACAGCCCAGCCTGATAACAGGCCAGCAAGCAAAGATACGTTGCGCGGGTGGCAATATCGTTGCGCTCTTTGTTTACTGCTTCCTGTGCGCGGGATTGAATGTCCTTGATTTTTCCCTCGGCGTACTCGTCAATAGCTTTTTGCATTGCCGGGGTTGGGTGCAGCCTTGCTTTCAATTTTATCAACTCTTTCCTGTTTTGTACAATCCATATTTTCTGACATCGCGGCGAATCTTGATACCGCGTGTAGCGTCTGCCGCGTCCGATGCCTGGTCTATAAGCCGCTGTGCGCGGATTTTCTCGCACATGGCCGCATACTCGCCGTAGCGATCGCATGTGCTGTGACAGTGCGCGTGACGGTCTGGGCAGTCTTTACAGGGGCTTGTCATCGCCCGGCATCTCCTCGATAAAAATCTCTGTGCGGGGGTTGGCTTTGTCGTACAGGACGCGGGAGCCGTCCACGCTGGCGATGATGGTGTTGTTATCGTCTGCAAGGATTTTAGCGGCTACCAGTGTGTCATGGGCGGCTTCCATAAGGTTCGTTAAGTCTACGCGGCGGCGGGTGGGCATATAGAACACCGTTGCCACGCGATAGCGCCCCGCCAGCGGGATTTTAGGTTTTGGGTGCAGATACCACATAGCCTGCTGCTCATACCGCTTGTAGGCGCTGCTGGGGGCTATGAACGGCTTGCCGGTGCGGCGGTTGGTGAGAATCTGCTGAGAGTTCTTTTTGGTGATGGGGGGCAGTGACACAGTGTACTTGTAAATCATAAACTGCCCCACTGTTCTGCCATAGCTTCAGCAATGCCTGGGAATGTTTTGCTTTTGGTCTTACTATCCCGAAATTTCATGCCGCTGTTTTCTCTTTTTGAGCCATCCGCCTTTTTGCTGCCCCCTGAAACCCAAGAACATTTAGGCGTTACAATGTGAGTTGGATGCAGCTTTGGAAGATTTTTTAACCATAGACATGTCTTTTTGCTGTACTCATGCCCATACTCATATGGTTGTACAATTTGTGTATAAGGCGGCAAGCTATAGATACCTGATGGAATTGGATTCTCAACTGCAATATGCGCCACATTGCAGCACTCATAAAACTTTAGGAAAAATTCTTTTGCGTCAAGTCCTTTCTTAAGCCTTTCTAATTCCACATATGATTTTCCATCAATTCGTTTATAGAGCCGTGCGGCACCAGCGTTCGATAAGTAAGTGCAGGGCGGGTGCGCAATCAGCAAATCCCATCTGCCTATGTCATGCGTTTTACCGTCCATCGTTACGATTTGCCCCCCCTCGGTTGCTTTAAGAGCATCTCCGAGAATGTGCCACTCCGGATGGCCGCCGGACGGTTCCTGAATATCGCAGCTGTAGGCTTCGTGACCGCGCTTGCGGAACTCCTTGCAGACCGTCTGCGATTCCTCGCAGGCAACTAATACTTTCATCTCATAATCTCCTTACTCCCATCCGGGATAGGCGAGGCGGCCAGTTTTTTCGGCGGCCTCAAATTTGTCTATCTGGCGTTGGCAGAACGCGGCATCAAGGATACCACACTCTGCAAGGTCGGCGTACATTTTTGCATCCCACTTTGTCATCGGCGGGCGAATCTCGTTGCACCAGGCAATCAGCTCAGCAGGAGAGGATGGCGGGAAGATTTTCCCGGCGCGGACTTTTCTGTCAATGGCTTCTTTCTGGAGCTTTACGGGGATGTCCTGCAATGCCTGTTCCCACACGGCGATCATAGAGCGCTTTTGCGCGGGCGTTTTACCGTTGCCGAAGTTCGGCCAGACGGCGGCGATATAACCCATGATGTAGTGCAGGCCATCACCGGCGGGCTGTTCCTGCTGGGTGATGGCTGCATTTGAAACGGTCATTGACCTGTCAGCCAATCGAATCCCTCCTTACTTGTCTGACGTGAGGCGTTAGGCTGCTCATCGCGAACAGGATAAAACGTCTGCCAGCCTTTCCTTACAACCTCCCGCAAATAATCCTGCTGAGAAAGATTGCTTTGTTCTGCCATCTCCGGCAGCTTTTCAAGGTTCTTGCTGATAGCCCCCTCTGTTTCGGGGGCGCGTTTTTTCTTTCTGTTATCAAGCCATTCAAGCAACAGCCCGCGCAGTTCTTCATCCTGTGTAAAATTTTCAATGTACGATTTTGCGGAGAAAGAGGGAGTGCGCTTGCGCGCTGCAGTGCTTCCAGCACTGCCTGATATATCTTGAGTATCGTTAGATACGAAAGATATATCTTTTTCTTTTTTCTTCTTTCTTCTTTCTTGGGGTACGGTCGTTGACGGTCGTTGACGGTCGTTATCGGTCGTTATCGGTCGTTGACGTTTGTTCGCCTTGTTTTGTTCGCATTTAGCGTTATACCGTTCTTTCGCTGCGTCTATATCGATTGAAATGAAGTCAAACGCCATCTCTTCACGTCCGTTGAGTTGCGCCTTTTCTCCCGTTGCGCTGTAAGTCATAAGCGCACGGAACAGCCGGCCTAGCTCGCCATCTGATAGATTCCGGGTTTTAGTCAGGTAATCGTTATAACAGCAAAAATATTCAAGTCCCATCGGCTACACCTCCAAGAAATACTCGGCATAGCTGACTTTTTCACCGTAGCGGTTCTTGCTGCTTGCCGTTCGTTTCTGGATGGGTATGCCGCGCTTTTTCAAGTCGCTGATGCGTGATGCAAGGCGATAGATTCCGTATTCCTGCATAGCCTGTGCGGCGGTTATGCTGCCGCCGCTTTCTAAGTGGCGCAGGATTCTGTCACATTGGTTCATGGCTGCACCTCACTTAAAACGGCAAGTCACCGTCTGCATCATCGATAGGCGCATAGTCAACGTCTGGGACGGCTGCGGGGCGCTGTGCGGGGTTTTCTGCGGCGGGGTGGGTACTTTCCTTACTGCCTGTGAAATTCGCGTTATTTGCCACGATTTCAACGGCGGTGCGGTTATTGCCGTTCTTGTCCTGATACTGGCGTGTCTGCAAGCGACCATCAAGGGCAATCATCGAGCCTTTCGGGAAGTATTTGCAGATAAACTCTGCGGTCTTGCCCCATGCGGTAACGTCTAACCAGTTGGTTTGATTCTGACCGCTGGCATCTTTATAGCCGGAATCGTTGGCGATGCGGAACGAACAGACAGACTTGCCGCTGTTCGTGGTCTTGAGTTCGGGCGATGCTACGAGTCTTCCCATGATAGCAACTACGTTAAGCATTTATTCATCCTCCGTAATATCGAGATAGTTTTTGTAAAAGCGGCGGCGAAAGTCTGCCACCGTCCAATGATAGTGAGCCATTGCAAGTTGCTGACCCAGTTTGTGGTAAAACGCTTGTTTCTCTCCGCTGGCGTGGATCGCGTCATGGCATGTAGGACAGACGTTAATCCACAAACCGTATGGCTTGGATTTGGAGCGCAACGCCCCGCCGTAGATTTCATGGCGGGCGGTATCTCCAAAGCGGTGACAGCGGAAACAGCAAAAAGGTTCATGGGCGAACAGGGACGGGGCATAGCCGTTTTTATCCAGCTTGTCACCGTATTCATTGCGGGTCGGTCGGTGCATCGTCTGTCAGTCCTTTCAACTTTGCGATTTCGTCCGGTGTCATGGTGGGAATGCCCTGTTGCTGGCATTCTTGCACAATCAGTTCAATCAGGCGGTGCATCTGGGCGCTGTCGAACACGGATGAACCGTACCAGACTTGCAGGTTGTAGAATGCGCCCTGCGGGGTGGTCATCTCATCGAGTTTGTGAACCTGCCAGCCCTCGCCTTTGCCCTCCCAGCCGATTTTAAAAGCCTTTGCAGCATCGGCGCGGATGGTGATAACGGCAGAACTGCCGCCGATGTCGCGGATGGTTTCGCGGTAGATTTCAAGAACAGGTTTGTTAAGCTTGGCGGCAAGCTGATTCATGAGCGCCCATGCGTAAGCGTTCGCGGACAAGCTGCGCTTTTGGGATGCCGTGCCGATGATAGCGGCTAGGGGCTTGTTTTCATCCAAAACGGCGCGGACTTTTTCGCAATCAGCGGGGGAACATTCCAGCGCAATTGTGTTGCCGATAACAACGGCCTGTTTGATGGAGATTTGTTGTTTCATTTCCATGCACTCGCAATCTTCTGGGCAAGTTTCCAATCTTCGGCGGTAAAGTCTTTAGACGCTTTGCCGATGCCCTTTGCAATGGTTTTCCATGCTTCGTTTTCGTCTGTGCCGGTGTTCTGGCAGTAGGCTTTTACAACTTTCTGGCAGTCGCTCTTGGCGGCCTGGCGGGCTTGCGCTGCGGCGGTGTCCCGCTGCGGCTCTGCGGTGGTCTGGACGTGGTACTCATCGCTGTCCGGGTCTTTGGTATCATCAATGCAGAACAGGCCGTTTAAGGCGTGTTTGCGGGCGTAGCTGGATGCCGTGCCGGTAATCTGTGCGCCGTCCATGCCCTTTTTGGTTTCGTCCTCGCGGGCGAGGGCGGTAGTGTAAGCGGAATTGCCGTCTTTATCCTGCACGGTGGCTGTGGCCTTGATGTAGTAGCGATCGCCAATCAGAATGACCTCATCCGACACGGTGAGAGTGCAGCCATGCTTGGCGCAGAGCGGCTTGGCGGCTTCCAGAATGCTTTCGGCGTTGCGGTACTTGTACTTGCCGAAACTGTTGTACAGGTTCTTGGGGGCTTTCAGTTCCGTTTGAATGTGGGACAGGGTTTCGTAAATGCTCATTAGACGGCAGCTCCTTCCGGGTCAGGCGTGGTCAGGTGGATACGGTAGCAATCCGGCGGGCAGGTATGCTCCAGCGGGACGGGGCGAACGATTGGGACTTCTACGCGGATACCGTTAGCGCGGGTGTGGTAGGTTATGTAGCGGCGGTGGGAATCTGCGTGAAGGCGGGCACCGTTATGTTTGGAGATTGCTATCAGGTCGTTGATGTAGTAACCACAAACAACGCCATCTGAAACGTTGAAAAATCTTTTATCAGGGTCTTTCGTCACATTGGCGGCGGCAAGCATGCCTTGAAGCTGTTCATATAAATCCATTATCGGTCATCCTCCATACAGGCGGGTTCTTCCCATGCATCATCTTGTATGATGCAGTTTTCACAGCCGAGAACCTCGTTACCGTGCTTGTAAATGATGCTGCACTC
This sequence comes from Bulleidia sp., assembly GCA_963655125.1. Lineage (GTDB taxonomy): Bacteria > Bacillota > Clostridia > Oscillospirales > Ruminococcaceae > Gemmiger. The sequence goes on from CAVKDR010000004.1 coordinate 53,190, forward strand.
ATCGCCGCATACCGGGCAGCGGGGATAGCGCACAGCGGGCGGGTAGGGATTGTCATGGGTGTAGTAGCTCATTCGTCTACCTCAACCAGCTGGCCGTCTTTTAAGGTGTACCAGGTGTCAGGTTTTACGGTTTCTCCGTCAACCTTAAAGCACTGTACATCTTTACGATGCCAATTACAATTTTTGTCTTTTGCCCATTCAGCAAGCACAATCCAGCAACCGAGAGCGCCTTTTGCTTTGCTATCAATGCCAAGTGCCGCAGCAACGCTTTCTTTTCCTGACACATAGGACGCGGAGTAGTAGCCCGTGTTGGTGGACGCGGAGTAGTCGCCCGTGTTGGTGGACGCGGAGTAGTCGCCCGTGTTGGTGGACGCGGAGTAGTCGCCCGTGTTGGTGGACGCGGAGTAGTCGCCCGTGTTGGTGGACGCGGAGTAGTCGCCCGTGTTGGTGGACGCGGAGTAGTAGCCCGTGTTGGTGGACGCGGAGTAGTCGCCCGTGTTGGACTCTTTCTTTTCGTCCTTTACGTTTCCCATCACAAAATCAACGGCAGCTTTTACAAGCCCAGCGATTCCGATTTCTGCTTTCACAGCAATTTTTTTGCCGCAGCGGTTGCTATCTTCATCGCTTTTCTTACCGCTCACATCGTCCAGGTCTACTTCACAGTAGCGGCTCATGTTGCCAGGAGCGTAATAGCCAAGCACATCAAGCGGGCACTCACAGGCGTGAAAACCGCTCTGGCACAGGTCGGCGGAGGGTTCCTCGTAGGTTTTGCCGATTTCGTACTGGAAATCACGGCATTTGAGGTCTTTGTCAAAGCCTTTATACATTTTCATAGCGGGATACCTCCTTTAAATAGAAGCCGCACAGCGGGTTAAGCGCCAGCAGGGCAAGCAGCGCGGCGGGGATGTTGAGATTGCCAAGCGCGGCCAGCAGCAGAACCATGTCGGCGGTGATTGCCAGCTTGACGGCGCGGAGTTTGAGTGATAGGATAAAAGTAGAGTATTTAGCGGTACTCTCGTTTTTCTGCCGTCTCGGTGTGGCTGCACCGGGGCGGCGTTTTTGTTTGGTCATGGTTGATACCTCTTTTAACAGATAAGGCTTGCGATTTGCTCACAGGTCAGGTTGCTGATTTTGCCGTAGTGCATCCAGACCCATTGACGAGAGCGGCCCAGGATTTTTGCTATTTTGGTGGGGCCGAAAAGAAGCTCGCCGGGGTAAAGCTGGGATGCACGGGCGCGGACAGTGGCGAGGGTGTCACGATAGAGGGGCTTTTCGCGGGGCATGGAAGGCCTCCTTGTGGTTGTATCCTGCCCGCTGTATAATGGTGGGCGGGAGGGGGTGAGAAGATGGACGTTTGGAGTTTGCGGAACGCTGTAAACAATTTTGCAAGCGATGCCAAAGTGCGGAAAGCGGACAACGAACCTGTAACGGCAGGGGAGCTGAACGCGGCGATTGACGAAGTTGCAAAGCTGTTTAGCAAGCTTGTGGAACAGCTGGAAAAGGATTAACGGCTCTTTTCTTCGCTGTACCGAATCTCGTTGCAGATGGAGACCATAAGGGAAATGTGTTTGTCCAACTGGTCACCCTCTGCGGTTTCGATCTTCTTGGCAAGCAGTTCGAGCTGCTTATCGAGGAGGGCGATTCTTTCTTGTGGGGTCATGGGTTAGTCCTTTCTTTTTGTGCGGTAAACTCGTAAAATGTTCAAATCGGCATCCTTTTCTATTGTCCAGCCGTTGGGGAGGGAAATTAAGTTTTGCTGATTTGTGATTCCCAGCGCAGATTTTGCCCATTGGTAGTTGTTGCTACTGGTTTGTGTATATATGCGTTTGCACTCAGATTCCAGATTGCTTTGCAGATTGGGATTCAGCGCGTAAAAGCCTCCTGCCGGAATCATAACGGGCTGGTCTTCGGATTCTGAAATTTGGTTCTCCGTAGAATCGCCGGAACCTTGCTTCTGAGGATAACTCAACGGAATCCTCTCCATCTGGCCTTTCGCAATCTCAAACGTAACCAGCGCTTGGGAAATCGAAAGGCCGTTTTTTCTTACGATTTTTACGTACTCGGCAGCGATTTGTTTTGCTCTCTCTGTCCCGATGGAGCGGACGATCATATCGTTGGTCATGCGGTTAGTCCTTTCTTAACAGGTCATCAACAGTGCAGCCGTAGAGCTGGGCCATGCGGGCAAGCATGGCGGCACGGGGCATGTTCTCTCCGGTTTCCCAGCGGCATACCGCCGACTGGTCAACGCCGAGCGCCTTTGCTACCTGAGACTGCGAAAGCCCGGCTTTTTTGCGAGCCTGCGAAAACGTCATATATCTCACCTCCCTGTATTGATATAATGAGATAATCTCATTGACAAACAAGAAAGCGAAAGTTATAATGAAGTTGCTAGAAATCATTGGTAAGCCGCTGAAACATGGGGCTTGGCTTTTGCTTTGCTTGTTTGTATGCTATGATTATATCTCATCTTCTTCATGTTTGCAATAGCAAATCCTCATGTTTTTCATGTTCGGCACTATGCCTAAAATGAGGTTATGTTATCTGTATGTTTTGGACGATTTTTTCAAGGCTTTGCGCTGATGCGAATTTATCCCCTAACGCAGTAGCAACGGAATTAAAAATTCCATCTGGGTCAATAACGGCATGGCGTAATGGAGCTACGCCAAGAACAAAGTCGCTTACAAAAATAGCAACTTATTTCAACGTGCCTGTTGACTACCTACTAAATGGGGAGCAAAAAGAAACCCCCACCAGCGTTGCCGCTGACGGGGTAGACGAACTTGATGTAGAAGCCCTGGACATTATGCACCAGCTTCCACCGGAGAAACGGGCGGCGGCGATGGCGATGCTGCGAGGGCTTTTAAGTAACTGACATAAGCGGCTTTATCTGGCAACTGATGCAGCATGGCGATGAATTCCCGGTCTGTGATTTCCTGCATGATTCTTCTCCTTTTTATGTAGCCGATGTTTTGATACAACTATACACAACTCGCAGTTGTATTTCAATAGTAATCTTGCACAAAATTGGGGGTTACCTGTTGGCTGTACGGATTATTGGACGCTTACGCTTTCTGGCTCTGCCATGATGGGCGGGCGCTGCTGATTGCTGATATGTGTATTGGGTCGATTGGGTTTATAAGGTACTGAGAAGCGCAAACATTTTTACACAAATTCAAACCAAACTATTGCAAAATAAATACAAATACAATATAATGAGGGTGCAAGGAAACTTGCGAAGATACAGCCGTAGAGCGCGGCTGTCGCGGGAAAAACAAAGCTCAAGTGTTGATTTCGTGGTAGAGCGCCACGAACGGAAATAAAACAAGGCTCGATTGAAGAACCGCCCCCTCATCCTTGAGGGGGTTTTCTTTTTTGGAGTACATCTATTTGTCGGAATCGTTTTACAGGGATTATGTGGATTGTACGGAGATAGAACAGAAACCGACAAGGCCGTATATTAGAATATGCGTAAAAATAAACGGCGTTTTGTTTGCTGTGCCGATGAGGTCGCACATAAAACACAAATATGTGTTGTGGACAAACGAAGCGGCGGGGTGTGGTGTGGATTTTTCAAAGGCTGTTGTTATAACACGCGCCGAATACATAAGCGCAGAATCAAAGCCGCATATCAGGCAGGACGAATTTAATGCGCTAAAGGGCAAAGAGCATATAATAACGCAAAAAATGGAGCAGTATATTAAAGCGTACAAGAAAGCGGCTGCAAGGCAAGATGTGCCGCGAAACAGGGAAATGTGCAGATACAGCACTTTGCAATATTTTGAGCGGTATATTTAGCAATAAAAAAGCCCCTGCCGGTGGGACAAGCACCGACAAGGGCAAAGGGTGTCAGCATTTAGCTGGCATCTTTTAGTATATAGATATTTTAGGAGGGTGTCAACATGAAAAGAAATTTAACGGATGGGCTTATACTGCGCAAAGATGGAAGATATCAGCGCAAAGAGCTAATAGGGGATAGCTGGAGAGCATTTTCTGCGAAGACCCCTGCGGAAGTGTGGCAGAAAATCGAGGACGCAAAAGCAGAACAGGAAGAAAAAGAGCGCAAAGAAGAAGCCAGGGCACACGCCGGGCCGCTATTCAGCGAGATTGCAGAAGAATATATGCAAGTGGTTGCTGGCATGAAAAGCGGAACGCAAAAAAGCTATGTGCCAGCTATCAAGCGAGCCTGTGAAGCCTTCGGCGAGTATCACATGAAAGAAATAGAGCCGTACATGATCGCCGAGTTTTTACGAGGGCCGGAGATGGCAGGGCGCGCAGCCACGACAGTAAGCAACCAGAAAACAGTTATAAACAATATTTATCAATACTGGATTGACAGCCCCAAGTGGCGCGGTGATGTAAACCCGGCAGCACAAACCAAAATGCCGCGAGGGTTAAGCAAGGGAAAACGCCAGCCGCCTACAGATGCCCAAGTGTCCGTAGTAAAAGAGCATTACCTAGACCCTGACGCGTTGCCTGCGGTGGCCTACCTGTGCACCGGCGAGCGAAAAGGGGAGATGTGCGCTATACAGCTGCGGGATATTGATTTTAAACGAAACATTATCCACATAACCAAAACTGTAGAGCACAAAGGCAATGCGGCCGTTATAAGAGACTACGGAAAGACCCCGGCGGCTATCCGGGAAGTGCCGCTACTGTCCATGCTGAAAGAAGCACTAAAGCCTGTGCGAAAGCTGCCGAAAGATACTTACATTATCGGGCTGGATGTAAAGCCAGTAAGCAAAAGCCGATACGATCGCATGTGGCAAAAGTTTTGGAGGAAATACGGCATTGCAGAAGCGGTGCCGCGCACGAAGAAAGTCGAGCGGCGCGGCAGGGTGGACACGATCACCTACACGGATTGGAAAGTGCCTGTATGCGGGCATCAGTTCCGGCATGAGTATGTGTGTATGTTGGCGATGGCGGGTGTGCCGGAAGAAATAGCTATACAGCTTGTAGGGCACGCCAACGCCAAGATGATACACGAGGTGTATTTGGCCCTTAAACCGCAGATGATAGAGGACGCGCGGCAGAAATTGGAAGCTATTTTAGCAGGGCAATAAACAGGACTGTAAAAACAGGACAAAAAATGTGCTGTACGATTTATAGGGATTTTGCCTAAGTTTTTAATTTAGGTTTGGTGCAGGATGGGTGTGTATTCACTTTTTGTTACGGTATATCGTTGTTTGAATAGAGTTCGACTCTCGCCACTCGGACCAAACAGTTGGCTGTTAGAACCAGCGATAAAACGTCAGATTCTTACGAATCTGACGTTTTTTGTTTTGTGTTTTTCTTGGTGCAAACAGTGCCTTTCTAACGGTCATCTAACGAAAGATCTAACAAACCGCCTTCTCACCGTTTTTCAGGCCCCTCCAGCAGGTGATTGGTTGCTTCTGTGCCGCTTTATATTTTGTGATTGCATAACGTCTTGTCTTGTGGTAAGCTATAACTAACCAAAATAGAAAGTGAGGCGGTATCATGATCAAAGTTACCAACCTGTCTGAGGAAGATTTGCGGTCGATCGGGCAGGCCTTTGCAAACTACGTTTACCCTGCAGACGACAAGGGAATGTTTCCCTTTGATGACAAGGAAATGCTGACCAACTACATTGTCGGCTTCGCCAGGTCGTGCATGCAGTCCGGCATGCTGTACACCACATCCGAAAATCACGAGGGTTACGTAGCCATCACCACACCGGATACCAAATACCCATTTGCAGCCATCCGGACGTTTGTGCGCGAGGTGATCGGCTCGCTGGGTTGGAAGCGCTACTTCCGGTTTGTAAAGTTCATCGCCAAGGGCGGGGATAACCTAGAGGCAATTCTGCGCAAGCAGAAACGGAAGTACGTTGTCGTCCAGCTGCTGGCAGTCCCGGAGAAATACCAGCACCAAGGCTACATGCGGCAGCTGATGGAGTTTTCCCTGCAAACCGCTAAGCATTATAACCTGCCGCTGGTCATTGAGACAGACGAGCAGGTCAAATGCGATAAGTACTGCCACCTTGGCGTAAAACTTGTCAATAAGCGTGACTTTGGCGATAACCGCTACGGGTACGGCATGATCTGCGAAAATTCCTGAACATCACAACAAAAGCCCCCGCGTCGGATTGCTTTCCGGCTGCGGGGGCTTTGCTGTATAACAGCTTATTGCGGCCGTTTTACGGCCTTGCGGTAGACGATGACAGAGATCCCGGCCGTGATGGCTTCGGTGATCCAGAACGCATGCCAGACACCCGTGGGGCCAAGCAGGCGGCACAGCACCCAGGCAATGGGCATCATGGCGATGATGTAGCGCACCAGCGAGATGATGAGCGACTCGGTGCCCTTGCCCAGGCCCTCCAACGCGCCGGAGCCAGTCACCGTAAGAGAGGAGACAATAAAACCTGCACAGATGATACGCAGTGCCGTCTGGCCTGCGGCGATCGTTTCCGGGTTGGAGCTGAACACATTCATCAGCGGGCCGGCAAACACCAGGCACAGCACCGTACCGCCTGCCATGATGGCACCCGTCATTGTCAGGGTCAGGTTGTAAATTTTCTTCACGCGGGCATCCTCACCTGCGCCGTAGTTATAGCCAATGATGGGGCGCATGCCCTGCACAATGCCGTTGGCCGGCAGGTACAGGAAAGTCTGCAATTTATAGTAGATGCCCAGCACCACCACGTACACCTGGGAATACGCCGCCAGAATGGAGTTGAGGAACGACACCAGCAGCGAGGGGAGCGCCAGGTTCAGAATAGCCGGGATGCCGATGGCATACAGGCTCAGGTCCATTTTGCGGTTCGGTGCCATGCAGTCGCGGCGCACACGTACGCTGATTTCCGTAGTGTTGTACACGACCAGGTATATAGTCAGCGTCAAAATCTGACCAATGCCGGTAGCCAGTGCCGCGCCCGCAATGCCCATTTTCGGGAACGGTCCGATGCCGAAGATCAGCATCGGGTCCAGGATGATATTGCAGACCGAACCCGCCATCAGGCCCACCATCGTGACCCGCATACGGCCTACCGCCTGGAAGATCTTTTCAAATGCCAGCGCAGCCATAATGACCGTGGAGAACATAAACGCGATACGCGAGTAGGTCACGCCCATCTGGATAACCGTTTCATCGCCGGTGAACATCCGCAGGAAAGTCGGCATGATCAGGATGCTGACGATCGTGATGACCACGCCGTGCAGCAGAGAGAGCATCAGGCCGTGGGTGGCGGCCATATTCGCCTTTTTATGCTCACCTGCGCCCAGGTGCAAGGCGATCTGCGCATTGATGCCCACGCCAAATCCAATGGCAATCGCATTGATGAAGTTCTGCACCGGGTAGACCAGGGACAGTGCCGTCATGGCATCCTCGCTGATCTGGGCCACGAACAGGCTGTCCACAATGTTGTACAGCGCATTGACCAGCATCGAGATGACCATGGGCAGCGCCATGCTGACCAGCAGCGGGAAAATCGGCTTTTCTTTCATAAACGTATCGTTCATAGTTGTGTACCTCCCAGACACAGCAAAAAACCACACAATGGGTCAGCGTTCCAGCCGAACCATTGTGTGGCGAAAAATAGTATAGACTACTGTAAAAATCCACACCTGTTTTAGGTTTTTGCATAATACCACAGTTTTTTTATTTTGTCAAGACAGCCTGCCCGACTTTTTAACCTATTGACGCAATAGGTGTTTGTGTTATAATATTTTGGTATCTACTTTTCCCGGGGAAACGTTCCCATGAAATGAGGCAAACTGACATCCATGATCTACCTTGATTATTCTGCCAACACGCCGGTCGACCCGGCCGTGCTGGATATTTATTGCAAAACCGAGTTGGCGTACATCGCCAACCCCAACTCCACCCACTGTGCCGGGCAGGCCGCCCGTGCCGAGATGGCCCGCGTGACCGAATCCATTGCCAGCCAGCTGGGTGTGCAACCCGCCGAGATTATCTATACTTCCGGTGCCAGCGAGGCCAACAACCTGGCCCTCAAGGGCATCGCCCAGGCATCGCGGCATATCGGCAAGCACATCATCTCCACCCAGCTGGAGCATTCCTCGGTGGGGGCATCACTTTCTGTTTTACAGCAGCAGGGGTATGAGATCGACCTGCTGAACGTGAACCGCGACGGCAAAATCGATCTTGCCCAACTTCGGGAACTGCTGCGCAAGGATACGATTTTGGTCGCCGTCTGCGCGGTGGACAGCGAGATTGGCACTGTGCAGCCCATCAAAGAGATTGCCGAGATCGTCAAGCAGTACCCGGACTGCCGCCTGCATGTGGATGCCACCCAGGCCGTGGGCAAAACGGACCTTTGGTTTGACGGCGTGGACACCATGAGTTTTACTGCCCACAAATTCTACGGTCCCAATGGCATCGGCGCGCTGTACAAGCGCCGGGGCCTTGTGATCGAGCCGCAGATTTCCGGCGGTGCCAGCACCACCATCTACCGCAGCGGTACGCCCACGCTGGGCCTGGCCGCCGCGCTGGAGGCTTCGCTGTCCAAGGCCCTGGCCGAGAAGCCCCAGCGTATCGCCCATGTACAGCGCCTGCATGACCGCCTCGCAGCCGCACTGCAGGCGTACCCTGAAGTACGCTTCAACAGCCCGGCGGGCGCGGTGCCGCACATCCTCAATGTCAGCGTCAACGGCGTAAAGGCCACCCGCTTTCAGCAGGCCCTCAGCGAGCAGGGTGTCTGCGTTTCGGTCAAATCCGCCTGCTCCTCGGACGGTATGCCCTCCAAGGCGGTATTCGCCGTCAGCCGTGACCGCCGCAATGCGCTGTCCTCGTGGCGTATCAGTCTGAGTCACCTCACCACCGAGGAAGAAATCGACGGCTTCCTGGCCGCCTTTGACACCTGCTACCACCAGCTGTTACAGAAGGAGAACTGATTTTGGAACGTCAACTGGAAACTTATCAAAAAATCGAGCGCAGCATTATCAAAAAGTTCCGCAAACAGCTGTGGACACCTTTCATCGTGGCCGTCAAGCGGTACGAGTTGATCCAGGCGGGGGACAAAATCGCCGTCTGCATCTCCGGCGGCAAAGATTCCATGCTGATGGCGAAGCTTTTGCAGGAATTGCAGCGCCACAGCGAAGTCCCCTTCGAGCTGGTCTATCTGGTGATGGACCCCGGCTACAACGAGATCAACCGCCAGAAGATTGAGAGCAACGCCGCCTTGCTGCACATTCCCATCACGGTATTTGAAACCAACATTTTTGACGTTGCCAATAATAGCGATAAGTCTCCCTGCTATCTCTGTGCCCGCATGCGCCGCGGCCATCTGTACAAAAAAGCGCAGGAACTGGGCTGCAACAAAATTGCGCTGGGCCATCACTTCAACGATGTTATCGAGACCACCGTCATGAGCATGTTCTACGGTTCCCAGATGCAGGCCATGCCGCCGAAACTGCACAGCACCAACTTTCCCGGCATGACGCTGATCCGCCCGCTGTATTGCATCCGCGAGGATGACATCATCGCCTGGCGGCGCTACAATGACCTGGAATTCATCCAGTGCGCCTGCCGCTTTACCGAGGCCTGCACCATCTGCGATAACGGCGGCGGTGGCTCCAAGCGGCAGGAGGTCAAAGTCCTGCTGCGCCGCCTGATGCGGGACAACCCCAACATCGAGAACAGCATCTTCCGCAGTATCCATGCCGTTGCGCTGGACACTATGCCCGGCTACAAGACCGAGGGCGTGGAGCATTCGTTCCTGGAGCGTTTCGACCGCCAGGAAGACGCCCTGCGCGCCGAAACTGCCGCCCAGGCTGATGCAGAGTAATACATCAAACAACAAGACCCATGCCGCCGCATTACGCAGGCTCGGCATGGGTCTTATTTTTTACTTTTTCATGATCCCTGAGGGCGCACTGCCCGCCTCGCAGCTTATGTCGGGTATCCACAGCTTTGTCGTGATAAACATTTTGGGCGGCAACCCGCTGGCTTACGTCCAAAGCGGGCTCGGCTATCTTTTGACCAGCCGCAATCATCTGCCCGATGAACTGGGGCAGGACCTATGCTTTCGGCCTCTCCGCCCAAAGCTGGAACTGAACTATGCCCTCGTCTGGAAGCGGTATGCCATTCTGTCCAAGGCCTCCCAGGCATTCCTGGCACATTTTTGATACAGGGAAACCGGCAGGCATCTGCCTGCCGGTTCTGTTTTTTATTGTCCCTGGTCAGGGCGCTTGCTCAGCGCGTCAAACTGCTTTACGATGGCCGGGTCATCCAGCTTAATGACGCGGCCGGAAAGGTAATGCAGGGTGTTTTCTTCCGGGATGCGGCCAAAGGTCAGCCGCTGGGCGCAGAGAGCCTGGGTTTTCAAGCCGGTGCGCTCGTTCATCTTGCGGTTGCCGTACTTGATATCGCCCAGCACCGGGTGGCCCAGATAGGCCAGGTGGGCGCGGATCTGGTGCGTACGGCCGGTGATAAGTCCGATACGGCACAGGGTAAAGGGGCCATTCTGGCGGATGACTGTTACATCGGTGATGATCTGCTTATAGCCCTCACTTTGGCGGGCGTGGATGCGCACCTTGTTATTCTTCTCGCTGTGCTGCAGCCAGGCGATATGCCGCCCGGCGGGCGGGGTGCCTACCGTGATGGTCAGGTACTCTTTCTTCATCAGGTCGTCCCGGATGATGGCGTTCAGGTCCCGCAGGGCCGTGTAGCTTTTGGCGGCCAGCACCAGGCCCTCGGTACCACGGTCAAGCCGATTGCACAGGGCCGGGGCAAAGCGCTGCTCGGCGTGGGGGTCGTACTCGCCCTTTGCCTCCAAGTAAGCGGCAAAAGCATCCACCAGGTTCGCGTCACCCGTGCGGTCACTGTGGCACAAAAGATGCGCCGGTTTGTACAGCACCGCAAAGTTGGCATCCTCGTAGATGACCGTCACCGGCGGCTGGCGGCGGGGCGGTTTGGCTTTGGGCTTGGTGCCCTCGGGCGGGAAGAACTCATCATTGATGTACATTTCGATCAGGTCGCCCGTTTTCAGGCGGGTATCCGGCTCAGCCCGTTTGCCGTTGACCTTGATGCGCTTATTGCGGAACGCCTTGTACATCATGCTGCGGGGCATGTCCTTGGTCACGCCTTCCACAAAGCGGCTCAGGCGGACATCGTTCTCGTTGGCACCGGCGGTAAAACTTTTCATGGAACCCTCACTTATCTCTTTGCAAAATCTTTCTTTCAGTATATAATGAAATCAGTAAAACGTAAAGTGGCAAAAAGGATGTGGAACCATGGCAGACGGCAAAGAGCGGCCCATTCACGAGAATCATCGTGCCCGCATGCAGGAACGTGTGGCGCGCAACGGCATGGAAAGCCTGGCCGAGCACGAAGTGCTGGAATATATGCTGTACCTGGCCATTCCGCGGCAGGATACCAACCCACTGGCACATCGCCTGATCGACCATTTCGGCAGTTTCTGCCGCGTGATGGAGGCCACCCCGCAGGAATTGATGCAGGTGAAAGGCGTTGGCCCGCGCAGCGCCCAGCTGATCTCCGACATTATGGAGTTTGGCCGCTATTACGCCGTGAAAAAGCGCAAGAAGCAGGCCACATTGGACACCACGGCCAACGCCATTGAGTATATCAAGCCGCTCTTTCTCGGCCTGCAAAACGAAGTGCTGTACATCATTCTGATGGACGATTCCTGCCATCCTCTCTACGACCTGAAAGCTGCCGAGGGTGTGCCGAACCACGTCAGCATCGATACCCGCAAGCTGCTGCGGGATGTGCTGCGCTCCAACGCATCCACTGCCATCCTGGCCCACAACCATCCCACCGGGCCAGCCCTGCCCAGCGCCACCGACCAGATGACCACGCTAAAAATTATGCAGCTGCTGGCCCCGGCGGGCATCTCCATCCTGGACCACATCATCGTGGCAGGGGAGAACGCCTGCTCGATGGCGGACCGTGGCCGTCTGCCGGACATCAATGCCTATCCCGGCATTTTAAGCGCCGCCAGCACAGACTTTTAAGCTGCCATTTTGCCCTGCCGCCTTGTGCTGCGGCAGGGTATATTTTTGGCCGCCGGGTGCACAAAATACCTACCAAAAGGCTTTACATTATTTTTTAGTTGTGATATAATCAGCTTACAACCAAATGTTGTGTCGAAAGGATTCTTTTATGGATGATGTGTTTCACCTAAAGGCACCATTCCAGCCCACCGGTGACCAGCCCCAGGCGATCGATGCCCTGGTGCAGGGCATCAACGAGGGGGACGATGCCCAGACCTTGCTGGGCGTTACCGGTTCCGGCAAAACCTTTACCATGGCTAATATCATTGCCCGGTGCAACCGCCCCACGCTGATTTTGGAGCCCAACAAAACACTGGCCAGCCAAATCTGCACCGAGATGCGCAGTTTTTTCCCGGACGATGCGGTGGAATATTTCGTGTCCTACTACGACTACTACCAGCCCGAAGCGTATATTCCGTCCACCGATACCTACATTGAAAAGGACAGCGCCATCAACGATGAGATCGACCGCCTGCGCCACTCGGCCACGGCGGCATTGTCGGAGCGGCGCAACGTCATCATCGTTGCCAGTGTTTCCTGCATCTACTCCCTGGGCGACCCTATCGATTACCGCAGCATGGTCATCAGCCTGCGCCCCGGTATGCAGATGGAGCGGGACGAACTTTGCAGCCGCTTAGTCAAGCTGCAATATGAGCGCAACGACATGAACTTTATCCGCAACAAGTTCCGCGTCAAAGGCGACACCGTGGACATACACCTTGCCTACAATGATGAGTATGCCATCCGGGTAGAGTTTTTTGGCGATGAGATCGACCGTATTATCGAGTTTAACCCGTTGACCGGCGAACACAAAAATGTGGTGCGCCATGTCGCCATCTTCCCGGCCAGCCACTACATCGTTGGCCCGGAGAAGATGAAAGAGGGCCTTGCCAAGATTGCCGTTGAGATGGAGCAGCAGGTGAAGAAATTCACTGAGGAAGGCAAGTTGCTCGAAGCCCAGCGCATCCAGCAGCGCACCAACTACGATATGGAAATGCTGCAGGAAGTGGGCATGTGCAAGGGCATCGAGAACTACTCAGCTGTGCTGTCGGGCCGCGCCCCCGGCTCCACGCCTACCACACTGCTGGACTACTTCCCGGAGGATTTCCTGTTGATGGTGGATGAAAGCCACGTCATGCTGCCCCAGATCCGCGGCATGTTCGGCGGCGACTACAGCCGCAAGAAAACACTGGTGGAATACGGTTTCCGCCTGCCGTCCGCTTTTGACAACCGCCCGCTGAAATTTGAGGAATTCGAGCAGAAAGTCCACCAGAAGATTTTCGTTTCGGCCACCCCCGGCGATTATGAGAGGGAACATTCCAGCCGCGTAGCCGAGCAGGTCATCCGCCCCACCGGCCTGCTGGACCCCGTTATCATGGTACGTCCGGTGGAGGGCCAGATCGAGGATCTGCTGGGCGAGATCCGCCTGCGCATCGACCGCGGCGAGCGCGCCCTTGTCACGACCCTGACCGTCAAGATGGCCGAAGATCTGACCGATTACCTGGAAGAACACGGTGTCAAGACCAAGTACATGCACCACGAGGTCGACACCTTTGAGCGCATGGAGATCATCAAGGACCTGCGCGTAGGTGCCATCGATGTCATCGTGGGCATCAACCTGCTGCGCGAGGGCCTCGACCTGCCGGAAGTCTCGCTGATCGCCATCCTGGATGCCGACAAAGAGGGCTTTTTGCGCAGCGAGACCAGCCTGATCCAGACCATCGGCCGCGCGGCCCGCAACGCCAACGGCGTGGTGCTGATGTACGCCGATGAAGTGACCCCCAGCATGGAGCGCGCCATCATGGAGACCGAGCGCCGCCGTGCCATCCAGGATGCCTACAACAAAGAGCACGGCATCACCCCCAAAACCATCGTCAAAGCCATTGGCGGCGGGCTGGAGATCAGCATGAGTGAAGAAAACAAGCGCATGCGCCAGCACCGTATGAGCCGTGTAGAGCGTCAGCAGACGATTGAACGCCTGACCAAGGAAATGAAAGAAGCCGCGCGCCTGCTGCAATTTGAACTGGCAGCCCAGCTGCGCGATGAAATTGCCCGGCTGGAGCGTGGGGAGGACCCCACCGCAGCCGATACCAGTGAGCGCAAGGCAACTGCCAAAAAGCGCAAAGGGAGAGGGAAATACAAAAGTTGAGCACTGAAGTAAAAGAAACGAAGCGCCGGTCGAAAATCCAGATCGACCCCAACAACCGCATCGTCATCAAGGGCGCACGGGAGCACAACCTGAAAAATGTCGACCTGACGCTGCCCCGCAATAAGCTGATCGTCATGACGGGACTTTCCGGTTCCGGCAAGTCCAGCCTTGCTTTTGATACGATCTACGCCGATGGCCAGCGCCGCTATATGGAAAGCCTTTCCAGCTACGCCCGCCAGTTCCTGGGCCAGATGGAAAAGCCCGATGTAGACGAGATCACCGGCCTTTCGCCTGCTATCTCCATCGACCAGAAAACCACCAGCCACAACCCGCGTTCCACCGTGGGCACCGTGACCGAAATTTACGACTACCTGCGCCTGATGTACGCCCGCATCGGTGTGCCCCACTGCCCGATCTGCGGGCGGGAGATTACCCAGCAGTCCGTTGACGAGATGGTCGATGAGGTGATGAAGCTGCCGGAGCGCACCCGTTTCCAGGTGTTGGCCCCCGTGGTCCGTGCCCGCAAAGGCACCCAGGCCAAGGAGCTGGATGCCGCCCGCCGCGCCGGCTTTGTGCGTGTGCGTGTTGACGGCAACATGTACGATTTGAGCGAGGAGATCACCCTCGAAAAGAACATCAAGCACACGGTGGAGATCGTGGTGGACCGCCTGGTCATCAGCGATACCGTCCGCGGCCGTTTAGCGGATTCCATCGAGACTGCGCTGGCCCAGGCAAACGGACTGGTTGTGATCGATGTCATTGGCGGTGAGCCGATGATGTTCAGCCAGAGCTATGCCTGCCCGGAGCACGGTGTCTCGGTGGAAGAACTGACCCCCCGCATGTTCAGTTTCAACAACCCCTTTGGCGCCTGCGAGAAATGCACCGGCCTTGGCACCTTTATGAAAGTTGACCCGGCCCGCATCATCCCGGACAAGCGCAAATCTATCCGGGAAAGCGCCATTAAAGCCAGCGGCTGGTACTATGCCGAGGGTTCCATCTCCGAGATGACCTACAAGGCCCTGGGCAAACGCTACGGCTTTACGTTGGACACCCCCATCAAGGATTTCAGCAAGGAAGCCCTGCATGCCCTGTTGTACGGCACCGGCGATGAGCGCATTGAGATGCAGCGCGAGAGTATGTTTGGTTCCGGCACCTACTATAACCAATTTGAGGGCCTGATCCCCAACCTGGAGCGCCGCTTCCGCGAGACGAACAGCGAGTGGGTCAAGGAAGAAATTGCCCTGGTCATGTCCAGCGAGGAATGCCCCGCCTGCCATGGCCGCCGTCTGAAGCCCACTAGTCTGGCTGTCACCGTAGGCGGCATCAACATTGCCGATTTCTGCGATAAGAGTGTGACCGAAGAATTGAAGTTCATCGAGAACGCCAAGGTCAGCGCCAAGGATGAGATGATCGGCGCGCCCATTTTTAAAGAGGTCCGGGAACGCCTGGGCTTTTTGCAAAGTGTGGGCCTGGGGTACCTGACCCTGTCCCGCGGCGCAGCGTCCTTGTCCGGCGGCGAGAGCCAGCGCATCCGCCTGGCTACCCAGATCGGCAGTGCGCTGACCGGGGTACTGTACGTGCTGGACGAGCCGAGCATCGGCCTGCACCAGCGCGACAACGACAAGCTGATTGCCACCATGAAGCGCCTGCGCGATCTTGGCAACACGCTGATCGTGGTCGAGCATGACGAGGACACCATGCGCCAGGCTGATTATATCGTGGATGTCGGCCCCGGTGCCGGTGTGCATGGCGGCGAGATCGTGGCCGCTGGCAGCGTGGCGGATATCTGTAAGGTCAAGCGCAGCATCACCGGCGCGTACCTTTCGGGCCGCAAATATGTGGAAGTGCCTGAGACCCGCCGCCCCGGCAACGGCAAGTTCCTGCGGGTGGTCAAAGCCCACGAGAACAACCTGCAGGACATTACCGTAGATTTTCCGCTGGGCAAGATGGTCTGCGTGACCGGCGTGTCCGGCTCCGGTAAATCCACGCTGGTCAACGAGATCTTGTACAAGACGCTGGCCGCCGCGCTGAACGGTGCCCGCAGCCGTCCCGGCCAGTGCGAAGCCGTTGAGGGCATGGAGTGGGTGGACAAGGTCATCGGCATCGATCAGTCGCCCATCGGGCGCACACCGCGTTCCAACCCGGCCACCTACACCAGCGTGTTCGGGGATATCCGCTCGCTGTTTGCCAACACACAGGATGCCAAAATGCGCGGCTACGGCCCCGGGCGGTTCAGCTTTAACGTCAAGGGCGGCCGCTGCGAAGCCTGTGAGGGCGGCGGTATCTTGCAGATCGAAATGCACTTTTTGCCGGACATCTTTGTGCCCTGCGATGTCTGCAAAGGCAAGCGCTACAACCGCGAGACGCTGGAAGTCAAGTATAAGGACAAGAGCATTTCCGATGTGCTGGATATGACGGTGGAGGAAGCCTGCGTTTTCTTTGCTAACATCCCCAAAATTGCCCGCAAGCTGCAAACCTTGCAGGAAGTCGGCCTTGGATATATTCAGCTGGGCCAGGCCGCCACGACCTTGTCCGGCGGCGAAGCCCAGCGCGTCAAGCTAGCCAATGAGTTGGCCCGCCGGGACACCGGGCAGACCGTCTATATTCTGGACGAGCCTACCACCGGTCTGCATGTAGCCGATGTGCACCGCCTGGTCAAAGTATTGGACAAACTGGTGGATGCCGGCAACACGGTCATCATCATTGAGCACAACCTGGATGTCATCAAACGCGCCGACTATATCATTGACCTTGGCCCCGAGGGCGGCAGCGGCGGCGGTACTGTCGTAGCCACCGGTACCCCCGAGGAAGTAGCCGAGAACCCCAACTCTTTCACCGGCCAGTACCTCAAGCCCATGCTGGCCCGCGCCAAAGAGCTGCAGGAAAAAGCCAAATAAGTTTTCATAAGCAAAACCCCAGCCCGCCGTGTGATTCGGCAGGCTGGGGTTTGTTTATTCTGTCGTATTTTCTGCGGGGGCGCTTTCGGGTTCCGGCACATCCGGCGCGGCGCTGTTGTTCGCCACCGGGATAAACCGCTTGGCAAACTTGCCTTTGCCACGGCTGCGCACATAGAAGTAACCGATGATGGAGAAAGTCAACGCGCCAATAAAGTTGACGAACAAATCCTCCATCGTATCCAGCAGACCAATATCCAGGTAACCGCCCAGTCCCAGGGCCGTCTGGGTTCCGTCCGCCTGCACCACAATTACATCGGCGATATTGCGCAGCACCACCGGGTGGTTGCCGCCGGTGGGGTCCAGCATGATGGTGCCGATGCTCTGCACCACGGTGTCTTTCTGCATATCCAGGAAAAACAGCTGGTCCATCGTGCATTCAAAAAATTCCCAGATCACGCCAACGGTCATCGAGAAGCAGAACGCCACAATAGCCAGATACAGCGGCGACAGGTGGAATCGTGCACTGTTGTGCCGGTTCAGAATATCCAGCAGCGAAAAGCCGATGGCCGCGCAGAGGAAACCGTTCAGCGTATGCAGCACCGTGTCCCAGTAGGGGAAAGTGACATAATACGCGCCGATCTCACCCATGATCTCTGCCGCATAGATAAACAGCAGGATAATGATTTCGAGTGTATTGGGCAGCGCTATGTCCAATTTGCGCTCCAGCATGCTGGGCACCATAAACAGGAACAACGTCAGCACACAGAGAAAGACGTTCTCAAAATTGCGGTTAAAGATCTGCGCCAGCATCACCAGGATGACCGAAGCCCGCAGCAGGATATACACCAGCGTGACCGAACGTTTTGTCCGCCAGGCATCCTGAAATGCCTCGCGTTTTTGTTGCTTTTTACTTTCCATTCATTCTCCTTTAATCCAGGGTAAAATCTTTCGGGTCCAACTCCGGCAAAACCTGGCGGTGCGGCACACGCATCAGCGGGTCGTAGCTGAACTTACGGCAGCAATAGTAAGGGGACACCACGCCTTTTTGCTTGCACAGGATCATCTTGGGGTCTGCGGCAGGGGCACCGTGCAGGCAATAAGCGCAGGCGGGGGCGATTTTACTGCCATAATAGGTTTTTCTAAACATATCCTCACCTTATCGCGCAAAATTATACTTATATTGTATTATAAATGTTTTTGTAACCTTTGTAAAGCAGTGTGCAAAGAAAGACTAGCCCCACCCCCGCTGCATCCGGCGGCAGGCGGGTCATTGTCACTACCCGCGGGGCCAGTGTGCTGAATACGGCCTGTTCGTCCGGCAGGGCCCAAAGCAGCACCCGCACCAGCAGGGGAAAGAGGGCCGCATGCAGCAAGCGGCTGACCACAAGCAGCTGCATCGGCACCTGGCCTTGCAAAAGCAGTTTCATCTGCCCCCACACGGAAAAGCCCAGCAGGCTCATCGACAAACAGATACCATAAAGTGCTGCCTTACCGCCATGGGCCGCAAAGGCAGCGCACCCGGCCGTGATCTCACACCCTGCGCTGACGCAGGCAGAAACTATGCCAGGCAGTTCTGCGCCCGCCAGCAGCACCCCCGCCACCACGCGGAAAAAGATCACACAGCCGCAAAGGTTCAGACAGGTCGATGCAGCGGATGAAATTGCCGATGGCAGGGATATATCCTGCCTTTCCTGCGGCCGATTGGTCGTGCCGGTCACCTCTGCCTTGGGCAGCAATGGCAGGCAAAGCCCTGCCGCCAGCAAGTTGGCCGCAAGCTGCCCCGCATACAGCAATACGCCCAGCGCGGTATTGCCCAGCAGCAGCCCGCCGATATACCCCACCACAAATCCCGGGCCGGAGCAGCAGCCTAACAGCATTAGTAAGGCCGCATCCCTGGCCGATATGCGCCCAGCTGACCGCAGTTGGGCCGTCAGCCGGGCACACACTGCGTACCCGCCCAGCCCGGATGCCAGCAGCGCGGCGGCCGTATCCTCGCTTTGCAGGCCCAGCAAACGGGCCAGCGGGCGCAGCAACATCTTTGGCAAGGCGATGCCCGCCAGTAATTCGCACACCACCATAAAGGGGAACAACGCCGGGAGCAGGCTGCCCACGCACAGCCGGGCCCCATCCGCAAAGCCCTGCGCCGCTGCCTGCGGCCTGGCCAGCAGCCCCAGGCAAAGTAAGACCAGTGCCGCCATTTCTAACCGCTGCCGCCGCAAAAGATGGTTCATAACTCGCAGTCCTCCGCGTATATTGTTACTGAAATTGGGACTTTTTGCAAAGGAGGGAACGCCGATGAAGCCGCGCAAGCCGATCAAAAAGCGTTCCCATCCGCCGCTGCCATCCCCAAGTGATCTGTTTGCCCAGCCGCCTGCCGCCTTTTACCGCTTGCCGGAGTTTGAACTGCGCGGCGGCAGTCTGCTGACCCGCGGCTGCCGCCGGGTGCTGGAATTCAGCCCCGAAAAGCTATGCCTGGACATGGGCAGCTTTACAGTAACATTTTATGGCGCGGCACTGCAAATAGAATCCCTGGCCGGAAAAAGCCTGATTTTGACCGGCAAGTTCCGCCGCATCGATTTTGCCAACAAATGGGGTGAGGAGCCATGAACACCCGCCTGCACACCGCCGATGTACTGACCTTTACCCTGACCGGCCCGGATATCCAGCGTGCCTTGACGCTGGCAGCCCTGCACGATATCCGGCTGTTCCACATCCGCGCGCTGCCCGCAGGGGTTCAGGCACAGATCGCCGGTGTCGACTGGCCGCGGCTGCAAAAGCTGCTGGCGGACAGCCCCTGGACACTGAAACTGCTGCAGCGCCGTGGACCGGGCGGTTTTTTAGAGCGGCTGGCCCTGCGGCCCGGCCTGCCGGTCGGTGCCGCCTGGGCATTTTTTCTGACACTGCTTTTCAGCCGCTTTGTTTGGACGATCGATTTCGGCCCCTTGGATACGGACACCCAAATCCGCCTGCGCCAGCTTTTGGATGGGCACGGCATCTGCGAAGGCACACTTTTAACAAAAGATGCCCTTGCCCAGGTCCAAACCGCTGCCTTACAGCAAAGCGACCGCTTTGGGTGGATCAGTTTGAATTTTACCGGCGGCCGCCTGTTTGTAGAAAGCACCGAAGCCGAGCACCAGGCCATAGAACCCCAGCCGACACAGACCGCGCTGTACGCGGCAGCCGCGGGGGAGATCACCGCCATCGAAGCCGAAAGCGGCTTTTGTGCCGTCACCGTTGGCCAACAGGTGCAGGCGGGCGACTTGCTGGTGGATATGCAGCGGCTGGACCGCAAAGGCAATCCCGTATTGCAGGGGGCCTCCGGCCAGGTGATGGCGCGGGTAGAGAAAAGCTACAGCGCCGCCCAGCCTTACTATGCCACACAGCCCGTGCTGACCGGGCACAGCACTGCCGCAGAAAGCTGGCAGCTGCTGGGGCGGGAACTTTACCGTGAAGAACCGTCCGCCGCCTGCACCGGTACCACCGAAACCGACTGGCTGCCGCTGCACATCGGCCGTGTCACACTGCCCGGCGTACTCCAACGCACGACCACCTGGGAGACTGCCGACATGCCCTGCCATTACAGCGAAAGCTCTGCTCAGGCGCTGGCGCTGCGCGATTGCCGGGCGCAGCTATACAGGGAGTTCCCGGATGCCGTTATTGAAGCGGAACGCCGCAGCACAGCCCCCGGCGAGGACGCGGCCACGTGTACCGTGACCTACATTTTTTGCGCCAACATCGCCCAAAAGCCGTGAATTGCGGCATTTTTGCCTGGTTCTTGTAGGAACGTCAAAAGGCGTTAGAAAATTTTGTGCAATATTCACAGTTTCTTTTGAGAAAAACTGTGATATAATCTAAATGTGGAAATGTAGTAAGCAGGGAGGATCACCATTTGGCAGAACGTTCTATTGAGTTGGACAGCATTGAGCTGGCCGCTGCGATTTTCGGCAATTGCGATCAAAATATCCATCTTCTGGAAAAGGAGTTTCACGTAACCGCTGTGTGCCGCGGCTCTGTACTGCGGTTCACCGGTGCCGAAGCGGACGTTGATGCCGCCGCCCACGCGGTGGACGGTATGGTCACCCTGATGGAGAACCACACCCCGTTGGAAGAACAGACGGTGCGCTACTGCATCAGCCTGGCCCGTGGGGGCGAGGAAAAACGCCTGCGGGAGCTGACTGATGATTTTGTTGCCGTCACCGCCAAGGGCCGCCCCATCCACCCCAAGACCCTGGGACAAAAGGAATATCTGGCCGCGATCCGCAGCCATGCTATCACCTTCGGTGTGGGGCCTGCCGGTACCGGCAAAACCTACTTAGCGGTCGCCATGGCGGTAAAGGCTTTCAAATCCAAGGATGTCAGCCGCATTATCCTGACGCGCCCTGCCGTAGAAGCCGGTGAGAAGCTGGGCTTCCTGCCCGGCGACCTGCAAAACAAGGTCGACCCCTACCTGCGCCCGCTGTATGACGGCCTGTTTGATCTGCTGGGTGCGGAGACATTCCAGAAATTATTTGAAAAGCAGGTCATTGAGGTAGCCCCTTTGGCCTATATGCGCGGCCGCACGTTGGATGACGCGTTTATCATCCTGGACGAAGCGCAGAACACCACGCCTGAACAGATGAAAATGTTCCTGACCCGCATGGGTGTGGGCAGCAAGGTGGTCGTGACCGGTGATGTCACCCAGGTCGACCTGCCGGATAAAGTGCGCAGCGGCCTGGTGGATGCTTTACAGGTGCTGCGCGATGTGGACGGCATTGCCCAGGTGCGCCTGACCGAAAAAGACGTTGTGCGCCACCGCCTGGTGCAGCAGATCGTCAAAGCCTATGAAAAAGCCGCAGCTGGTACGCTGCGTTGAATTTGAACCAATAGAATCACATAAACAGGAGGTTGATCCCTATGTCCAATAAGGTGTTGATCACGAACGATCAGAATGTTGTAAAGATCCCCTCAGGGCTGCGTATCCTCATCCGCCGCAGCTGCAATGCTGTGCTGGACTTTGAAAAGTTCGACGGTCCCGCCGAGATCAGCGTTACCTTTGTGGATAACAACCGCATCCATGAGCTGAACAACGAGTACCGTCACAAGGACTCTGCCACCGATGTGCTAAGCTTCCCCCTTGGCGAAAACGGCGAGTATGACATTGACGAGGACAACGGCTGCAAACTGCTGGGCGACATCGTCATCTCGATGGAGCGCGCCATGGAGCAGGCCGAACTGTACGGCCACAGCCTGCAGCGCGAAGTTGCCTATCTGACCGTCCACTCGATGCTGCACCTGCTGGGCTACGACCACGAGG
Source organism: Bulleidia sp. (assembly GCA_963655125.1). GTDB lineage: Bacteria > Bacillota > Clostridia > Oscillospirales > Ruminococcaceae > Gemmiger. The sequence continues at coordinate 75,519 of CAVKDR010000004.1, forward strand.
CCGGCGGCCTGGAAGCTGTGCGTATGCGCGAGAAAGAGGAAGCCGTGCTGATCCAGCTGGGTCTGCCGCGCACCGTTTCCTACACCAGCGATGAGATCTGATCTAGCGCGCTTTGCGCGCGGCTTTGTCTACGCATGGAACGGCATCCGCGCCGCAGTCAAGGAGGAGCGGAACTTTCGCTTCCACCTCTGCGCCGCATTCTACGCGTTTGTGGCGGCCTACTGGGCCGGACTGAGTGCCGTGGAGACCGCGCTGATTGCGCTGTGCGTAGCGGCTGTCATGGCGCTGGAGCTGATGAACTCTGCCGTGGAACGCGCCGTAGACAAGCCCGACACCACCCACTGGTGGACCGCCGGGGCCGCCAAGGATATGGCCGCAGGGGCGGTGCTGGTCATGGCGATTGGCACCGTTATTGTGGCCGTCTGCCTGTTTGGGCCGCGGCTGGGTGTGCTGTGGGCTGCGTTTACGGCCCGGTGGAGCCGCCCGGTAGGCATTTTACTCTCGCTGCTGATTTTTAGTAAATTCATTTTCCAATCTTCCAACTCAACACAGAAAGGCGAACAACCGAATGGCAAAACCGATTCCTGAAATGCCCAGCAGTGTTTTTGTGGCACTGGTGGGGCGGCCCAACGTGGGCAAATCCAGCCTGACCAACTACCTTGTTGGCGAAAAAGTCGCGATCGTGACCCAGAAGCCGCAGACGACCCGCAGCCGCATCACCGGCGTTATCACCAAAGGTCCGGTGCAGTACGTGCTGATGGACACCCCCGGCATCCATGCCGCCCGCAACAAGCTGGATGCCCGCATGACCCAAACCGCCGCCGCCAGCCTGAAAGACGTGGACGTGACCATGATGCTGTTTGAGCCGGCCGGGGAACTGACCGACTCCGAGCTGACAATGATCAAGGCACTGCAGAAGGGCGGCCCGGCGATTGCCGTCATCAACAAGGTAGACCTGCTGGACAACTTTGCCGCGCTGGAAGCCCGCAAAAAGCAGATGGAGGAGTTCGGCTGTTTCGACCACATCGTCACCATCTCTGCCAAGGACGGCACCGGCTGTGATGATTTGTTTGCTCTGCTGAAATCCTACGGCAACGAAGGCCCCCATTATTTTGACGACGATGCCTTCACCGATATGCCGGAGAAAGAACTGGTGGCCGAACTGGTGCGCGAAAAAGCACTGCTGTTCATGCGGGAGGAGATCCCCCACGGCATTGCAGTGGTGGTCGAGCGTTTTAAAGAGCGCCCTGACAAGGACCTGATCGACATTGATGTGGACATCTACTGCGAGCGCAAGAGCCACAAGGGTATGATTATCGGCAAGGGCGGCCAGATGCTGAAAAAGATCGCATCGGCAGCCCGCATGGATATCGAAGAACTGCTGGGGGTCAAGGTCAACCTGCAGTGCTGGGTCAAGGTACGCGAGGATTGGCGCGATAACGAGCAACTGCTCAATTCGCTGGGATTCGCCAAGCCCTGACCGCCGCTTGAACCCCTGGTCAGACAACTTTTCCGCCTCCTCTCATGCTATACTCAAAAGCAGGAAGGGAGGCGGCCGCTATGAAGGACCCCGCCGCGGACTGGGCACGGTTTGTGCAGTCCGGCAGTATTTACGATTATCTCAACTACAAAGCTGGGCAGCTGACGCAGGAGGACACTTATGCCAATTGCAACAACGGGGCTGATCCTGCGCCAGGTCAAGGTGGGGGAGGCGGACCGCATCCTGACGATCCTGACACCTGATCTGGGTGTCATCTCCGCCTCGGCCAAAGGCAGCATGCGGCTGAAAAACAAGCTGTTCAGCGCCACAGGTCTGTTCTGCTATTCTGAATTCAGCCTGACCAGCGGCCGCAGCCATTATTTTATCGATACTGCGCAGATCAAAAATGTGTTTCACGGTATTTCCGCTACCGTGGAGGGCATGGGGCTGGCATCTTACATGGCTGAAATTGCCGCCGAGCTTTCGCCTGCGCCGCCGGAATCGGAAGCGCAGCTGCGCCTGTTGCTGAACTGCCTGTACATGCTTAGTGAGCAAAAGCGCCCGGTGCGGATGCTGAAAGTGATCTACGAACTGCGCTCTATGACGCTGGCCGGATACATGCCCGATGTACTGGCCTGTTCCGGCTGCGGCAAATATGATGGGGGAGAGTTTTATCTGGACCCTATCGCGGGCAATCTGCTGTGTGCAGAGTGCGCTGACAAGGCGCGGCATCTGCCCAATCTGGACGAGGGCGCGCTGTATGCGCTGCGCCATATCTGCCTGGCCGAGGATAAAAAGCTGTTCTCGTTTACACTTTCCGACAGCAGCTTGAAAGACCTTTCCCGCGTGAGCGAGCAGTACGTGCTGGCCCACCTGGAACACAAAATGAAAAGCCTTGATTTTTTGAAAACTGTACTCGAATAAGGAGAAACACTATCCCACATGGATACCGCATATAAAAAGACACTGGAACTGGATAAGGTCCTGACCCGGGCGGTGCAGCTTTGCGCCTGCCGGGAGACCAAGGAAATGATGCAGGATCTGCAGCCCTGTGAGACCCCTGAGGATGAACGCTACGCCCTGGAGCAGACCAACGCCATCAACAGCCTGCTGATCAAGAACGGCAGTCCGCGCTTTGGCTCTGTCTCCGAGGTGCGGCGCGTGGTCGCCCATGCCCAAAAGGGCGGCATCCTCTCGATGGGTGAACTGTTGGAAATCGCCGCCACGCTGCGCAATTTTTCCGGTTTAAGCCAGTGGTACGGCCTGAGCGAGCATGACATGATGCCCACGGATGACCTGTTCTACTCGCTGGCACCGCAGCCGGTGCTGGAGCGCCAGATCACGGACAGCATTATCTCGCCCGAAGAAATGGCCGATACCGCCAGCACCACGCTGGCCGACCTGCGCCGCAAGATCCGCCAGACCGAGGATTCCATCCGCACCAAGCTGGATGCCATCATCAAAAACTCTACCACCAACAAATTCCTGCAGGACGCGGTTGTTTCGCTGCGCAATGGCCGCTATGTTGTGCCTGTACGTGCCGAGTACCGCGGCGAGGTTGGCGGTGTTATCCACGATGTTTCCTCCTCCGGCGCTACCGTCTTTGTGGAGCCTACTGCCGTGGTCGAGGCCAACGCCCGCATCATGCAGCTGCGCGCCCAGGAGCAGGAGGAGATCACCCGCATTCTGTCCGCTTTTTCTGCACAGGTCGGCTCGCTGGAACCGCAGTTCAGCTACAGTTATGACGCGATGCTGAAGATCGATCTGCTGCTGGCTAAGGCCCGCCTGGCCATCGAGCAGGGGGCCTTTATGCCCGCCGTCAGCGACACCATCCGCTTTAAGCTGAACAAAGCCCGCCACCCGCTCATCGACAAGAAAAAGGTCGTGCCTGTGGACATTGCCCTGGGCGATGAATACGACACGCTGGTCATCACCGGCCCCAACACCGGCGGCAAGACTGTCTCGCTGAAAACAGCAGGCCTGCTCAACGCTATGGCGCAGTATGGCTTCCTGATCCCGGCGCACGAGAGCAGTGTGGTCTGCAACTTCCGTGAATACCTTGTGGATATCGGTGACGAGCAGAGCATCGAACAAAGCCTGTCCACTTTCTCCGGCCACATGAAGCGCATCAGCGGCATTTTGGAGTTGGCCGGGCACGGCACACTGACCCTGCTGGATGAATTGGGAGCCGGTACCGACCCCGCCGAGGGTGCCGCGCTGGCCGTCAGCATCCTGGAGCAGCTGCGCCGTCAGGGCGGTTTGCTGATGGCTACCACCCACTACGCCGAGATGAAAGTCTACGCGCTGGAAACCCCTGGCGTGGTCAATGCCAGCTGTGAGTTCAACGTAGAAACGCTGATGCCCACCTACAAGCTGAGCGTTGGTGTCCCTGGCAAATCCAACGCATTCCTTATCAGTTCCAAGCTGGGCATCCCGCAGAACATCATCGATGCAGCCCGCAACCACATGTCCAACGATGATAAGCGCCTGGACAGCGTACTGGCTCAGTTGGATGATTTGAAGCTGCAGCTGAAAGCGGCCCGGGGCGATGCAGAAAAGGCCCGCTACGAGGCCGAGCATGCCCTGGAAAGCGCCGAGAAGAAGCGCGATGATCTGATTAAAAAGGGCGAGCAGGAGTTAGAGGACGCGCGCCGCCGCGCCCATGACCTGATGCAGAACGTCCAGAACGAGGCCTATGCCCTGACGGACGAGCTGCGCCGCATCCAGAAAGACAAAAAGACCAGCGCCGCCCAGCGCGCCGTCCGCGCCCGCGAAATTGCCCGCAAGGACACCGAAACGCTGCTGAAAAAGACCGATTCCAAGCCGAAACCTGCCCGCGAGTTCGTGCCCCTGAAAGAGGTGCAGATCGGACAGGAAGTGCTGATTGCCGATTTGAACCAGCTGGCTACCGTCACAGCGCGGCCCGACCGCAATGGCATGGTAGAAGTCCGCGCCGGCATCATGAAAACGAAGGTGCCCCTCACCGGCCTGTGCGCCCCGGACAAGATGGACAAGCGCCCTGCCCGCGAACCGCGCCGTTCCAGCACCCGCGTACAGCTGGATAAATCCCGCAAGGCCAGCATGGAGATCAATCTGCTGGGCTACACCGTGGACGAAGCTTTGGCCGAGGTGGATAAGTTCCTGGACAGCGGCATGCTGCGCGGCCAGCAGACGTTGTACATCATCCACGGCAACGGCACCGGTGCCCTGCGCACCGCCATCCAAAAGCATCTGCGTACCCACAAGGCAGTCAAAAGCTTCCGCCCCGGCCGCTATGGCGAGGGTGAAAACGGCGTGACCGTAGTGGAATTAAAGTAATATTAGACACTTTATAGGACAAACGCTGGTTTTTGCCTATAGCGCCCCAAGGTCCCCGCATGGTACACTTTTAAGTATAGAAAATGTGCCCTGCACAGAAAAACGAAAGCGAGTGAACCGCTTTGAGCCTGGATTATAATGCAACCCGCAGCTTTACCATGACGTTGGCCCACCGCGCGGTGGGGGATATCCGCCGCGGCGGCTTCCGCCAGCTGCGCAACTATGTAGATATGTGCTCCTCGCTGGCCAAACGGCAGCAGCAGAAGGATTTTTTTGCCTACGCCCAAAAAGCATTGCAGCGCACCGACAGCTGCTACTACAGCCTGGTGCATAACCTGCTGGACACGGTGGACGAGGACCGGCTTTGCACGGTCGGTGTCAACATGGGGTTCGGCGGGCTGATCTACGGTGCCAGCGAGATGAAGAAGCAGGCCGATGTGGACGGCAAGCCGTTCTCCTGGATCACAGCCGCCCGCTGCGGCGACCCGGCCCTCCCGGCGCTGGTAGCCGCAGCTGAGAAAAAGGGCAGCTTTGTCTGGGTGCTGGATGCCACCGAGGGCGATCCTGCTGGGGCCGTCAGCCTGGTGAAAGCGTTCCCCAAGTGTGCATTCGGTGTGCTGGCTGCGCCCGAATCTTTAACACCGGACTGCGTTGCCAAACTGGCCGAGTGCTTGAACGTAGTGGTGCTGCCGCTGCTGCAAAGCCCGGAATTGACTCCCGATGCCTGCCACGCGGCTCGCGCCCTGAAAGCCAAACAGATGCTGTATATGCTGACGGTCCTGGTGGATGACACCTGCGCCGAGGAAGCTTTACAGGACGATTGGATGGAGGGTGTAGCCCAGGAAGCCCGCCTTTGCATGTATGCCCGCCGCCCTGGCATCTCACCGGAAAAGAGCGAAGCACTGCGCTGCGGTATCATTGCCGGCCGCTTAGAGACCGGCAAGCCGGTGCTGCTGCTGGATTGGGACGCTGACATCACCTACCTTAATCACCGTATTTCGGACAACGCTGTCTGGGGCAGCGCCCTGCAGCCGGAGCAGACTTTCCCGCTGCAGCTGTACACGGGTGAATAAGCCTGCGACCGCATAATCATAATAAAGAACAAAAGCCGATTCCTTATCGCCGCGATGCGACAAATAAGGAATCGGCTTTTTGTTATTCTTGTAAAGGTCAGGTCGGATTGCTCGGTTCACGCATACCGCCCAGTTCGCCGCGCAGGATCAGGTCCAGTTCTTCTTCCGAAAGCAGTGGCACACTTAAGGACGGACGCGCCCCGTTCGTTTTCATGCCGCCCAGCACCCACGGCTGCAAAATGCCCATCAATGCGCCTGCAAAGAAGCGGCCAATCAGCAGATTTTCGTCAGCACCAATGCCGGGGCGCAGCTCTTTGGCACGCTGCATAAAAATCGAGCACAGGTAGTCAAATATGTACTGCTGCAAACTGTTCTGCCCGGTATAAGCCAGGGCGTTGCAGTAAAACACTTTATTTTCCAAAAGATAATCTTCCACCGCTTCCAGCAGGGCATTCCAGCTGGCATAGGCCGAGCGTTCCACCAAAAACTGGGTCACGCCGCTTTGGAAGTACCAGTTCACCAGATCGTACTTATCCTCAAAATGATAGTAAAAGGTATTGCGCCCGACCCCGGCGTGATCCACAATGTCGTTGACCGAGATCTTTTCCAGCGGGGTGGTCGTCATCAAATCCATCAGGCTTTGGGCCAGCAGGCGCTTTGTCTGATTTGAACGCGGCATGGCAAATACTCCTTACAGCGAAATAGAATCGTACAGCGTTATTATACCATAATGTGCCCGCATTTTGCAAATTTTACGGGACCGTATATGGATTATTTTCCCGGAATTTCCGCACAAATTCGTTAGGACAATTTTTGAAATTTGTTCAGTTTCGCGCTTTTTTGCGCACGTATGCCGCTTTCAATTGCACAAAAAACGGCATTTGCCCATGTACAGAAACACGAAAAAAGGCATAAAATAGTTGCACAATCAAGAGTTAAAAGGAGCAGACTATTATGGCAATGAATAAAGTGGTCCATGCGGCACAGCGCGCAGCGTTCAGCGCTGCTATTGACGCTGCCATCAATGCCGTCCGTGGCAAGGGCCCTGAAAATATGGCCGAACAGGCTGTCAAGCTGGTCAACCTGGCACAGCCCCTGCTGGCACACCGTTACCCAGATGCTGACTGGGACAAAGTTCGCGCTTTCGTTTCTGACCCCAACGGCAAATGGATGGAATACGCTTACCGCGCCATCAACGAGATCGACCCCCATATCCTGAAAATGAATACCCTGAACCTGGTGTATGAGGGCATGTTCGCCGGTTACAACTACGTCATGGAACTGCGCGAGAAGTACGACTGCAATATGCCGTGGATCCTGCTGTTTGACCCCACCTCTGCCTGCAACCTGCACTGCAAGGGCTGCTGGGCTGCCGAGTACGGCAACCGCCTGAACCTGAGCTTCGAGGATATGGACCGTATCGTCACCGAGGGCGAGGAACTGGGCATCCACTGGTACATGTGCACCGGCGGCGAGCCCACCTGCCGCAAGGAGGATCTGTTCAAGCTGGCTGAGAAGCACCAGAGTTCTGTGTTCCATCTGTTTACCAACGGCACCCTGATCGATCAGGCTTTCTGCGACCGCGTTAAGCAGCTGGGCAACATGGCTTTCTTCATCTCCATCGAGGGCATCGGCGATGCTACCGATGACCGCCGCGGCGATGGCGTTTACGCCCGCGTTATGCATGCCATGGACCTGATGAAGGAGAACGGCCTGCTGTTTGGTACTTCCATCTGCTACACCAGCGCCAACTACAAGGCTGTTACCAGCGATGAATTCATGGATATGCTGATCAGCCACGGTGTGCGTTTCAACTGGTACTTCCACTATATGCCCATCGGCGATGGTGCCAACGTCAACCTGATGCTGAATGCCGAACAGCGTGAGTATATGATCCACCGCGTCCGCGAGATCCGTGGTTACACCGGCGGCAAGCCCATCTTCTGCATCGACTTCCAGAACGATGGCGAGTATATCGATGGCTGCATTGCCGGCGGCCGCCAGTACGCCCATATCAATCCGGCTGGCGATGTGGAGCCCTGCGTCTTTATCCACTACTCCAACGCCAACATCCATGACAAGAGCCTGCTGGAGTGCCTGCAGCAGCCCCTGTTCAAGGAATATCACAAGGGTCAGCCTTTCAACCACAACCATCTGCGTCCCTGCCCGATGCTGGAGAACCCCGAACTGCTGGGTGAGATGGTCAAGCGCAGTGGTGCCCACAGCACCGATATGCAGCAGCCGGAATCCACCAGCGATGTTTTCCGCCGCTGCAAGCCTTACGCCGACCAGTGGACCCCGTCTGCTGACCGCATCTGGGCTGAGGAGCATGCCAATTGCGCCAGCTGCGCATCCTGCTCCACCTGTGCTTCCAAGTAAAACTGCATACGTAATTTTCAGCGACCTGCTGTATTTCGGTACAGCAGGTCGCTTTTTTGTGTGTTTCATGGTCTGCGCATTTTCACCATCCACGGCGCATATACTGGAAAACGCCGCAGGAGGGGGGATGCACCATAAAGACCGTTATCTATCTGGATGTGCTGCTCCTTGTCAATTTCCTGGTGGCCTATTTACTGCTGCAAGCCGCCGGGGTGTTGACCGGCCAGCGGGCGGCCTTTGCCCATATGCTGGCTGGCAGCGCCTGTGCGGCGCTTTCCTCACTGATTTTGTTTGCGCCGGAACTTTCGTACCCGGTGCAAATCCTATATAAGCTGGTTACAGCCCTGGCTATTGCCGCCCTGACCTTTGGTGGGCGGGACCGGCTGCGGCTGCTGGCAGCGGCCTGCTGGTATGCGGCGCTGAACATCCTGCTGGCAGGGCTGGTGGTTTTGGTCATCTTTCAAACCGGCACAACGCTGTTGCAGACGGGGAATCTCGCGGTTTATCTGCGGGTATCACCGCTGTTGCTGCTGGGCCTTTCCGGGCTATGCTGCGGGGTGATCGAAGTCGGATTGCGTTTTTTCCGCCGCCGACCCGTAAAGCAAGAAACCGTTGGGCTGGAATTTGAACTCTGCGGCACCCGCATCCATCTGCGGGCCACGCTGGATACCGGCTGCCATCTGACCGATCCCATCACCTGTATGCCGGTGCTGGTGGTCAGCTTGGCGGACGCAGGCTCCCGTCTGCCGCCGGAGGTGCGGCAATTTCTGGCTGGCTGGTTTGCCGGGGGCGATAAAGCCGACCCGCCCGCCGGGACACAGCTGCGGCTGATCCCCTGCAGTACCGCTGCCCAGCGCAGTTTGCTGCCCGGTTTTGCGGTGCGGGGCATCGGGCTTATCACCAAAACCGGCGTGCTGCAGCTGGGGCGTACCGCCATCGCCTTTGCGCCGGAGTCTTTCGGCGACCCACAGTATGAAGCTCTCTATGGCAGTGATTTTTTATAAGAAAGGGCGGTACACCATGAAAATCAGCCAGACACTCTACACCTTGCTTTTGCGCCTTGTCCCCGTGCGGGAACTGCACTACATCAACGGGGCGGACACCCTGCCTGCACCGCTGGATCCCCAGCAGGAGCGGCAGGCCCTGGATGCCTTGAGCCACGGCAGCACTGCAGCCCGCGACCTGCTGATTACCCACAACCTGCGGCTGGTCGTGTACATTGCCAAAAAGTTTGAAACGCCCTCGGCAGGCATCGAGGATATGATCTCCATCGGCACCATTGGACTGATTAAAGCTGTGAATACGTTTGAGCCCACCAAAAACATCAAGCTGGCGACCTACGCCAGCCGATGTATTGAAAACGAAATTTTAATGTACCTGCGCAAAAGTTCCAACCGCCGCCAGGATGCCAGCATTGATGAACCGCTGAATACCGACAACGATGGCAACGAACTTTTGCTGATGGATGTACTTACCAGTGACCAGCCCCAGGTGGGCGAGGAACTGGAACGCAGTGCCGAGCATGCCGCCCTGCACCGGGCGGTGGCCCGGCTTACGCCCCGGGAACGGCGCATTATGGAACTGCGCTTTGGCCTGAATCGGGAGACCGAGCACACCCAAAAAGAGGTAGCCGACCAGCTGGGTATCTCTCAAAGTTACATCTCCCGGCTGGAAAAGCGCATCATCCGCCGCCTGCGGCGGGAACTGGAAGCCGTCAGTTGATACTTAGTTTTCCTCGGCCCGCGTGTTGGTGATGAACGGCACCGCCAGCCCGCTGACCATGTTCATCTCCGGCTTTTGGGAGTAGAGGATATAGTCAAATCCATCCCGCGTCCAGCTGACCGAAGTATAGCGCCCGGCGTTCTGTTTCTGCGTCACCGTCAGGCCGTCGATCTCGTACTGCTCGGTCCGCTCGTAGCCGTTGACGGTTAGGTTGGTCGGCTCCCGCATAGCGCCGCTGCGAGCGGCCCGCAGGCTCATGGCGCGGCCCGGTACAATGATAAAGTCCACCTCGGCCACCTCGCTTTCAATCAGCCAGTAGCGCTGGGGAATGATAATTTCATTGTCCGGGTAGGCTGCCAGCCGAAAGCCTGCCACCTCGTTATAATTGGGCTGCAAATACTCGGTGCGTGTCTCGCGGGTATCGGTACGCGGCGTTTCCCGCCGCAGCACCAACATCAATACCAGCACCACCGTTTCTGCCGCCAGCAAAACAAGCGTTACAATAAACCATAACAGATCCACCATACCAAACCCTCCCTTTAGCCCCATGCTATGCCCCGGGAAAAGGCCCTGTGCCGATTTACCCAGATTTTCCCAGCTTGTTTGCGGGGGCGCTGCGCCGCCCATACTGCTTTGTAAGCAACAGCAGGAAGGGGAATCAACCATGGCGGCACGGAAAGTGGAACTTTGCGGGATGGATACCTCACAGCTTCCGGTTTTGAGCGAAGCGGAAAAAAGCCGCCTGATCGAAGCGGCCCATAACGGCGACCAGAATGCCCGGCAGCAGATGATCCAGGGCAACCTGCGGCTGGTGTTGAGTGTGGTGCAGAAGTTTGCCGGCCGTGGTGAGAACCTTGACGATCTGTTCCAGGTGGGGTGCATCGGGCTTATCAAGGCCATCGATAACTTTGACCCCAGCCAGAAAGTGCGTTTTTCCACCTATGGCGTACCGATGATCTGTGGTGAGGTCAAGCGGTACCTGCGGGACAATAACGCTGTGCGGGTCAGTCGATCCATCCGGGATCTGGCCTACCATTCAATGCAGGCGCGGGAAGAATTGCAAAAGCGGGATGGCCGCGAGCCGAAAATTTCGGAGATCGCGGCTCGGGTCGGAGCCTCACCGGAGAATGTGGCTATGGCGCTGGAATCAGCCGTGGCCCCCACCAGTTTGTATGAGCCTGTCTTTTCCGATGGGGAGGACAGCTTTTCCGTCATGGACCAGCTGCGAGATAAAACTAGCGAAGAAAGCTGGATCAGCGATATGATGTTCCGGGACACCGTGCGGGCCTTATCCCCGCGAGAACGGCGCATCATCGCGCTGCGCTATCTGGGCGGCAAGACCCAGACGGAAGTTGCCAAAGAGATCGGCATCAGCCAGGCACAGGTAAGCCGGCTGGAAAAAGGGGCGCTTTGCCAGATACGAGAGCAGATCTCCAACTGTTAAAATGCAAAACCGCCCGCGCTCAAGGGGATTTCCAAGAGCGCGGGCGGTGATTGTTTTTGGGGACTTATATCAGACTTCGAATGCCTTGTGCAGGGCTTCCAGGGCGGCATCCTCATCCTGCTGACGGATCAACAGCGAAATGTCCAGGTCGCTGGTCGTAATCAGCACGATCTCGATGTTGGCACCGGCCAAAGCTGCCAGCGCGCGGGCTGCTACGCCGCAGCTGGTGACCATTTCCTCGCCAAACAGGTTGATCTTGCTGTAGCCGCCGGAAACCAGCGGGGGATTGGCCTTGGCCGCTGCAGGCAGGGCCTTCATCACGGCAGCAAAATTATCATAGCTGGTGGTAAAGCTGAAATCCACCGCCGTGCCGCGGGGCGCGCTCTGGCAGATCATATCCACCACGATACCAGCCTTGGCAAACACGTCCAGGTGTTCTGCCAGGCTTTGTGCGCTGTACTGCGCACCGGGGAAAGTCGTGAGCATGATATTCTGCTCGCTGCTGATTTTACTGACACCGTACATAAACCGTCATCCTTTCATCAATCTAAGGTAACAAACTGCTCATCGATAGAGCCATACAGTACGCTTTCAATGTATTCACGGGTAAGCGTGAAATTTCCGTGCGCCGCGCCCAGTTCATCGGTGTAGGCGGGATAGGGGTAGACGCGGATGTTTTTCCAGCCGTCCTCATACTGGGTCACCACGCAGTGCAGTTTCGGGTCCTGCATTTCCACCGCACTACCGCCATCCGGCTGGGTGGTTTTCTGGAACGTAATATCCAGCACTGCGCCGATCACATTGTCAGCGCTGGACTGGGCGTTCAGGAAGTTGCCCAGGCTGTAGGCCACAAAGCTGGTATGGCCGTCCGCACCGGTCAGCCATTCGGCGGTCTGGGTCACGTGGGGGTGGGTGCCGATGATAAGGTCGACATCCCGGTCAGCCAGCCATTGCGCCATCTGCCGCTGCGAGTCGGCCACATCGTGGCTGCCTTCCACACCCCAGTGGCAGCTGACCACCAGCACGTCGCAGTTGGGCCGCATGGCGGCGATCTGCTGTTCAATGGTATCCAGGTCGTCCAAATACACAACGCCGTAGGTTGCGCCGCTGGGCGTTGGCAGGCCGTTGGTATGCTCGGTGTAGGAGAGGTAGCCGAAGGTGATGCCGTTCACCGTCTGGTAGGCGTAGTCATCGTAGGTATCAAGGTTATAGAAGCCCATCGTGACAACATCATCAGGCATTTCCGCCCAATGGGCGCGGGAAGCATCGATGCCCGCCGCACCTTTATCGTAGCTGTGGTTGTTGGACAGACTGAACACCCGGAAGCCGAGGTCATACAGCGCATCGGTGATGTCACCAGGGGTCGAGAACATGGGGTAGCCGCTGGGGTCAAATGCGTCATTGACCAGCGTTTCCTGGTTCAGCCAGTTCACGTCAAACTGGGTGTAGAAGTCCCGCATATTCTCGTAGGCGTAGGAGAAATCATAGTGGCCGTCCGTGCCGCGCTCCTTCGCCTGCAGAAAAATGCCGTCATGGATAAGGTCATCGCCGGTGGCGGAGAACCGCACGGTTTCCACGGTAGGTGTCGGCTCCGGGGTCGGTTCCGGCGTGGGGGTCGGCTCCACATAGGCAGCCGCTGCCGCAGATTCCGGCAAATCGGCCTGTGGTGCCTTGCTGCTGATTTCCTGCAGCAGCGCCCCTGTCAGTACGCCGCCCACGCCCAGGGCGATCACCAGGCAGGCGGCGATCTCGTTGCCTCTTAAACGCACGGCAGCTTACCCCGTAAAAGGTCAGTCATCGTGTAATAGCCCGGCTCACGGCCTGCTACGTAAAGCGCCGCCTGCACAGCACCATCGGCAAACACGCCGCGGCTGCCTGCACTGTGGCTCAGCGTCAGCACTTCCTCAGGGCCGCAGAACAGCACATCATGCTCGCCCACAATGCCGCCGCCGCGCACCGAGCTGATGCCCAACTCTTTAGCGCCGCGCTTCTGGCGCACCTGGGAGCGGTCATAGACATACTCATAGCTGTTGCCAGCCTCGGCATTGATAGCATCGGCGATCATCAGGGCCGTGCCGCTGGGGGCATCCAGCTTGTTATGGTGATGCTTTTCCACAATTTCAATGTCGAACTCGCCGCTCAACACGCGGGTAGCCTGGCGGGCCAGTTCGATCAGCACATTAACGCCCAGCGACATGTTGGCGCTGCGGAAGATGGGCGTTTTGGTGCTGGCTTCTTCCAGCACAGCCTCATCCTCGGCGGAAAGACCGGTGGAGCAGATCACGCAGGGCACGCCATGGGCTGCACCATACTGCGCCGCCGCCACCGCACCGACGGGGGAAGAAAAGTCGATGATGGCATCGACCTTGGGCAGCCCCCCAAATCCGGCATAGACCGGGATCTCGCCGACCTTGCCAGCCTCGCGGTCCACGCCGGCCACCACGCGGCAATCCTCGCGGGCTGCAATTTTCTCAATCAACGCATGGCCCATGCGGCCATAGATGCCTTGGATCACAATATCCGTCATTTTCTGTTTCCTTTCAAAAAAGGCCCGCAGCAGGTTGCCACGGGCCGGTCAGCATGATTTACAGCAAGCCGAAATCCCGCATGGCGGTCTCCAGCTGGGCCTGCACCGCAGCAGAAGGCTCGACCAGCGGCAGGCGGCAGGCACCGGCCTGCCAGCCAAGGCGGTTCATTGCCCACTTTACGGGGATGGGGTTGACATCGGCAAACAGGGCCTTGCACAGCGGCAGGGCTTTCAGCTGCATCTGCAGGCTTTCCTGCGTCTCACCTACAAACCACTTGGCGCAGATGTCGTGGGTGTACTGGGGTGCCACGTTGGACAGCACACTGATAACACCTTTGCCGCCCAGCGCCAGCAGCGGCACGATCTGGTCATCGTTGCCGGAGTAGATGTTCAGCTCCTCACCGCAGGCAGCAGCGATCTCCGCCACCTGGCTGATGTTGCCGCTGGCTTCCTTGACGGCGTTGATGTTGGGCAGCTTGGCAAGCTCGGCCAGGCTGGCCGGGGTCAGGTTGCAGCCGGTGCGGCTGGGCACGTTGTACAGGATGCAGGGCAGGTCCACCGCGTTGGCAATGGCCGTGTAATGGGCCACCAGGCCCGCCTGACTGGTTTTGTTGTAGTAGGGGGTAACCAGCAGCAGGGCATCAGCGCCGTCAGCCTGAGCCTGCTGGGACAGCCAGATAGCATACTTGGTATCGTTGGAGCCCGTGCCTGCGATCACCGGCACACGGCCTGCGGCCCGCTTGACTGCATAGCGGATGCAGTCGGTATGCTCCTCGTCAGACAGCGTGGGGGACTCGCCGGTGGTACCGCAGATGACGATGGCATCGGTACCGTGGGTGATCTGGTCATCGATGATGCGGCCCAGTTCTTCAAAATTTACGCTGCCATCGGCGTTCATCGGGGTGATGATGGCAACCGCAGCGCCGGTAAAAACAGGCTTCTTCATGGGAAATACTCCTTCTTTTAAAATAGCGCAGGTTTCTGCGCCGTGCAGGGCAGCAAATCAGTCAAAATAGCCCTTGGCGGCCAGCAGTTCAGCCAGCAGCACCGCACCACCGGCAGCACCGCGCAGGGTGTTGTGGGACAGGCAGACGAACTTGTAATCGTACTGGTTATCCTCGCGCAGGCGGCCGATGCTGACAGCCATGCCGTTCTCCAGCATGCGGTCCAGCTTGGGCTGCGGGCGGTCGTTTTCTTCAAAGTAATGCAGGAACTGCTTCGGGGCGCTGGGCAGGTCCAGATCCTGGGCGGGGCCGTGGAATTCTTTCCAGGCTTTCAGGATTTCTTCCTTGCTGGGCTTGTTGGCAAAGCGCACAAACACGGCACCCATGTGGCCGTCAGAGACCGGCACACGCAGGCACTGGGCGGTAAAGCGCGGGGCATCGGCAGAGACGATCTTGTCGCCCTCGATATGGCCCCACAGCTTCAGGGGTTCCTGCTCGCTCTTTTCTTCCTCGCCGCCGATGTAGGGGATGACGTTATCCAGAATGTCGGGGAACGTCTCAAAGGTCTTGCCAGCGCCGGAGATAGCCTGGTAGGTGCAGACCAGCACATCGGTGATGCCATAGCCTCGCAGGGGATGCAGGGCGGGCACATAGCTTTGCAGGCTGCAGTTGGACTTGACGGCCACAAAGCCGCGCTTGGTGCCCAGGCGCTTGCGCTGGGCAGGGATGATCTCGATGTGGTCAGCGTTGATTTCGGGCACGACCATGGGCACATCCGGGGTAAAGCGATGGGCGCTGTTGTTGGAAACGACCGGGCACTCGGCTTTGGCGTAGGCTTCTTCCAGGGCCTTGATCTCCTCTTTCTTCATGTTGACAGCGCAGAACACGAAGTCAACTTTAGAGGCAACTTCCTCTACATTGGCTGCATCCAGCACGACGAGCTTCTTCGCACATTCCGGCATCGGCGTTTTCATCAGCCAGCGGTCACCGATCGCATCCTCGTACGTTTTGCCGGCGCTGCGCGCACTCGCAGCTACGGCAGTCAGATGGAACCAGGGGTGGTTTTCCAGCAGCGTGATAAAGCGCTGGCCGACCATGCCCGTTGCACCGATGACACCTACATTGTACTGTTTCATCTTTCCTAACCCTTCCTTTCGCAATACCTTTCCCGATTTCTATGCAGCAGCGGCATAAATTGTTCCGATTTTGCACAGATAATAAAAAAACCGGCTTGAAAACCGGCACAAAATGCAATATAATATCATATTGCATATACACACAGCGCAACACACCTTTTGGGGTGTGACAGTCCCGCACCTGTTCGGTTACGGACCCAGGCCAATGCGTGCCGCGCATTGCCTTCGGCGAAGTACCCTTTCGCCCAGTTTATGCCCCTGGCTGGGGACTGCAAACCGGGTTACTGATGCACTTCGCGCCTCTGTGCTGGCTTTATTATAGTATCCCTATCCCTGATTGTCAACGAAAAAAGGAAGAAAACCATGCTGAAAAAGGATTTTTGGTACGACTTACCTAAAGAATTGATCGCGCAGGAGCCTGCTGACCCCCGCGATGCGGCCCGCCTGATGGTGCTGGACCGCAAAAATGATAAAATTCTGCACTCGGTTTTTCATGAACTGCCCCATTATCTGGAGAAAGGCGACCTGCTGGTCGTCAACAACTCCAAGGTGCTGCCTGCCCGCCTGATGGGCACCAAGGTTCCCACCGGTGCTGTCTGCGAACTGCTGCTGCTGCGCCAGGTGAAAGGGGACACCTGGGAATGCCTGGCCCGCCCCGGCAAGCGGATGCAGGCTGGCACCAAGGTAGAGTTCGGCGATGGCAGCCTGACCGCCGTGGTGGACGAGACCCTGCCCGATGGCAACAAGTATGTCACCTTTACCTATGATACCGAAACGCTGTACGAGAAACTGGACGAGTTTGGCAAGATGCCGCTGCCGCCCTACATCACCAAGCAGCTGGAGGATCAGAGCCAGTACCAGACTGTTTACGCGAAAGAACTGGGCAGCGCTGCCGCCCCCACGGCCGGTCTGCACTTTACCCCGCAGCTGATGGATACCATCCGTTCCCGCGGTGTCAACATTGCCGAGGTCACGCTGCATGTCGGCCTGGGTACGTTCCGCCCCGTCAATGAGGAGTCCATCGAGGATCACCAGATGCACAGCGAGTGGTACTCGGTCAGCGAGGAGACGGCCAAGCTCATCAATGAGACCCGTGCCGCCGGCCACCGCGTCATCGCCGTAGGCACCACCAGCTGCCGTACGCTGGAATCCGTCTGGGCCAAATACGGCAAGATCGTGCCCTGCAGCGGCAACACCAGCATTTTCATTTACCCCGGCATTGAGCTGAAAGCCATCGATGGCCTGATCACCAATTTCCACCTGCCGGAAAGCACCCTCATCATGCTGATCGCCGCCTTCTACGGCTACGACAAGACCATGGCTGCCTATAAGGTTGCTGTAGAGGAAAAGTATAGATTTTTTTCATTCGGTGATGCGATGTTTATTAAGTAAGGGCGTGCTAAGTTTATATTGAGTATCAAAAAGCCACCAAACCCGCATAAAATAAGCCTTTTTAAGCCCTGAAATGCTCGATTTTCAGGGCTTTTTTGATGTCTACAATGACCAGCTTTGACATCCTTACTAAGTAAAAAACCCGAATTTAAATAATTTAACCCGATGTTCAAAACAGACATTGCACAGACTTACACGTTCTGTATAATTTTTGAAGCAACAATAATACATAATGATACCCGCGTTGTTGAAACGCTTTCAAAATCATGTTATGTGATAAACAATAATGCGAGGCTCAAGGATTTGGCCTAAAAGCACGTTTTTAAGTCACCTGTTTCGCAAAAGATACCCTATACGCATAAATCAAAAGCGCCAAATCCAGAGCCTACAAGAGCAATTTCCATGTAAATTGTGTTAATTTTTCGTTGCAAGGGGTTTACTTTTGGTGGTAAATTGCGTATAATATAGGCACAGAGGTATATCACCTCTGCTCAGATGAAATTAGGCCTGTCGCCAATTTCGTCCGCCTAAAGAGGGAAGCCCCGCCCTATGCCATATAACTGGGGAATCAAAAAAGCGGTTAGCTCTTTCCGTGATTAGAGAATTAAAAAAGCGGTGAGCCCCTACCGTGAGTGGGGAGCTAAAAAATGCGCGGGGCGGATTTCCGCTTCGCGCATTTCTATTTGAAAACAAGGAGTTGTGCATGGGAAGTTTTAGATTCTATCATATTGATGAACATTACGTTAGCTATCTGCACAGCATTGACAAGCGGGTTCAGTATAACAAGGGGCAACGTCGGCCGTATGTTGGCATTGTGCTATCAATCAACGGACTTGACTATTATGTCCCACTTGAATCGCCAAAGCCGAATCATGCAAACTTAAATTCTAATGGCCCGGTGCTAAAGCTCGATGAAGGCAAACTCGGAATTATGGGCTTTAATAATATGATTCCTGTTTTGCCTATTTGTTTAATCGATTTTGACATTACTGGTGTTGAAGATGAAAAGTATAAAATGCTGTTGCTCAACCAGCTTCGCTATTGTGAAGAAAACAAAGAACTGATTTTGCATCGCGCAGAGATTACATACAAGAGGGCCGTAAATGGTAAAATCCCCTTGTATAATAAGATCTGCTGTAACTTTCAAAAACTTGAGCGCAAAAGTGGAAATTTTGACCCGGAATATTTCAAAAAGAAAAAAATCGCTGAGATAACCAAGACAAAGTGAAAACGGAGAACTGGAGTATCTCTCTAAGTAAGCATTTCTTGTTAATACGTCGAGTCCAGAGTTGGCTCGACGTATTTTTGACCTAGAATTAATAGTACATTTCGCATCGCTTTTCCGATATAAAATCCTTACTAACGACAAAATCGGAGATGCCATGTTCATTCGCTGATAACTTAGTATAAAGGAGCTGCCAACATGCCTTACCGCCTTATTAAACAGGAAGGTGCCGCCCGACGCGGCGAATTTACTACGGTGCATGGCACCGTGCAGACCCCCGCATTCCAGAACGTTGCCACCGCTGCTGCCATCAAGGGCGGCCTGTCGGCACTGGACCTGAAAGACATCCGCGCCCAGGTTATGCTGTGCAACACCTACCATCTGCACCTGCGTCCCGGCGACAAGCTGGTGGCCGAGATGGGCGGTTTGCACAAGTTCACCAAGTGGGATGGCCCCATCCTGACCGACAGCGGCGGGTTCCAGGTGTTCAGCCTGGCCAAGCTGCGCCAGATCACCGAGGAAGGCGTAACCTTCAACTCCCATCTGGACGGCCACCGTATTTTTATGGGGCCGGAGCAGAGCATGCAGATCCAGGCCAACTTGGGTTCTACCATCGCCATGGCCTTTGACGAGTGCGTGGAAAACCCTGCCACCTACGAGTACGCCAAGAACAGCTGCGCCCGCACGGCCCGCTGGCTGCTGCGCTGCAAGGACGAGATGACCCGCCTGAAGCATGAGGAAAAGGCCGTCAACCCTGACCAGCTGCTGTTTGGCATCAACCAGGGCTGCACCTTTGCCGACCTGCGCGTTGAACACATGAAGCAGATCGCCGAGTATGACCTGGACGGCTACGCCATCGGCGGTCTGGCCGTGGGTGAGCCCGCCGAAGTCATGTACGATATTATCTCGGCTGTTGAGCCTTTTGCCCCCAAGAACAAGATTCGCTACCTGATGGGCGTTGGCACCCCCGGCAATATCATCGAGGGCGTGTACCGCGGCGTTGACCTGTTCGACTGCGTTATGCCCAGCCGCAACGCCCGCCACGGCCATCTGTTCACCTGGGACGGCGTTATCAATATCAAGAACCTGAAATACGAGCGTGACGAATCTCCCATTGATCCGCACTGCGACTGCCCGGTCTGCCGCAACTTCTCCCGTGCCTACATCCGCCACCTGCAAAAGGCCGATGAGATGCTGGGTATGCGCCTGGCCGTTATGCACAACCTGTATTTCTACAACCACCTGATGGAGCGCATCCGCGAGGCGCTGGACAACGGCACATTCCAGCAGTTCCACGACACCTATGTGCATAAACTTGACACCCGCATCTGATATTTTTTCGTAAACGCTTGCGCTGGGCCGCAAAGTTCGATATAATAGAAGAAATCGTTTATTTTAAGGAGTATACCCGCTATGATTCAGTTTTTGAGCGCTACTGGTTCCACCAGCATGACCGAAACCCTGTTCACGCTGCTGCCGATGATCCTGATCATCGTCTTCATGTTCATCCTGATCTACCTGCCGCAGAAGCGCCAGGACAAGAAGGATGCCGCCATGCGCAGCTCCATCGAGATCGGCGATAAGGTTTCCACCATCGGTGGTATCGTTGGCATCGTTTGCGCCATTGCCGATAAGGACGACACCATCGTTCTGGAGACCGGCAGCGACCGCACCAAGATCCGTTTCCGCCGTTCTGCCATTGCCAGCGTGGAGAAGCTGGACATGGGCAACAAGGACACTACCCCTGTTAAGAAGTAATTTTGCCTGACGGCATACCAAAACGCCCCTTTGCATAGTGTTTACTGTGCAAGGGGGCGTTTTATTATGGCTAAAAGTATTCCATCCAACCTGTCCAGGCACCGCAGCGGGCCGCGCGGGCAAAATGCGCCAGCCTGGATGCTGGTGCAGGTTTTTGCGGCGGGAGTCGGGCTGTGCCTTTTGCTGCTGGCGCTGGCCGCCTTTCTGCTGACGCATACGCCGCTGCCGCTGCATCTGGTGCGGCCGATGGCCTGCCTGGCGGCATCGGCCGGGGCAGCGTTTTCCGGTTTTTTGCTGGCCGGTAAAATCGGGCAGCAGCGGCTTGTGTGTGGATTGGCCTGCGGGGCTTTTTATGCGCTTTGCCTGCTGGCAGCGGCGTTTCTTGTACATGGTGTGCCCAGCTGGGCCCGCAGTGATACCATGCTGCCGCTGGCCCTGCTGCTAGGCGGCACTTTAGGCGGCGCGCTCTCCGCCATTAAGGAGGGACACTAATGCGCACCGCACAACCCACGCGGCCTGCTGTCCGCGCCCGGATGTTCTGGCCGCACCAGTCCGCGCCGCATGTACAGCAGGCTAACAGCACGACCGGCCGACTGCCTTATATACCTTTGGGCTGCGCCTGCTTGTTTTTGCTGGGCTACCTGCCGGGCATTTGGCTGGGGCGGGCCGGGGCCTGGGAACCGGGCAGCCAGCTGGCGGCTTACTACTTAGCTAAAACCAGCTACAGCACCGTTTTGGCGGTTTGGCAGTGGCAGTTTTCCGCTGCCTTTTTGCAGTTGACGGCGCTGTATATGTGCAGTTTTTCGGCCTTAGGATGTTTCTTTTTTCTGATTTTATTCTTCTTGCGCGGTGGTTTTCTCGGCCTGTGCGCCGCCTGTGTGCTGGCCGCAGGGGAGCGCCGCGGCCTTGTCTGCTACTGGCTGCTGAGCAGCCTGCCTAACCTGAGTGTGCTGTTCGCGGGGCTGTGGCTGTCCGGTTATGGTGCATCGATGAGCAATGGCTTATTCCAGTGCGTTTTTTCAGGCGGGTCTGCCCGTGGGCAGCTGGCAGCGGCTTTTCGGCGGCTGACGATCCGCTTTTTGCTGTGTCTGCTGCTGGCTGGTGCCGTAAGCCTTGTCAGCGCTTGGCTGTCAGTCCTCCTCGCCGGGGTCTTGCTGTGAGGGCTTGCTTTCCGCAATATAGGCCTGGTCCGCAAGGGGAGAGGCCTTTACTGCAGCGCGCAGACGCTCCTGGTTGATGTGGGTATAGATCTGCGTGGTGGAAACACTCTCATGGCCGAGAATCTCTTTCAGTGCCAGCATATCCACGCCGCCTTGATACATCAGTGTTGCCGCCGTATGACGCAGCTTGTGGGGCGAAAATCCGCGTCCGCTAAGCCCTGCACTTTGCAGGCAGCGCGCCACGATCTGCTCCACACGGCGGGCTGTCAGCCGCTTGCCGGCGCGCTTGGAAACGAATAAGGCCTGTTCATCTGCCGGCAGATTCGGCAGTGCTGCACGGGCCTTTTTATAATGTTCCAGTGCGGTCAGGCAGGCATCGTTCAGGTAGACAAGCCGCTCCTTGTTGCCTTTGCCGGTGATGCGGATGGTATCCTGTTTGAAATCGCCCATGTTGATGGTCACCAGTTCCGTCAGACGCATACCGCAGTTTAAAAACAGCGTAATCATGCAGAAATCCCGCTCATAGAAGTCACTTTGTATATTTTTTAACAAGTCAATGCTTTCCTCTGCAGTCAGGTACTTGGGCAGAGCCTTCTTGGGCGAGCCCAGGCTGATGCCCTCGGTGGGATTTTCCTGCAGTTTGTTGACCTGGGTCACAAGGTAGGTGAAAAAGCCTTTCAGGGCGCTCAGCTTGCGGGCCCGGGCTTTGCCGCCGTTGGCATCCTCGCTGCGCACGTGGTCCAGGTAGGCGAAAATGTCCCGCTTGGTGATGGTGCGGATGTCTGCTGTTTGGATCCCTGTTAAATCGATTTTCTCTGCGGGTGTATCCTGCGGCACACGCGACCATTGCACCGCCATCATAAACCGGAAGAAACCGCGCAAGTCAAGGTAGTACGCGTTGATGGTACGCGGCGAGCGCATTTTTACAAAGTCCAGATAATGCAGGTATTCCACCACATCGTCCGGGATATCCACATACGGCGCATGGCGGTCCGGGTGGACCACATCGATATAACTGCTCATTTTCCCTGTTTGCTCCTCCCTGTATTTCGCTAAACTTTAATTTAGCGAAATATCATATTATGCTTTTATTATAGCTTCCTGCTTCCCCGGTGTCAAGTGCAGGACTTTTTTGCTGGCCGCTGCCGAGCTGTGCCTGGCGCAAGCCTGGTTGCAGATCTTGGTTGTAATGTTTATCACAAACAAAAACTGCACAGCAGTTATGCAAACCGCTGTGCAGAAATCATTTAAGAAAACGACTGGACCGTAAGCCGGGTTCTGTATCAAACGACGATCTATCTTGGCCTTACGTTGCCGCAAGGCTCACGCCATCACCGGGACGCGCGAGGCTCCGCATAATGTCCCATACGGATGTTGCTTCAAGCAGGGTTTACATAGCCGCAAAGTCGCCAGTGCGCTGGTGAGCTCTTACCTCGCCTTTCCATCCTTACCGTGCCAGGCACGGCGGTTTCTTTCTGTTGCACTATCCCTGGGGTCACCCCCGGCTGCCGTTAGCAGTTGCTATGCCTCTGTGAAGCCCGGACTTTCCTCAGGCAGTTCTTGCGAACTGTCCCGCCGCCGTATGTTCCACTCGTTTCTTGGGTATTATAGCATATTGCACAGCAATTGGCAAGATTTTTTATAATATCAGCTGTAAAAGCAGTAATAAAACCACCCCGGGCACCCCCAGCACCGCCGCCGTAAAAGCTGTAAAACGGTTCAGCGGCAGCGTAATGCCGCTGACAGGCTCCAATAGCGCCAGCACAGCCAGCACCCCCAGCCCGCAGACTGCCCCGGCCAGCAGCGCCAGTACCGGATGCCGCTGGCGGGCGGCACACCGTAAAACCAGCAGCAGGCACACAGCACCGCCCACCAGCGGCCATAAAACATCCGTCAGCGGCACGGGGCATCCTCCTCCCGCAATAAGCGCAGCAGTACACGGCTGCGGCATCGCAGCGCCGCATGCTGGTAAGTCAGCTGTTCGATCACAAAAGGATCCAGTGCCTCCTGAAAGGCCTTCTCGTTGGCGCGCAAAGCCTGCATGGCTGTCTCCAGCTCCGTTCGTAGGGCGCGGCGTTCTTTCTGGTGTTCCTTTTCCTGTCGTGTCAGGCGTTTCAACGCAAAGCCCCCTTTACAGCAGGATGCAGATCAGACCATCGCAGCCCTCGTTAATAATGCGTTCCAGCGTAGATTGCAGGCGGCTGCGGGCCTCCTGCGGCATGTGCAGCAGCTTGGCCTGCACACCCTCGCTGACCAGTTCGTTCAGGCTTTTGCCGAAGATATTGGTGTTCCACAACTTGCCGGGGTCCGTCTCAAAATCAGCCAATAAGCTTTTGATAAGCTCCTCCCCCTGCTGTTCGCTGCCCACCGTAGGTGAAAGTTCGGTGTGGATGTTCGCCCGCATGATGTGCAGACTGGGCGCACTGGCCGAAAGCCGCACCCCATATTGCCCGCCCTGGCGCACAATTTCCGGTTCTTCCAGCGTCAGTTCTTCAATGCCCGGCATCACAATGCCGTAGCCGGTGGCTTCCACCTGGTCAAGGGCGGATTTGATCTTATCGTAGGCGCGCTTTGCCTTTGCCAGGCTGACCACGCAGGGCAGCAGGCTGGCTTCATCCACGATGGAAAGCCCCGTCTGTTCGCCCAAAATTTTATAAAAAATATCGGGCGCTATCGTAGCTGTAATGTGTACCGTGCCGCTGGCAAGGTCCATACCGGTCAGCGTGGTTTTTGTGATGTATTCACATTCTAACGGCAGATTTTTACCCGCAATGTCGGCCATTTTGTGTACAGCGCCGGCAAATTCCAGCATCGCCGCATACACAGCGCTTTGCAGCCAGTGGCCGGGTTCCAGCATCGTGACCCAGCTGGGCATCTGCACGGCGATTTCCCGGATTGGGAACTCGTACAATAACCGCTGCAAAATCCCGTCCAGTGCTTCGGCGGTCATCGTTACGCAGTTGATGGGTACAACGGCCCGCTGGTAGGTATCCTGCAATTGCGCGGCCAGCTGGCGGGCGGCATCGCTGTCCGGGTCGGTGCAGTTCAGCAAAATCACGTAGGGCTTGCCGATGGCTTCCAGTTCCGCGATGATACGACGCTCGGCTTCACAGTAGTTTTCCCGCGGCAGATCGGCCACACTGCCATCGGTGGTAACAACAACGCCCACGGTGGCATGCTCCCGGATGACCCGCCGTGTTCCGGTCTCGGCCGCCAGGTCAAAGGGCACTTCGTGGTCAAACCAGGGGCTTTTCACCAGGCGCGGGGCATCCTGCTCCTCGTGGCCGAGGGCACCGTCCACCATGTAGCCCACGCAATCAATAAGCCGTGCCCGAAAGCTGCCGCCGCCGGAAAGTTCGATATTAACGGCTTTTTCCGGGATAAATTTCGGCTCGGTCGTCATGATGGTACGACCTGCCGCACTTTGGGGCAGTTCATCGTTGGCACGGGCGCGCTGTGCTTCGTTTTGGATATGCGGCAGCAGAAGCAGTTCCGAAAAGCGCTTGATAAAGGTACTTTTGCCTGTGCGCACCGGCCCCACCACGCCAAGATAAATATCGCCGCCGGTCCGGCGCGCAATATTTTGGTAGATCTGTTCTTGCGTCACGGTCGTTCCTCCTTTACAAAGCGGCGGGGATCAAGAGACATGTGCTTTCGGTGGTCAGGTCCTGGGGCACAGCACCGCCGGTTTCCAGGTGGTTGGCGGCAGCCAGGTCTTTGGCGCGGGCGTGGTAGCGCTTGGCAATATCAAAGATGCGCTCCCCTTCCTGCGCGTAATACAGATACAGCGCCGGTCCATCTGCGCCATCGGCAAATTCTTCGCCCAGTTCCACCTCGCTTAACGCCTGCCGGGCCTGGGCCTGCAGCATGGCACCGGTTATGCTCAACTCAATTTCCGCCCGCAGCCGTGTACCGTTTTTGCCGCTGGTCAGACGGGCCACATCGGCATGCAGGCAGGGGTAGGCATCGCCGGGGCTTCCCTGCCAGCTGCCCTCCGGCTGCCAGGCAAAGCCTTTGTCGTAGCAAGTCAGTTCGCCGCAGCTGTCGGCACACAGCACATGGGCCGTGCCCTTGCCTTGCAGTTTCCAGCGCGTCTCCCCTGCCTTTTCTTTGTTGTCCGTTTCCTCCGGGATCTGCACCGGCGCTTCCAGCGTGACAAAGCATCCGCGCACCTCGGCATCCGGCGTAGGCAGGTCGTCCTCCACCGTCACGGTCAGGTGACCGTTCAGGTCCGCCGTCTTTTGCAGTAGTTTGCAGACGGTCTGCACAGTCTGCGCCTGGCAGAGGGTCGAGTAGGCATCCGCCACTACCGTGTGGGCAGCCAGCCGCCACAGTTCCAGGTGCAGTTTCCATGTAACCGCCAGGCTTGCGTCCGCCGCGCCTTCCTCCGTGCGCAGGGTGCAGTGCAGCAGTTCTCCCCAGGCGATGCACTGGTCGCTCTCCGCTGCGCCGGGCAGGTCAACCGTCTGTTGGATGGTCATCTCTTTGGTGCGGACATCTAGCGCTTCGCTTTCCGGCGGCTGGCAGCAGACCTGCACCTGTAAAATGCCTTGGCAGCTGGCTTGGCCGGTCTGCATGGTCAGGCTGGTCAGTGTAAAGCTGCCACCAATATCTAAGATGGACTCTCCTGTGCCCGGCAGCGGCAGGTTGATCTCGCTGGTCAGGGTCTTTTCCTCGGCAGCCACGCGGGTCAGGCCGGATAGTTCCTGGGTGCGCTGCTCAATGCCACAGTCAGCCAGGGAGGTCAGCAGCTCGCAATCCTTGACCATCAGCGCCGCCGCGCACAGAATGTACGCCCCGCGCAGGTCGATGCGATGCTCGCTGACGGCGCGGCAGTTGCAATATTCCTGCTCGCCCCAGACCTGGGCCGGGCCCTCGGCAAAGGCGGTATCCGGGAGCTCGACCGATTTTTCAAAGGCAAATTTCTGCTCAGTGCGGTACAGGCGGCAGCCGGGTTCATCGCTTTGATAATACACGGTGCAGCGCAGATATCCTTCGCAGTGCCAGCGCCCGCCTGCCACCCGGTTTTGCAGCACCACCGGCTGCATCAGGCATTTGACAATTTTAAAAACGGCCGGCTGATAATCCGGGATCAAGATCTCCGTTTCCACCGGCAGTTCCTGCCGTGTCTCCCACCGCCCGCCGTATGCTGCAAGGGTGTCCTTAAACACCTTCAGTTCCATACTGGTTACCCCTTTCCGTTTGGTATTCTTGTGCATGTATATGCGGCAGGGCAAAAAAATAGCCCCTGCCCAACGGGCAGAGGCGTGGGATATTTTGTTCAGACTTTAAAGGTTGCGCGGAGCAGCCAGCGCAGCGCGCGGGGACAACGTACCACCACTACACGCACGGCTTACACCTCCCTTCCCTGGGATTTGCTGTGTGTAAGCTATACTATGGCCGCAGTGCGGGATGTGTGCCTTTAATCGGCGCGGGTCAATACCACAATGCCGTGGCCGGCCTGGCAGCGCAGCGTGGCGGTGGGGTCTACAAATTCATTGCTGACACCGATGGGAAAATCCGGCACGAGTTCCGCACCATGCAGGGGGTAATACGCTCCCTCAATGTCCACACCGGTCAGCTTGCCATCCCACGGGAACACCGAGAGATACTGCCATTCGCCGCGCTGCAAGGTAAGATCTTTGCCGGGCACAAGATAGTGGATCTCGCTGGCGGCATCCGCCAAGACTGCCTCCACACCATGCTCGGCCAAAAACAGGCCCGTGGAAAGGTTTGAAATGGTATGCTCCAGCCGCGCACCACCCAAGGCCCCCAGCATAGTAACCTGGGTATAGCCGTTTTCCAGCAGCCATTTGGCGGCGTAGTGGGTATCGGTGTCGTCCTTGACATGGGGCAGCACGATGGTATCGCCGTCCGTCTTTGGCTGCGGGGCAGAATCAAAATCCCCCACGATCAAATCCGGATGCAGCCCCAGGCGGTCAGCATTGCGGTAGCCCACATCACAGGCTACCACGAAGCTGCCAAGGCGGCAGTAGCGTTTCATAGCTGCATCGACCGGCACAGCCGAAAGCAGGAGCGCGTGTTTCATTACTTTTCCCATTCTTTCCTGGCGCTGGCTTCCTCGTACATAGCAAGGTAGCTGGCATAGCGCGTTTTGCTGATTTTGCCCGCTTCCACCGCCTGGCGTACCGCACAGTCAGTCTCCGCACGGTGAGAGCAGCCGGTGAAGCGGCACTGGCCAAAATAAGGCTCAAATTCCGGGAAGGTGTGCTGGATGTCCTCTTTGGGGATGCGGCACAGCTTTTGGGCTTCCAGGCTGGCAAAGCCCGGCGTGTCTGCCAGGCGGCCGCCGCAGATCTCGAAAATCTCTACCTCACGGGTGGTATGGCGGCCACGGCCCAGCTTTTGGCTGATGGAGCCGGTCTCCCGCTGCAATTCGGGTGCTAAAGCGTTCAGCAGCGTGGACTTGCCCACGCCGGAGTTGCCGCAGAAAGCGCAAAGATGATCTTTAATCTGCGCCTTGATTTCATCCAGCCCCTCGCCGGTCTCGTAGTTCAGCTGCACCAGCGGGATGCCGCTGGTCTGATAGGCCTGCACCAGCGTATCCGCCGCGCCAAGGTCCGCCTTGGTCACGACTAAAATCGGCTGCACGTCCTTATAAACGGCGGCCGCCGCCAGCTGGTCCAGCACCAGGGTGCTGGGCACAGGCTGCACGGTGCTGGCTACAATGAACAGCACGTCCAAATTGGCGATAGGCGGGCGCACAAACACATTTTTGCGGGGCAGGATCTCATCGATGACGGTGCCGTCCGGGGAAAGTTCCACCCAGTCGCCTGCCACCGGCTTGATGCCGCTTTTGCGGAAGATGCCGCGGGCCTTACATTCTTTGATGCCATCCGGCGTTTTTACATAGTAGAAACCGCCGATGCCTTTTGTGATATAGTTCATAGCTGTCCCCATCAAAGCGGGTTGCCCTGAGAGTCGCACTGCTGGCCGTTCTCGTTCCACATCGTGCCATCGGTCAACTGGTGGATCTGGTGGCTGCCGTCGGCGCTGGGCCACCAGCTTTCCTCAACTACAATGTTGCCGTTTTCATCCTCGCCGCCGTTATCGGTGGGCGTTTCGATGACCTCGGGCACACCGGTGGAGACCACCAGTGTAATGGCCGAGGTGATGCGGGCTTCGGAACCGGCGGCGGGGCTCTGGCTCAGGACGGTACCGGCGGGCTGCTCGCTGGCCTGCTCGATCACACGGACCGAGAACTTGCCCTTGATCTCATTGCGGGCATCATCGATCATGCGGCCGGTCAGGCTGGGCACCGGCTGGGTCTTGTCCTTATCCTGGCGGCTGACGTAGACGATGACCATCGAGTCACCGGTAACGGTCTCCCCGGCGGCAGGCTGGGTGTAGATGACCGCACCGGGGGCGACCGTAGCGTCCACCATCGGCTTTTTGGTCACACGCAGACCCATATCTTTCAGGGTCTGCTCGGCATCCTCGGCCACCATGTTTTTCGTTTCGGGGATCGTGATATACTGGGTGCCCAGGCTCACGGTCAGGGTGATCTTCTGACCCTCTTTGACGGTACGGCCCGCCTTGGGGTTCTGCTTGACGATGGTGCCGGCAGGTTCGTCAGAATATTCTTCCTCTTTCTGCAGTTTCAACAGAGAGTTATACTCCGAAGCGCGGAACTCATCCTCGGTCATGCCGATGAAGCTGATGAGGGTGACATCGTTGCGGTTGGAGAACAAAAGGTTGCTGGAGTTGGTGAAGATCAAGTAGATCAGGATAGCGGCACCGATGACAAAGGCGACCGCCATGCCAAAGAAGATGGGCAGCAGAGAGAAAGGTTTCTGGCCTTTTTTCTTCTTGTTCTTTTTGCCGCGGCCGGGGTTCTGGGTACCCACACGGCGGGCTTCGCCGGTGCGGATGTTGCTGCCGGACTTAGCCGCAGCCTTGGCTCCGGCCGCCGATTTTGCGGCGGGTTTTGTGCTGTTTACCACGCGGTTGATATTCCTTTCCGGGTTGTCCTGGGCGTTGCGGTACTCATACGCAAAGCGGGCCGAGGGATTGCGCTTGAAAGCCTCGATGGCTTCCAGCATTTCCTGGGCGCTCTGGTAGCGGTTGGCCGGGTCTTTTTCCATAGCCTTCTCGGTGATCTGGCACAGAGCTTCAGGCACATTGGGGGCCACCTGCGCCAGGGGCTTGGCCTTATCGGAGATCTGCATGATGGCGATAGACACAGCGCCGTCACCATCAAAAGGCAGCTTGCCGGAGAGCATCTCGTACAGCATAACACCCACCGAGTAGATGTCGGTACGGGCATCGGTCTTGTCGCCCTTGGCCTGCTCGGGGCTGATGTAATGCACCGAGCCGATGGCCTTATCGCTGACGGTCTGGCTCTGGGCACGGGAGAAGCGGGCAATGCCGAAATCCATCATCTTGATGGAGCCATCCGCCAGCAGCATAATGTTCTGCGGCTTGACATCGCGGTGGATGATGCCCTTGGAGTGGGCATGCTGCAGAGCGCTGAGCACCTGGGTAGCAAAGTGTACGGTCTCTTTCCAGGTCAGGGCACCGCCGCGCTGCTTGAGGTATTCTTTCAGCGTAATGCCGTCCACGTACTCCATCACGATATACTGCAAGCGGTCGGTCACGGAGACATCGTAGACTTTTACGATGTTGGGATGATTCAAAATGGAGATGGCCTTGGACTCGTTTTTAAAGCGGCGGACCAGCTCCTCGTTATCGAGGAATTCCTCTTTTAATACTTTAACGGCAATGGCGTTGCCGGTCTTGGTATCGGTGCCGCGGTAGACGTTGGCCATGCCGCCCATGCCGACCAGACTTTCGATCTGATACCGTCCGTCCAGTCGTTTTCCAATGAGATTATCCATGATTGACCTCCGTAATTTCCACGCCCATCAGCAGCACGGTGATGTTATCCTGTCCACCGGCCTGCAATGCTCTATCTACTAAGATGCTGGGGGCCTCAAAAAACGGGACTTCCCGCAGCACCAGTGCAATTTCTTCGTCCGAGATCATGTTGGTCAAGCCATCACTGCACAGCAGCAAAATGTCGCCGACTTCGATCTCGCAGCGGTTGTATTCCGGCACGATGTTGGCCGAAACGCCCAATGCCCGGGTGATCAGGTTCTTTTTGGGGTGCTGGGCTGCCTGTTCCCGGGTGATCTTGCCGCTGTCCACCAGCTGCTGGACCATCGAGTGGTCCCGCGTGATCTGGCGCATCTCCCCCTCGTGGAAAAGATACGCGCGGGAGTCACCCGCATGGACCACATGCGCCAGCCCCCCGCTGGCATACGCACAAACGCCGGTCGTGCCCATGCCCATCATCTCAGGATCCGAGGTGGCTTTTTCATACACAGCGCGGTTGGTAATGTCAAACCCGCGCATGATAAAGCTTTTCTCGCCACCCGGCTGCAGGGAGCGCATCTGACGGGCAAAATACTGCTGCATCGTATCGGTGGCAATGTGCGCGGCAATGCGCCCGCCATTGACACCACCCATACCATCGCAGACAATGCCCCAGGCGGTACCGCCCGGCAGCTGCTGCGCGCAGTAGTTATCCTGGTTTTCCTGGCGGCAGCTGCCAATGTCAGTAATTGCGGCAATCTTCATTCAGGTTGGTTCCTTTCCGTAGTTTTCAGCAATTTTCAGCCTGCTGGGCATCCTCGCGGCGCAGCTGGCCGCAGGCGGCACTGATGTCTGTGCCAAGGCGGCGGCGCACCGTGGCGTTTACGCCCAGGCTTTCCAGCTTTTGCTGGAAGCGGTGCACGTTGGCATCGTCCGTAGCGGAGTACGGGCTGCCGTCCACGGGGTTGATGGGGATCAGGTTCACATGGGCCCCCATGCCCTTGATGAGGTTAGCCAGCTTTTGGGCCATCTCATCACTATCGTTGACACCGCGCACCATCGAATACTCGAAACTGATGCGGCGGCCCGTCTCTTTCTGGTAGCGGCGGCAGGCCGGGATGAGCTGTTCCAGCGGGAACGCATCGTTGACCGGCATCATGCCGGAGCGGGTCACGTTATCCGGCGCATGCAGCGAGACCGAGAGGGTCAGCTGCAAGTGGCGCTTAGCCAGCTCATCGATCTTGGGCACCAGGCCGCAGGTGGACAGGCTGATGTTGCGCATGCCGATGTTGACACCTTCCGGACAGGAGATGATCTCCAAAAAGTCCATCACATTATTAAAGTTATGCAGCGGCTCGCCGATGCCCATCAAGACAATGTGGGAAACTCGCTCACCGGAGTCTTTTTGTGCGGTGTAAATTTCCGAGGCGATCTCCCCTGCGGTCAAGTCGCGTACGCGGCCCGCCTGGGTGGATGCGCAGAAACGGCAGCCCATGGCGCAGCCCACCTGGGTGGACACGCAAACCGTGTTGCCGTATTTGTAGCGCATCAACACGGTCTCGATGCAGTTGCCATCGGCCAGCTGCAACAGATATTTGACCGTGCCGTCCTTGGACTGCTGGCGGCGGCGGATGGTGGGTGCTGCAATGGTGCAGTTTTCCGCAAGCTGCGAAAGCAGGGTCTTGGGCTGGTCGGTCATCTGGGAGAAATCCGTCACAAGCTTCTGGTGCAGCCATTTAAAAATCTGCTTGGCGCGGAATTTAGGCTGGCCCAAGCTGACGAGATACGCAGTCAGCGCGTCCAGCGTAAAATCGGATAAGCAGACTTTCGTTGCTTCGCTCATGCAGTGATCCTCCCCTCTTTATTATTATAAACGATCATTGTGTACTTTCTGTTTCCAAAATAGCGGCAAAAAATCCGTCTGTGGCCGTTTTATGGGGCAAAAACAGTGTGCCGTATTCGCCCTGCTGCATACCGGGCAGCTGCAAAGCAGGTGCCGCCACATGGAAGCGCGGGTTATTTTTGAGGAAAGTTTTCACCTGTTCCTCGTTTTCGGCACGATTGACTGTACAGGTAGAATACACCAATCGGCCGTTTTCGGCAAGTAAATCTGCGCCGTTTTGTAGGATTTTCTGCTGGCTTGCCAGCAAATTCTCTATCCCGTCCAAATCTTTATAGCGAATGTCCGGCTTTTTGGCTATCACGCCCAAACCGGAGCACGGCACATCGCATAAAACGCGGTCAAATTTGCCCCAGTCGCTGCGGG
Organism: Bulleidia sp.; assembly: GCA_963655125.1. GTDB lineage: Bacteria > Bacillota > Clostridia > Oscillospirales > Ruminococcaceae > Gemmiger. The sequence goes on from CAVKDR010000004.1 coordinate 108,178, forward strand.
GCCGGGCGGCATCATTCTGCACAGCTTCGGCACAGGTAACACCGCAGCGGGCAAAAGCCTTGCGCAGCAGCGGTACGCGGGATTCCACATACTCACCGCTGATAAGGCTGCCTTTATTTTGCATACACTCGGCCAGCGTCAGGCTTTTGCCGCCCGGGGCAGCACAAAGGTCCGCCACTTTCTGGCCAGGCTGCACCCCTATGCAGAGGGCCGCAAACTGGCTGGCTAAGCCCTGCACGTGGAACAGCCCTTTGGCAAAGGCCCGACTTGCGGCGGGCGAACCGTTGAACTCCACCAGCAGTGCATGGGGCCAGGGGCCAGGCTGGACGCTGTGGCCCTCAGTGTGCAAAAGATCCGTCAGTTCTGCATCGGTGGTGCGCAGGGTGTTTACGCGAATGGCTGTAGCCGGGCGCTCATAAAACGCGGCAGCCATGGCAAAAGCTTCCTCGCCATACTGGCGGTATAGCAGCTGTGCCACCGCAGGCGACAGGCAGTAATAGGTGCCAAGGCGCTGCAGCGGGTCAGCAAAGTCCGCCTCCTGCACCTCGGTCACAACAGCCTTGCGCAGTACGGCGTTGACCATACCGGCAGCGCTGCTTTTGCCCAGGGCTTTCGTCAGTCGGACGGATTCATTCACCGCCGCCGACATAGGCACCTGCATATACTTGGCCTGCGCCAGGCCGCTGCGCAGCACGGCGCGCACCGGGGCATCCAGTTTAGCTACCGGCTTTTTGGTGTAGCGGCCCAAGGTATAGTCCAGCAGCGGCAGGCGTTCCAGCGTTGTGTAAAAGATGCGAGCCGCAAAAGCGGCATCGCGGGCGTTCATGGGTGGGTCGCACTTTTTCAGTTCGGCATCCAGCACCAGGTTGGCATAACCGGCTTGTTCCTGGTGGATCAACGCCTTAACGGCCAGGCGGCGGGGCGTCACAGGCTGTCCCCCGCTTTTAAGCGCCGGCCTACGGCCCAGGCGGTGCCAGCCATCGGCTTGCCGCCCTCAGGTGTGACGGTCAGCAAGGCCAGTGCGCCGTTTGCGGCAGCGACCGTCAGGGGCTTCAGCGCCAGTACCGTGCCAGGGGCCGCGTTCTGCGGGTTCTCCGCCAGGCGGCTTTCCTGCACTTTGATGCGCTTGCCCTCATGCGCAAACCACGCTGCCGGCCAGGGGTTCATGCCGCGCACCCAGTTGTGGATGTGGGCAGCGTCCTCAGTGAAATGGAACTGCGCCATCTCTTTGGTCAGCGGCGGGGCCAGCGTAGCCTGGGCATCATCCTGTTTCTGGGGTTTCAGTTCCCCGGTGGGGATCTTTTCCAGTGCTGCAACCAGCGTCTTGGCACCAACGGCGCTGACACGGTCGAACAGTTCGCCGCTGGTTTCCTCGGGGTCAATGGCTACCGGCTCGACCATCAGCACATCGCCGGTATCAAGGCCTTCGTCCAGCTGCATAATGGAAACGCCCGTCCCGGCATCACCGTTGAGCACCGCCCACTGGATGGGGGCCGAGCCGCGGTATTTCGGCAGCAGCGACACATGCAGATTGATGCAGCCGTACTTGGCCACATGCAGCAGCTGCGGCGGGATGATGCAGCCGTAGGCCACCACCACGATGATCTCCGGGGCCAGTTCCCGGATGATGTCATCCGAGGAACCGTCCCGCAGGGTGCGGGGCTGGTAGACCGGGATACCGTGTTCCACCGCCAGCTGTTTGACCGGCGGGGCTGTCAGGATCTGCTTGCGGCCCACCGGCTTATCGCGGCGGGTAAATACCGCGCAGACCTCGTGCCCGGCATCCAGCAAAGCTTGCAGGCTGGCAGCGGCAATATCCGGGGTGCCCATGAACAGGATACGCATGATATCAGTCCTCGTTTTCTTCGGGGTAATCGTCTTCGTAGAAATGCTCGGCCAGGTCCATGATGGTGATGCCGTCCAGATGGTTGTTCTCGTGCTGGATGCAGCGGGCCAGCATATCATCGGCTTCCATCTCAAACCACTCGCCGTGGCGGTTCTGGGCCTTGACCTTGACATGCTTGGAGCGCTTGATGGCACCGTTATGGCCGGGGAAAGACAGGCAGCCCTCGTACAGTTCCACCTGCTCCTCGCTCAGTTCCAAAATTTCGGGGTTGATGAACTCGATGAACTTGTACTCGTAGTTGGCGGGAACTTCCTCGGGCATGTCACGGTCATCCAGGCAGATGAACAGGCGGCGCATCATGCCCACCTGCGGGCCAGCCAGGCCCAGGCCGTTAGCGGCAATCAGGGTCTCTTTCATATCGTCCAGCAGGGTGCCGAGGCGGTCATCAAATTTCGTAACAGGGCGGCAGACTTTTTTCAGGATCGGATCGCCGTCCTGTACAATGGTGCGAAGTGCCATGGGTAATACCTCCAAAATTGTTTTCCAATACGTTCTAATTTATAAATCACCGTCAGAATTGAAATCCACGATCACGGACGCTTTCTGCGGCAGTTTCTCTTTGGCGTAAGCGTCCAGCGTTTCGCGCAGCAGTGCGCGGAACGCGGCATCGTTGCGGCATTTCAACGTCAGCTTATAGCGGAACTTTCCGTTCAGCATCGTAATGTTCATGGGGGCCGGGCCTAAGATGCGCAGCGGCAGGCCGGGGCGCTGGGCGGCACGTTCTGCCAGCAGCGCGCCGAAGCGCTGGGCCGCGATGAATACTGCTCCCTCCTGCGCCCCCACAAAACCGATAACGCAAAACGCGCAGAACGGCGGATACAGGCCAAACTTGCGGAAGGTGATTTCCTCCCGGTAGTAGGCCTCGTAATCCTGGGCAGCGGCCAGCTGTAAAATCGGGTGGTCCGGCACAGCAGTCTGGATCAGTGCCCGGCCCGGCAGCGCAGCGCGGCCGCCCCGGCCAATGACCTGCGTGACCAGGCTGAACACGCTCTCATAGGCGCGGAAGCCTTGCCCAAACAGCAGTGAATCGATGCCCAGCACACCGACAAGGGTGACTTTTTCAAAATCCAGTCCTTTCGCTACCATCTGGGTGCCCAGCAAAATATCATACTCCTGCCGGGCAAACTGGGCCAGCATCGTTTCGTGGGCATTCTTTTTGCCGGTGGAGTCCTGGTCCATCCGCAGGATGCGGGCGTTTGGCAGAAGTTCCGCCAGTTCTTCCTCGACGCGCTGGGTGCCAAATCCGCTGTAGTTGATCTTGCCGCCGCATTCGGGGCAGATCGTTGGCAATGGATGCACCGTGTGGCCGCAGTGATGGCACATAAGCGCCTGCTGGGGTTTGTGGTAGACCAGCGGCACACTACAGTTGGGGCATTTCAGCACATGGCCGCAGTCGGCACACATGCCGATGGTGCGGTAGCCGCGCCGGTTGAGAAGCAGAATGCTTTGTTCCCCGTTATCGAGGTTTTCCTGCAGTTCCCGCGCCAGGCGGCGGCTGACCTCCCGCGGGTTGCCCGCCGTGAGTTCCGCCCGCATATCGATAAAATCCACGCTGGGCAGCGGACAGCCGCCGTAGCGTTGGGTGAGGGTGACGAGTTTCAGTTTGCCGCTTTGGGCGGCGTGGTAGGTCTCGGTCAGCGGCGTGGCCGAGGCGAACACCAGCAGGGCGTTTTCCATGACAGCGCGCTTTTTGGCGATGTCGTGGGCATCGTAGCGAGGGGCCGATTCACTCTGGTAGGTGTGTTCCTGCTCCTCATCCACGATGATAAGCCCCAGATTTTGCAGCGGCGAAAAGACCGCACTGCGGGTGCCGACCACAATGTCGGCATTTCCCTGCTGGATCATCCGCCATTGGAGCAGACGCTCGGTGTTGTTCAGCGCCGAGTGCTGCACTGCCAGACGGCTGCCGAAAGTGGATTTCAGGCGGCGGATCATCTGCGGCGTTAAGCTGATTTCCGGCACCAGCACCAAGGCGCGGCGGCCCAGTTCCAACGTGCGCTCGATCAGCTTTAAAAATACCACTGTTTTGCCGCTGCCGGTCACGCCGTGCAGCAGTGCCGCATGGGGCTTATCGTCCTCCAAATCCGGCAGCAGCGCCGCAAAGGCTTGCTGCTGTTCTTCGGAGAGGGTCAGCGGCTGCGGGTCGAACGGAATGTCCGCAAAAAGATCCAGTGACTTATCCTGTTCGGCCACCGTGAGCACACCCTTTTTGCAAAGGGTGTCCAGCGTTGCCTTGGAGATGCCCGCCTCGTCCAGCTGGCGGGCCGTCTTAGGGCCGGTGCTCAGCGCTTCCATCGCCGCCAGCTGGCGGGGGCCAGGCTTCGGCTTGGCGGGCAGTTCCCCTGCCAGCGTGTAGAGTCGCTCGGTCGAGCGGGACAGCCGATTCTGCATCACAGGGCGGCCATTTTCCACAGCCGCGCGGTACTGGGCACCGTACGGGATGACCGCCTTGACGGCCTCGAACCAGGTGCTGAACGTGCGTTCTTTCAAAAAGCGCACCAGTTCCAGCAGGTCAGGGGTCAGCCGGGCTTCCGCCGGGGCGGCATCGTACAGCGTTTTCAACTTTTGGGTGTCGGTATCCTCCGGCAGTTCTTCCACCGAGAGCACCACCGCCATCCGGGGCTTGTTGCCCCGGCCAAAGGGCACCAGCACCATACTGCCGGGCCAGACTTTATCATTCAGCCGCGGCGGGATGCAGTAGGAATACAGCTTATCAAAATGGATGGTTGCGTCATCTACCGCCGCCTGGGCGATCTGCAGACTCATTCGGCAGCGCCGTGCTTGAGCTTGAACTGGATGATGGAGTAGATGCTCTCGGCGCAGCTGTCGACCTCGACATTGACCACATGCTCGTCATAGTTGACAGAGTTGGCGATCTCGGTCTCGGCGCGCTTTAAGCGGCGCTGGATCGTCTCCTCATTCTCGGTGCCGCGGTTGCGCAGGCGGCGCTCCAGTTCTTCCATATCCGGGGGCAGCACAAAGATCGTGGTGGCACCGGGGTACATCTTTTTGATGTTGCCTGCGCCCTCAACCTCGATGACCAGAATCACCGGGATACCCAATGCCATGCGGCCCTCGATCTCACTGCGCAGGGTGCCGTAGTAGTTCTCGCAGTATTTGGTGTGCTCCACGATCTGGTCATGGGCCAGGTGATCCTCGAAATCAGCCACCGTCATGAAATGGTAGTTGATGCCGTCCTTCTCGCCCTCACGCGGGGTGCGGGTGGTGGCGGAGACCGTGTGCTGGATCTCCGGGTGCTTTTTCAGCAGACTGGCCACAACGGTGTCCTTGCCGGTACCGGACGGGCCGGAGACAACAAACAGATACTTTTCACCTTTCATACTCTATACTCCCTTTCAGCTTTCTTCTTCCTGGGCAAAGCGGCCGGTAATGCTTTCCAGCGGAATGCCGGACAGGATCACGTGATCCGAGTCCATAATCAGCACCGCCTGGGTCCTGCGGCCGTAGGAGGCATCGATCAGGGCACCTTTCTCACGGGCATCCTGCACCAGACGCTTGATGGGTGCCGAATCCGGGCTGACGATGCCGATGACACGGTCCGCATTGACCATATTGCCAAAGCCGATATTGATCAGTTTCATGCGCGCCCCCGCTTACTCGATGTTCTGGATCTGCTCGCGGATCTTCTCGATCTCGGATTTCAGTTCTACCACAAGGCGGGTGATAGCCACATCCTGGCACTTGGAGCCGATGGTGTTGGACTCACGGTTCAACTCCTGGGTCAGGAAGTCCAGCTTGCGGCCGATGGGCTCATCCAGGGCAAGGATCTCGCGGTACTGGGCCACATGGCTGTGCAGGCGGACAGTCTCCTCATCAATGGCGGTCTTATCGGCAAAGATGGCAGCCTCGGTGACAAGGCGGCTTTCGTCAATATTGCGGTCGCCCAGCAGTTCCTGCAGACGGGCGTAAAGTTTATCGCTGTAAGCCTGTACACGGCCTGCGCTGTTTTCTTCGATCTGGCCGACCAGTGTCTCGATGGTGTCGAGGCGGCCCGCCACATCCTCTTTCAGCTTTTCGCCCTCGACAGCGCGCATAGCCACAAAGGCTTCCACGGCCTTTTCGGCAACCGACTGCACATCCTGCCAGAGTTCTTCCTCGTTGGTGGGGGCGGCGGTCTGGGTCAACACATCCGGGAAGCGCGACAGCATGCCAACGGAGACATCGTTTTTCAGGTCCATCCGCTCCACCATCTCGTTCAGGGCAGCGCGGTAACCCTCGGCCAGCTGCCAGTTGACCGTGACAACGGTATCCGCCGCCGTGACCGTCTGGATAGAAAGGCTCAGTTCCACCTTGCCGCGGCTGACCTTGGAGGCCACCAGTTTTTTCAGCTTATCTTCCAGAAACGCGCAGGAGCGCGGCAAGCGGGAAGAATACTCAAAGAAGCGCGCATTGACGCTGCGCAGTTCCACCTTGATATCACGCCCATGCAGCAGCGCACCGGCGCGGCCGTAGCCTGTCATGCTCAAAACCATATCCTACACCTCGTACCTTCGGATTCCTGTGCCAGATGCACAAACACATATATTGTATATTGTACTATTTTTACAGCCAAGATGCAAGAAAATCCTAATAAAAAGTGCTTGCAAAAAACTGCACATCCGCCGGGGTTTTCACCTGGCAGATGTGCAGTGTGGAATTTACTTATTCGTCATCGTCCTCATCCATGACGCGGCCGATGCCCTTGCGGTAGAACGGCTCACTGCCGCGCATGCCTTGCTGGCCCAGCGGCGAGATGGACGTGGTAATGTTCAGGTCGATCTTCTTCTCGCGGCCCAGCAGGTAGGGACGGGCGGCCTTGGCAACATCGGCAAACAGCTTGTCATCCTTGGGGCCGTCCAGCACCAGCAGATAGCTCTTAGCCTCATCGTTGATGATCATGATCTGCAGGTAGGCAGAACCCACGCCGGGGGCCTGGGCCAGCACTTCGCAGATGGGGTCAGCCAGCTCATCCGGCAGGACGCTGGGTTCCACGATGGTGACCTTATCGCCCGGCTTGATCTGGGTGACGGCGGCGCGCTGCTGGGCCAGTGCCTTGGCGATCTCATCTTTCTGCTTCTTGACAGATTCGATCAGCGGGCGCTCCAGGCGCAGGCTGTTTTCGCCGGGGTTGATGACCATACCGGCGGCATCGGGGTTCTTCGAAACCATATTGGCGAAGTCATCAAAGCGCAGCATGATGACCTGGCGGCTCTGCTCCGGATTTTTCTGCCATTCATGTACAGCGTCCCAATCGCTGAAGCCCAGATAATAATGCTTACCCTCGGGGCTGTTGACCATGATGAGGTTGATTTTGGTGTTGGGGGGCAGCTGTACACGGCCGTCCGGGCCGGGCGTGGGGGCAGGCTGGCCCTGCAGATCAAAGTTGGCCGGTGCCAGCAGCGGAGAGCGCACCAGCTCATTGAGAACGGCATTGAGGTTTTGGGGGTTGTTTTCGGCTTTCAGCGCGGCGATCGTTTCTTTCAGCTTCGGGTTGAACGCCGGTGCTTTGGGTTGATTCTGGTCAGGCATGGTTTTCTCCTCACTTTAATTTTATCGTGTTGATCGCTTCACGCAGGTAGGAGACACCCACCAGCTTGAGGCCCGGAAACTGGGCCGGATCGATCATTTTTAAATTGTGCTTGGGAACAATAGCGGTATCAAAGCCTACGCGCTGGGCCTCCCGCAGGCGGGTCTCCAGATGCGTCACACTGCGCACTTCCCCGCCCAGACCCACTTCGCCAATGGCGATGGTCTTTTCTCCCACCGGCAGGTCCAACAGACTGGATGCCATGGCAATGCAGACCGGCAGGTCGCAGGCAGTCTCGTCCAGCTTTAAGCCGCCGATGATGTTGACATACACGTCCTGGCTGGAAAAATTGTACCCGGCGCGCTTTTCCAGCACCGCCAGCAGCAGGTACATGCGGTTATAGTCAAAGCCGCTGGCCGTCCGCCGGGGGCTGGGGAAGCTGGTCTTGGTCGCCAGTGCCTGCACTTCGCTGAGCACCGGGCGGGTGCCTTCCATCACGCAGGCCACGCAGGTGCCGCTGATGCCCAGGGGCCGCCCTTCCAGCATGACCTGGGAGGGGTTCTCGATCTGGGCAAGGCCCCGGCCGGTCATATCGAACATGCCAATCTCATTGGTGGAGCCGTAGCGGTTTTTGACCGCGCGCAATACGCGGTACGGCAGGGTCTTGTCGCCCTCAAAGTAGAGCACCGTATCCACGATATGCTCCATAACCTTGGGGCCAGCAATGGCACCGTCCTTGTTGACATGGCCCACAATAAAGGTGGGAATTTCCAGCGTTTTGGCTACATTTAAAAAGCGGGCGGAACTTTCCTTGACCTGGCTGACCGTACCAGCTGAGGAGGAAATGTCCGTGCAGCGCATGGTCTGGATCGAGTCGATGACCACAAGGTCAGGCTTCATCGATTCGATCAGTCCGCAGATCTCGTCCACATCGCTTTCCGCTACCAGAGAGATATTTTCCTCGGGCACGTTCAGGCGCACCGCGCGGAGTTTGATCTGCCGCACCGATTCCTCGCCCGTGACGTAAAGCACATTTTTGGTTTTGCTGACCTCGCCGCAAAGCTGCAGCAAAATCGTGGATTTTCCGATGCCCGGTTCGCCGCCGATCAGCGTAACACTGCCGATGACAATGCCGCCGCCAAGTACGCGGTCCAACTCACTGATGCCGGTGATGATACGGCTCTTTTCCTCGGTCGTGCTGATATTTTTCAGTTTTTGGGGTGTCAGGCTCGTCTGGCCGGTCACACGGGCGGGGGCTGCGGCGCGGGAGGAACTTTTGGCAGGTTCCGCCACCACATCTTCTGTCATCGTGTTCCATGCCCCGCAGGACGGGCAGCGCCCCATCCACCGGGGGCTGGTCTCGCCGCACTGGTTGCAGACGTAGATTGTTTTCAGTTTATCTTTCGGCATGAAGTTCTCCTGAGATTTTACTATATTGACTTTTCCCGTCAATATATTGCCATATACATTGTTTATTATATCTCAAAATGTACACGGGGGCAAGTATCCGCCGCAGAAAAACATTTGTACCCATAAAATGCACTTTTCCCATTGCTATTTTTTGAACAATGTGTTAAAGTTAGGGAAACGCTTTTACTTTATCACAATAAAGCGCGAAATTGAAAAGGTGTGATGTTATGGAGTTCAATGTCAACGCGCCGATCTTATTTGTGTTGGTCGGCATCATTGTGGCCTTTGTGCTGGCGCAGTCGGCTTTCTTTTTGTGGCGGGCCGTCAAGCGCGCCAAAGAGATCGGCCTGCCGCAGGAGACTATTCGCAAGACGATCTCTGCTGCAGCCATTTTCACGGTAGCCCCGGCGGTGGCTATCCTCGTGGGTGTTATCTCGTTAAGCAAAAGTTTGGGCATTGCCCTGCCGTGGCTGCGCCTGTCGGTCGTGGGGTCCCTGACCTATGAGACCGTTGCCGCCGGCACCTCGCTGACGGAACTGGGGCTGGATACCAACACCCCCATTCCCACGGCCTCGGATTATGTCACGGTAGCTGCTGTTATGACGGTAGGCATCATGATCGGTCTGATCCTGGTTCCCCTGCTGACTAAGCGCATCCAGGGCAACATGATCAAGCTGGGCGCGAAAGACAGCCATTGGGCAGACATTTTTAATAACGCCATGTTCCTTGGCATGATCAGCGCATTTTTGGGCTATGTGTTCAGCGATGTGATGAATGCCGCCCACGGTGATTTTACCGGCCTGATCCCGGTGTTTGTTATGCTGACATCCGCAGTGGCAATGCTGATCTGCGGCGTGGCGGCCATGCGCACCAAAGCACGGTGGCTGCAGGATTACGCTTTGCCCATCAGCATGCTGTGCGGCATGGCGGCATCCCTGCCGCTGACGAACTGGCTGAGCTGACGGAGGTGTCATGATGGAAAAAACAGTTTTGCAGCAAAAAGAAACCTATCTGGACAGCGTACACCGCTGGGGCCGCATCTGGGGCTTTACCCTGCTGGCGCTGATTGTGGCGTACCCCATCACGGTATCGCTGATCTTCCATGCGCAGGTCAACTGGCCCGCGTTTGCCAAGGGCTTTATCGCTATCGGCCCGATGTACTGGGCGGTCGGCATTGTCGAGATTTTTACGTATGTTCCCATGCTGGGTGCAGGCGGCAGTTACCTTTCGTTTGTGACGGGCAACATCTCCAACCTGAAGCTTCCCTGCGCGCTGGATGCTATGGAGCGCGCGGGTGTCAAGTCCAACAGTGAGGAGGGCGAGGTCATCTCTACCATCGCCATTGCGGTTTCCAGCATCGTGACTACCTTAATTATTTTGGTAGGTGTGGTGCTGATCGTTCCGCTGACCCCGCTGCTGTCCTCCCCCGTTTTGGCACCGGCGTTCTCCCAGCTGCTGCCTGCGCTGTTCGGCGGGTTGGCGGTAGTGTTCATCTCCAAAAACGCAAAATTGTCCGTTGCGCCTGTGGTTTTGATGCTGGTGCTGTTCATCTTTGTGCCCGCCCTCAACGCTTCTACCGTTGGCATCATGGTGCCGGTCGGTGTGCTGTTCAGCTTGGGCGTGGCGCGTATCCTGTACAAAAAGGGCCTTGTGTGAGCCTGTAAGGAGGAAATACAATGATTGTTTTATGGCTGATTTTGGCGGTTATCGTGGTGTTGGCCGCCGTTGTGCTGGTGCGCACACTGCGCTTTACACCGGGTGCCGCCCCTGCCGTGCCCCAGGGTGAAGAAAACATTGACCGCGACAAGGCGGTAGAAAACCTGCGCACACTTATCCGCTGCCGCACAGTCTCCAACACCAACCACGCGCTGGAAGATGATGCCGAGTTTGAAAAGCTCATCGCCACCCTGCCAACGCTCTACCCCAATGTGTTCAAAACCTGCAAGTTTGAGCGGCTGGAGGATCGCGGCCTGCTGTTTACCTGGTCCGGCAAGGCCCACACCGAACCCACCGTTTTGATGGCCCACTATGACGTAGTGGACGTGGACGAGGCTGGCTGGAAGAAGCCGCCCTTTGAGGCTGTGCTGGAAGACGGCGTAGTCTGGGGCCGTGGTGCGCTGGACACCAAGGTCACCTTTAATGGTGTGCTGACCGCCGCCGACAAGCTGATCGGCGAGGGCTACGTACCTGCCCAGGATATCTACTTTGCGTTCAGCGGCGGCGAGGAAGTCAACGGCCTGGGTGCTGTGCATATTGTGGATTGGTTCGAGGCCAACCACATTACTCCCGCACTGGTCGTGGATGAGGGCGGTGCCGTTGTGGAGGATGTGTTCCCCGGTGTCAAGCAGCCCTGCGGCCTGATCGGCATCGCCGAAAAGGGCATGCTGAATGTGGAGTACAAGGTCAAATCCGGCGGCGGCCACGCCAGCGCCCCGAAACCCCACAGCCCGCTGGTCGCGTTGAGCGAGGCCTGCACCAAGATTGAGAGCCATCCCTTCAAGGCCCACGTCACCAAGCCGGTGGCCGAAATGTTTGATACCCTGGGCCGTTATTCCAGCTTTACTTACCGCATGATCTTTGCCAACCTTTGGCTGTTTGGCGGTGTGCTGGATTCCATCTGCCGCAAAGGTGGCGGCGAATTAAACGCCCTGATGCGCACAACGGTCGCCTTTACCCAGGCCAAGGGCAGCGCAGGCCGCAACGTCATCCCGCCGGAAGCAACGTTCATCAGCAACCTGCGCCTGAACCCGGAGGACACGATGGAAAGCGCCCTGGCCTACCTGAAAGAGACCATCAACGACCCCGCTGTGGAGATCACCAAACTGGAAGGCATGAACCCCAGCCGCATCAGCGAGACGAACTGCCCTGCCTGGGATAAGGTCGCCAGCGCCGTGGCCGGTACCTGGAAAGGCTGCCTGGTCTCCCCCTACCTAATGGTGCAGTGCTCGGACAGCCGCCACTATGGCCGCATCAGCGACCATGTGTACCGCTTCTCCGCCATGGACCTGACCGCCGAGGAACGCGGCACCCTGCACGGCAACAATGAGCGTATCCGCGTGGAGACCGTGGGCCGCGCCGTGGAGTTTTATGTCCGTCTGATGCGCCAGTGCTAAAATTTCCACTGTAAAATCATCCAAAACAAAAACCGCATTTTGCAGCTTGTAAGCAACTGCAAAATGCGGTTTTATTATTTGAAAAATCAGGCTTTACAGCGTAACTTTGTGGTAGACCTTTTTGCCCTTTTTGATAACGACACCCTTGTCCAGTGCTTCAACCGTCAGGGCAGCTTTCGGGTCGGTGACTTTCTCGCCGTCCACCAGGACACCGCCCTGCTGGACCAGCTGGCGGGCCTCGCGGTTCGAGCCGCACAGACCGGCAGCGACCATGGCGGCCAGCAGGCCGACAGCGCCATCCTTGACGAGAGACGTATCCAGCTGGGTAGCGGGCATGTTCTCATGGTCAGCAGCACCACTGAACAGGCCGCGGGCAGTGGCCTGGGCCTTCTCGGCCTCTTCCTCGCCGTGGACCATCTTGGTCAGCTCGTAGGCCAGGATCTCCTTGGCCTTGTTGAGCTGCTCACCTTCCCAGTGATCCAACTCGTCGATCTGCTCCAGCGGCAGGAAGGTCAGCATGCGGATGCACTTGAGGACATCAGCATCGCCGACATTGCGCCAGTACTGGTAGAATTCAAACGGGCTGGTCTTGTTGGGGTCAAGCCAGACGGCGTTGCCAGCGGTCTTGCCCATCTTTTTACCCTGAGAGTCGGTCAGCAGGGTGATGGTCATAGCGTAGGCATCCTTGCCCAGCTTACGGCGGATCAGTTCGGTGCCGCCCAGCATGTTGCTCCACTGGTCATCACCGCCGAACTCCATGTTGCAGCCGTAATTCTGGAACAGGTGGTAGAAGTCGTAGCTCTGCATAATCATGTAGTTGAACTCAAGGAAGGACAGGCCTTTCTCCATGCGCTGCTTGTAGCACTCGGCGCGCAGCATGTTGTTCACGCTGAAGCAGGGGCCGACTTCGCGCAGCAGTTCAATGTAGTTCAGGTTCAGCAGCCAATCGGCGTTGTTCAGCATCATGGCCTTGCCGTCACCGAACTCGATGAAGCGCTCCATCTGGCGCTTAAAGCACTCGGCGTTATGGTCGATGTCCTCTTTGGTCAGCATCTTGCGCATATCGGTACGGCCAGAGGGGTCGCCGATCATGGTGGTGCCGCCGCCGATCAGGGCGATGGGGCGGTTGCCTGCCTGCTGCAGGCGCTTCATCAGGGTCAGGGCCATAAAGTGGCCGGCGGTCAGGCTGTCGGCCGTGCAGTCAAAGCCGATGTAGAACGTGGCCTTGCCGTTGTTGATGACCTCTTTGATTTCCTCCTCGTCCGTGACCTGTGCGATCAGGCCGCGGGCTTTCAGTTCGTCGTAAATCGTCATGGAATTTACCTCCCGTTTGTTGCGGCAAGGGCAAAAAGAAAAGCCCCTGCCAAATGTGAAATTTGGCAGAGGGCGAAAGTTCGCGGTACCACCTCTGTTTGCCTGCCCCTCGCGGCGGCGGGCCTTCGCGGGTGCGGCAGACAAAGGGCTGCGTACACCCAAACGCTGTAACGTGCGCACACGGCACGGCCTACTATTGGTTCAGCCTGCTGCTCCGGGATGTATTCGGCATACCTGCTGTTGACCCCTTGCACCAACCGGGGCTTCTCTGGAACAGGAAAGGCTGCGTACTGGTTCCCTTCATTGCATTTAACAGGTTTCACTTTATCATATTCCGCGCCGCTTGTCAAGGCTGTAAAAAATGCCATGCAAAATATGTGCCCCGTCCAGCCCCGGCAGCGGCAGCAAATTGGCCCCACCTACCAGCAGATTGGTGCAGGCGAACCAATAGCCGCTGTAGCTGTACTGCCCTACCGTTTGCATATACAAAAGTACCCCGCAGCAGGCCAGCAGATTTGCCAGCGGCCCGGCAGCGGCCAGCAGCAGTTCTTTTTCGGGTGTCATCGGCACACCGCGCAGCTGCAAGCAGATACCAAAGGGCGACAGTGCCAGGTCCGGCCAGCGGTGCCAGAGTTTACGGTAGATGGCAGCGTGGGCACTCTCGTGCAGAACGGCGCAGAGCAGCCCCGTGCGCAGCACACCGGTGCCGTCCCAGGCCAGCAGGCAGACCAGCCCAAACAGCGTTACCGCCGGGGCGCGCAGCCGCAGCCGTGCCCTACGCCGCATCCTGCAGCGCCTGTGCCGGGTCATAGCGCAGCCCTTTGTGCAAAATTTCAAAATGCAGGTGCGGGCCGGTGGCGTTGCCGGTCTCGCCCACCACACCCAGCATCTGCCCGGCTGTGACCACTGCCCCGGTGCTGACGAAAAGATACTGCATGTGGGCATACAGCGTCTCGTCACCGTCCGCATGCAAAATGCGCAGATAGTTGCCGTAACTGGCATGCTTGCCCGCCACGCGCACTACGCCGTCCGCTGCAGCCAAAACAGGGGTACCGGTGGCGGCCGCCAGGTCATGCCCCAGGTGGAAGTCCGTTCCCCCGCCGCCCATGGGATCGGTGCGCCAGCCATATTCAGAAGTACGGGTGCAGGAGCCGCCGGGCAGCGGGAACAGCAGCGGAAAGTCCGGGAGATAGCTTTCTTCCCGCGCGTTGGCAGGCGGCTGGGGTTTATGGCGGGCGCGGCGGGCCGTTTCCGGCGTTGCGGGCAGGGCCTGCGCCAGTGCGGCAGCCGCTTTTTCAGTAAATTTAGAAAAATACCGTTCCGTGCTCAGGAAAAAGTCCTGTTCCGGCTGCATGGCCTGGGCAAAGGTACGGCGCAGTTCCGGGTAAAACGGCAGGTCCATCATCCGCGCTGCCAGCGCCGCCAATAGAACCACCGTGCAAAAAAGCATCTGCCCCCACAGCAGGGTATCTCCCCCATTTTCCCGGGATGGGCGCGGCGGGGGCGGCGGGTTCAGGTTTTCTTTTTGCGGCGCAGCATTTTCCCACATGGTCCCCACCTCCTTTACCCGATTGTATGCAGACGGGACGGTAAATAGCCATGCAAAAAGCGGCGGAAGCCTGCCTTTATCACAGACTTCTGCCGCTCCTTATCATTTACATTTTACAGATCATACGCCCAGGGCTTTGCGCAGCATTTCCAGGCGCTCATCCAGCAGCTTCTGGGGCTTGGTGAAGAAACCCAGGCCGTCCACGTCCAGTGTACACTCCAGGCTGGTGGAGTCGCCGCCGCCCATCAGGATAGCGGTAAAGGTGCCGCTGATCTTGCCTTTGCGGAAGTTGCAGCTGATATGCCGGGGCTTCTCCTTGCGGGTAAAAACGATCTCCGTTGTGCCGCCATCGGTATTGTGCTCGGTGCCTTTCAGGCCGTCATCGCTTTCCTCATACTCGCTCACATCGCTGCGCCAGTGGTTCAGGGTGGGCTTGGTCAGGTAAAGCCACACCTTGTTGGGGTCACAGCTGTAATTGGCGGTCACTACACAGGTTTTCATGATTTTGGGTTCTCCTTACTTTTTGTTACGGCCAAATAGGGTTTGCAAAAGGCCGGTTTTGGCCGGACGCAGGGCAGCGGCCTTGCGGGCGCGTACAGCGGGCTGGGCTGCGGCGGCAACCGCACGTTTGACAACAGGTTTTACCGTGGTGGCAGGCTTTTCGGCGGCCTGCTCAAAGCCGTTCTGGAAATAGCCGAACATGGCCATCTGGCTGTCCACCGGCGGCTGGCCCGGGGCGGGCTTGACCTTGGTGTAGGTGCCATCGGGCTGCATTTCCCGCGCGTTGACGGTATCCCGCAGCTGCAAATCGAGGATGCCGCGCAGCTTTTTGGCAATGGCCGGGTCATCCACCCGTACGCCGACTTCGACGCGGCGCTCGGTGTTGCGGGTCAGGAAGTCGCCGGAAGCGATGTAGATGCGCATATTCTCGCCGCTGCCGAAGCAGTAGATGCGGGAGTGTTCCAGGTAGCGGCCCACCAGGCTGCGGATGTGTACATTCTCGGTGCGGCCCGGCACCCCGGCACGTACGCAGCAGATGCCGCGGACGATCATGTCTACGCGCACCCCGGCGCAGCTGGCCTCGCTGATCTTATCAATGATCTGCGGGTCGTTGATGGAATTGTTTTTCAGGATCATCGAAGCCGGTTTGCCCTGCATAGCCAGCGCGATCTGGCGGTCCATTTCTTCCAGCAGCACACTCTTGAAACGCAGCGGTGCCACCAGCATGGTGTCGGCCTCGCTGGTCAGACGCTGCAGCGCCATATTGTTGAACACGGCGTTGGCTTCCTCGCCAATTTCCTGGCGGGTGGTGATGAAGGACAGGTCGGTGTACAGTTCGCTGGTTTTCTCGTTGTAGTTGCCGGTGCCGATCTGTGTCAAGTACTTATACTTGCCATCCTTGCGGCTGGTGATAAGCGTCAACTTGGAGTGGACCTTGTAGTCGTCAAAGCCGTAGAATACCGTGCAGCCGGCATCCTCCAGCTGCTTGGACCAGTCGATGTTGTTCTGCTCGTCAAAGCGGGCGCGCAGCTCGACCATGGCAACAACTTCCTTGCCATTTTCGGCGGCGGCGATCAGTGCGTTGACGATCTGGGAATCGCTGGCCATACGATACAGCGTCATTTTAATGGAGACAACGTCCGGGTCCGCCGCAGCGCGCAGCAGCATGCGGATGAACGGGCGGATGCTCTGGTACGGGTAGGCCAGCAGCACATCGTGCTTGCGGACTTCAGTGTACAGGTCGTATCCCGCCGGGGCCTGCATGGGCTTGGCAGGCGGGTAGAACATGGCGTTGTGGCTGCCATCGCCGGAAATGCGGCCAGCCAGTTTGAACAGGCACCCGGTATCCAGCGGCGAGGTCTGGGCATAGCAGCGGTCTGCCGGGACGACCAGCTTTTCCCGCAGGAACTTGACGATCTCCTGCGGGGCTTCCGGCCAGAACTGCAGACGCACGGCGGCCAGCTTGCGGCGCTTTTTCAGCAGATCGCTCATGACATCGCGGAAGTCGATGTCGTGGTCCATCATGCCCTCATCCACGGTAATATCCGCATTGCGGGTCACGCGGAAAAGGCACTGCTTCTGCACATTGCTGCCAGCAAAAATGGTAGCGGCGTAGTGGGCGACCAGTTCCTCCACAAAGGCGAAGCAGGTTTCCTCACCATCTTTGATAAAGAGCACACGCTCAAACTGGCTGCTGACAGGCACGATACCGTAGCTGACGCCATCGTTTTTACTGCGCAGCTGGGCCATGTAGTAGATGTCTTTGTTATTCAAAAACGGGAACGGATGGCGGGAATCCACGATCTGCGGGCTGAGCAGCGGCAGCAGTTCGCGCTGGAAATAGGCTTTCCAGAAATGCTCCTGCTGTTTGCTGAGTTTGGTGAAGTCCACCTTGCGGTAGCCCTCCTGTGCCAGCGCAGTGACAAGGTGCTGGAAGTATTTATCGCACTTTGCCTGCAGTTCAGCCACGCGGGGCGTGATGGCGGCGATCTGCTCCGCTGCCGTCATGTGGGTGACGTTATCCGTCTTGTTATTTTTAACCAGGGTCTGGTCGTACAGCGAGCCCACACGGACCATGAAGAACTCGTCCATGTTGCTGCCAAAGATGGCGGCGAATTTCAGACGCTCGCCCAGAGGCACGGATTTTTCTTTGGCCAGTGCCAGCACACGGCTGTCGAAGTCCAGCCAGCTTAGCTCGCGGTTGATGAAGATGCTCTCGGACTTTTCCAAGGTGATTCCTCCCTGTTTATGGTGCCTTTTCGGTGGGCGTTCCGGCCTGTGCCAGGCCTGCCCATTTTTCAATCATCTGCTCTGATATGCCGGGAACTTGGGTTGCATCCTGCAGCGCCGCAAAGGGGCCGTTTTCTTCCCGGTAGGCAATGATAGCCGCCGCTTTGGCCGGGCCGATGCCAGACAGGGTCTGCAGGGCTTCGGCATCGGCGGTATTCAGGTCCACCAGCTGCGGCGTACTCTCGTCGGCGGTTTCTGTCTGCGGGAGCGCGGGCACATACGCAGCCGGTGTGCCGGGCTGCCAGACCGGCGCGATCAAGAACAGCGCCCCCAGCGCAATGCCCGCCAACACCGCCAGCGTGGCCAGAAACAGCCATACTTTTTGGTTGGGCTGCTGCTTTTGCATACGTTTTCCCCCACGGCACTGTAGTTCTATTTATTATAGCATACTGTACAGATAATTGCACTTGGATTTCGCAGGTTTTACATAAATTATACGATTTACCGGCGGCGGTGCAGCTCTGTATCCGGGTCAGGCTCTACCATCACAGCATCCGTACCGATGGTTTTGATGCTTTGCCATGGGATCACAAGGTCATCGTCACTGCCCAGCAGCCCTAAACAGCGGGTGCGGCCATGCAGCACCACGGCGGTAAGGCGGGCGGATTTTTCCTCAAACTCAATATCATCGATGCGGCCCAGGTTTTCGCCGTTGGAAAGGCGTATCACATCTTTCCGGGCCAGGTCGCGCAGTGTCATGATCCACTCCCCCTTTGGTGTGCGATTTTTCGCCGCTTTATTGTATGCAGCCGGGGTAGAATTGTTTCTTGGACAAATCGGCGGATTTATGGTATACTTATTTATCTACAACCTATACTGTTTCTCTTTTGCGGAGGGTTTTATGTATAAAAATATTATTTTCGATTTCGGCGGCGTGGTCGTGCAGTTCAATCCCAAGGATTTTCTGATGGACCATTTCATGAACAAGCGCGCTGAGGAGATCGTGTATGAACTGACCTTTGGCAGCCAGGAGTGGCAGGATCTGGACCGCGGCACCATCACCCGCGAGGAAGGCAATGCCGCCATGCTGGAAAACGCCGCCCGCGTCAACCGTGTGTTTGAGGTGCAGACCGTCATTGACGAGTGGCCCGCCATCCTGCGCACGAAAGAATCTACCGTACACATCATGCAAAAGCTGAAGGCCGCCGGGTACCGCCTGTACTACCTTACCAACATCCCGGCGGATATTATGGACGAGCTGCGCCAGCGGGAGTGGTTCTCGCTGTTTGACGGCGGTGTGGCCTCCTGTGAGGTACACCTGTGCAAGCCGGAACCCGCCATCTACACCACCCTGATGCAGACCTGCAACCTGGCGTATGATGAGTCGATCTTCATTGACGACAACAAAGTCAACGCCCAGGCGGCTTATAACCTGGGGATCACCGGCATCTTTTACAAGAACCCCAAGTCCTTTGAGCGCGCCCTGCGCGCCTGCGGCATTGAGCTGGACTAGCCTTTACGCATTTCCACCATAAAATCAAACGCCCCATAGCTTTGCTTTTACTTAGCAAGGCTGCGGGGCGATTTTCGTTTTTCTTTTAATTCTGGCAGAAAATATTCTGCTTCTGGATGATCGGGTAATGAACCAGGGCCGCGCCGTCCAGATCCTCGTGGTGCATGGACACGGCGGTGATCTGGCGGTTATCGTAGGTCGTGTAGTAATAGATGCCCTTATCGGCGTTGCAGCAGCTGGTGTAGAGGGTGATCTCGTACTTGCCGCCGTCCAGTTCGCAGCAACCGCGCTGCTGTTCTACCGAGCCGAGGATGTGGAAAAACTGGCTGACACTGCTCATCTCGTCGTCAGCGGATTTGGCGTTGCCCCGGGTAAAGGCGACTTTCGCAAAGCGGGACATGGAGGAAAGATCGCCCGGCAGGCCGATGCCGCCCATGCCGCGGCTGAGTTCCGGCAGGTCCACGCCGGGGGCAAAGGTGTTTTTCGGGTTTTTGGGGCTAAGGGCACGGTAATTCGCCAGCATGGCCATCTGCTGCGGGAACGGCGGGTTATTCGTCAACACTTCCACCGGGTTCTCGTACACGTGCAGGCCATCGGCCATGGCTTCCACCGTAATGCTGCCGGTGCGGTCGGTGATGAGCCAATGCAGTTTGGCTGTAGGCAGCTGGGCGTTGAACGGGATGTCTACCAGGTTCAGTTTTGCCAGCCGGGCGCGAACTTCGTTCAAATCCGCGCACTGGCCCAGCAGCCAGGGGATCAGTTCAAAGACCGAGATATTATCCTTGCCGTCCGTTTCCGGCTGGCAGGCGGCGTTGCCCACAAAGTTCAGCCCGGCAATGCACAGGCCTTTCTCGTTGACGGCATCGTAGTAAAGCGGATACTCCTCGGCCACATAGGCCATGCCGATCATGGCGTAGTGGGTGCGCATCTTCCCCGCCCGGCGGAACGTGAACGGGTAGTTGCGCGGGGTGATGGTCACTTCATCCCCGTAAGAAAATTCGTAGTCCAGGTTGCGGCCAAAGTAGAGATCTTTTGTCCGGTAGGATGCAGCCGTACACATAAGCGTTGGCTCCCTTCTTATTTTTGAGTAGTATAGCACAGCGGCGGGGCGGTATCCATTGCCAAATTGTAAACAAATGTCCGCCATGCAAAAAAGCACGGCTCCCCGTTTGGAGAACCGTGCTTTGGTTATGTCCGTATTTTATGCCAGAACGAAGTGGTAGACCAGCGAGACCGCAATGATCAGCGCGCAGACGATCGCGGTGATCGGCGGTGCCCAGTGGATGATACGCTCGGCCATCTCGTCGTCCTCGCTCACCTCGTCATCATCGGCATAGCGGCCGCGCTTTTTACGGGGGGCGTAGTCCTCGTCATCATCGTCATCCAGGTCGTCATCGAGTTCATCGGTGTCGTACATCTGGGTGCCTTCGTCATCATCATCGTCATCGGCGAACAGACGGCCCTTGGGAGCATAGCGGCGGACGCGCTCGTCCTCCTCATCCTCGTCCTCATCATGGGCGGCGAAGCTCTTGGGGTCGTAGGCGGCGGTAGCACCGGCATCGTCCTCGACCTGGCTGTTGATGGCAGCCTGGGCAGCGGCGGCGGTAGCGGCGGGGTCAGCCTTGGGGGCAGCGGGCTGCTGCGGGGCGGCCTGCTGGGCCACGGCGTTGATCTCCTGCTGCTGGCGTTCGGCCGCACGGCGGGCATCCTCCAGGATGTTGGTCAGAGTCGCTTTGATCTGGGCACGGTCACCGCCGCACTCAGAGCAGACCGAGGTGTTTTCCTCGTTGGGATGGAAAGCACCGCAGGCGCAGAACCAGCCGTACTCGTTATCCTGCGGCACACAGGTCAGCTGGGTATTGCCGGTGCGGTTCTGCAGGGTGCGGGCAATGGAGGCGGGCAGCACACGGGGCAGCTGCAGACGCACACGCTTGTAAGCGCGCAGGTCAACACCGCGGCCGTTCAGGAACGCACGATCCTGCTCGACTTCCACGCTGGAGACCGGCGTATCGCTGACGTAGACAGCATCATCACTGCCAAAAAACTCGCCGGGCTGGGCATTGAGCTGCTCGTAATAGAAATCGTCCTCGCACAGGACCTGACCTGCGGCATCCTTACATTTGAAATGGACGACCAGGCCGGTCAGCGGCTCGGTGCCAACGTTTTTGAAAGTCAGGCAGACCGCAACTTCGCCGGTGATGTCACCTTTCAGCAGTTCTACGCGAACAAACTGGACCGGGCTGCCGGCCGTATAATAGTTGGCGCGGGACTGCGCCATCAAGGAAAAATTCTGATCCATGGTTCACACCTACTTTTTACTGTTGCACGTCGGGCTGGTCCGCAACCGGCTCGGCATCCGTATCGGATTTCGGCTGTTCGGCCTGGGCGGCGGGTGCTGCCGGTTCGGCGGTCTTGCCGTTCGCCAGGTCATAGGGCGGCAGGTTACCGCCCTCCATCAGGGTCTTGAACTCCTCGCCGCTGATCTTTTCACGTTCCATCAGCACAGCAGAAACTTTATGCAGTTCGGCCATGTGCTCGGTCAGGATACGGCGGGCCGTCTCGTACGCTTCGTCCACGATGTCGCGGATCTCGTTGTCGATCTCGGATGCGATCGCCTCGGAGTAACCCTTGCCCTGACCGAAGTCGCGGCCCAGGAAAGTCTCGCCGGGGTCGCCGCCGTAGACCACGGGGCCCAGCCGCTCGGAGAAGCCGTAGCGGGTGACCATGGCGCGGGCGATCTTGGTGGCCTGCTCCAGGTCGCTGGAAGCGCCGGTGGAGATATCCTCCAGCACCAGCTGCTCGGCCACACGGCCGCCCAGAGAGGTCACGATGTTCTCAAACATCGCAGTCTTGGTAACGTAGCTGGGGTCTTTCTCCGGCAGGTACATGGTGTAGCCGCCTGCACCGCCGCGGGAAATAATGCTGATCTGATGCACCGGGTCATGGTGCTTGCTGAAGTAGCCGGTGATGGCATGGCCCGTCTCGTGGTAAGCCGTCAGACGGCGTTCTTCGTCAGTGACCACATGGCTCTTTTTCTCGGGGCCCATCACGACCTTGACGGAAGCTTCCTCAATCTCCGGCTCGGTGATGGCCTTTTTACCCTTGCGGGCGGCCAGCAGCGCAGCCTCGTTGACGAGGTTTTCCAAATCAGCGCCGGAGAAACCTGCCGTAGAACGGGCAATGGTTTTCAGGCTGACATCGGGGCCGAGGGGCTTATTCTTGGTGTGGACCTTGAGGATCTCCTCGCGGCCCTTGACATCGGGCAGGCCGACATAGACCTGACGGTCAAAACGGCCGGGACGCAGCAGCGCCTTATCCAGGATGTCGGCACGGTTGGTGGCTGCCATAACGATGACACCATCGTTGGCATCGAAACCGTCCATCTCGACCAGCAACTGGTTCAGGGTCTGCTCGCGTTCATCATGGCCGCCGCCCAAACCGGCACCGCGCTGGCGGCCCACGGCATCGATCTCATCGATAAAGACGATGGACGGCATGGTCTTTTTGGCTTTTTCAAACAGATCGCGCACACGGGAAGCACCGACACCAACGTACATCTCAACGAAGTCAGAGCCGGAGATGGCGTAGAACGGTACGCCCGCCTCGCCTGCGCAGGCACGGGCCAGCAGCGTTTTACCGGTGCCCGGAGGGCCCACCAGCAGCACACCGTGGGGAATACGCGCGCCCAGAGTATTGAACTTGCCGGGAGCCTTGAGGAACTCAACGACTTCCTGCAGTTCTTCCTTTTCTTCATCGGCACCAGCCACATCGGCGAAAGTTGCCTTGCGCTGGCTCTCCTGCTGGTCCTTGACCTTGGCACGGCCGACATTCATGATGCCGCCGCCCGCGCCGCCGCGGTACATCGACATGAACAGCATGCCGACACTGCCCAGCATGACCGAGTAGAAGATGATCTCCAGCCAGGGCACACTGGTTTTTACGGCCACATAGTCGAAGATCATCGGGGCATCGGGGTTGGCCTCATTGTAGGCATCCACGAACTCGGTGATCTTGCCGGTGTTGAAGTCGCCGCCGTAGGGCAGTTTGTAGCTGACGTAGACGGTGCCGCCGTTGGCGGGCAGTTCGTCATCATCGTCCTGGCTGCCGCTGAGGTTGGTCAGCAGGCCGCCGGTGGGCAGGTCCGCCGTGGAGGACTTGTCCTCCGGCAGGGGCATTTTGCCCTCTTTAAGCCACATTTCCAGGACGTTGGTGTTGCGGTCCAGCCGGTAAGAGGTCACCTGCTGATTCTGGAAATAATAGTAGATTTCAGAGTAATTGACATGCTTGGAAGCCGAAGCCGCCACCAGCGGCGAAAGACTTACGAAAAGCAGTACCACTACCATGAGTACGGCAACCAGCAGGATGCCGCTGAAACGAGGTTTGCGCTGCAAGAAATCAACTCCTAAAATCCGGCAGGGTGCCGGACGAATTTACGCCCATCCGGGCTTTACTTGGAATACACTTCCGGCTTGAGGACACCGACATACGACAGATTGCGATATTTTTCGTCATAGTCAAGGCCGTAGCCGACAACGAACTCATCGGGTACTTCAAAGCCGCAGTAATCCGGCTCAATATCCGCCTTACGGCGGCTGGGTTTGCTGAGGATGGTGCAGATCTTAACGCTGTTGGGGTTGCGCATCTCCAGCATCGGCACCAGGTGAGACAAGGTGATGCCGGTATCCAGGATGTCCTCCACGATCAGCACGTCCTTGCCGGAGAGGTCCGCGTCCAGATCCTTGATGATCTTGACAAGGCCCGTGGAGGACGTGTTGGCACCGCCGTAGCTGGAAACGACCATGAAGTCGATGCCGCACGGGATGCTGACAGCCCGCATCAGATCGGCCATAAAGACGACCGAACCTTTTAAGATGGAAACCAACAGCAGGTCCTTGCCTGCATAGTCCTTGCTGACCTGTGCGCCCAGTTCGGCCACGCGGGTCTTGAGCTGTTCTTCCGAGACGAGAATATGGTCGATATCCTGATCCATGACACTCTGCATAGTTTATGCCTCCCCTGTTTTTTCCGTCCGCACCGTTACTACTTCATGCGTATACGCATCGGGGGCGCAGCCTTCGGCAAAGCCGCTGCCCCAGAGCCAGAGCACTTCACTGCCGCTGGCCAGCAGCGGCAGCAGTGCCCGCTCATCCGGCGGGACACCCAGTTCGTTGTAATATTTTTTGAGTGTTTTACGCACATGCCTGCCAGCCGGGCGGAAACTGTCCCCCGGCTGCCGTGTGCGCAGCATAACATTCCCTTGTATTTTAGCACAATCCGCGCAACAGTTTAAGTCTTTTTTGAAAATTGGTTGATTTTTTAGAAATTCTTCATACTTTACGCGCCGAAATTCCACAAAATAACCACCCGGAAGGCTAAAACTGCCCTCTGTAAGGGGCTGCGGCGGGGCTGGCGGCGGTTTTATGCCCTGCGGGGTCAAACGCAGCAGTACGCCGTTTTTGATTTTATAGGTCACTTCCGGCGTTAATTGCAGGGCACCTTCCCGCTGCAAAACAAGGAAACGCAAGAGATTTACATACTTTTCTTCCGCATCCCGCACAGGGCTGATAAGCGCATGCAGCGCCGCATCCAGCACCGGGCCGCGCGCCTGGCAGAGGGTTTCGACCTCGTATCCGCCCGGCACGGCAGCCGCCTGCAAAAGGGCGGCTGCTTCGGCGGTCAGCCAGTCGTCCAGCGCCCGCATCTGGCGGCACAGGCGGGCGATGGCCTGCTCGGCTGCCGGGTTGACGCTTTGCAGCGCTGGCACCACCGTGTGGCGGATGCGGTTGCGGGCATAGAGGTCATCGGCGTTGGTCTCATCCTGCACATAGTTTTGCCCAAGGGCGGCACAGTATGCCTCGGTGTCGGCGCGGGTCAGGCACAGGCAGGGGCGGCGGTAGATGCCGCGGCAGGGCGGGATGCCTGCCAGTCCGTGCAGACCTGTCCCCCGCGCCATGCGGAACAAAAGCGTCTCCGCCTGGTCGGAACAGGTGTGGGCTGTGGCGATCAGGGCTTCTTCCCGCGCGGCCAGCTGGTCGAACCAGGTGTAGCGCAGTTCCCGCGCCCATTCCTCGCTGGGCTGGGGCGGGATAGAGACTCCCTCTTTCTCGGCATCATAGAGGAACAGCTCTACCCCATTCTGGCGGCAGAATGCTGTTACGAAGTTGGCATCTGCCCGGGCCGATGCGCCGCGGATGCCGTGGTTGACGTGGGCAGCCAGTACCTCAATTGCCAAGTCTTTGCGCCGCCGAAGCAAAAAAAGCAACAAAGCCATAGAGTCTGCTCCGCCGGAGCAGGCTGCAATGACTCTGTCGCCAGACTTGAACAGACCCTGCTGGCGGCAGTAGGCCAACAGAGTCTCCTCGATACGTTGTACAGTTTTTTCTGCCTCAGTACTCATGGGTCACATCCAGGTTGCTGAAGCGGGTATGCGCGCCGTCCCAGCCCAGGCGCACAACGCTGGTCTCGCCGTGGCGGTTCTTTGCCACAATGCACTCGGCCTCGTTTTCGTTTGCCTGATTATCCTCGCCATTTTGGGAGTTATAGTAGGCCGCGCGGTAGAGGAACAATACGACATCCGCGTCCTGCTCGATAGAGCCGGAGTCACGCAGGTCGGAAAGCTGGGGGCGGTGGTCCGAACGGCCGGTGGTCTTTTCCGCCGCACGGGAAAGCTGCGACAGGGCGATGACCGGGACGTTCAGTTCCTTAGCCATGATCTTCAGGTTACGGGTGATATCACTGATTTCCTGCACACGGCTCTCTGTGCGCTTGGCACTCTGCATCAGCTGCAGGTAGTCGATGATGACAAGGCCGATCTTTTCCTTTTTGGGGTCCTGGTTGATGGTGCGGATCTTCGCCTTGATCTCCGGCACCGAAATGCCAGAAGAATCGTCCATATAAATGGGAGCGTTGTACAAAAGGGACGTAGCCTGGGCAAAGTCGTTCCAGTCGGAGTTGTTCAGGCGGCCGGTACGGAACGCCTGGCTGTCGATATTCGCGGTGCTGGAAAGGATACGGTCGGTCAGCTGTTCGCAGGTCATTTCCAAACTGAAAATGATGGTGGGGACCTTTTGCTGGCGCGCCACGTTGGTAGCGATGTTCAGCGCGAAGGAGGTCTTGCCCATACCGGGGCGGGCGGCCAGGATGATAAGGTCCGAACGGCCCAGGCCGGTAAGCACAGTGTCCAGATAGTTGAAGCCCGTAGGGATACCGGCGAACTTGTCACGGTCGGCACCGCTGAGCTTCTGCATGGTGTCGATAACTTCCAGGATGGACTCCCGGATGGTCTTGACACCGGATTTATCGCGGCCGCTGCGAATGTCGTAGATCTTCTGCTCGGCGCTTTCCAGCAGCATATCGGCATCCTCACCGGAAGATGTCTCGCTTAAAATGCTGCGGGCAGCTTCGATCAGGCGGCGGGCCTGGTACTTCTCCCGGACGATCTTTAAGTAAGAATCAACGTTGGAGATGGCCGGGACCGTCTCGGCCAGGTGGGTAACGTAGACCTTGGCATCGTCCGCACCGGCGAAGGTGCCGTTGCTGCCCAGGGCGTTGACCAGCGTGATGAGGTCCACTGCTTCGCTCTCGGTGTAGAGTGAACGCATCGTCTCGTAGACGGCACGGTTCTGATCCGAATAGAACATTTCGGGTTCCATATCGGTGATGAGGCGGTTCAGTACCGTTTCATCCATCAGGGCGGCACCCAGTACGCTCTGCTCGGCCTGCATGTTGTAGGGCATCTGGATGCCCAGACTGGACAGGCTCAATTCTTCATTTCTCGGCATGGCAGACTCCCCTCCTTTTGCCTGTGAAGTTTCGTTGCTTTACAGTTCTTCCACTTTCAGTTTGAACGGTGCCACAACGCCGGCGTACAGGCGCACAGCGGCATCATAGCTGCCAAACTCTTTGATGTTGGACGGCAGTTCGACCTTTTTCTTGTCGATCTCGGTGCCGGTCAGCTGGGTCAGCAGTTCAGCGACCTCTTTGCCGGTGACCTTGCCGTACAGCTTGCCGGATGCGCCGCCCTTGACTTTGGCGGTGATGACCTGGCCTTTGATTTTGGCGGCCAGTTCCTCGGCAGCAGCGCGGGCTTCGGCTTCGTGGTGGGCTTTGGCCTCGCTCTTGGTGCGGGCCTGGTTCAGGGCAGCGGCATCAGCCGGGGCAGCCAGGCCGCGCGGGAACAGGAAGTTGCGGGCGTAACCGTCCGAAACCTCATGGATCTCGTCTTTTTTACCGATGGTCTTGACATCCTGTTTCAGAATGATCTTCATATGGATTCCCTCCGTATGTCTCTATTTTTACCGCGCCGTGCCCTGCTGGGCAGCCTGGGCCGCACGGTAAATATCAATTTGTTCGCGGATGCGCGTTTCGGCATCCTGCAGGGTGCAGTCATGCAGCTGGGCACCGGCCATCATCAGGTGACCGCCGCCGCCCAAAGGCTCCAGAATGACCTGCACGTTCAAAGCGCCCATGCTGCGGGCCGAGATATTGACCCCGCCGTTTTTGGCGACCGCCACAAAGCTGGCATCCACGCCGTTGATGGTCAGCAGATCGTTGGCCGCCATGGGCAGCACCACGTTCATACCGGCATCCAGTTCCCCCGAAAGGGCGATGGCACAGCCTTTGTAAATGTAGGCGCTTTCCACAATGTGGGCGCGGGCTTCATACTCCTCTTTCGAGGTGTTGAACAGCAGCTTGGTATCAGCGGTCTGTGCCCCGCGGCTGCGCAGCCAGGCGGCAGCCTCAAAGGTGCGCACACCCACATGCAGGGCAAAGCTGCGGGTGTCCAGCATGATACCAGCCAGCAATGCCTGGGCTTCCAGGGCGGTGATGTTGTCCTCTTTGGGCAGGAACTGCAGCAGTTCGCACACCAGCTCGCTGGCGCTGGAGGCGTAGGGCTCGTGGTAAAGCAGCAGCGGATTGTCGATATGGCCGACCGCCATGCGGTGGTGGTCGATGACCACAACACGCTTGCACTTTTCGTAAATTTTCTGGCTTTCCAGCAGGCGCTTCTGGTAGGTGTCCACCACGATCAGCAGTGTGCGGGGCGTAATGACATCCAGCGTTTGATCCGGCGGGATGAAGTTGTGCCCCTCGCCTGCATCAATAAAGGTTTTCAGCAGCGGGCCTGCCAGGGTAGCATCGCTGTTGACAGCGATAACGGCCGGAACGCCGCAGATCTTACAGATGCGCAGCACACCGATGGCCGAACCAACGGCATCCAGGTCACTCATGCGGTGGCCCATGATGATGACACTGTCGCTCTTTTTGATCAGATCGCACAGGGCGTTGGCAATGATGCGGCTGCGCACATGGCTGCGCTTTTCGACACCATGGGAGATGCCGCCGTAGAATTCAAAGCCGTCCACAGTTTTCACAGCAGTCTGGTCGCCGCCGCGGCCCAGGGCAATGTCAATGCTCTCGCGGGCCATCTGGTGGCATTCCTGCAAGGTCTTGCCGCCGTGGCCTACGCCGATGGACAGCGTAGTAAAGCCGCCGGGATGCAGTGCGCGCACCTGGTCAAGGATCTCAAACCGCTCCTGCAGCATCCAGTGGATGTCGCGTTCCTCCACCACCGCAATGTAGCGGCTGTTGGAGATCTTGCGCAGGAAGCCGGTGCTTTTGCCGATATATTCTTCCAGCAGGCTGTTGATGGCTTCCAGTTCCTTGGCCTGTTCGCTGTCCTTCATATCATCAAACAGTTCATCATAGCTGTCAATGACGATGATCAGGCAGGCGGGGCGGCTGGCGGTGTATTCCTCCAGCGTCTCTTTATAAACGGTATCGTCCACAAGGTAGACAATGTTGGCACCACGGCTGCCCTTGGCGGCCCCTGCATAGGCAGTGAACCGCTTGTCCCCTACGGTCAGATCCTGGCCGTGGGGGCGGCTGCAGACCGCAAGGTCCAGTTCCGGGAAAAGCCGGTCAATGGGCCGGGTCACGGCATCGGTGCCGTTCAGCACTTCCTCCCGGAAGATAGTATTATACCACAGCACACGGCCATCTGCAATCAGCATCGTGGGGATGGGCAGATTGGCAAGACTGTACTGGATGCGGCTGTTCTCAAAGTCCGTACTGCAAAGGTTTTTAGCCACAAAGGCGCGCAGTCGGCGGCGCTGATACCACAGTACGCCCAATGCCGCCGCGACCAGCACGGCCGGGGCGATCAGCCATTTGGGCGACAGCAATGCCACCGGCACGGCCAAAACCGCGCAGGCAATGAGCAGCAGCAGAATGACCGCTGCCAGATCCAGGCCTTGCTTTTGCTTCATGGCAAATCCCTCACATTTTTACATCAGTTTGGGGCGGGCTTACACTTCCAGCAGGATGGGCAAAATCATCGGGCTGCGCTTGGTCTTGCGGTAGATATAGCTGGAAAGTGCCTCGCGCACACGGGCCTTTACGCTGGCCCAATCGTGCATATTGTCGCTCAGGCTGCGATCCAGGGCCATCTCCACCTGCATACGGGCACCGTCCATCAGTTCCTCGCTCTCGCGGACATAGACGAAGCCGCGGCTGACGAGGTCCGGGCCGGACAGTACCTGGCCGGTGGAGCCATCCACAGCGGCCGTCACGATGATGATGCCATCCTCGGACAGGTGGTGGCGGTCACGCAGGACCACATTGCCCACATCGCCCACGCCGTAGCCATCCACCATGACAGCCCCGGCGGTGACGGTGTTTTCCACAGTCATGCCATCGGCGGACAGGCGGATGTTCTGGCCGTTCTCCGCGATATAAATGTTCTGTTTCGGGATATAGCCCAGGTGTTCGGCCGTCTCGGCGTGGCGCTTGAGCTGTTTGAACTCGCCGTGCACGGGCAGGAAGTACTGCGGGTGCGCCAGGGTCAGCATCAGCTTCTGTTCTTCCTGGCAGGCGTGGCCCGAAACATGGGTGTCGTACATATTCTCGTAGATGACCTCTGCGCCCAGGGCCAGCAGACCGTTGACGACCTTGGTGACGGTCTTTTCGTTGCCGGGGATGGGGCGGGCCGAGATGATGATAAAGTCGTTGGGGCCGACCTTGACCTGACGGTGGCTGGCCTGCGCCATGCGGGACAGGGCGGACAGCGGCTCGCCCTGGCTGCCGGTGGTGATGAGCACGACTTTCTCCGGCGGGTATTTGTTGATCTCCTCGATCGGGATCAGCACGTTATCGGGGGCATGCAGGTAGCCCAGCTCGCGGGCCATCTCGGTGTTGGAGACCATGCTGCGGCCGCTGACGGCCACCTTGCGGCCCGACTCGATCGCCAGGTCGATGATCTGCTGCACACGGTAGATATTGGAGGCAAAGGTCGCCACGATGATGCGGCGCTTGCCTGCCTTGGCGAACAGGCCGCGCACCCCCTCGGCCACCGTCTGCTCGGTCGCAGTAAAGCCCGGACGCTCGGCGTTGGTGGAGTCGGACAGCAGGGCCAGCACACCCTTGCGGCCATACTCAGCGATGGTAGACAGGTCGGTGACGGCATCGCCGGAGAGCGGCGTGTAGTCGACCTTGAAGTCACCCGTGTGGATGACCACGCCCGCCGGGCACTCGATGGCGAAAGCCAGCGCATCGGGGATGGAGTGGTTCACGTGGATGGGCTCCACGGTGAAGCAGCCCAGTTTGACCTTTTGGCGGGGACGGATCTCGTGGAAGATGGCGCTGGAAGCCAGGCCGTGCTCCTCGAGTTTATTCTTGATAAGGCCGATGGTCAGCCGGGCGGCATAGATCGGCACATTGAATTTTTTGAGCAGGTACGGCAGACTGCCGATGTGATCCTCGTGCCCGTGGGTGATGAACAGGCCTTTGATTCGGTCCTTGTTCTCCAGCACATAGGTGAAATCGGGGATGACCAGGTCAACACCGAACATGTCAGCATCCGGGAAAACAAGGCCGCAGTCTACCAGGATCATATCGCCCTGGCACTCATACAGGGTGATGTTCTTGCCAACTTCGCCCAGGCCGCCCAGCGGGCAGATGTGCATGGGGATGGCGGGGGTCATCTCATAATGCGGGGCGTTGTTCTGCTGGGGCTTGCGGCCGCGGCGCTGCTGGTGCGGAGCCTGGCCCTCGCCCTGCGGGGTGCTGCGGGGACGGCGCGGACGCGGTGCGGGCACAGACTGTGCCGGGGCCTGGGCAGCTTCGGCTGCAGCCGGGCGGGCAGGACGGCGGCGGGGCTTATTGGCGGGAGCGCCATTCTCCTGCTGGGGTTTATTTTGATGATTCTGGCGCGGGGCACGGCGGGGACCACCGGCCTTTTCGGCACCAGAATAGTTGTTATTTTTACGCTTAGGCTTGAATTCTTCCATGAAAACCTCCGATTCTCGTTCAGCAGGACTGACGTATACCGCTCTGTACACGCCGACATTTCCTGCGCCTGTTTGCGATTTATGTATTTTGCTAAAGGGTGGGTCAACCCTTGTAAGACAGTGGCTGGGCGCGATGAGTCCACCTGAAAAGATGCGGCCGGGCCCGGTTTCATACACAACATTGCAATTACTATTTATTATAAACGGATTGTGGTTACTTGTCAAACGCCTTGCCATCTTTGCAGGGACACGCTATAATAACAGTATTACCAACGTACGGGAGAATACCAAATGAAACAGATTGAAATTTATACCGATGGTGCCTGCAGCGGCAACCCCGGCCCCGGCGGCTGGGGGGCGATTCTGCGGTTCCGCACGGCGCAGAAAGTGTACGAGAAAGAGCTTTCCGGCGGCGAGGCCAACACTACCAACAACCGCATGGAAATGACCGCCCTGCTGGAAGCCCTGCGCCAGCTGAAAGAGCCCTGCGCCATCGATTTGTACAGCGACAGCCAGTATGTCATCAACGGGCTGGAAAAAGGCTGGGCCAAGGGCTGGCGCGCCCGCGGCTGGAAAAAAGCCGACAAATCCCCCGCCCTGAACCCCGACCTGTGGGCCCCGCTTTTGGAAGAAAGCGAGAAGCACAAGATCACCTACCACTGGCTGAAAGGCCACGCAGGCCACCCGGAAAACGAGCGCTGCGACCGTATGGCTGTGGAGCAGAGCAAGAAGTACGGCGGCCGCCAGGCGTAACAGTTCCTCTACGATTATTTAAGGAGAAAGACAAATGGATGGTTTTAACACCTTTGAAAAGCAGGACAAAGTGCTGCTGGGGCTGAACAATGGCACCGATGCCGCTGCAGCCTACCGCATTTTGCAGCAGCAGGGCTTTGCCGTGCTGACCTTTACCGCTGAAAATGATGCCGGCTCCCCCGCCGCCCCGGCGGAGCTGCTGTCGCTGCTGGCCGCACAGGCTGCCGCATCGGACTGCGCTTTTATTGCCACCGGGCATTATGCCCGCATGGAGGTGGACGAGGACGGTGTTTCCCACGTGATCGCCGCCGTGGATGCCGAAGCTGACCAGAGCGCATTGTTTAACGCCCTGCCGCAGGAATTGCTGGCAAAGCTGGTACTGCCCCTGGGCGAGTTCACCAAGGCTGATGCCGCCGAGATCGCCGCCGCCAAGGCGGAATGATTTACCCCAAATAACCGCATACAAAAAGCAGATGTACCGCTATGGGCACATCTGCTTTTTGTTTTGCTGATTTTCAGGGGCTGCTCCCCTTTTATTTTTTCTTTTTATGCTTGGGCCAGGGCCACCATTTGCCCTCTTTTTCGTGCATCCAGTGGGCCAGCGGGTAGAACAGCGCGCCGATGCCGCCCAGCAAAATCAAAATAAACAGCCAGGACGGGAAATTGAAGATGACATCCAGCGCCGCCAGCGCAATGATGAAAAAGCCCGAATACATGCAGAACTGGCCGTTGCGCACCACGTAACCGTTCCAGTTTTCCTCCCGGATCTCCTCACGGCCCTGGTCGCCCCAGATGCGGGGATTTTTCATGACCGAATAGCCGTAAAAAGCAAATACAACACCCATTACGAACAAAAACTCAAACACGGTTGTGATCCTCCGTCAGTTATTTTTTGAAAAACGGCGTGAAATCAAAGGTAGCAAAGTAGTCGGCGGGCGTTTCGGCACGGCGGATCTTCTGGAAAGAACCGTCCGCTTTCAGCAGCACTTCGGCGCTGCGCAGCTTGCCGTTGTAGTTGTAGCCCATCGAGAAGCCGTGGGCACCGGCATCGTGGATAAAGAGGATGTCGCCCTTATCGATTTCCGGCAGCATACGGTCGATGGCAAACTTATCGTTATTTTCGCACAGGCCGCCGACCACATCGTACTTATGGTCGCAGGGGGCATCTTCTTTGCCCAGTACGGTGATGTGATGGTAAGAGCCGTACATGGCCGGGCGCATCAGGTTGGCAGCGCAGGCATCCACACCGATGTACTCTTTATAAATGTGCTTTTCGTGGATGGCGGTCGTGACGAGGGCACCGTAGGGAGCCAGCATGAAGCGGCCCATCTCGGTAAAGATGGCAACATCACCCATCCCGGCGGGGACAAGGATCTCCTCGAACTTTTTGCGCACACCCTCGCCGATGGCGGCGATGTCGTTGCTGCGCTGATCGGGCCGGTAGGCAATGCCCACGCCACCGGACAGGTTGATGAACTTGATCTTTGCGCCGGTGCGCTTGTGCAGGCGGACGGCCAGCTCAAACAGGATACCGGCCAGTTTGGGGTAGTAATCATCGGTGACGGTGTTGCTGGCCAGGAACGAATGGATGCCGAACTCCTCTGCGCCCAGTTCCATCAGGCGGGTGTAGGCTTCGGCCATCTGGTCCTCGCTCATGCCGTATTTGGCATCGCCGGGGTTATCCATGATGCCGTTGCCCAGCTCGAACACGCCGCCCGGATTGTAGCGGCAGCAGACGGTCTTGGGGATACCGGCGACTTCTTTCAGGAAGTCCACATGGGTCAGGTCGTCCAGGTTGATGTACGCGCCCAGTTCGTAGGCTTTCTGCATGTCCTGGACCGGCGTTTCGTTGGAGGAGAACATGATATCGCTGCCGGTAAAGCCGCAGGCATCGCTCATCAGCAGTTCGGTGTAGCTGGAGCAGTCGACACCGCAGCCTTCCTCCTGCAGGATTTTCAGGATGTAGGGGTTCGGGGTGGCCTTGACGGCAAAATACTCCTTGAAGCCTTTATTCCAGCTGAACGCGGCGTTGACCTTGCGGGCGTTCTCGCGGATACCGGCCTCATCGTACAGGTGGAAGGGCGTGGGGATCTCGGCGGCAATGGCCCGTGCCTGGGCCAGCGTGACAAACGGCTTTTTCTGCGGCATAACTACTCTTTCCTTTCCCAACTATGATGTTGTTATTATACGCCGTTTGCGGGGTTTCGGCAATAGGTGTGGGAAAATATACAGGAATATGCAAAACAGCCGTCCATGGTGGGGCGGCTGTTTCAGTGCAGCAGCTTGTAGGGGCGCACATTGTGCGCCCGCGGGCCGATGCGAGCATCGGCCCCTACAGAATGTGGTGCGAACACCGTAGGGGCGGATTCCATATCCGCCCGCATTACAAAGCCGGTTCGTGGTCGGGGCTGGGGTTTTGCATGTGCAGGCGGGCGGCCAGCAGGCGGTTATCCAGCTGGCGGCAGGTCCAGCGGTAGGCCGGATACAGAAAGATGCAGGCAGCGATCCAGGCGGCGGGGTTAGCCAATTCGGCACCAAAGTAGCCCAGCATCGGCACCAGCACGATGGCTACGGCGGTACGGGCGATCATCTCGGCCACGCCAGCCATCATCGCCAGCGTGGAGAAGCCCAGGCCCTGGATGCTGTAGCGCCAGACGATCAGCGCCCCCAGCGGCACAAAGAACACGCTGTTCCAGAACAGATACTCGCGGCCCATGGCAACGATCTCCACCTCGGTGGTGGTATCAAGGAACAGGGACATGACAGCCACATCTGCAAAGTGCAGGATAAGGGCCGAGGCAAGGCTGTAGACGGTGGCAATCAGCAGGGCGCTGGTAACACCCTTGCGCACACGGTCCATCCGGGCGGCACCCAGGTTCTGGCCCGAATAAGTAGCCATGGCCGTGCCGATGCTTTCCAGCGGAACGGTGAGCAGGTTCATCGTCTTGCTGGCGGCGGTAACAGCGGCAACAGCCGTGCTGCCCAGCACATTGACGGCCCACTGCATGATGACGCTGCCGATGGCCGTGATGCTGCACTGCAGGCCCATCGGCACACCGATGCCCATCAGGCGGACGCAGGCGCGTTTGCTGAAAGCGAGGTCGCCTTTCTGCATATGCAGTACCTCAAACTTGCGGCACAGGAAGATAAAGCTGACCACACCGGAGATGGCCTGGGAAATATCGGTTGCCAGCGCCGCACCAAGGATGCCCATTTTAAAAGGCACAATGAACAAAAGGTCGAGGCCGATGTTCAGGGCGCTGGTCAAAATCAGGAAGTACAGCGGCGTTTTGCTGTCGCCCAAAGCGCGCATGATGCCCGCCACCATGTTGTACAAGAAGATGAACGGGATGCTGGCGAAGATCCAGCCGATGTAGATGACTGCACCGTCCAGGATGTCCTCCGGTGTCTGCATCAGCACCAGCAGCGGGCGGGTCAGGGCCACCGTGGTGATGGTGAGCACCACGCTGAACGCGATGCACAGCCAGGCGGCGTTCGCCACATGGCGGCGCAGGTCGCTGTAATCCCGCGCGCCGAACAGCTGGGCAATGGGGATGGCAAAGCCGTTGCAGATGCCGATGACGAAGCCCAGGATCAGGTAGTTGATGGAGCCGGTGGAGCCGACCGATGCCAGGGCGCTGACACCGCAGAAGCGGCCAACAATGATGGTATCCGCCAGCGCGTAAAACTGCTGGAACAGGTTGCCCAGCACAAGCGGCATGGTGAAGAACAGGATCACTTTCAGCGGGCTGCCGCTGGTAAGGTCTTTTGTCATAGTGCGTTTATTCCCTCAATACTCTACTTTCCAAAATGCGTTCTCTATCGCGGCGGTATGTTTAATAATACCGCGGCTGTTATTATAGCACGTGCGGTGCCAAAATCAAGAGGTGAAACCACGCAAATTTTGCGTTTTTTCGCAAGAAAACCGCCCTGCAGAAAACTCTGCAGAGCGGCGGGTTTCTTATGGGCGGTCAGGCGGCCTTTTCCCTGTTACTCGTTCGAGGAAATGTCGGTGCCGAAGTACTTCTCGCTCAGTTCTTTCAGCTGGCCGGAGGCGCGCAGCTCATCGAGGGCAGCATTGATGGCCTCACGCAGGGTGGCAGTCTCCTCGCCTTTGCGCAGCGGGATAGCAACCTCGTTGGCATCCTGGGTCAGGACAGCGATCTTAACGTTGGCATCGGGATGCTCTTTGGTGTAGTCATAGAAAGTGACCTCGGCGTTCAGGGTGGCATCGATGCGGCCGCTGTTCAGCAGTTCGAAGGTCTGGTTCAGGTCGTCCACGCCGGTAACGTCAGCGCCGTACTGCTCGGCCAGCTGGGCGTAGGTGCTGGAAATGGTGTTGGCGGTCTTTTTGTCTTTCAGATCTTCCAGGCTGTTGATGGTGTCGTTGTCACCCTTGGTGATGACGGCGGTGCGGTTGTAGGCGTACGGCTCGGAGAAATCGTATTTCTCGGTGCGCTCCTCGGTGATGTCCACGCCGTTGACCATGATGTCGTAACGGCCAGCGTCCAGACCGGCCAGCAGGCCGTCCCACTCGCCCTCGATGAACTCCGGCTCCACGCCCAGCTTCTCGGCGATCAGGGTAGCGACCTCGACATCGTAGCCAACGAGGTTGTCGTTTTCATCGTGGTAGGTCCAGGGGGCCCAGGTGCCCTCCATAGCAACGGTGATGGTGCCGCGCTCCTGGATCTGGCTCAGCAGGTCGGCAGAAGCGGCGGTGTCGGTGGTGGCGCTGTCGGCGGCAGAATCCGCAGCCGGGGCGGCGGAAGAAGCAGCGGCAGAGCTGCCGCAGCCAGCCAGCACAGCGGCAGAAAGCGCGGCGGTCAGGGCCAGGGCGGTGATCTTTTTACGGTTCATTATGTAAAACTCCTTTGTTTATAATTTTGCAGAAACTCCCGGGTGCGGGGCTGCTGCGGATTGGTGAAGAATGTTTCGGCATCAGCCTGCTCCACGATGACACCGGCATCCATAAAGACAACGCGGTTGGCTACGTGGCGGGCAAAGTCCATCTCGTGGGTGACGACCAGCATCGTGCGGCCCTCATCGGCCAGGCGGCGCATAACGGTCAGCACCTCGCCGGTCAGTTCAGGGTCAAGGGCCGAAGTCGGCTCGTCAAAGTACAAAATTTCGGGATCGTAGGCGATGGCGCGGGCAATGGCTACGCGCTGCTGCTGGCCGCCGGAAAGCTGGCTGGGGTAGTGGTCACAGCGATCCCCCATGCCCACTTTATCCAGCGCTGCGCGGGCGATCTCCTCGGCCCGGTGCTTGTCCATCTTGCGGGCGATGACAAGGCCCTCGGTCACGTTTTGCAGTGCCGTTTTGTTGGCAAAGAGGTTGTAGTTCTGGAACACA
Source organism: Bulleidia sp. (assembly GCA_963655125.1). Lineage (GTDB taxonomy): Bacteria > Bacillota > Clostridia > Oscillospirales > Ruminococcaceae > Gemmiger. Next base: position 145,632 of record CAVKDR010000004.1, read on the forward strand.
AAGCCGGTGCGGCGGCGCAGGGCGTGGATCTGGGCATGGGTGATGTGGTCCAGTGCCACCTGCTGACCATCAAAGGTCATCGTACCGGCATCGGCATGCTCCAAAAAGTTCATGCAGCGCAAAAGGGTCGTTTTGCCGCTGCCGCTGGAGCCGAGGACGGCCACGACATCGCCTTTTTGGATGTTGAGATCGATGCCTTTTAAAACATGCAGGTCGCCGAAAGATTTTTGCAGATCATGGATTTCCAGCATCGTATCAACTCCTTTGTGCGCCGTGGCGGTTCAGCAGCTTTTCGCCCCAGGCCTGTACGCGGGTCAGCACCGTGCAGAACAGCAGGTAGACCAGGCCGACCTCCAGGTAGAGGGCCAGCGGCTCATAGGTGCGGGCAACAATGCGCTGGGTGGTCATGAACATTTCGGTCACGGTGATGTTGGCTGCCAGCGAGGTATCCTTGACCATGGCGATCAGGGAGTTCGCCAGCGTGGGGAACGCCGTGCGCAGTGCCTGCGGCAGGATGATGCGCCGCATGATCTGCATGTAGGTCATACCCACGCACTGCCCTGCTTCCAGCTGGCCTTTGGGCACGGATTCCAGCGCCGCGCGGATGGTCTCGGCACCATAGGCACCCTCGTTGATGGAGAACACCAGCACCGCCGCGGGGAACGGCTCAATCAGAATGCCAACGCCGGGCAGGCCGTAGAACACCACAAACAGCTGCACCAGAATGGGTGTGCCGCGGATGATCCAGATATACAGGCGGGCCAGCTTGGTAAGCACCGGCACCTGGGCAAACTGTACCAATGCCACCGCCACCGAGATGACCAGCGCAATGGAAAAAGAAAGCACCGTCAGCGGGATAGTGACGGTAATGCCGGGGATCAGGATCTTAAAAAAAGAGTCCGCCAATATCTGGGCAAGGCGTTCTGTCATGATGAGGATGTTCCCTCCCTGCTTTTATTTCCTACTTTTTTAGTATGCTTGCAAACGACAACCTTTTTATCATACAGGCAGCGGCCCTATTTGTCAAGCCTGCGGGCTTTTTTCCTGCCTGCTTTAAGACTATACCATAGAACTAAGGTTTAAGTTCAAGTGACACTTTTGCGGTTTTTGTTTAATTTTTGCAGTTGCCTGCGCAAATAAGCTGACACCGTGCAAAAAGAAAAGCCCGCGACAGGAAACCTGTCACAGGCTTTACGCTTGGAGCTGGTAGCCAGACTTGAACTGGCGACCTGCTGATTACGAATCAGCTGCTCTACCAACTGAGCCATACCAGCACACAAGGGCAACAAGATTATTATACTGATTTTTTGGCATAAGTCAAGTGCCCCGTGGCAAAAATTGCGGTTTTGACCGGGTTTATACTTCCGGGAACGGGAACTTTTCTTTATCGTGGACGGTGATGTCGCGGCCCAGCTGGACCTCCATCACTTTCAGCTCGGTATCCGCCATGATGGTGTGGCGGCTGCCGGCGGGCATTTTGACCACGTCCCCTGCCTGCACGGCGGCCTTTACGCCGTCCACAATGGCAAAGCCGCTGCCGGAGATGACGGTCCATACCTCATCCCGGCGGGCATGGCTGTGGTAGTTCATGCGGTGGCCGGGGTTCAGCGTGATCTTGATGGTCAGGCTTTCGTCCTCCACATCCAGTACGCGGAAGCTGCCCCAGGACTTTTCGGCAAACATGATCTGCTGGTCGATCTTGTCCACAAAGGGCTTGATGTAGCTGGACTGCTCTTTATCGGAGACGAGGATGCCCTCGGGGCTGGCGGAAACCACCACATCCTTTAAGCCCATACAGAGCACCGGCACATCCAGTTCGTTCAGCACATGCACGTTCTCGCAGGCATCGTTCAGGATGGCTTTGCCGATCTTCGGCTCCTCCATCGCTTCGGTCAGGGTGTTCCAGGTGCCCATGTCTTTCCACTGACCTGCAAAGCGCATGACCTGGATCTTGGTCTCGTGCTCAACAACCGCGTAGTCGAAGCTGATCTTGTTCAGCGTTTCGTACTTATTGAAAAGATCCTGGTGGTCGGTAAAGTCGATGAGTTCATGGGCGCGGTCCAGCACGTAGCCCAGGCGGTAGGCAAAAACGCCGCCGTTCCACAGGGCACCCTGGGCGATGTACTGCTCTGCCGTTTTGGCATCGGGCTTTTCCTTAAAGGTGCGCACCGGGCTGACGGCATCGGCGCTTTCGGGGATGATGTAGCCGTACTTCTCGCTGGGATAGGTCGGCTCAATGCCCATCAGGGAGAGGTTGGCCCCGCCCTGCTCGGCCAGGTCAGACAGCTGCTTGAGCGCCTCGAAGTAATCGTTATTGACGTAAGGGTCCACCGGGCAGACGACCACAGGCTCGTCCAGGCCGACACCTTTTACATCGTGCAGGTAGGCCGTAGCCAGGGCAATGGCCGGGAACGTATCGCGGCGGCAAGGCTCCACACAGACACCTACCGAGTCGCCCAGCTGGTTATGGATAGCCGACACCTGGGTCTTGCTGGTAGCGATGGTAACGCTGGCATCCTTGTCCACTTCGGTGATCTGGCGGTAGACGCGCTGGACCATCGACTCGTAGCCATCCTCGGTTTTGAAAATTTTGATGAACTGCTTGGAGCGGATATCATTGGACAGCGGCCACAGGCGTTTGCCGGAGCCGCCGGAAAGCAGAATAATATTCATGCAGTCTCCTTATCAGCGCTCGGCGCGCATCGGGTTATGCAGGAAGTCCTCGTAGGAAAGGCGCAGGCCATCTTCCAGTTCGGTCTTGTAGGTCCAGCCCAGCTTGGTAGCCTTGCTGACATCCAGCAGTTTGCGGGGCGTACCGTTGGGCTTGGTGGTATCCCACTTGATCTCGCCGGTGTAGCCAACGACCTTGGCGACCAGTTCGGTCAGTTCCTTGATGGTCAGTTCCTTGCCGGTACCGGCGTTGACGGTCTCGTTGCCGGAGTAGTTGTTCATCAGGAACACGCAGAGGTTCGCCAGGTCGTCCACATACAGGAACTCGCGCAGCGGGCTGCCATCGCCCCAGCAGGTGACGCTCTCGACACCGTTGACCTTGGCTTCGTGGAAGCGGCGGATGAGGGCGGGCACCACGTGGCTGTGGGTGGGATGGTAGTTATCGTTGGGGCCGTACAGGTTGGTGGGCATGACGCTGATGTAGTCAGTGCCGTACTGGCGGTTCAGGAACTCGCAGTATTTCAGGCCCGAAATCTTCGCCAGGGCGTAGGCCTCGTTGGTCTTTTCCAGTTCACTGGTCAGCAGGCAGCTTTCCTGCATGGGCTGGGGTGCCATGCGGGGGTAGATGCAGGAAGAACCCAGGAATTCCAGCTTTTTGCAGCCGTTCTGCCAGGCAGAGTGGATGACGTTCATCTCCAGCGTCATGTTATAGTACATAAAGTCCGCCAGGGCCTCCTGGTTGGCAACGATGCCGCCCACCTTGGCCGCTGCCAGGAAAACATACTCCGGCTTTTCAGCGGCGAAGAAATCCTCGACATCCTGCTGGCGGCAGAGGTCCAGTTCCTTATGGGTACGGGTGATGATATTGGTATAGCCCTGGCGCTGCAGTTCCCGCACGATGGCGCTGCCCACCATGCCGCGATGCCCGGCCACATAGATCTTTGCATTTTTCTCCATCATAATTCCATTTTCCTCCCGCTTCAGCGCGGCAAAATTTGGAGTGTATCTATACTCCTAATGTAAAATCACCGTTACATTCGTCATATTCGTTATTTCCGTCATATTCGTTGTCTCCATTACATGACGAAAGTAACGAATGTAACGAATATGACGGTAATAACGGTAATAACAATTATACTTATTTGATAACACCTTTTTCAAGGTATTCAGCCAGATTGGTCTGGATATGTTCCTCGGCGCGCTCCACAGCGACCTTTTTCATATCGTGGTCGACCATGATCTTGACCAGCTCGGCAAAGGTGGTCTTGGTGGGGTTCCAGCCCAGTTCGCGCTTGGCCTTGCTGGGGTCGCCCCACAGGTTGACAACATCGGTGGGGCGGTAGAAGTCGGGGCTGACCTCGATGACGACCTTGCCGGTAGCCTTGTCGATGCCCTTCTCGTTCATGCCCTCGCCCTGGAATTCCAGTTCGATGCCCACATCGTGGAAGGCCAGCTGGCAGAACTCACGGACAGAGTGCTGCTCGCCGGTGGCGATGACGAAGTCCTCGGGCTTTTTGTTCTGCAGGATCAGCCACATGCACTCGACATAATCCTTGGCGTAGCCCCAGTCACGCAGGCTGGACAGGTTGCCCAGATACAGCTTATCCTGCTTGCCCTGGGCAATGCGGGCGGCTGCCAGGGTGATCTTGCGGGTAACGAAAGTCTCGCCGCGGCGCTCGGACTCGTGGTTAAAGAGGATGCCGGAGCAGCAGAACATGTTGTAGGCCTCGCGGTACTCTTTCACGATCCAGAAGCCGTACTGCTTGGCAACGGCGTAGGGGCTGTAGGGGTGGAACGGGGTGTTCTCGTTCTGGGGCACTTCCTCGACCTTGCCGTACAGCTCCGAGGTGGAAGCCTGGTAGATGCGGCAGGTATCGGTCAGGCCGCACAGGCGGACAGCCTCCAGCACACGCAGCACACCGGTAGCATCCACATCGGCGGTGAACTCCGGCACATCGAAGCTGACCTGGACGTGGCTCTGGGCGGCGAGGTTGTAAATTTCATCGGGACGGACCTTGCCAACCACCGAGAGGATGCTCATGGAATCGCTGAGGTCGCCGTAATGCAGGTGGAAGTTGGGGTGGCCTTCCAGATGGGCGATGCGCTCGCGGTAATCGACAGAGGAGCGGCGGATAACGCCGTGGACATCGTAGCCTTTTTCCAGCAGGAACTCTGCCAGATAGCTGCCGTCCTGGCCGGTAATGCCGGTGATGAGTGCTTTTTTCATAGTTGTATATCCTTTCTCCCGCACTTTTTATGCGGTGCAAAAATGCCTTTTGTCGGACCTTGTTTGTTATTGTAGCGGATTTTTTCTGATTCCTGTAGGGGTAATCTTGCAGAGCAGTAGCATTATATTGACTTTTTGTATGCCGCTGTGGTATGATGCCTGCAAGGACTTTTGCGGGAGGTTCACCATGAAAACACCATTTTTTGACGGCAAACTGGTACATTCCCGGCGCGTGATCTACACGCCCTCCCCCTTTGCGCGCTCCAACCTCATCCATTTGCAGGAGGTGGGCAGTCTGCAGGCGCGGCAGCCCCACACCAGCACCCGCAAGGGGTTGGCATCCTACCTGTTTTTCTGGGTGGAGAGCGGCTCCGGCGAGCTGGAATACGAGGGCACCTGGCACGAACTGCATGCCGGGGACTGCGTGTTTCTGGACTGCCAGCGCCCCTACCAGCACCGCACGGGGGACGATTTGTGGCAATTGCACTGGGTGCATTTTTACGGGCCAAACATGGCAGCCATTTACAAAAAGTATCAGGAGCGGGGCGGCCTGCCCTGCTTCCACGCGGCAGACCCCGGCGGATACGCGGCGCTTTTGGGGGCGCTATACGCACTGGCGGAATCCGACACCTATGTGCGGGATATGCAGATCTACGAAAAGCTGATCGGCCTTTTAACGCTGCTGATGGAAGAAAGCTGGCACCCGGACACGGCCCGTGCGCCGGGCAGCAAAAAGCAGAACCTGCAGGAGATCAAGGACTATCTGGACACCCACTACACCGAGAAGATCACGCTGGATGCACTGGCGGAGCGGTTTTACATCAACAAGTTCTACCTGACCCGCGTGTTTAAGGAGCAGTTCGGCCAGTCGGTCACCAACTATCTTGTGCAGCTGCGCATTACCCAATCCAAGCGGCTGCTGCGCTTTACCGACCGCAGCATTGAGGCCGTGGCCCAGGAGTGCGGGCTGAACGATGCCAACTATTTTTCCCGGCTGTTCAAAAAAGTGGAGGGCATCACCCCCGGCGAGTACCGGCGGCAGTGGTAAATTTTGCCCTGCGCGGACAAACGAAAACACGGCGGCCTTCCCCTTTTGCCGGGAAAGCCGCCGCGTTGGTTTTTGTATTGGTTTTTGTTTAGGAGAGCAGCATACGGTCGTTGGCAAAGCCGCCATCGCTGACCTGCTCGAAGCGCTGGAGCAGGTCGCTGACCTGCAGGCTGGCCTTTTCCTCGCCGCGCACATCGTAGATGACATAACCCTCGTACATCATGATGAGGCGGTTGCCGTACTTGATGGCATCCTTCATGTTGTGGGTAATCATCAGGGTGGTCAGGTGGTTTTCCTGCACGATCTTCTCCGAGAGGGCCAGCACCTTAGCAGCCGTCTTGGGGTCCAGGGCGGCGGTGTGCTCGTCCAGCAAAAGCAGCTTGGGCTTTTTCAGGGTAGCCATCAGCAGGGTGACTGCCTGGCGCTGGCCGCCGGAAAGCAGGCCGACCTTGCTGGTCATGCGGTCCTCCAGGCCCAGGTCAAGCGTTTTCAGCAGCTCGTGGTATTCCTCGCGCTCCTTTTTGGTGATGCCCACTTTCAGCGAGCGGGTGATGCCGCGGCGGGCCGCTAGGGCGAGGTTTTCCTCAATGCCCATGGTGGCGGCGGTGCCCATCATCGGGTCCTGGAACACACGGCCAATGTACTTGGCGCGCTGATGCTCCGACAGGCGGGTGACATCCTGCCCGTCAATGAGGATCTTGCCCATATCGATGGGCCAGACACCGGCCACTGCGTTGAGCATGGTGGACTTGCCCGCGCCGTTGCCGCCGATGACGGTGACGAAATCGCCGTCCTCCAGCGTCAGGTTCAGGTCTTTCAGGGCCACTTTCTCGTTGACCGTACCGGCGTTAAAGGTCTTGTAGACGTTTTTGATCTCAAGCATGGTTCTTCTCCCCCTTTTTCACCGAGGTTTTGGTGAAATATTTGCCCTTCCAGTACGGGATGGTCAGGAACAGCGCCACCACCAGGGCGGTGAGCAGCTTCAGGTCGTCGGTAGACAGGCCCAGGCGCAGGACAAAGACCATGACGATGTAGTAGATGATGGCACCGATAACGGCAGAGAGCAGCTTAAGGGCAAAGTTGCGGAAGATGCGGCTGAAGATGACCTCGCCGATGATGACCGCAGCCAGGCCGATGACGATGGCACCACGGCCCATATTGATATCGGAGAAGCCCTGATACTGGGCCAGCAGACCACCGGCCAGCGCAACCAGGCCGTTGGAGATCATCAGGCCAAGGACCTTGGTGACGTTGGTGTTGATACCCTGGGCGCGGGCCATGTTCTGGTTGGCACCGGTGGCGCGCAGCGAGCAGCCCAGCTCCGTACCGAAGAACCAATACAGCACGGCGATCAGCACCACGCAGAAGATTGCCAGAACCAGGATGGGGTTATTGAGCGCCACGTTGCGGACATAGCGGGCCGAGACGAGCAGGCTGTATTTATCCACGCTGATGGGCAGGTTAGCCTTGCCGCCGCCCGTGCCGGTGCCCATGATGCGGAGGTTGACCGAGTACAGCGCCAGCTGGGTTAAAATACCAGCCAGAATGGCCGGGATGCCGCAGGCCGTGTGGAACAGACCGGTGACCAGGCCCGCCAGCATACCGGCTGCCGTGGCCGCTACCAGTGCCAGCCCCACCGGCACACCGTTGAGCACCATGACAACACAGACCGCGCCGCCGGTGCCGAGAGAGCCGTCCACCGTCAGATCGGCCACATCCAGGATGCGGTAGGTCAGGTAAACACCGATAGCCATAATGCCCCAGATAAGGCCCTGGGCCACTGCGCTGGGCATTGAGTTGATCAGGGAAGCAAAGAATCCCATGAATAAAACCTCCGAACTTTTTGAAATAATGCCGTGGGAATGATGCACCAAAACAGCGGGGAAAGAGCCGTTTCGGCCCTCTCCTCGCTGTTTATTCGTGCGTGTGATTCAGGATTTTTTAGTCGGCAATGGCCTCATAGCCGTCCGGCGGGGTGATGCCCAGTGCTTCGCAGTTGGCTGCGTTGTACTTCTTGGTAACGTTGGGGGCGAACTCAACGGGCATAGCGGAGACATCGGCACCATCGGCCAGGATCTCGGCAGCCATCTCGCCGGTCTTGTAGCCCAGGTCGTAGTAGCTGATGGACAGGGTGGCAACGCCGCAGCCCTTGCAGATGCCTTCCTCACCGGCGACAACGGGGACCTGCTCCGGGATGACCACGTTGGCAATAGCCTCGGTGTTGGAAGCAGCGGTGTTATCGGTGGGGATGTAGATCACGTCAGACTTAGCAGCGGCAGCCTGGGTGACGGAGGTAACATCGTTGGTATCGGTGAAAGCGTAGCGGGTGGTCTCGAAGCCCATCTCGGTGAGATAGCCCTCGATGACATCGCACTGGTAGACGGAGTTGGGCTCGGCGCTGCAGTACAGCAGGCCAATGGTCTTGGCATCCGGGAACATCTCCTGGATCATGGCTGCCTGCTGGTCCAGCGGGGCCAGGTCAGAGGTGCCGGAAATGTTGTTGCCCACGGTGCCGGTCCAGTCAGAGATGTCCAGCGCAGTAGCGTAGTCGGTAACGGAAGTGCCGAGGACGGGGATGTCGGCGGTAGCCTGGGCGGCAGCCTGCAGCGGAGCAGTGGCGTTCGCCAGGATCAGATCCACACCGGTCGCAACAAAGCCGTTGACGATAGTGGTGCAGTTGGCGGAATCGCCGGAGGCGTTCTGCTCGTCAAACTTGACGTTATCCGCGCCCAGCTTCTCGGTCAGAGCATCCTTAAAGCCCTGGGTAGCGGCATCCAGCGCGTCATGCTGAACCAGCTGGCAGATGCCAATATTATAAACCTTGCCGTCCGTGCTTTCGGCAGCGGAAGCTGCTTCGCTCTCCGCAGCAGAAGAAGCCGGGGTGGAATCCGCAGTAGCGGTGCTGGATGCAGTGCTGCCGCAAGCAGCCAGGCCCATGGTCATGGCCGCTGCCATCGCGAGTGAAAGTACCTTTTTCATCTTTGTTTCCTCCAAATAACGGCAATCTGCTTATACGCCGCACAGCGTACCCTCAAAAGCAGTTGCTTTAGTGCTTTAAAGTATAGCATAGTTTAGTGCTTTAAAGCAAGGTCCATCTCGCCAAATCTGGCGCTTTACAGCGGCGAATTCTCGGCATTTTCACCAAAAAACAGTAAAACAGCCCGCCGCATCCCCTTTTGTGGGGCTGCAACAGGCTGCTTTTTGTTGGATTTAAGGGCAAGTCAATCGCCGAAGCAGGCATTCTCGGTTTTGGCGATGAGTTCCACGAAGCGTTCGGGGCTGCTGGCGTGGCGCAGAGCGTCCACCAGCGAGCTGCGGCTGAGCAGGTTGACCAGCCGCGCCAGAATTTGCAGATGCAAACTTTCGTTGCCCGGCGGCACGGCGATCATAAACAAAAGGTCCACGTCCCGGCCATCCGGCGCGCCCCAGTCTACGCCGTGGCGCAGCGTCAGGGCGGAAATGCTGGGAGCGGATACCCCGGCGTTGCAGGCATGGGGCAATGCAATGCCGTCCCCGATGGCTGTGGTGCCGCCGAAGTTCTCCCGCTGGCAGACAGCGTTATAGTAGGCCGTGCCGTTGGTGATCGCACCGGTCTCCTCCTGCAATTCTACCAGGATGCCCAGCACATCGGCGGCCTCTTTGATGTTGGCGTACAGGCGCACACCTGCGGGGTCCATCAGCTCGCTTACTTTCATCGTACAGCCCCCTTTGCCCAAATAGCGTCAGGATTTTGTTGCCCGGTCGATCAGCGCGTACAGGTACTCACCCACCGCGCCCTCGGCACAGGTGCAGGTGGTCACCTCGTCAGCGGTAGCCTTGACCTCGGCGGGTGCGTTGGCAACGGCCACGGCGTGGCCTGCGGTGCGCATCAGTTCCAGGTCGTTGTAATAGTCACCGATGACAATGGTGTTTTTGATGGATTTGTTCATCAACGCGCAAAGATCCTGCAGGCCGGTGGCCTTGCTGACACCGCCGGGCATGATCTCTAAGTAAATGTTGTTGGTAGCCAGGAAGTAGTTGTCCCGGCCGTAATACTTGGTTTTGGCGTACTGGCCCAGCTTGCGGATGGCCTCGGGGTCCGCGGCAAACACCACCTTGACCCAGCCGTCCGGCACACACTCAATGGGGCAGGCAATGCTGCCCAGGTGCTCGTCCACCTGGTGGGCGTGGGTGGTCTCGTTGGCGTGGATGACGTACATCTCGCCGTTGCCGGCCATAACCTCCACACCCATGCGCGGGAACTTGTTCAGGATGTCCTTGATGGCCGCAGTGGCCTGCTCCCGGTTGAGGGTCGAGCGGTGGAGCACCGTCTCGGTGGAAAAATCATACAGCAGTGCGCCGTTACAGGAGATGGCCGGCAGCGAAAGGCGGATGCCTTCCAACGCTGCGCGGATCGACTCCGGCGGGCGGCCAGTAGCCACGGTGAACAGGCCGCCCAGGCTGGTAAAGAGGTTGATGACCGTGCGGTTGCAGGCGGGCAGCCCCTCTTTGGCGGTGAGCAGCGTGTTATCCATATCACAGATGACAAGGGTATCGCTTAGCGCTGATTTCATGCGCGATGTTCCTTTCTTAACCGTGTCAGAAACTCTGTAAAATAGGCAGGCAGCGGCGAGTCAAACTGCACCCACTGCTGCGTTGCGGGGTGAATAAAGCCCAGTTCTTTGGCATGCAGGCATTGGCCGTTCAGGCTTTTGATGCAGCTGCGCGGGCCGTAGACCGCATCCCCCGCCAGCGGATGGCCGATGCTGGCCATGTGTACGCGGATCTGGTGGGTGCGGCCGGTTTTGAGCTGGCAGGCAATGTAGGTAAAGTTGCCGAAACGTTCCAGCACACGCCAGCCGGTGTAGGCGTAGCGGGCTCCCGTGGCCTCCTGCGAGACGACCGCCATCTTTTTGCGGTCCCGCGGGTCGCGGCCAAGATACGTTTCCACAAAGCCCTCGTCCCCTTTTAAATTGCCGTAAACGATGGCGTGGTAGACGCGGTGGATGCTGTGTACACTGAACTGGGCACTGAGCGCCTGGTGGGCGGCATCGTTTTTCGCCATAACCAACAAGCCGCTGGTATCCTTGTCGATGCGGTGGACGATGCCGGGGCGGATGGCCCCGCCGATGCCCGAAAGCTGCCCGGCGCAGTGGTACAGCAGCGCGTTGACCAGCGTACCATCCGGGTTGCCGGGGGCGGGATGCACCACCATGCCTTTGGGCTTGTTGATGATGATTAAGTCGTTATCCTCGTAGACGACATCCAGCGGAATGTTCTGGGGCTGGGCTTCGATGGGCTGGGGGTCCGGCAGGTCGATGCAGTAGACAGCACCGGGGGCGACTTTGTCCTTTTTGTTGACGCAGCTGCCGTTGCGGGTCACTCTGCCCTGCTCCATCAGGTTTTGCAAAGCACTGCGGGAAAGTTCGGCGCACTGCCCTGCCAGCCAGGCATCCAGGCGGCCGGAGGCATCCGCCCCTGCGGTGAGTTCAAGCTTCTCCATGGGCATCATCCGCAGGGTCAGCCGTTTCCGGCTTTGCGTTTTTCTCGGCTTTTTCTTTGAAGTAAGATTCGAACAGCACCCACACCATCAGCAGGCCAACGCCTACGCAGACGCAGATGTCGGCGAAGTTAAAGATGGCAAAATTCACGAACAGAACGTTGATGTAATCGACCACCACACCGGTAGCGATGCGGTCAATCAGGTTGCCGATGCCGCCGCCCAGCACGAGGGTCCAGGCTACCCGCTCCACAGGGGTCAGCTTGCGGGCAAACAGCATCCACAACACGCCCAGCAGCATCAGCGAAGTAACGGCGATCAGCAGCTTTTGCTTGCCCGCCAGCATCGAAAATGCCATGCCATCGTTGAGAAAGTAGCGCAGTTCCAACACGCCGGGAATCAACGTCATGGCCGTTTTGGGCAGCAGCACCGCCGTGGCCCAGCGCTTGATGAGCTGGTCAACGCCCACAAGCACAGCCGCCGCCAGCACAGAAAGAACACCAAAAATCATGGTTACTCCCTTATTCAAAAAAATCAGCGGTGCTTATGCAATTATAAGCACCGCTGAACGGTAGATTAAAGACCCAGCACCTTAGCGCAGCGCGGGCACAGGCCGTTTTCGCCAACGGCGGGCTCGTACTTCCAGCAGCGCAGGCACTTGTTGCCGGCTGCGTGGACAGCGGCAGCGCCCAGACCCTCAACGGTGCCCTTGACACCGCCCTCGCCCTCGGTCAGATCGACCTTGGAGACGATGAACAGGTCGGCCAGCTCATCCATGGGGATGGTGTTCAGGAAGTCGTAGACCTCCTTATTGCAGTACAGCGTCAGGCAGGCTTCCAGAGACGAGCCGATGGTCTTATCGGCACGGGCCTGCTCCAGCACCTTCTTGACATCATCACGGATAGCCATGATGCGGTCCCACTTGGCGGTGAAAGCTTCGTCAGCAGCGGCCTTGGCTTCGGGCATCTGCTCAAAGACGACATAGTCCTTCATGCCGGGCATCTTGGGCACGTAGCTCCAGATCTCCTGGCTGGTGAAGCTCAGGATGGGAGCCAGCAGCTTGGTAAAGTCGACCAGGATGCGGTACAGCGCAGTCTGTGCGCAGCGGCGGGCATGGTCGTCAGCGCAGTACAGGCGGTCCTTGATAACGTCCATGTAGAAGTTGGACATATCGATGACGCAGAAGTTGTACAGTGCATGGTAAGCACGGCTGAAGTCGTAGTGGTCGTAGGCATCGCGCATGGTAGCGGTCAGCTGGTTGCAGGCTTCCAGGGCCCAGCGGTCGATCTCGAACAGCTGATCGTCAGCGACCATATCCTTGTTGGGATCAAAGTCGTTGATGTTGCCCAGCATGAAGCGGGCGGTGTTGCGCATCTTACGGTAAGCCTCGGACAGCTGGCGGAAGATCTCCTTGCCGGCGCGGACATCCACGGTGTAATCGCTGGAAGCGACCCACAGACGGACGATATCAGCACCGTAGTCACGGATGATCTCGCTGGGCTCCATGCCGTTGCCAGCGGACTTGTGCATCTGCTTGCCCTTTTCGTCCACGACCCAGCCATGGCACAGCACCTCACGGTACGGGGCCTGGCCCTGGGTGGCAACGCTGGTCAGCAGGCTGGACTGGAACCAACCACGGAACTGGTCGGCACCCTCCATATACATATCCACAGGATATGTCAGTTCGGGACGCTCGCGGCAGACAGCGCTCCAGGTAGAGCCGGAGTCGAACCAAACGTCCATGATGTCGGGATCCTTCTCCCAATCGGAAGCGCCGCACTCGCAGACTTCGCCCTTGGGCATGATCTCGTTGGCATCGTACTTATACCAGGCATCGCTGCCCTCCTTGCGGAACAGGTCAGAGACAGCCTTGATGGAAGCATCGGTGATGTGGTATTTGCCGCAGTTCTTGCAGTAGAATACCGGGATGGGCACACCCCAGACGCGCTGACGGCTGATGCACCAGTCGCTGCGGTCACGGACCATGCCAGCCATGCGGTCATGACCCCAGGCCGGCTGCCAGTGTACACTGTCGATAGCCTTGTAGACATCTTCTTTGAAAGCATCGATGGAGCAGAACCACTGCTCGGTCGCGCGGAAGATGATGGGATGATGGCAGCGCCAGCAATGGGGGTACTGGTGGGTGATGTGCTGTACGCCCATCAGGTGGCCGCTCTCCTTGATGTGCTCCAGGATGACCTTGTTGGCATCCCAGACCTTGAGACCGGCAAACTTCTCACCAGCTTCGGCGGTCAGGCGGCCGGCATCGTCCACGGGGACAACAACGGGAACCTGCGGGTAGTGGTTGACGCAGACTTCAAAGTCCTCAACACCATGGCCGGGAGCGGTATGGACGCAGCCGGTGCCGCCTTCGAGGGTGACATGGTCGCCCAGGATGACCAGGCCCTTGCGGTCCAGGAACGGATGCTGATACTGCATCAGCTCCAGTTCGCTGCCCAGGACAGTGTCGGGCAGAACTTCGTACTCGTCGATATGGCAGCCCTTCATGGTGGACTCCACCAGTTCGCGGGCCATGATATGGTAAGCATCGCCGATCTTGACGAAGGCGTACTCCAGGTTGGGGTTCAGGCAGGTTGCCACGTTGGCGGGCAGGGTCCAGGTGGTGGTGGTCCAGATGACGATCCAGGCCTTATCCAGCGGAATGTTGTGCTTAGCCAGCACACCGTTGGGGTCATCGGTCAGCTTGAAGCGGACGTAGATGGAATCGCACTCGTCCTCGGCGTACTCGATCTCGGCTTCGGCCAGGGCGGTACGGTCCTCGGGGCACCAGTAAACGGCTTTCATGCCCTTGTAGATGTAGCCTTTCTTCGCCATCTCGCCGAAGATCTCGACCTGGCGGGCCTCAAACTCGGGGCGCAGGGTCAGGTAGGGGTTGCCGAAATCGCCCTGGACACCCAGGCGCTTGAACTGGGAATTCATAACATCGATATGCTCGGTGGCGAACTCTTTGCAGATCTTGCGCAGTTCCAGCTTGGAAACGCCGGACTTCTTATCGCCCAGAGACTTCAGGGCTTTCAGCTCGATAGGCAGGCCGTGGGTATCGTAGCCCGGCACATAGGGGGCCTGGAAACCGGCCATGTTCTTGTAGCGCAGGATGATATCCTTGATGATCTTGTTCAGCGCGGTGCCCATGTGGATGTTGCCGTTGGCATACGGAGGGCCATCGTGCAGGACCCAGCGGGGTTTGCCCTCGTTGTTTTTGATCATCTGCTCGTAGACGTGGTTCTGCTCCCAGTCCTCCAGCATTTTCGGCTCTTTTTTCGGCAGACCGGCCCGCATTTCAAACGGGGTCTGCATCTTATGGATGGTGTCGTTGTAATTCTGCGCCAAGATTTCCTACTCTCCTCTATAGAAATAGTTTTTTGACTTTATTGGTTTATCGGGCATCAGCTGTCAAAGTCAACGCCTTCAAAGTTATCGAACGCCGGAGAATTCAACTCCTCCTGCGGTTCGGTACTTGCTTTTTTGCGGGTGCTGCGCTTGGCCGGGGCTTTGCGGGTGCTGCGTTTGGCAGGTGCCGGGGCAGCCTCCGGCGCATCGCTGTACAGCCCTGCACCGGGCTGGAAGCGGGTATCCTCAATCGGCATCGGCTCTGCGGCGGGGGCGGCTTCTTCCGGCTCCTCCGGGTGCGGGGCGATGGCGAACTCAACGGTGTCTATCTTTTCCGGGGCGGGTTCGGCCACAGGGGTCGGCTCCGGCGCGGGGGCTGCTTCGGCGGGGTTATAGTAGCTGGTGGCCTGGGGTTCCGGCTCCGGGGCCGGGGCAGGCTCGGTATAAGGCACAGCCTCGGGGGCAGGCTCCGCGTACGGCTGGGCGGCAGCGGGCTGCGGGGCAGGCTGCTCGTCTTCCGGGGCAGGCGGGTTATATTCCGGCATCTTGCTGATGAGGTTGATGTGCTTGCGGTACATCTCCATCAGCGAGCGCTTGAAGCTGTCGGCTTCGCTTTTCAGCGTCACGATCTCCTGCTTGGCCAGTTCCACATCATCGCGGGCGCGCTGCTCACGATCATCCGCTTTCATGTTGGCAGCACGGATGATCTCCGCCGCCTTCTGCTTGGCTTCGCGGATCACATTTTCGCCCAGGCGCTGGGCGTTGATCATCGTTGTGCGCAGGGTGTCTTCCTCGGCACGGTACTGGTCGATACGCTGGGCCAGAACGACAAGGTTTTTCTGCATCTCGTCATTTTTAGCCGCCAGGGCATCCATGCTTTCCGCTACCTGCTTGAGGTAGTCATCCACATCATCGCAGCGATAGCCGCGCATCGCTTTGTCAAAGGTTACGCGGCGGACATCCTCAGAAGAGATCATGGCTTTCCTCCTGTTTGCGGGCAAAGCCCGTTATTGCCGGATTTCAGGGTCCTGCATTTTATACGAAAGAGTCCGGAACTCTTTGTCTCAATACTGGTAAAAGGATATGAACTGGCGGTCTTTTTTGCTTTTGCCGCCGATCTCTGCCAGGCGGAAACGGCCCACGCCCCGCACGGTGATAATATCCGCCGCATACATAGTCTCATGGGCGGCGCGCAGCGGCAGATGGTTGACCTCTACCCTGCCTGCGGCGATATATTCTGCCGCTTTGGTGCGGGAAGTGTGCATCATCGCAGCCAGCACTGCATCAGCGCGCAGTGCAGAAACCGTGGCTTCGTGCAGTTCCCGCTCAGGGCCAGCCAGCAGACGGGGCGGCAGTTCGGTGCAGGTTTCCACATGCACAGGGCTGTGCCCGGCACTGGTAAAGTTTGCGGTGATGAACTCCGCTTTATCCGCCAGCACCACCGCATAAAATACGGCGGCATCATCGGGGTCCTGCAGCAGATCGCCGATGCAGGCACGGTCCAGCCCCAGCCCCAACAGCGAGCCGAGGTAATCCCGGTGGGTCGGCAGCTTTGCACCGCTGTCGTAGGTCTGCATGCGCAGGTAGGCGGTGGGTTCCTCCTGCCAGGCATCCGGCGGCTCGATGCAGAGCACCTGCCGCTCGGCTCCCGCAAACCCGCCCCAGAAGCGGAAGCTTTCGCAGCCCGCTTTGTGGCAGGCCGCTTCGGCCAGCATTTGTTCCCGGTCCGAGAGGAAACCCGTGTACCGCGGGATGCCGCGGCTTTCGGCCACACGGCAAAGTTCCTCCGCCCGCTTCATCAGGCGGCGTTCCTCATCGTTTTGCGGCGGGATGTAGCCGCGGGTTTTGGCAGCGGGATCAGAAGAAGACACCATTATTTTCTAACTCGTCGATCAAATCGCCCATAATGTCGACATTATAGGGGGTGATGATGAAGGTACTGGTGGCCACACGCTTGATCTGGCCGTTGTTGGCATAGGCCACGCCGGACAGGAAATCGATCAGACGGCGGGAGACCTCTTTGCCGGTGGATTCCAGGTTCAGCACAACGGTACGCTTTGCATTGAGTTGGTCAGCGATGGTGGAGGCATCCTCGAAACGCTCCGGCTTGACCAGCACGACCTGCAGCTGAGTGGTAGCGTTGATGTTTACCACCTTGTTGCTGTGCTGTTTGACCTCCGGCTGTTCGTAATCCTGCTGGGGGGCACCCTGCCCACCGGCAAAGATCTCGTCCTCGGTATCATCGATGTAGGAATCGGCTTCCGTATCGATACCGAGCTTGCTTTTCAAATTGTCAAACATGGACATGGTCGTTTACTCCTTTGGTTACGCATATCGTTTTAGCAGTGGATATGCGCTATTACAGCGATATACACTAAATATTATCTTCTTTTTTATAGCGGTTGTCAATACAGGGCCGCAAGATTCTTGGCAAAATGCCGCTACAGCAGCTTGCCGTCCTGCAGATTGGTGCCCTGCACGATGATCTCATCGTACAACCGCACCTCATTGTCGGTGCCAACCTTGCCGTTATCGGGAATGAGAATGTAGTTTTCGTCCTCATACAACGTTTCGATTTTCAAGAACCGCTGCAGGTTGCCGTACTTGACATAGACACCGCGCTGGCCGTCCACGATGTGAAGTGCCGCTTTATCAATGCGGATGCCCTCGTAAGTTTTGAGGTCGATCTGTGCGGTCTCCACACCGAAGCTTAAAATCTCGGCGTTGACGGTCTGGCAGGAGATCACCAGTTTGGCAATGCCTGCGTCCTCGTCCCGGGTCAATTCCTGCACGGTGGCGGAAAGCGGGGTATTCTGCTTGCCGGGCACACTGATCTTGACACTGGAAATGCCATCCAGCCGGTCCGCCGTGGCCAGGTCGCAGACCGTGTAGAACTTCCAGCTGAAGCCTGTGGCGATCTGCCCGGCGCAGTTGGCGGTGTCGGCCGCCGCAAAACCATTTTGCAGCTGTTCGTTCAGTTCCGCCGGAGTTGCGGCATCCAGCTGGGCGGCATCGGTCACGATGGTGGGCGATGCGGACACGCTGCTGAAATAGCCGTTGGTGGCGGCGGTGATGGTCTGCAGGGTGTCCAGCTGGGCCTTGATGCCGTCATACTCGGTCTGCAAAGCCTGGATGGTCTGGGTGAAGCCCTCCGTCTGGCCGGTGTTGACCTGCATGCGGTTTTGCGCCAGCAGAAAGGCATCCTCAGCATCGGTGATGCCGCTGTACTGGGCGGTGTCCAGCTTATCCAGCAGGTTGTACAGCGCCTGCCGGGTCTGGCTGGTCAGCAGCGAAAGATCACTGCCGGAGGAATTCTGCGACTTGCTTAATAAATCTATTGTGCGGCCCAGGCGGTCAAGGCGCTCCCGCAATAGCCCCTGCGAATCATCGGTGTAGCACTCGGCCAGGACGGTGCCGTTGGTCACGCGCTCCCCGTCCGAGACAAGGTAGCCCAGGTCACCGCTTCCATCTACCCGGACGGTATCAAACGAGACAACGCCTTGCAGGCTGACGCTGTCGGCCATGGTGTAGGCGATGGCCGTCTCGGTCTTATAGCCGCGGTGGAAGATGATGACGAACTGGATAGCCAGGTAGATGCCGAACACTGCAATGAGCAGCATAAACAGAAAGCGGACGGCTTTTTCCGCCACGGTGCGTTGGGCTTTATGCTCCATGCAGTGTGTCATCTCCCCTCTTGGCGTTTTTAGTATTTTCCCAGGAAATCGCGTACCAACGTGGTTGCTTTGGCAAGGACATCGTCCTCATCCACATACAGCCAGACGGCATCGTTCTGGTTGCGGAACCAGGTCAGCTGGCGCTTGGCGTAGTTGCGGGTGGCTTGTTTGAGTTTTTCGGTACACTCGGCCTGGGTCTGGGTACCCTCAAAATACGGGAAATACTCCTTGTAGCCGATGGCCTGGGCGGCGGTGCGGAAAGTATCCCGGTTACGCCAGACCCATTCGGCCTCCTGCAAAACGCCCGCCGCCACCATCTGGTCGACCCGCAGGTCGATGCGGCGGTAGAGCACTTCCCTGTCCCGGCAGGTCAGGCAGAGGCACAGGCTGCGGTAGGGTGCTTCGGCAGGCAGCGATTCTTTCTGCTGTTCGCTCATCTTCTGGCCGGTCACGGCGATGGCTTCCAGTGCGCGCAGCACCCTTACCTGGTTGTTGGGGTGGACCTTGGCGGCGTAGTCAGGGTCCAGCGCCTGCAGCTTGGCATACATGGCGGCGGAGCCGGTTTCTTCGGCTTCTTTGCGTAGCTGTTCCCGCAGGGCGGGGTCGGTGTTCTGCGTTTCAAAGGCCACACCTTTTAAAAGGCTTGAGATATACAGCCCCGTGCCGCCCACCACCAGCGGTAGGCGGTTTTGGGCGTTGAGCCGTTCGATCAGCGGGGCTGCGGCGGCGGTGAAATCCGCCACGCTGTAGGGCGTTTCCGGCGTGAGAAAGTCCAGCAGGTGATGCGGTATCCCCTGCTGTTCCTCCACGGTCGGTTTTGCCGTGCCTACGTTTAAGTTTTTGTAAACCTGCATCGAGTCGGCGTTGATGATCTCGCCGCCGAACTCCTTCGCCAGGGTCACGGAAAGGGCGGTTTTGCCGGTGGCGGTAGGCCCGCCGATGGCAACAACGCGCGGTTTAGACAAGGCGCCCAAACTGTTTTTCCAGCTCCTTCCGGGTAATTTTCAGCACACAGGGGCGGCCGTGGGGGCAAAACGGCGGGACGGTGCCGTCCATGATGTGCTGGGCCAGTGCCAGCATTTCGGCCGCGCCGGTCTTGTCGCCCGCTTTGATGGCCGCGCGGCAGGCGATGGAATGGAGCACCCACTCTGTTTTTTCCCGCAAAGCATCGCGGGCACCATCGATCAGGCGGGCGGCCAGCTCAACGATCATATCTTCCACGTCATCCACCGGGACATCCGCCGGGACAGCGCGTACCACCACCGTGGCACCGCCGAAGTCCTCAACTTCGATACCGGCATCGGTCAGCAGGTCAATGTTTTGCAACACGGCCTGCTTTTCGGCGGCAGTCAGGTTGACCTGCACGGGCACCAGCAGCATCTGGGCAGGCACGTTGCCGTAGTCCTTAGCCAGCTGCTCAAACAGGATGCGTTCGTGGGCGGCATGTTTGTCGATGAGACAAAGCTCGCCCGCGCGCTCGGTGATGATGTAAGTCTTGAACACCTCGCCCACCAGGCGCAGGGGTTCGGATTCCGGCGGCGGGGTCATGGCGGTCTGCTCCGGCGTGGTGTTGACCACATCGGGCAGGGCACTCAGGGCGTGGGGGTCGTTGACCACGTAGTCCGGTTCAGCCGGGACAGGGGCTTCGGTTTCGGGCTGCGGGGCGGCCTGCACAGGCATTTCCGGCTGCGGGGCGGCGGGGTGAGCAGGCTCCCCCTCCGGTTCCGGCAGGATATCCAGCACCGACTCGCTGGGGGCCTGGTAGGCCACCGAACGGGGCGGCTGCCCCTGCAAGGGCTGGGGCGCAGCGGCAGCGGAAGTTTTGTAGACAGGCTTCGGGCTGTCCACCGCCGTCAGGCCGGGGACTTCTTTTGCCGGGATACCCGCCGTAAGGCCCGCCAAGGCGCGGTATTCCGCTGCCGACAACGTTGTAAAGCGGTTTTTGTCGGGGGCCGGGCGGTGTGCCTGCGCACTCTGGACAGGCTGTGCCGCCGGGGCAGCCGGGGCAGCAGGCTGCATGGTGGTCTGCTCGGCTTCGGGGGCGGTGTGCCCCATCTCAAAGCGGCACTCACCACTGCCCGGCGTAGCCAGCGCCGTGCGCACAGCGCGGTAGACGGCATCAAAAACATCGCTCTCTTTGGCGAAACGGATCTCGGTCTTGGCCGGGTGGACGTTGACATCCACGAGGTCGGCGGGCATTTCCAGCATCAGCACCGCGCCGGGGAATTTGCCCTGCATCATCGTGCCTTTATAGGCGTTTTCCAGCGCGGCCATCATCGTGCGGTTTTTGACGTAGCGGCCGTTGACGAAGAAATGCTGGGCACCGCGGCTGGCGCGGCAGGCACGGGGCGGCGTAACCAGGCCGGTGACTTTGTACAGCTCACTGCCGCCATCCACGGGCAGCAGGTCGCGGGCGAACTCCCGGCCCAGCACCGCGTAGACTGTGCTGCGCAGGTCGCCATCGCCGGGGGTCAAGAACTGCTGCTTGCCGTCCCGCAAAAAGCGGAAGCTGATTTCCGGGTGGGACAGCGCCGCATGCAGGACAGTCTCGGAGACAAACGTACCCTCGCTGGCATCCTTTTTTAAAAACTTCATGCGGGCGGGGGTGTTATAGAACAGGTCATTGACCGTGATGGTCGTGCCCACGGGGCGCGCGCCCGGCTCCATGCCCTGGGGCTCGCCGCCCTCAATGCGGTAGCAGCAGGCATACTCGTCCGCTTCGGTGCGGGTCAGCACTTCCACCTTGGCCACGCTGGCAATGGATGCCAGCGCTTCACCGCGAAAGCCCAGAGTATGGATATGCCCCAAATCGTCCGCCGTAGCAATCTTGCTGGTGGCATGGCGGATAAACGCTTTATCGATATATTCTGCTTCAATGCCGGTGCCGTTATCGGCAATTTGCAGCTGGGCAATGCCGCCGCGCGTTGCGGAGAGAGTGATCTGGGTCGCCCCGGCATCGATGGCATTTTCCAGCAGTTCCTTGGCCACACTGGCCGGTCGTTCTACAACTTCACCGGCCGCGATCAGTTCGGCGGTATGCTTGTCCAGCACACGAATTTCCGCCATGGGTCTCACCTGCCTTTATTCTTTGTCTAAAACGGTTTTCAGTTCGTACAGGAAGTTCAGCGCTTCCAGCGGGGTCAGCGTTTCAATATCCACGCTGTGGAGCTTGTCCACCACCTCGCTGGGGACACTGGGGTTGTTGTAAGCTTCTACAGTTTCAAAATCCAGCTGCATCGTATTGCTGCGGCCAGGGGCGTTGGCTTCCAGCTGGCGCAGCACGGCGTGGGCGCGCTTGGTCACGCTGCCCGGCAGGCCCGCCAGTTTGGCGACCTCGATGCCGTAGCTGTCATCCGCCGGGCCGGCGATGATGCGGCGCAGGAACGTGATATCCTCGCCCCGCTTTTTGACGGCGATGTTGTAGTTTTTGACACCGTGGATGTCCTGGTCCATGCCGGTCAGCTCATGGTAATGGGTGGCAAACAGCGTTTTGCAGCCGATGTTATCGCAGATATACTCTACCACGGCGCGGGCGATGCTCATGCCGTCAAAGGTCGAAGTGCCGCGGCCGATCTCATCGAGGATGACCAGGCTGTCCTTGGTGGCGTGTTTGAGAATTTCGGCTACCTCGGTCATCTCGACCATGAAGGTGGACTGACCGGCAGCCAGGTCGTCCGAGGCACCCACGCGGGTGAAGATGGCATCCACAACGCCGAGATGCGCGCTGGCGGCAGGCACGAAGCTGCCGATCTGGGCCATCAGGGCGATCAGGGCATTCTGGCGCATGTAGGTGGATTTACCGGCCATGTTGGGGCCGGTGATGAGCAGCATGCGGTTCTCGTCCTCGTCCAGCAAGGTATCGTTGGGCACAAACAGGCTGCCTTTGAGCATCTGCTCAATGACCGGATGGCGACCCTCTTTGATCTCGATCTCACCGCTGGTATCCACCACCGGCAGTACGTAGTTATTTTGCAGGGCGGCTTCGGCAAAACCGGCCAGCACGTCCAGCTGGGCCACCGCCGAAGCGGTGCGCTGGATGCGCACGATCTGGTCGGAAATTTCGGTAAGCAGGTCGGAGAAAAGCTGATGCTCCAGGACGAGCAGGCGCTCGTTGGCACCGAGGATTTTATTTTCCAGTTCTTTCAGTTCCGGCGTGATGTAGCGCTCGCCGGTGGTCAGGGTCTGCTTGCGGGTGAAAGTGTCGGGCACCGAATCGGTATAGGAACGGCTGACCTCGATGTAGTAGCCGAACACCTTATTAAAGCCGATCTTCAGCTTGGGGATGCCGGTCTCCTCGCGGTAGCGGGCTTCCAGGTTGGAAAGGTAGCCCTTACCTCCGTGCATGATATCCCGCAGTTCATCGACCTCGCTGTTGTACCCGGCGCGGATAGCACCGCCGTCCTTGAGGGTAGCCGGGGGATCATCCACCAGGGCAGTGGTGATCTTATTTAAAATGTCTTCCAGCGGGTCGATCTGGTCGGCCAGGTCTTTCAGCAGCGGTGCGCCGCAGGCGGCGGCCTGGCTGCGGACCTCCGGCAGCATAGCGCAGGTATCGCCCAGGGCCTTGACCTCACGCGGGGTGGCCGAACCGTACAAAATACGGGTGGTCAGGCGCTCAATGTCGAAGACGTGGGAGAGCGCATCTTTTAAGTCGGCGCGGGCCATGTTGGCGGTGTAGAGTGCCTGCACGGCAGACAAGCGGCGGTTGATGGCTTCGGCATCCACCAGGGGCTGCTCGATCCAGGAGCGCAGCAGGCGCTTGCCCATCGAGGTTTCGGTCTTGTCCAGCACCCACAAAAGCGTTCCCCGCTTCTCGCGGCCGCGCATCGTTTCGGTCAGTTCCAGGTTGGCGCGGGTCACGGGCGACAGGCGCATGTACTGGGCATCGGCGTAGTTCTGCACGGTCTTGATACGCTCAACGCCGTGCTTCTGCGTTTCGTGCAGGTAGTTGATCATGGCGGCCACGGCGTAGGGCACCAGGGCATCTTTCTCATAGCCGAGGGTATCCCGCCAATCGGGGCCGAACTGGTCGGCCATGGCGGCTTCCATGACAGAATCCTTAAAGCAGGCATCCTCCCGCAGTTCCACCAGGGCGTTGGTGTGCTGTTTGATGTAGGCAGTCACGTCCTTGAAGTCCAGCATGGCCGGGCAGATCAAAATTTCGCTGGGCATGTAGCGGCACAGCTCGGTAATGATCGCACCGCCGATCTTTTCGGCGTTCAGCTCGGTAGCGTAGGCCTCGCCGGTGGAAATATCCGCAAAGCAGATGCCCGCTTTCCAGCGGCCGCGGGTGCGCTTGGTGTAGACACTGCAGAGGTAGTTGTTTTTATCCTCGGCCAGCATGCTGCTCTCGATGACGGTGCCGGGGGTGACCACGCGGATGATGTCGCGCTTGACAAGGCCCTTGGCCAGGGCGGGGTCTTCCATCTGCTCACAGATGGCGACCTTGTAGCCCTTGGCGATCAGGCGGGCCACGTAAGTTTCGTAGGAGTGGAACGGTACGCCGCACATGGGGGCGCGCTCCTCTTTGCCGCAGTTTTTGCCGGTCAGCGTCAGTTCCAACTCGCGGGAGGCCGTCAAGGCATCATCGTAGAACATCTCATAAAAGTCGCCAACGCGGTAGAACAAAATCTCGTTCGGGTGTTGTTTCTTGATCTCGAAATACTGCTGCATCATTGGGGAAACTGCTTGTTCCGCCATGGTTCACACTCCTGTGTTTTTCTGCAAAGTTACGTTACGGTTTTAGGTTTAGTGGCAGCCGCCGCAGGTGGAGCAGCTGCCGGTGCAGCCGCCGGAGGGAGCCTGCACGGTCATGGGGTCGCCGCCGTTCATGGCGGTGTTGATGATGGCATCGATGTGGCTGACCATAGCCTCGCATTCAGCCTTGGCAGCATTGTAGCGGACCATGCCCTCGCTGGCCATGATCTGGCTGTACAGGTCGTTGACGCGCTGGTTCAGCTCGGCCACGCGGGCGGCATCGGTCTCGGTCTTGGCACTCTCGTTGTTCAGGTCCAGGCGGGCCAGGTTGAACTCACCAATGAGGTTCTGCAGTTCTTCATCGTTATCGTTCTCGCGGCGGGCAGCGTCCAGTTCCAGGTAACGGGGGTCGGTCTGCAGGGCAGCGGCGGCTTTTTTAAACAGATCAATGCAATCCATGATAGGTTCTCCTTATGAATAAAAATGTAGTAAAGTGTAAATTTTATATCGCTCAGTCCTGCACCAGTTCGCCTACCAGCAGCGCGGCGCGGGAACCGGTCAGGTGGACATTAGCCCACTGGCCGATCAGACATTCCGGGGCCTGGAACTCGACCACCAAGTTGTTGTCCAAACGGCCGTTGACGGTACCGGCGGTGCGGCCTGCGGCCTCCACCAGTACGCGGACGGTCTGGCCTGCCATGGCGGCGGTGGCCGCAAAGGCGAATTCGTCCTGGGTTTTCAGCAGGCGCTCCATGCGGGCGGCTTTCTCGGCATGGGTGGTGGGGTCATCGAACTTGGCCGCCGGGGTGCCGGTGCGCTTGGAATAAATAAAGGTGAACAGCTGCATATAGCCGACCTTGCGGATGAGATCCAGCGTTGCCTGGAAGTCCTCCTCGGTCTCGCCGGGGAAGCCCACGATGATATCGCTGGAGAAGGTCACGCCGGGGATCTTTTCCCGGGCGTAATCCACCAGGTCCATATACTGGGCCACCGTGTAGTGGCGGTTCATCTCCTTGAGCAGGCGGTCACTGCCGGACTGCACCGGCAGGTGGATATGCTTGCACAGATGCTCCTGCGCGGCGATGGTGTCGATCAGCTTGCGGCTTGCATCCTTGGGATGGCTGGTCATGAAGCGGATCTGGTAGTCACCGGGCACGGTGCAGAGCAGGTTGAGCAGATCGGAAAAATCGATCTTTTCCGCAAGGCCTTTGCCATAGCTGTTGACGTTCTGGCCCAGCAGGGTGATCTCCTTGTAGCCTTGAGCGATCAGCTCCTTGAACTCGGCCAGGATGGCAGCGGGCTCACGGCTGCGCTCGCGCCCGCGCACGTAGGGCACGATGCAGTAAGTGCAAAAGTTATCGCAGCCGTACATGATGGGCAGCCAGGCGCGGAAGCCGGAATCGCGGCGGATGGGCATTTCCTCCACAACGGCATTGCGCTCCTCGGGCTTTTCCAGGTAGCGCTTGCCGCGGCTGATACGCTCAGCCAGCATGGCGGGCAGGCGGTCGATACCGTCCACGCCGAACACCAGGTCCACATAAGGGTAGCTCTGGCGCAGCTTTTCCACGATATGGGCCTGCTGGGCCATGCAGCCGCAGACACCGATGATAAGGCGCGGGTTCTGCTCTTTCAGCTTTTTCAGCGCACCTACGTTGCCGAAAACGCGCTGCTCGGCATGTTCGCGCACGGCGCAGGTGTTGAAAAGGATGAGGTCGGCATGCTCTACATTATCGCACAGGCCAAAGCCGACATCCTGCAAAACGCCCTTGATCTTCTCGCCATCGTTGACGTTCTGCTGGCAGCCGTAGCTGCGCACATAGGCCAGGGGCGGCGTATCGTAAAACGAGGCCAGCACCTTGGCGGCGGCTTCGTTATGGGTATAGGTCAGTTTTTCCAAGTCCAGTTCTCCTTGCAAGTACCTGCATACAGGCACAAAATCCAGATATACCATATTAGTATAGCAAATCAGGCGCAAAAGCACAAGCGCTAGTTTGTGATTTTTTGCGGTTTTTTGCGGTTTGGCCCGGTTTGTGGCTGGATGGCGGCTGGGCCAAGCCGTACGCAGCCAAAAGCGGCAGCGCCGCTTGTCGCAGTGCTGCCGCTTTTACCCGCTGGGGGGCTTTTTATTTAGTCGTCTTTTTCTTCTTTGTCAAACTCGTTTTCCAGCTGCTCGTGGCGCTTTTTGTAGGCAGCGCTGCAAAGCTGGAGCACCACCAGCGCCAACACAAAGGTGATGCCCGCCGCAATGCTGGCGCTGACCAACAAAATAGACAACGGCGCATCATAGGCCGACATTTTGATAAAGACGAACACGCCGATTACAACGCCAGCAATGAGACTGCCGACCAGGTTTGCACCGAGGGTAGCTTTGATATTCCGGCTCCACAGCCCCGCGCGCAGGCAGGCAACGACGATGTACAGGCAGCCGATCATAAACACGGCCCAGGTGCCTGCCATCTCCCGCATGGTAAAGCCGAGCAGCCCTTCGCCCAACAAGACGACCAGCAGCAGCGACCAGACCAGCCAGAAGCCGCGGCTTTCGATGGTGAGCATCGTGCGCTCCTGCATTTCGTCCAACTGATTTTTGCCGAAAAGATTTGCAAGTTTCATCGTTATTCCTCCCAGAACAAATCGTCTAAGGTTTTGCCCAGCACCTTGCAGATGCTGCGGCAGAGGTTGATGGTAGGGTTGTACTCCCCTTTTTCAATGGCGTTGACAGTCTGGCGCGATACGCCGACAGCCTCCGCCAGCGCGCCCTGCGTCATGTCCTTTTCGGCGCGGGCGGCTTTCAGCTTCAGGTTTTTGGCCAAGGTCCCTGCCCTCCTTTCAGGTGGTGTAACCAGTATAGCACCGCCCTCCTGCAATGTCAAGTATATATTACATTTTATCTTTTATATTTTTCTTTTTGTCGTTTTGCTTGCGATTGCTCCTGCGCCGTGTTATGATAAGCCTATACTACTTTATAAAAAGGAAGTTTGGCGAATGAAGTACAGCTTTCCCGCTTTTGAAAATGGATTTGTCCGCGTGGCTGCCGCCACCCCCGCCCTGCGCGTGGCCGACTGCGCCTATAACGCCCAGCAGATCATTGATGCTATGGCTGTGTACGCGGCCCAGGGTGTGCAGCTGGTCTGCTTCCCCGAATTTTGCTTAACGGGCTACACCTGCAGCGACCTGTTTTTGCAGCAGACCTTGCTGAAAGGTGCCGAGGACGGCCTTGCCGCCATCCTGGATGCCAGCAAGGGGCTGAACCTGGTGACGCTGGTGGGCCTGCCGGTTGCCCATGACGGCAAGCTGTACAACTGCGCGGCCGTTTTGTGCAACGGTGAGCTGCTGGGCCTGGTGCCAAAGCAGCACCTGCCCAACTACGGCGAATTTTACGAGAAGCGCCACTTTGTGCCCGGCATGGCCGAGCCGGAGTGCATCGAATTTGCCGGGCAGGAAACGCTCATCGGCACACGGCTGCTTTTTAGCTGCAAACAGCTGAAAAGCTTTGTGCTGGGCGTGGAAGTGTGCGAGGACTTGTGGAGCCCTGTGCCCCCCAGCTGCGCCCTTGCGCTGGCCGGTGCGACCGTGATTGCGAACCTTTCCGCCAGCGATGAGACCATCGGCAAGGTCGCCTACCGCCGCCAGCTCATCAGCGGGCAGAGTGCGCGGCTGCTGTGCGCGTATCTTTACGCCGATGCCGGCCACGGCGAAAGCACCACCGATATGACCTTTGCCGGGCACAACCTGATTGCCGAAAACGGCACCCTGCTGGCCGAGACTGCTCCCTTTGAGGGCGGCACCGCCATGACCGAACTGGACCTGGACCGCATGGTGCAGGAGCGCCAGCGCAACACCACTTTTATGCCGGAGACCTCCGGGTATACCCGCGTGGAGTTTGAGCTGCCCCCCGTGGAACTGGCCCTGACGCGGCAGGTCCCCCCCACGCCGTTTGTGCCCCAGGATACCGCCGCCCGTGCCGAGCGCTGTGAGCTGATTTTGCGCATCCAGGCCGAGGGTCTGGCCAAGCGCATTGAGCATACCCACGCCAAATGCGCCGTGCTGGGCATCTCCGGCGGGTTGGACAGCTGCCTGGCTTTGCTGGTGGCGGTGCGCGCCTGCAAGGTGCTGCACCGCGACCCGAAAGAAATTGTAGCCCTGACGATGCCCTGCTTTGGCACCACCAAGCGCACCCGCTCCAACGCCGAGATTTTGTGCGAGGCGCTGGGTGTCAGCTTCGGGGAGATCAACATTACCAACACCGTCAACAGCCATTTTGCGGACATTGGCCAGGACCCGCAGACCTACGATGTTACCTTTGAGAACTGCCAGGCCCGTGTGCGCACCCTGGAACTGATGGACTACGCCAACAAAAACGGCGGCTTTGTCATCGGCACCGGCGATTTGAGCGAACTGGCCCTGGGCTGGGCCACCTACAACGGCGACCATATGAGCATGTACGGTGTCAATGCAGGCGTACCCAAAACGCTGGTACGCCACATTGTGCAGTACGTGGCCGACACCTGCGGCGACAAGCAGCTGAGCGATGTGCTGTTGGATATCCTGGACACGCCCGTCAGCCCCGAACTGCTGCCCACCGCCGAGGATGGCACCATTGCCCAGCAGACCGAAAAACTGGTCGGTCCCTATGAACTGCACGATTTCTATTTGTACTACGTGCTGCGCTTCGGCTTTGGGCCGGAGAAGATTTACCACCTGGCCCGCACCGCCTTTGCCGGCAAGTACGAGCCGGAGGTGCTGCTGGCCTGGCTGAAGAATTTCTACCGCCGCTTCTTTGCCCAGCAGTTCAAGCGCAGCTGCCTGCCGGACGGCCCGAAAGTCGGCTCGGTCACGCTGTCCCCCCGTGGTGACTGGCGTATGCCCAGTGATGCCTGCAACGCCTTGTGGATGGCCGAACTGGAGAAAATCACGCTGTAATATAAAAAGGAAGTGCTATTATGGCTATGTGGAAAAACGATGACGAAATGTTCGCCCTGATGAAAGAAAAGCTGTACACCCCCGTGGTGGGCGATATTCTGGACCAGATGGGGTACAAGCACCAGTTTTTGCCCGCCGCCATCCGCCCGCTGGCGGCCCAGGTGCCCACTGCGCCCTACATCCTGCCCGGTGAGACCGAGGACAAACGGCTGAAACTGGCGGGTTACGCCTGCACCGTGCTGGAAAACGATGTGTACGAGTACCAGGAGCAGAAACCTTTTGGATATATGACCGAAGCGCTGGACGATTTAAAGCCCAACGAAATTTATATTGCCACCGGTGCCCACAACAGCGCCCTGTGGGGCGAACTGCTGACTGCCTGCGGCAAGGCCCGCGGCGCGGTGGGCGCGGTGCTGGACGGCTACACCCGCGATACGCCGAAAGTGATCGAGCAGAACTTCCCGGTTTTCTGCACCGGCACCTGGGCACAGGATTCCTCGGTGCGCACCTACGTGTTCCAGTGGCGCTGCCCCATCGAGATTGGGCAGGTCACCATCCATAATGGAGACATCGTGTTTGGCGATATTGACGGTGTGCTGATTATCCCGAAAGAGATCGCGCCCGAAGTGCTGGAAAAGGCCCTGGAAAAGGCCAGCACCGAAAAAACGATGCGCAAGGCCATCGAGAACGGCATGCTGGTCACCGAGGCATTTGCCAAGTTTGGTGTGCTGTAATTTTACGCAATAACAAAAGCGGAGGATGCCCGGTTTGGGTGTCCTCCGCTTTGCTTTTTGTTTTGGATTTATAAATGGGGCGTTAATACTCTACACCCTCGCGGGCGGCAACGCCCTGGGTGTAGGGGTGTTTGTGCATCTGCATTTCGGTGGAGTAGTCGGCGGCCTCCTGCAGCCAGGGGGCGGGGTCGCGGCCAGTGACTACAACTTCCCGGCCGTCCTTGGCAAAGGCTGCCGCTTTGCGCAGCAGGGCCTCATCCAGGATGTTGCTTTTTAACGCAGCACAGGCTTCGTCCAGCACCAACAGGTCAAAGGGCTGCGCCAACGCTTTTTCCATAGCGTCCGCCGAGGCAGCCCGCGCCTGGGCTTTGTCGTTTTCGTCCATCAGCCAGGTGAATTTGGCGTTAGGGCAGGCATAGACCGCAGCCCCCGCCGTGCGCAGCGGGGCGATCTCGCCGCTGGTGCCATCCTTTAAAAACTGCACGACCACCACGCGCCGTCCATGGCCCAGCGCCCGCAGCGCCAGCCCCATGGCCGCCGTAGTTTTGCCTTTGCCGTTGCCCCAGTATAGATGCAGCATGGATGTCCCCCGCTTTAGGCGTTCTGGTTTTCAGATGCAAAAAATTCTTTGGTCAGCTTGACCACCGTGCCGGAAAGCAGCAGCAGCGCAATCAGGTTCGGGATGCTCATCAGGCCGTTGAAGGTGTCGGCCACACTCCACAGCAGGCCCAGGTCCACCGTAGCGCCCAGGATGGACACGAACGAATACACCACAAAGAACGGGCGAACGACCTTGTCACTATGACACAGGAACGCCAAAAAGCGCGAGCCGTACAGGCCCCAGCCGATGATGGTGGAGAATGCAAAGCAGCACAGCGCCACCGCCGTAAAGATGGATGCCCAGCCGCCGTAGGTAGTGGTAAAGCCGGAGATGGTCAGCTCGGCACCTGCGGCGGTGCCGTAGTTGACGGTGGTGCCGCTGCACAGGATGACCATAGCCGTCAGGGTGCAAATGACGATGGTGTCGGCAAAGACCTCAAAGATGCCGAACATGCCCTGCTTGACCGGCTTTTTGGTGTCGGCGCAGGCGTGGGCGATGGAGCCGGTACCCAGGCCGGCTTCGTTGGAGAAGATGCCGCGGGAAACGCCTTTCTGCATGCTGATGAACAGGCTGCCGATGGTGCCGCCGGTGAAAGCCGCCGGGTTGAACGCGCCTGCGAAAATAGCTTCCAGCACCAGCGGGAAGCGCGGGAGGTTCAGCACCACAACGCCGACCGCCAGCACAATGTAAAACAGCGCCATAAAGGGGACCAGGCGCTCGCTTACGCTGCCAATGCGCTTGATGCCGCCCAGCAGCACCATGGCAACCAGCATAGCCACCACAATGCCGACCACGAGATTCAACGTGGAGAGTGCGCCGCTGCCGACAACGCTGTACTCCAGCAGGGCGGTGTCGATGGCCGCCACGATGGTGTTGACCTGGGTCGCATTGCCGGTGCCGAACACCGTCAGTACGCCGAACAGCGAGTACAACACGGCCAGGAACTGCCAATGCTTGCCCAGGCCGTTTTTGATGTAGTACATCGGACCGCCGACCCACTCGCCTGCAGCGTTGCGCTCACGATAATGCACCGCCAGCGTGACCTCGGCAAACTTGGTACACATGCCCAGCAGTGCCGAGCACCACATCCAGAACACTGCGCCCGGTCCGCCGATGGCGATCGCACCCGCCACACCCGCAATGTTGCCAGTGCCGACAGTACCCGCCAGCGCCGTGCATACCGCCTGGAACGGTGTCATCGCGCCGTCCGAAGCGTCCTTTTTGCGGAACATACGGCCGATGGTGGTTTTAATGGCGTACGGAAATTTGCGGATCTGCAAAAAGCCCGTCCGCACACTGAGCAGCAGACCCACGCCAATGATGCACACCATGGCCGGGACACCCCAGACAAAGTTGTTGACTGCCTGGTTGACAGCCGCAATTGTTTCTAACATAGTATTCCCCATTCCCTCTTGTTTGATGATTGACCCCTTGTAAACACAAACAGGTCACGAGCCGTGCGTACACATTGGCTCGTGACCTGTTTGCATCGTACTGATTTAGTATAGCATTTTATACCGGGCTTTGCAAGGGAGCCTTGGGAAAATCTGGCAAGCCTAATTTTGACAATATATACCTTTGTGTTATAGCTTCTTACTATAAATCGGCGTAAAACGGAGAATCAAAAAACGAACTGAAACCTGCTGCCAAAAACAAAAATTACTTTTTCCGTTTTCTCAGCAATACCATCACGGCGAATCCTCCTGCACCAATGACGAGCAGCACGACCACAAATACCAATGGGAAATCATCTGCCGTGCGCGGGATAATACCTGCTGCTTGCGCGGCCTCACTTTCTGTCTTATTCACCGCGGGGCTGTTGCTTTCGCCGCTGCTGTTTCCGATGGTTTGGCCGCCAGGCTGCGCAGGGGTATCGGGGTTCGTCGGATCACTGGGGCGTTCAGGGTCGTCCGGCTGTACAGGATCGGTGCTTTCCTTGTAGTGTGCGTACACGATAGCTCTCCCAGTAAACACAGTATCCGTCGTGACAGGCTCGCCGCCGTCAGGGTCGGTAAACCAGCCAACAAATGCGTGACCGTCATATTCCGGCGTGGGAAGGCTTGCCAACTTGCCGTCTGCGCCCGTGCGCTGCCATCCGAAGTCTGCACCGCGCCCCTCGCAGGGATTCAGGTAAACTTTGACACAGCTTTCCGGCATCGGGATAAAGACCGCCTGCAAAGTGCCATCTCCCTGCGGTGTATAGGTAAAGTCCGTTTCTTTGCTGAGTGCCTGCCCTGTCGGGTCACCATTTGCATCCAGCAGATACCAGCCATCAAAGAGGGCTGCATCTTCATCATAGGCTGTTGCTTTCAGGTGGAGCGAGCCGCCTTCGAACACGGCAAATGCGTATGCACCGTTTTCCATCATGCGCGCTTCAGCTTCGTTGTCGGAATAATCGATCGCAGCGCTTCCCAGCGGCACACCGTTTTCGGTGCCGGATGTCGTGATGGAAACATAGCTTGCCTTATTCGCAGGGTCCGGCTTGAAGCGGGCTTCCAGACAATAATCCGTGTTTTCCTCTGTGGTAAACTCACAAGGGTTATTCGCAGAGAAAAGTGTATCCGTCCCCTGATAATACCAGCCACCAAAGACGTACCCAGCTTCTGCCTGTGCTTGAATCTTCACTGTCTCTCCTGCTTCATACAGACCATCTGCATATTCAGAGTAGAGCAGACTTCCATCTTCGTCATATTCTGTGTCAGGGACAATATACCCCATGAAAGGATCTTCGCTTTCGGTTTTGACGGCAGCGGTATATCCAATAAACAGGTTCGTAAGCAGCTCCATATCATAGATCGTTTTTCCGCCTGTCTCCCCGTCTGCTATCCCAAAGGGATCTGCATCTTTATCGCACAATACGAAGTACAGGAACCAAAGATCTGCGGCGTTGTCACTGAAACCTTGGTGCTGCCATTCATCCAGCAGCGGCACAAGCACCGTGTAACCGGCATTGACTTTTTCCAGATTGCCATCTGCACTCAAGGTATTCAGCATGAACCCCTGCAGTTTTACAAATTGAATGTTATCGTTGCTGTCCTTTTGGAATCCGTACACTTGCAGTTCAGCATTCTCCACATCCAGAATGTTATCGTTGCGGAAGGTGATTTCGGCATAGTGGCTTTCTTTTTCGGCCGCATCGCTGTACACCAGTTCCTGCACCTGCATATCCAACGTAGGTGCATCAATTTCTTCGGTAACAGAATGGTCTTTATCAAACTCATCCTGCTCGGCAGCGTAAACTGCAGCCGCATAGGGTTCAACGATCCACTCGCTCAGTGCCTTGCCATCGATCTTCGTGATGCCTGCCGTCAGGGAAACATCCCCGCTCATCCACGTTACCGGAATCGTCACCTTGGCAGTATAGGTCATGGCTTCGCCGGGGTTGAGCGCGCCTTTTTTCGGGGAGAGCGTGAGTTCTTTCTTATCCTCACTTAAAGCTGCGGACACAGCGGAATTTTCTGTGGTTCCCATTGCCAAAGCCGTACCGCCCTCCTGCTTCAGCTTGAGCGATACATTCTGGAGCGCACCTATACCTGTGTTTTTGATCGTGTAGGTAACTTCAAACGTACCATCCTTTTTGTCAACACTCTTGCTGGCAATCGCAAACTGCGTAATGGCCGCATCACGTGCCTTCTTCAGTTCGTAGTTGTACAGCGAGCACTTGCTGACGACCGTTCCCACACCGCTTGCATCAGGCTTGCTGATTACAGTATCCTCGTCATCCGCCATGTAGATAAGCCGCAAATCCTTGCAGTCTGCATAATTTTCATTGCCGTGATACGAGGCCGTAAAGCTGCTGACGCTTCGATTCTGAAGGATCTGTATCTGGTTGCGCACTGTGTTCGGGCAGAGGTAACGCGTATGGTCGCGGCTATCCGCCCGGTCCTGCTTCGACTGATAGGTGAAATCGTAAGAATAAATGCGTGAAGCTGCGCCCTTTTCACTGTCCTCTGCGCTTGCAACGGCAATCGCATGGAAACCATCCCCTGTCAGCGGGAACTCATTTGGCTGACCATCTGAAAAGAACAGTAGGCTGTTATCCGCTTTCGGCAGCAGAATTTCAGCGCCGGTCACATCGGTCAGTTCAAAGCCAACGGTTTCCTCATACTGGAGGTGGTCATTCCACTCCGTAAAGGGCATCCACAGCTTATTGTCGGACACAAACACGATTCGGTTCTTTCGACCGGGGCAGCCGTTTACATAGCCAAGGTTTGTAATGCCTGTTTCCGAACCGATCTCTCCATCGATATACAGAGCAGAACCGTTTTGGGCAGGACCAATACTGGAACGGCTTACCTCGTAGCGATACAGCATTACCTGATAGTCGTCCTCGACGTAAAGTTCCATCTTTTTCGCCGTAGGTTTGAGCAATATGCGGGAATAATTTTCTCCTCTCCGCAAGACAATTTCCTGTCCATCGCCGTATTCATCGATATTGGTCGCCCATACGAGCGTATTGCCGATCTGCTCTGTAATGTTTTCAGAATTGCCCACGTTCGTCATCATAAGGGTGGCCACAAAGTATTTGTCACCGTAGGTATACACTGCCGGAATGCCGCAATAGGCAGACTCCTCATACCGGGGCATCAGCGTCCGCAGTTCGGCAAAGGTGTTCGTCTCGCTGTCAAAACGATACACCCGCACACGCAGATCATGGGCACGTTCACGGAGCGTACTGTTCTCATCAAGATAGCCCGTCGTAACGGCAATCGTGAAATTGCCTGTGCCGCCATCCGAATCATCGCAGACAGAGAAATTGTAATCATGCGGCAGTTTGCCTGCATCCTCGCCGGTGGCCGGCGCGGGCAGCACATAGGTTTCGCCCAATGTACTGCTGCATTTTCCTGCATTCTGCACGGTCAGCCGCGGTGTTGCCTTGCCGGTAGCCTTATCCGTGACCGAAGCAATACGGAACAGGTAGCTGCAGTCTTTGTTCGCGCCGCCCCTTGCCGTGAGGATCTGCATGGGCGCACCACCCAGCACATTGTCGATCAGCGCGGTTTCGTTATCGTTCGTCTGCATAGCGGCCAGCATAGCGGCCTGACCGGTCATGCTGACCTCACCACTGTCGGCATCATACACACCCTCTGACACTGCATCCATGTCAGTGCGGTAGGTGACGACATGATCCGTATCTTCCGCAACGCGCTGCATTAAAAGCGCCTGCGTTCCATAGTTTCCTATCGGATCACCGAGCCACTTATCCCAAAGCACTTTTTTCTGCCCCGGCATCGGGTTGTCCTCATCAGCGAAAATCTCATAGGTGTATGTAATAAAAAACACACGTGCCTTGATGGAAAGACCCCAGTCAAAAATCCCCTGCGTATGGAATGGGTAATGCTGTCCCCTTGTATTGGCTGTGCCGAACCCAAAAATCATGTCGAGCGAGCAAGCCAGATTTGCTTCGACAGAAGCAACCTTGCGCAGACCAATGCCCGCATAAACTGCGGCGCTCAGTTCGATTTCAAGCGTTGCGCCGGTGCTGTTGGAGATCTGCAATGTACGCAGGAAGGTAGCAAAGTCATCGGCCTTGAACTGGGCACCTACATCGAGTTCCAACCGAGCCGAACCGTTGCCTTCAATGCCCGCATAAAGCGGCAGACCAACCGGGGGAATTGGCACAAGTACATAGAACGTAGCCTCGCCGTGCGCCTCAAAGCCCATAGAGAAAGCGACATCGCCGGCGTAATAGCCTGTATCCGTGTTCCACTGTGCAATGAGGCAGCCGTAAAGGTCAAACATCGCGTACCAATCGCACATTACCTTGGTCGGGTCGGTAAAATCATGGATCTGCTCTTTGTTTTTGATGTGTTCTTTTACGTTCTCCTTCAAGCGTTCGCCCATCTGGCTCCAGCGGCCGCCGCTTGGTTTGTAGGCACTGCTTTCAAATTCGTCTTTATCCTGATCCCGAAACCAGTCACGGCCATAGCCAACCATCAGCTTTCCGCTCAGGTCAAGCGTTGCATACATGTTGAAGTTCAGGATGTCGGTGTTTATTTCACCCAATCCTTTGGGAAGTGTCAGCGTACCGTAGCCTGAGCCAGTCAAGCTCAGGCTCAATTCTTTCCACCAGGCCTCGTTTGTTGCCTGATCCACTTTCAGGTTGATTTGACTGTAACGGTGCCACTGATTTTCCTTGTCGCGCCAGTAGATATAGAGCTTATCATTGGGCGCAAGCACATGATCGGAGCCATATTCCAGCGTACCCCAGCGCTTATTGAAAACCGCCGTGTAGGAAAGTTCGTCCTTTCCCATTCCCCCGCCTGTTGCCGTAATCAAATTAGCGGCGGGAATCTCCGTTACAATTTCCGCTGGCGGTTCATCCTCCTCCCCGATACGGTACAAGGCAACCTGCCCGCCAAAATCACCGCCGATATTGCGCATGGTAATGGTCATATCATAGGGGTCGTTTGCCTTGGGCGAAAGATTCAGTGTGTAGGTCGTATTCAGCAGATTCACGCCGTCCAAATCGGTGGCACTTGCATACGGTGTCGTTGCCGTTCGATCTTGTTTTGTCAATTTGAAGTTGATGCGTGTACCTGCATTGAAGTCAGCGTCAAGCTGTTCTACTGTGCGGTAACCGGGGCAGCTTACCATGACATAGCCGCGATGCAGGTCGGATTTATCCTCACAGGTGGTGGGCCCCATGTTGTTAATAACGGCTACGCCGCTCGTCTCATCAACGGTTTTCGTCAGTGCGGTACGTTCTGCGACATGGGCTGTTTCCCCCTGTTTATATTGCCATCTCAGCTGAACCGTTGCACTGTCCAAAGGTTGATCGTTTTCATCGTAAACGCAGACGATCAGCGAGTCGTCATCCACAACGGTAATATTGGCCTGCGCAACGGAGCTGGAACGACTTCCCTGTGCATCCTGCACACTTGCCGCATTTTCCACATCACCCAAAGTGGAAATTGAAAAGTGCGCAGCGTCATCTTCTGCGGTGGTGTTCAAGTCGATCCCCTTTGCAGCCAGCAGTGCGGCCGCAGCCGCCTTTTTCTGTGCAAGCGCGTCCGCATCTAATTCGCTTGCATACAAAGCAATTTCATCCTCCGGCACACCAGAGCTTGCCGTCTCCGGTGTCGCTGCGTTTTCCGGCGTTGCAGCTGTGCCTTTTCCCTCAGCCACAGCGTCTGCAGCCCGGCGTTCGCTGTCAACATTTGCCAGCGTTACAGGCCGTTCTTCCTCAGAACTTTCCTGCAGCAGGGCTATCGCCTCGCTGATTTGCTCTGCTTCTTCCCTCATCGGGACAATATCCTCGGCTGTCAGCATACTGTGAAGCCAAGCGATATTTTTTTCGTACTCCTTTTCGGATTCAGCTTCCACTTCTGCGCGGGCAGCGTCAAAAGCTGCATCCATCTCGGCCGCGCTGGAGAAGCCGAGATCTGCATAAGAGGCGGTCTGTTTGTAGACATTCATGCCCAGACCGCTCAACGTACCCGCATACTCTGAGCCATCCGGCGCGGTGTCCGCGTAGCTGCTGTCGTAGGTAAGACTGGTGCTCATTTTGGGTTCGCCGTCCATCTCCGTGGCAGGCTGTTGCGCGGTCACGACCGGGCGCAAATTTGTATTTGCGGATTCGGTTGCTTCCGCCGCGTAAGTCAGCGGGGTCGAGATGCTGACCATCATCGCCGCTGTCATAAGTGCGGCAATCCATCGCGTCACTTTCGGGTACGCCGGTTTCTTTTGCATGATAGGAGTCTCCTTGTTTTTTGCCCCAACAAGTATGCCTAAAACAAAAAGGGCACATCGTTTTCATTTCCTCACGGAAGACACGATGCACCCATGTTCTGATACGACTTCGGTACAAGGATGCGTGTGCTTCCTCATGGGGCATTTTTGACAGCTTCCCCAGCTTTAGCACATTATAGCACACCCACCCTTGCAAACCCCTTGCAAAAAGACTGAATTTTGGCGTTTTTTGAGCATTTTTAAAATTTTTTATCGAAATTTTCCCGAATAGCCTCCCATTCCGCGATTCTTTCCTCTGCCCAGGCGTAGCGGCGCAAGTATTGCCCCGCATATTTGCTGATGGCATCGGCATCGCCTGCCCTCATCCGGTAAAGGCCACAATCGACCTGCTCCACATCCAGATATCTCGTGTTACCGTGCGTGATGAGCTGCGAGATGGAATACCACTGTAAAACCGTGCTAAAAAATCAGTTGGCGAAATTGACGATTTTTGGCGATACAACAAAAAAGACTGTGACAACATTGTTATCACAGTCTTATGGAGGTGACGACCAGATTTGAACTGGTGAATGAAGGTTTTGCAGACCTTTGCCTTACCACCATTATCATCGCAGATGCGTTGAATTTCCGTTGATTTTGTACGCTTTTTCGGTTGTAGATTACAGTAAAAGTGTGTTTGATTGCCAACTGGTAATTATTGGACCACTTGACCATTCTATTATAACAGTTTTAGGGAAAAGGTTCAACTGGGTAGGTGAAGATGATTTTTGCTATGGTCTTTTTGAGATGATCGTCGTTGATTGTTGAGTTGCAATGGGCATATTTCAGCTCATTCTATAAAGGAAGTTTAAAAAAGCACACAAGCTTTATATATAGTTACTCCGCCCTTGATGTTTCCTATCGCTTCATATCCGCCGGGGCTTGTGCATGTAGGGGTGAATCCAGGGGCAATTATTGTGACAGTGTCACTATTATTGTCCTTTTCACTTCATATCCTGTAATCTAATGTGATGTAGTCATTTTTGCTGTTTTGTTATATAAGTACAAATGTGCAATTTTGACTACGCCTCCTTGTTTTACCACTGTTTTCGGTATTCGCTTGGGCTGCTGCCTTCCACCCTTACGGAACATCCGGCTAAAGTAGCTTACATCGCCCCTTCCACCGTCAACATCAACTTCATCCACAGTCATATCTGTAAATCGGAGTAGCTGCTTTGCTCTGGTGATTCGCTTTGCAATCAGATAGTTGTTGACTGTCGTACCGTAGGTTTCCTTGAAGATTTTAGACAGATAATCTTTAACGGCAGACAGTTCCAGCAGTTTCCGGGATACCGTCACGCTCTCCTGATGCCAAGACTGCTCCATCCGCAATGTGCGCAACGTTCCCAGCTTCTCATTAATCCGCATGTCCCGTATGTAATCAGAAGATGAAGCAAGGTCGTAAAGATTTGTCAGGAGTGACGTGAAAAAGGGCGTTAAATCGTCTGGATGGAACACAGGTCGACCGCCGCGTTCTTTGTACCTCTCATACACGGCCGGAAGGAACAGTGCATAGCAATGGCACCAGATCCGATCTCTTGGACATATGCGGGTAGATGGCCTGTAAGGAGCCAATCTCCTGCAAATGGAGCAGTGATGTCCGCACAAAGGCTGATGGGGGTAAAGGATTCGGGAAGATGTGACAGAAGAAGTCTGTGGATTAAATAATTCGTCCATTCCCTTCTCTCCCCCCCTGACAGTCGGCTTAGGCCAGCAGAGCTCCTGCCAAGAAATTAGTGCCAACAGCCCACACGATCTCCAATGTTGCTATGGCGGTGTCGGTAATATTTTTTCATTTCAATCTTCATAGTCTTTACATGATTATTTGCAGAGTCATTTTTAAACAGTTTACCAAACAACCTATCAACAGCAAATCGATGAACACCAAAACTATTGCCAAGAGGCCTGCAACCCCCAGCTCCGCTGGTCTAAACCTACTGTAGAACTCAATTATTGCATCTTTGCCACAGCTTTCGCTGTGTTGCCTCCTCTTTACTGGTAAATTCCACCTTGATTTTCCTTTATTGACTTTAGACGGAAAATTTTTAACTTTCATCTTCTTCAACCATGCACCGCAGCCTTTATTGGGCACACTTTTATACATTGGTAGCAACGAATGCACTTTCCTTCGTCAATTTTCGGATAATCAAATCCTTCTTCATCCGGTTCCATAGTTATTGCGGATTCGGGACAAATCGCATAGCACGCCGTACAGCCACAGCAGTCTTCTTTATTTTTGTAGAGAACCGGAATCTCTCTTTCCATATATATTATACACCTCCTTGTGAAATGGGGTGGATCTTATTCAAAACCTATATATCTTAAAATCTTCTTACCTTTAAACAGCTTTCTTACAATCCAAACAAAGGCGAACGATGTCATCGCTGTAAGCATAAAGGTTAATATCCACTTTATAATCCAAATATCAACGCCAACCATCGATAACACTTTGGCAACCACCCACATGCATAATATATGTGAGAAATAGATTCCAAAACTGCAATCGCCAATCTTGCTCTGTATATTTTCCCTCACATCTTTCACATTCTGTGATAACCATACAGCTATGAGTGCGGTATAAATGAACGGTGTGAATCTAATTTGACTACAAGCAAAGCCAGAACTACAGTCTATCTTCACAAGAACATAACATTCCACCCAAGAAGCGATAAGCGCAAGACCAATCATCCAAGTCCTTACTTTAACTTTCTTTAGCTTTCCTTCTCTTACATCCATTCCAAGAATGTAGAACACAAACCATGCCGGAAAAATAGTCTCATAAAACCTAGGCATGTTGCCTGTGGCTATGTTGAAAGTGTATAGAAGAATAAGATACACTGGAGTGATTAGATACATCCATTTATTTCTTCTCTGCAGGAACGGAGTTAATAAGGTTAATTGGATTAACACAAGAATATAATACAGCGGTACTGCTGACTTTCCGGTAACAAACGCTACTGTCAATTCTTTGATACTCGCATCACCAAACGCAGCATTTTTCACTGTGTTGTCTCCTTAATCTCCTCAAAAAGTTCCTGCCCTTTATCGGTTCTAATTATTACCAAACTAGTTCCCTTGCCATCATTCATCTCCGGAGCGACACTTTCTATTCCCCAGAAATCAGCGATCGTCATATCTGACTTCTTGAAACTTTTAGCGTGGCAATCATAACAAGACGGCCTAAGACAATGATTACGTAAGAACATACGCATGAAGAAATCCACATCTTTCGAGATGTAAAGTTTGGTTCCCTTTACATTCTCTTTCATACCAAAATCTTGCCAACCATCGTCTTTGCAGCGGAAGTTTACGCGCTCTAATTTCCCATACTTTTTCTCCTGATATTCCACATACTCTCGCCACAGTTTTGGAGAAGGAACTCCGTGGCAGATAATATCTAATAGGAAGAGATTAGGATAAGTTCTGCCAAGAAACATAAATAGTCCGTTGATCTGACATCCAGTTCCAGAGAATAATACCCTCTTCCCATTATTCAAATCTTTCTTCACGTTCTTAAAAGTATCTCCAACCTTAGCCTGGAAGTATTTCGATCCACGCAATGGTGCGATGTCGCCTTCTCTTCTAATAAAAGAGCATCCATAGCAATCTTCAGTCATTGCCACGCCGTAGATAATATCGAATCGTGAAGCCAGAAGAGAAAATATACCTCCAGAAGATGAGGATAGTCTTATATCATTATCATAATATGCTGCATATGTTTTCATCTCATCCCCGCCTTCATCAAGATTCTCCGCATCTTTCCTTTAGTCATTTTATCCATTAAAGCCAATGTCTCTTGGTACATCTCTGTGTTTCTATACACAATAAAGTAAATCACATTTGGTACGATACAGCATATGATTCCTCTTATCAAAAATGTGGCCACTAAACCAACATTGATAAAGGAACATATGAAATAGGAGATCACGCAACTAATAAAAACCACTACACAATATCCAACTAGCACTCGAAGAAAAGTCCATAAGTTCTTTTTTTCAAAAATAGCCGAAAACAAATTGTGCATTAACCATGGCATACCAACACATAGAATCGCAAAAACCGTTGAAAGAAGTATTCCATAAATGTCAATAAACTGCACCAATATTAAGTTCAGCACAAGGTTTGTCAATGCTGCCGCAAGCGGTCTGAATTTGTCTTCATGCCACATACCAGATGCATCCTTATATAGGTTAAATAATGCATTTAACTGACGAATAAAAAAGTAAGCAACAAAACAAATGACAGCAGAAAATTCAAGCATCAAATCTTTTCCAACCCACAGCGCCATAAACGGTTGGTATAAGCAAAGTAGACAGCATGAACAAAATCCAGATATCCAGCAAATTATAAAAGTGAACTTCTTTAAATCATTAAAGTTCTTATCTTTACTTTCAACAATAATGCTGTTTCCTATTCCTGCAGTACATGCCGAAAAAATCACGCCAATAAATCCTGTAATAGCGCTCAGAATATAAAAATAATTTTGGTATACCGCCAATACAGTAAGTCCCAAAAAAGCAGAAATAACAATTGTATCAGCCGAGTCATAGATTACTCCACCAATTTTTGATGTGAATAAGTCCGCAATTCTGCGGTTTATTTCTCTCATTTTATCTTTACTTACATTTCCGTGCGGTTTAAAATCCGGGTATATTTTGTCGGCCCAAATAGCAGTTACTATATTTGTCATAGCTTGCGTTGCAAACATAACAATTACATAATAATAGTAATTGTGAAATGCCCACAACACAAAAATTTGCAATCCATACTGCACTGTATTAGTTCCTAAAGTAACTTTTGAGACAACATCAGTTCTTTGATTTGCCTGTAAAATAGAGTTCTTGTACGCGAATAACCAGTACGATAAAACCGTAGTTCCAAGATTGAGAAGATAAAGGATATAAATATTAATCCCAGCTGGAACATCCCCAGAAATCAGCTTTGGAATAAACGAAGTTAATGCAACTCCTACTGCAGCAATAACCAGACCAATG
Organism: Bulleidia sp.; assembly: GCA_963655125.1. Lineage (GTDB taxonomy): Bacteria > Bacillota > Clostridia > Oscillospirales > Ruminococcaceae > Gemmiger. The sequence continues at coordinate 188,758 of CAVKDR010000004.1, forward strand.
ACTCTATAATAAGTCCTATACAGCTTCATCAATGCACAGATAGTCACATGATCATCTTCAGCTATTGGCTTATACATACTATAAACCATTGCAGATCCTACACCTAATTCTGCAAGATTCAATACCTGAAGAACAGATGTAAAAAGGGAGTTCAGCCCTAGATATTGTACTCCCATCAGATAAATCATAGCGGTGCGCATTAAAAATGGCACTAATATTTGATATGCTTTTAGAATAATGCCAAATACTATATTTCTTGATGCGTTTTTAGTTCTTTCTATTCTCATTACCTTGCAAATTCTATCCCTTCAATGTATTTCCAAAGAAATTTACCACTCTATCCCGTAAAAAAAGCATTTCCTTGGATTTATCCATTGTTTTTTTTGAAGCAATCTCATATATTAAATAATCTTCTGCATTATCAGAAGCAATATGATCTTCTAAACCGAACTCCGCTAATAATGTCCCTATTCTCGAATTTCCTTTATCGTTTTCCTCGCGTGGAAATGCAACAAAGCTTCTTTGAAAAATAATTGAAAACACTGTTGCGTGGAAGCTATCTGTCATAACCAAATCCGCACCATTTATCAGTTCGACAAATTCTCTTGGTGATGTATCGTAGAGTTTTATATCGCCAAAAAGGGCATCTTCTGGTCTTACATCCGTCAAATGCGGTAACGTTACAATTTTCTTTCCGGTTTGTTTAGCCATACTTATTGCTTTTTTTCGCTTGCTTATCCCACCACCCAAAAAATAACAAAAAATGTATGGTTCCCTTATATTTTCTTTCCTGATAGTTGATACATTTTTCCATTCATCACGAGATAAAAGCAGCGTAGGATCTGGCATCCATGAGATTTCTTTCTGAGCCACTTCTTCTAAAAAATGTTGTGTGTTTTTTTCCCTTACAGATATCGCTGTAAAACTCCTCAAATGATCTGCAATTACCTTTTTCTGTAAATCATTCAAATCACAATTTGGCATACTCGCAGCATACGATATCTTTACTGTGACTTTTGCGAAATCTAAAAAATGCTCTGGGCAATACCATTCCATATTCCAGATTTGATCACTCCCAACAACTACGACATCGTACGCCTGTGCAATCTGAGAGAAGTTATCAACCGTATATTTCCTTTTTGAATGTGGTATTTCCTGTTCAAAGGCTTTAAACACCCCTTCTCTCATAGTGCACTTCTTTACCACTATTTTACGAAGGATTTTCTTCTCAACTCTATAAAACAAACTATGTTCATTTGTTTTTAATTTTTCAGTGTTCCGAATGTCAGAAAATTCTCCATGCTGCAATAGGGCATCTTCATAATCCCAGCAAATTTGCTCACACTCATAACCCTCGTTCATCAAGAAATGCTGTAAAGCATATGCTTGTAATAACCCACCATAATTTTTATTGTTATAATAAAGTGTTAAAATTCCTATTTTCACATTTCCCTCCAACATCGTATAGAAAATCTTTTTTATTTGATTTGTATTCTATTGATTTTTACCATATTCATACTGCAATCCCATGAATCAACAGATACGCTTTTATAGCAATCACTATCATTTTCCTTTTCGGCGTTTCTCCTTTCAGAGATACCCTCTTGCAAGCTTTTAGAAAAATCTTATTATTAATCATTTCTTTTGTTATTAACATATACGGCCGTTTCGAATGTTTAATATATGCTTTAAATTTTGTCAGAAAAAAATCAAACATTACCTGATCAAACCTCATCATATTGGCTTTAATCAATATATCTCTAAACCATTCACTATCGCTGGCCATATTTTCAAATGCGTCCAAAGCATTTGAGTTATATTTCTTAACCAAAGATGGGCCTTCTGTTTGCCTATATGAGTACATTGCTTCTTGTAAAAAAGAAATCTTAGAACAGTACTTTAAATATCTGAATACGAAATCTCTATCTTCATATATAGAATACCGTTCATCATACTTTATATCTTTCCGTTTGATAATCGATGCTCTGTATAATTTTGCATAAACAGCATTAAAAAAATAATTATCTTCCAAATCGAGGTACAATTCATTGATATCTGTTAAAGATATTTTTATATCTTTCGGATTACAACAATCAACTGCTCGATCCGGGAAAAACAAAGAAATACCGCAGGATGCCATATCAGCATCATCTATTATATTTGCAAGGCTCTCAACACAATTCTTTTTTAAAATATCATCAGAATCGACGAACATGATAAAGCTTCCTGTTGATACATTAATTCCAAAATTTCTAGTTGAGGAAACACCTGTATTTTCTTTTTTATAATATTTTACTCTGTTATCAGTATTCGTATAATTCAAACATATGTCAAAACTATTGTCTGTTGATCCATCATCAACAAGAATTATTTCAAGATTCTTATAGGATTGGTTTACTATACTTTCAATACATTCTTCTAGATATTTTTCAGAATTATATATAGGCACAATAATACTGATACAATAATCAAACGCCTTATCCTTCAAACTTTCACCCACTCTTTCTTTTCAAAGTTATATTTTTTTATTATCTTTGCCGGATTACCTGCTACAACGCAATAATCGGGAATATCATTAATCACCACACTATTGGCACCGATAACACAATGTTTTCCTACATTAAATCCGCAAATGCATACATTTTCTCCAATCCATGTGTCATCGCCAATGACTACAGGCTTTAGGAACTTTACTTTCTGCCCTATTACAGGAGTATCAATATCCTTATACTCATGCGTACAGTCAGAAACAAAAACCTTGTCTGCAATCAAAACATTTTTCCCAATCTCTACACTCTTCCAGGCTATCAAGTGTGAAAAATGCCCTATGACTGTGTTTTCTCCAATTATCAGTCCTTTTTCTTCTCTGATTCTCGTACCCATCAGCCATGCATACTGATGGACAAACGCACGGTTATTTAGATGTATCCCTTGAGGGTTATCAATTTGCATAGGGGCATAAATAATAGCTTTTTTCCCTACATTCTTTAGGCCATATATATATTGAGTTGCTAATAAATATCTTAATCTTGATAACCGAGTGATTTTTTTCATGATAGTAATTCCTCAAGAAAACTTTTTAAGCTATACTTTTTATATATACTTTCATCCAACACTTCGTATTCGCCTTTAATAAAAGAATCCGGAATATTGAAATTATAT
>CAVKDR010000005.1:0-26145 GCA_963655125.1 Bulleidia sp.
ATTTTTCGTAAGCACGTTCATCACCCGTACTTATTATATCATATTTTTTTGAATATTACGAGAAAAAGGCCACCTTACGGTGACCTTTTTCGACAAGCTGAGCTCCCTCACAGAGGGAGCCTTATGTTGCCCGTGCAATTTAGAACAACGTAAAACCGCACGGGCGAACACTGTTCGCCCCTACAGGCATAAAACACACTATAAAACAACCATTCCAACCATTCCAATCATTCATCATAAATATTTTGACTCATTTATGTATAGCTCGTAGAGCGGCCAATCCATCACAGTCGGCCGATAGTACATACTACACAATTTAGTCAATTTTTATTTGACGAACGGTTGGAATGGTTGGAATGGTTGGAATGGTTTATTTATACCTGCAAAAACCTTACAACTTCCAGCTGGCGGCCTGTTTGCGGTCCTGCACAAAGCGGTGGTAGATGCCGTCCTGCTGCACCAGTTCCTCGTGGGTGCCGCGCTGCACGATGCAGCCCTTGTCCACTACCAGAATCTGGTCGGCGTGGCGCACCGTCTTTAGGCGGTGGGCGATCATGATGATCGTCTTTTCCTTGGTCAGCGCGTCAATGGCCTTCACCAGTTCGGCTTCGTTTTCGGGGTCCACATTCGCGGTTGCTTCGTCCAGCACTACGATGGGGCTGTCCTTCATGATGGCGCGGGCGATCGAGATGCGCTGCCGCTCGCCGCCGGAGAGGGAAGCGCCGCCCTCGCCGATGACGGTATCATAGCCGTCCGGCAAAGCCATGATAAAGTCGTGGCAGCAGGCCGCTTTCGCCGCCGCGATGACCTGCTCCATGGGGGCATCCTCCCGCCCGAAACGAATGTTGTTGGCAATCGTGTCGTGGAACAGGTAGACATTCTGGAACACGAAAGAGTAGTTCTTCATCAGACTGTCCATGCTGTACTGCCGCACATCCCAGCCATCCAGCGTCACGCGGCCCGCGTCCACATCCCAAAAGCGGGAAAGCAGGCTGGTCAGCGTGGTCTTGCCGCCGCCCGAGGGGCCGACAATGGCGGTGGTGGTGCGTTCGGGAATTGTCAGCGATACACCGTCAATAATTTTACGGCTGCCGTAGGAGAAGTCCACGTTCTCGGCGGCCAGCGTGTGGGTGGCCGGGGTGATGTCCGCGCCGTCAATGTCCATCTGGGGCATCTCCAAAATATGGTTTGCCATGTCCACGCTCAAATCCACCGTGCGCAGCAGGGCCGAATAACTGCCCGCCGTCTCCAGGCTGTTGTACACCAGGAAGGATGCCACGATCATGACGATGCAGGTCAGCAGTTCCATCGTGCCGTTCAGGTACAGCACCAGCGAAAGCCCGGTCATGGCTACGCCTGTCCACTTGACGATCAGATTCTGCGCGGTCATGTAGGGGACAAGGGTCAGCTCCATGTCGGTGTTGATCTGCACATTGCCATCGATGGCTTCGTTCAGGTCGCGGCAGCGGCTGCCCGTCAGGCGGAACGCCCGCACCTCGGCAATGCCCTGGATGTATTCGAGAATTTTATCTACCAGTTTGGTATCGGCGGCCAGTTTGCGCTCGGCCAGCTGTTGGGATTTCGTCTGCATGCGGTCGTTCACCACCATAAACAGGGCAAAGCCCACCAGCAGCACCAGCGCAATGCGCCAATCGTAGAACGCCAGCATCACAATAATCAGCGCGGTGGTCAGCAAGCCCTGGCTGACCTGCATCACCACGCGGGTAGCCACACCCTCCAGGTTTTGCATCGTGTTGGTGGCAACCGAGGTGATCTGCCCAATGCTGTTGGCGTTGAAGTAGCCCATGGGCAGGTAGCGCATATGCTCGGCAATTTCAATGCGCTTGTCGGCGCAGGTGCCGTAACCGGCCTCGGTTTGCAGCATCGTGGCCGAATATTTGACGATGGCACTGCCCACGATGCTGACCACGATAATCCCCAAACTGCCCCAGATGGTGGCTGTGGTCACGTTGTTATCCACAATTGCGCCGATGACCAGCGCAATGGCCGGGATGCGCAGGGCTTCAAACATGGCCTGCACCACCCCCAGCGCGATGGAGCGGCGGAACTTGCCGCCGTTTTCGGGGCCGCAGAACGCGAAAAACTTGCGGAAAATATCAAGCATGGTCGGCCGCCTCCTCATCGGTATCTTTTACGGAAATATGGGCTTCCCACATCTCTTTGTACAGGCCGTTTTCGGCCAGCAGGGCTTCGTGGGTGCCCTGCTCGGCAATGGTGCCGTCCTTGACCACGTAGATGCAGTCGGCATCCTTGATGGTGGACAGGCGGTGGGCAATGACGATCAGTGTCTTACCCTGCACCAGCTTGGCTACGCTGGCCTGAATGAGCGCTTCGTTCTCGGGGTCGGTATAGGCGGTGGCTTCGTCCAGGATGACCACCGGGGCGTTTTTCAGCATAGCGCGGGCGATGGAGATGCGCTGCCGCTCGCCGCCGGAAAGGTGCCCGCCTGCGGAACCGACCACCGTGTCGTAGCCGTTTTCCAGCCCCAGGATAAACTCATGGCAGCCGCTGCGGCGGGCCGCGTCCTCCACTTCTTCATCGGTAGCCGTACCGCCCGGCGAACCCAGGCGGATGTTTTCCCGGATGGACAGGTTGAACAGGTAGTTGTCCTGGCTGACGTAGGCGATGTGGCTGTTGTACTCGTCCAGCGGAATATTTTTGATGTCCACGCCGCCCAGGGTGATGCGGCCGTCATCCACATCCCACAGCGCGGCAATAAGCCGGGCAATGGTGGATTTGCCGGAGCCGGACGGGCCGACCAGCGCGGTAAAGCTGCCCTCGGGGATGGTCAGATTCACACCGTGCAGCACTTCTTTTTCATGGTAGGCAAAGCGCACGTTTTCCAGCTGCAGGGTGTTGCCCTGGGGGTGGGCGGCAGCTGCTTCGGGGCGCTGCATTTCGGGGGCTTCCAGCACCTTGCGCACCTCATCCACAATGGCGGACATGGTACCGATGTCATCGGTGTAGCTCATGCAGGTAATCAGCGGCGTGATGAGCGCCAGCGACAGGATGATGCAGTAGATGCAGGTTTCCGGTGCCAGCGACCCCCGCATGACCAGCCACGCGCCGATGGGCAGCACACTGAACAGGGTGCAGGGCATAATGCTCATGCCAAAGGTGAAAAACAGGTTGCAGCGGCGCATCCAGTCTACGTAGCTGGCAGCCCCCTCGCGGGCGGCATCCACAAAGCGGGCATAGCTGCTCTCGGCCTTGCCAAACACCTTGATAACCTCGATGCCGTGGATATATTCCACCGCTACATCGTTCAAATTGCGGGTAGCGCGCACGGTGCGCTGGTAGTTGTCCTCGTAACCGATCATCATGCCCATGTAGCAGGCCAGGCCCAGCGGCACGGTGACAAGCGCCGCCAGCGCCATGCGCCAATCCGCCGCAAACAGGCAGACCAAAATAGCCACCGGGGCCAGCAGGTTGGCGGTAAACTCCGGCACAATGTGGGCCAGCGTGGTTTCGATGGCATCCACGCGCTCCACCAGCGTACTTTTTAAGGCACCGCTGGGCTGGTCCAGCACATCGCCCAGGGGCATACGGGCCAGGCGGTCGGTACAGCCTTTGCGGATCTCGCCCAGCACGGCGAAGGTCGCCTTGTGGGAGCAGGCCGTGGAAATAGCGTGGAACACCACCCGCAGCACCCACAGCCCCGCCATGATAGCGCAAAGCCGCAGGTAGATGCCCAGGTCACGCTCGCCCGCCACCAGGCGGCGCAGGATATCCGCCACCACAAAGTAGGGGGCCACCTGGCAGGCCACGCCGCACACCGCAAAAAAGATGCTTTGCAGGTAGCCGCCCTTGTGGTTTTGGGCCCGCTGCAGCAGCCAGGGCAGCGCCGACATGCGGGTTGCGGGCTGGCTCTCGGTTTGTTTACTCATACTCGTCCTCCTTTGGCCGTGATTCGCTCACGTTCCGTTCTCTATATTCCTGCGGTGTTACGCCAAATTGTGCGCGGAACGCCGCCGAAAACTTGCTATGGCTGCCGTATCCCACCCGCTGGGCGATCTCGGCTACGGCGGTATCCGGCTCGGCCCGCAGCCAAAGCGCGGCCTGCTGCAGTCGGTAGCCTTTTAAGTAAGCGTATACCGAGGTGCCGTACATCTGCTTAAAACAGCGTTTCAGCGCGGTTTCTGTCAGCGAGAACTGGGCCGCCAGCTCCGGCAGGGAATGGGTAACGCCCAAATCCGCCAGCAGATAATCATGCACGGCGCGGATCTTCTCCACCTGATCGGCATAGAAGTAGGCGGTTTCGCGGTCGGCCGCCCGGATGGGCTGGGTTTTGAGGTAGACGAGGATTTCCAGCACCTTCACCCGCAGGTAGTCGATGGAAACCTGGCCGGGCAGGTGGTACAGCGGGTAGAACAGCGCCTCGGTGCCGGGGCTGCCCCGAAGCACCGTAGGGCGTTCATCCGCGCAGAACTGGCGTATCATCGCGGTTAAATCCATGCTTACCCCAGGGCATGCCTCTTGCAGTGCGGCCTGGGCCACGGGTACATCAAAGCCGATGGTAATGCCGTGGTAGTGGCAGGTGGGCAGGATAACCTGCCCGCTGTGGTGTACGCGCTGGTCGATGCGCAGGGTGCCCGGCTCCATAAAATAGGTTTGGTGGTCGTTCAGGCGCTGCTCCATGCGGCCCTCGCGGCAGTGGTCGATGCAAAAAACGTTCTGTGCGCCCTCCATCTGAGAGGGACACTCCCGCAGGTGGAAGTCGTTGTACATCACGTACACGCCGCCAAACACGCGGTACAGCGTCATAAAGCCATCACCGGTGGGGTCGCTCAACCGCAGGACGCGGCAGTTTTCGGTGGCGGAGACCTGGCTCACGTTGGAGCCGAAGTCGATATGGTCAAACATGGCCCAGATCTCGCCCAAAGCAGCAGGGGAATCCGGCATAGCGGCACCTCCTTACAATACGGTCTTGGCAGGCCACCGCAGCAGTCGTGCCAGCAGGACACAGCCCGGCGCAGTGGTTAGCTTATGCTAATGATTATAAAAGATGCCGTTAGTTATGTCTATCCCATTTCAGCAAAATTGTACCATTCCGGTAAAAAGTTGAAGATAAGCAGAAAAGCAAAAGGCCCCCTCGCAGAGGGAGCCATAGTAAAGGTCCGCTATTCACATTTCCATGCCGCAATCATCTCGCTTACCTTGCGGTCAATATCCTCGCGGGCGGCTTTGCACTCCTTCGGGTGCTGTTTGGCGGCCTTGAACATCAGGCCTACCACCAGCCCGGAACCAATGGGCAAAATGTTCTTCATCATCCCCTCAGGAAAGACAAAATGCGTACCGTGGGGGTAGATGACCGCCTCAACCTGGCAGGTGTGCGGTCTGGCCGCCAGCCGCGCCTGTATGCGGCGGATGTATTTCGCCGTGTCCCACAGGGCATCGTCCTCTGCACCGATGAGCAGCAGCCTGCCCTGAATTTTCTCCACCGGGATAAACTCATCCTCCCGGATAGGGTGGGCGGCTTCGGAATCGTCATACAGCTTGCGGGCGGCCAGCATGTTTCCGGTCTGCTTGCTTTCTTCAGCGATGCAGCGCCAATACTCCTTGCCCTGGTAGGCAAAGGGCAGGTAGGGCAGGGGCTGGCCGCGCCAGGTAAACAGCGATTCATTGGGCACAGGCCACTCCTTGCAGCCGTCCTTGTTGCCCGATTCAAACCCCTGATACACAAAGTCGCTGGGAGTCATGGCAACGGTCAGGGTCAGCTGGGGCAGGCAGGCCGCCGCCGTCAGCGCCATGGTTCCGGTGGTGGAAGCCCCCACGATGCCCACCTTGCGGGTGCCGTGAGCCTGCAGCCAGGCAATGGCCTTTTCCACGCGTTCCAGCGGGTAGCTGTGGTTGCCCTCACCCTTGGCAGGGGACATCGTCATTACGTTGGTGCCCTGTTTCAGCAGCCACTTGACCATGGCGCAAGCCAGCGTGTCCTCGGGGTCACCACCCAGCATGGCAATGATGCTGCACACCGCCGGTTGGGGGCAGGCCCAGTACACGCCGTAAAAGCCGTTGGCTTCCAGAGTAAAATGCGTTTTCTTTATCATACTTCTCCCATCCCAGGCAGCCCGCTTCGGATAGTTTAGGCTAACCTGTATAAGATAACTATACCATTCCGGGCAGAAAATGCAAGTGTATGGCAGGATTCTGATATTCCACGGCACAAACGATATAGCACTGCACCGCCAAAGCGCTTTATAATAAAGCCAAAGACAGGAGGTGCAGGCTTATGATGATCCGTTCCGTTACCCGGTTTGATTATGCTGCCGTGGATAAACTGCTTTTGCAGCTGCAGCAGGCCGATGCGGCCAGCCGCCCGGACCTGTTTGCCCCGCTTGCCCACTACATGCCCAGGGAGGCCTTTGAAAATCTGCTTGCCAACGACAATGTTTTGGCTCTGTTGGCTGCCGAGCATGGCCGCGCCGTGGGCTGCTGCTTTGTCTCGCTGTTGGAGCGCAGTATTTCTTCCCCCAGCAAAACCGCCTATATTGACCTGCTGGTGGTGGATGAACCCTGCCGCCACCGGGGCATCGGCCGGGCACTGTTTACCGAGGTGGAAAAGCGCGCCCGCCAGTTTGGTGCCCAGCGGGTGGAGCTGATGGTGTGGAGCCACAACGCCATCGCCCAAAAGGCCTACGCCGCCTACGGTATGACACCCCAGCGCAGTATTTACGAGATTGCCCTATAAACAAAAACTGCCGCACAGGTTCGTCCCTGTACGGCAGCTTTCTTATCGTAATATCTTTAAATCAAGCCCTTGCTGGCACAATAGTGGTAGATGCCATCGGCGTACACCGGGCCGCAGATCTCATCGGCAATGGCTTTCAACTCGTCCGAGCCATTCTCCATCGCCACGCCGGTACCCACGGCCAGCAGCATTTCCCGGTCGTTGTTGCCATCGCCAAAGGCCAGCGCTTCGCTCTTGTCCAGCCCGTAATAGGCCAGCATTTTTTCAATGCCGATGCCCTTGCCGCCGCTGGCGGGGATCACATCCACCGCGCGATCCCACCAGGCGGCGATCTTCGCCCCCGGCGCGCCGTCCAGCAGGGCAGGGTAGTCCTTGGGGCGGCAGCCCAGCATCAGCTGGTAAATATCTTCGGCGCACACAGCGTCAAAATCCTCCACAACGGGCACATCCTCGTTGGCAATGGCAAAGTAGTCGGTCAGGTCAACGTCCGTGCCGTTGGCCGCCAGGCGGTCCTTAGTGGAAACGCAGACCGGCCGCCCCAGTGCCGCCGCGTTTTGGATAAACCGCACCACATCCTTGTGGGGGATGGGGTTGCTGAAGATAACGCCCCGGCTGTCATAACACAGCGAGCCGTTGAACGTCAGGTAGGCATCAAAGGCTACATCTTCGATTTTGGGCAGCACCATGGGGGAGCGCCCGGTGGCAATGCAGATTTTGATGCCGCTGTCCTGCAGGCGGTGCAGCGCCTCCACCATGGTGGGGGTGATCTTTTTCGCCTGCATATCGATCAGCGTACCGTCAATATCAAAGAAAACGATTTTCGTCTGCGGCATGGGCGCACATCTCCTTTATAGGATAGGATACTATCAGTATACTGCCATAGCAGTGTGATTTCTATCACTTTTCCGCCCAAACCTAGCAGAATTCCGCCAGAATAGGCCGTCAGTGCATCCAGATGTTGTTTTCCAGGTCTTTCAGGCGGCCCTTGTAGTCTGCAATCAGGGCATCGGTGTTTTCCCCCTCCGGGAAGCTGACCAGGTAGCCGTCCCCGGCCTCGTGGAAGCCCACGATCCCGGCCAGGCCCGCCATCTCGGCCACTTTCAGCAGGGTATGGTAGTCGTACTCGGCCGCGCTGATGAACAGATTCTTCAAAATAAAGACCTCACTTTTCCGGCGCAGGATATGCGCAATTACAACTATTATACCAGCCCCAGCCGGATTTTGCAAAGCGGATTTTATCGGGCCAATTCGTCAAATTTCTCGTAGGCCAGGCGGGGGTCGTTATCCTCCGCCACGTAGATGATACCGCGCTGCACAAAGCCCAGTTTTGTCAGCAAATTCTGCATAACTACGTTATCCCCGTGGGTGTCCACCCGCAGGTGATGGCACTGGGCGAAGGCCCAGTTCAGGCAGGCCGCGCCCATGCCGGGCACGGTGCCGCTGGCCGCCATGCGGTGAACCACGCCGTACTCGCCGCCCTTGGCCCAGCTGCCGTTCTCAATTTTGCGGTAGCTGGGGTCGATGTCCACGCCCTGCAGGTAGACGAACACCGCCGCGATCTCGCCGTCCACTGCCGCCGCCAGCAGACGGCCCTGGGCAATATCCTCCCGCAGCAGGCTTTCCGGCGGCCAGGTGGTGTTCCATTGCCGCGGGTTGCCGTGAGCGGCCATAAATTCCCGCGCCCGGGCGTAGATGGCTAAAACGGCAGGCAGTTCATCCGGCGTAACCGGGCGGAATTCAATAGGTTGTGTCATGATAAGTTTTCTCTCCTCTATTATTGCACGCTCCACCTCTTGGCCCCCTCTGGGAGGGGGCTCCCGCGTAAGCGGGTGGGGGAGAGAAATTCGCTGACATCCGAAACTTCGGACGTAGGCAAGTCTCTCTCCCTCCGCCCCTTCGGGGCACCTCCCTCACAGAGGGAGGCTTTTTACGTTTGCCATTTATTATAGCACACCACTGCACACAAACAAAAGCAGGCAACCCATCTTTCCTGGATTGCCTGCTAAAATTCAACGTAGTTACAGCAGCTTATTATTCAACGCCTTGGTGGCCCGTTCGCGGGAGAGGCTGACAAGCTCCTGGTTGTCCAGCGTGTAGCGCAGCACCAGCACGTTTGCCACAAACAGCACCGCCAGTTTGACCGGCATGCTGCCGGAATCCAGCGGGCTTTCCTTGGCACCGCACAGCAGCACCACATCCGCCAGCGCCGTGCCGGGGGCATCATCGTAGTGGGTCAGCAGAATAACCTTGGTACCGTTGTCTTTCGCCAGGCGCAGCGTGTCCATCATGTCCCGCGTGGCACCGGAGTAGGAGACGAACAGCACCACATCCTCCGGCCCCATCAGACTGGCCGCGATGGCCTGCATGTGGCTGTCGCCGGCCGTGTGGAACTTGGTGGAGATGGTGGCAAACCGCGCCCAGATGTCGCTTGCCAGCAAACTGCTGCCGCCCTGGCCGAAGCAAAACACCTGCCGTGCCCGCTGCAGCAGCGTGGCGGCCTGGTCGATGGCATCCGGGTTCAGCGCATTGCGGGTACCGTTCAGCGCTTCGATGGCCGTATTGTAAGCATGGGTACACAAAATCTGCGTATCAACGCCAGGTTCCAGCTTCAGCGCCACCGGCACCGCCATAGCGTTGGCCTTAGCCAGGGCGATCTTCATCTCGTTATAACCGTCAAACCCCAGGGAGCGGCAGAACCGGAAAATGGTAGCCTCGGCCACGCCGCAGGCCTTTGCCAGCGAGGAAATCGATAAATACTGGGCATCCTCGGCGTGTTGTACCAGGTAGTCCGCCACGATCGCGCCGGACTTTGTCAGGCTGTCATGCTTGGCACGCAGCATCTCCCAAAAATTCTGCTCAACCATAGATGAAGATTCCTTTCCCTCGGTTCTGCATCCCCGCTGGGGCGCTGAACCTTACTATTATAGTGTAACGCCAGTCAGCGCATTTTTCAAGGCTTCGGCCACGGCTTTGTGCGCTTCCAGCGTCAGGTGCATGCCATCGATGGGAGAGCACCCAGCACCGGGCAGCAAATTGGCATCCATAAACCGCACACCGGGCAGGTCTTTCAGCATCGGCTCCAGCTGGGCGGCGATGCCCGCGCACCGCTCGTGGCAGCCGGGGCCCATCTCCTCACGGAATTTCAGCTTCTCGTACTCCGGCGTGATGGACGGCGGCACGATGACCAGCACGTCCGGGTGGGCGTTATCGCGCCAGCACTCGGTATGCAGGGCTTTTTTCACCAACCGGGTAATGCCCCGCGCAATTAAATAGGAATTGCAGCCGAACCGCGCCTTGCTGTCGTTGGTGCCCAGCATAATGGTCACGGTATCCAGCGGAGCATGGCTCATCAAAACAGGGTTGATGGTTTTCAGGCCGTTCATTGCCTCGGTGATGGGGTCGTCAAACACGGCCGTGCGGCCGGGCAGGCCCTCCTCGATCACCGCCCACTCGCTGCCCAGCATATGCTGCAGCAGGCGGGTATAGCGCTCATCTTCGCCGTAGCGGCCGTCCCGGGCGGGATCGTAGCCGTAGGTGTTGGAGTCGCCGTAGCAGAGTACGCGGCGCTCGGTAATATTAGAATAGTTCATTATAAACCTCCCATGGGCAGGGCTTCGTTCCTATCCTATAAATAAGAAGCGTCTGATGGCGGGCGGATGCGAGCATCCGCCCCTACAGTTTATAAGGGATAGGGGAGAGAGAAAACCGCTGTCGAGATTGATAAGAAATAAATTTTCCATAAAATCAGTATACAGGAAAATTTCGCTTCTTTCAATGTAACAATTTTCCGATTTTTTATCATGCGCATTGTGCAACTTGCAACAAAGCTGGTGTTTTGTGCTGCTTGCAAGCCCGTTACGTCCCGCTCTTTGCTCTTACATCAGCGCTTCGCCGCGCAAAAGTGGTGAAAATCTTCTTTCAAATGCAGCAGCAGCCGGTGTGGTGCATTTCTTAGAAATGTGGTGAGAAAGTCAGCAAAGCACAAAATATAGCCGCATTTTAGACAGTGACCGCTTACAATGTTGGACGGTTGTGCAAAATGCCAACAATATGACGAAAGGATTGTGCGTTTTGTGTATGGACAAAATGAAAAATATTTTCTACAATAGAGGCATCACAAGGGACGCAGATCGGACGCATCCCTTACAAAAGCACAATATGCCGCAAGGCAAAAAAGAAGGAGAAACATTATGAGAAAGCAAGTATCCGCACTTTTGGCAGCCGGTATGGCAGCCAGCCTGCTGGTAGGCTGTGGCGGCGGTGCCGCTTCCAGTTCTGCCGCATCCGCAAGCACCGCAGAGTCCACCTCTACCTCTGAGGCTGCTGATGCCGCCGGCCAGGCCGCCGACATCACCCTGTGGACCTACCCCATCGGCAAGTGGGGCGATTCCGATTCCGTCAATGAGCTGCTGGCTGACTTCAACGCCCAGTATCCTGACATCCACGTGACGGTCGAGTACCTCGACTACACCAACGGTGACGACCAGGTCAACACCGCTATCGAGGGCGGCTCCGCACCTGACCTCGTCATGGAAGGTCCCGAGCGTCTGGTTGCCAACTGGGGTGCCAAGGGCCTGATGGTCGATTTGAGCGACCTGTGGACCGATGAGCAGAAGGCCGACATCAGCGCCAGCGTTGAGGCCGCCTGCAAGGACAGTAGCGGTGCTTATTACGAGTATCCCCTCTGCATGACCGCCCACTGCATGGCTATCAACAAGACCGTGTTTGAGGCTGCCGATGCAATGCAGTATGTGGACGAAGAAAACCACACCTGGACCACCGAGAACTTCCTGAAGGCTGTGCAGGCCGTCTACGATTCCGGCAAGACCGACGTTGGCGCGATCTACTGCAGCGGCCAGGGCGGCGACCAGGGCACCCGCGCTATCATCAACAACATGTACGGCGGCACCTTCACCGATGCAGCCCACACCAAGTACACCGCTGACTCCGCCGAGAACGTCAAGGCCATCCAGGCCCTGTACGATCAGGACGGCATCAACTTCGACGCTTCCATCAACGGCGGCGAGGAGATCACCCTGTTCCGCAACGGCACCCTGCAGATGGCTTTCTGCTGGAACATTGCCCAGCAGACCAACAGCGACAACGGCCCTGCCGGCACCACCAACAACGGTGACGACATCCTGTTCATGGCTTTCCCGACCGATTCCGGCGACCCGCAGCTCTGCGGCGGCATCTGGGGCTTCGGCATCTTCGATAACGGCGATGACAACAAGATCGCTGCTTCCAAGACCTTCATCGACTTCATGGCAAACTCTGACGAGACCGCCAAGGCCGTCAAGACCTCTACCTACTTCTCCGTCAAGAACTCCCTGTCTGACCTGTACGCTGATGACGAGATCATGAGCGAGTACCAGAAGCTCATGCCTTACCTGGGCGACTACTATCAGGTCGTTCCCGGCTGGGCCGAGGCTCGTACCGCTTGGTGGAACATGCTGCAGCAGGTTGGCTCCGGTGCCGATGTGACCACCGCCGTCAATGAGTTCTGCACCACTGCAAACGCAGCCGCCAGTGCATCCTGATCTGCTGCGAACCGAAGTAATTGATTGACCTGCTGGCGCTGCAAGCTGCCGCCGGTCCCACGGCGTCCGACCTCTGACACAAACAGCGGTGGGACGCCGCTTTTTATCGAAAACTTCTTTACAAAATCTTCCCTCTACGGAAAGGAGAGATCCCTCTTGGCAATTTCCGCCGCTAAAAAGAAGACCGCCCAGCCCTCGATGAGCCGCGCGCTCGTCCGGCAGGAGACCATCGCCGGTTATCTGTTCCTGCTGCCCAGTCTGGTGTTCTTCCTAGGTTTCGTCATCTACCCCATGGTGATGTGCGTATTCACCAGCTTCTTTGATTCCACCATGAACCGCGCCGATGTGTTTGTCGGCTTCCAGAACTATATCGAGCTGTTCCAGGACAGCGTGTTCCTGGGCGCGCTGAAGAACACCCTCATCATCGTTATCGTGTCGGTGCCCATCACCTGCATCTTCTCGCTGTGGGTGGCCTCGGCCATCGTCAACATGCCCTCCTGGGCAACCTCCATCTTCCGCGTTATCTTCTACCTGCCCGTTGTTACCGGCTCGGTCGCTGTTACCGTTGTGTGGAAGTGGATGTTCAACAACTACTACGGCATCTTCAACTACATCGGCAAGAGCATGGGCATCCTGGACCAGAACATCAACTGGCTGGGCGACAGCAAATACGCCCTGGCCTGCATTATCCTGATCCTGCTCACCACCTCGGTCGGTCAGCCCATCGTGCTGTACGTTTCCGCCCTGGGCAACGTGGACCAGTCCCTGGTCGAAGCTGCCGAGGTCGACGGTGCCACCAAGCTGCAGGCTTTCTGGAAGATCAAGTGGCCCCAGATCATGCCCACCACGCTGTACATCCTGGTCATCACCACCATCAACTCTTTCCAGTGCTTCGCGCTGATCCAGCTGCTGACTTCCGGCGGCCCCAACCACGCGACCGATACCATCATGTACTACATTTACTACACCGCCTTTAAACTGTATCGCTACGGTTACGGCAACGCCATGGGCGTGATCCTGGCCCTGATGATCGCCGTGCTGTCCGCCGTGCAGTTCAAGGTCACGCAGTCTGATTAAAGGAGGGGAGAGCAGTTATGGAAGCAACCAAGTCCACCGTGGCCGCACAGACCACGACCAAAAAGAAAAAGAAGAAGATCTCCCCCTACATGGTGTTCAGCACCGTTGTTATCATCCTGCTGGCGATCGCCTTCGCGTTCCCGCTGTACTGGATCATCACCGGCTCGTTCAAGACCCAGGTCTCCATCAACGCGACCACGCCCGAATGGTGGCCCAGCGAGTGGGTCATGACCAACTACGATAAGCTGTTCAGCCGCCAGAAAGCCCCCCTGTGGGAGTTTGCGGTGCCTTTCAGCAGCCGCTTCAGCGCGGACGGGAAGGACATCATCTGGTGGAGCGGCCCGCAGGTTCCCGCCGCTGTCCGCTGGCTCATCAACACCGTGTTCATGGCCGTTACCTCGATGATCCTGACCTGCATCACCTCCGCCATGGCCGGTTATGCCCTGGCAAAGAAGCGCTTTGTCGGCCGCAGCGTTCTGTTCACCCTGATCGTCTGCGCCATGGCCCTGCCCAAGCAGGTCATCCTGATCCCCCTGCTGCGTGAGATGAGCGGTTTGCAGCTGTACAACACGATCTGGGCTGTTATCTTCCCGATCGTTGGCTGGCCGTTCGGCGTGTTCCTGATGAAGCAGTTCAGCGAGGGCATCCCCGGCGAAATGCTGGAAGCCGCCCGCATTGACGGTGCCAGCGAGGCTACCACCTTTACCCGCATCGCCCTGCCCATCATCAAGCCCGGCATCGGCGCGCTGGCTATCTTCACCTTCATCAACTCCTGGAATGACTACTTCATGCAGTTGATTATGCTGTCCAGCACCAGCAAGCTGACCATTTCCCTGGGCATTGCCAAGCTGCAGGCCGAGAACTCCACCGACTACGGCCTGATCATGGCCGGTGCCGCCCTGGCCGCCGTGCCCATCATCATCGTGTTCCTGGCATTCCAGAAGTACTTTACCAAGGGCATTACGATGGGTGCGGTTAAGGGCTAAGCCCTATTGTAGGGGCGAACAGTGTTCGCCCGCTGCCCGCTGCTGTAGCGAGATACTTACCGGCAAAGTGCTGCTGTGTCCCAAGCTGACGGGCGCACATTGTGCGCCCCTACACAATGCGAACTGGCAGCCCAAAATCCTACAATATCTTTAACTTTTCACATCATCGTGCTACAATCAAAGAAACAATATCAAAGGGAGTGTTTGTATGAAAGATATTACCAAATACCGCGGCATTATTCCTGCTTTCTACGCTTGCTACGCACCCGATGGCTCTATCTCCACCGAGGGTGTCAAAGCCCTGACCCGCCACCTGATTGCCAAGGGCGTTAAGGGCGTTTACGTTGGCGGTTCCTCCGGCGAGTGCATCTATCAGCACCCGGACGAGCGCAAAGCCGTGCTGGAAGCTGTCATGAGCGAAGCCAAGGGCAAGATCACCGTCATCGCTCACGTGGCCTGCAACAACACCGCCGACTCTGTTGAGCTGGCCGCCCATGCCGAGAAGTGCGGCGTGGATGCCATCGCTGCCATCCCGCCCATCTACTTCCACCTGCCCAACTACGCGATTGCCGAGTACTGGAACGCCATGAGCGCCGCCGCCCCCAACACCGAGTTCGTCATCTACAACATCCCGCAGCTAGCCGGCACCGCCCTGACCATGCCCCTGCTGCAGGAGATGCTCAAGAACCCCAACGTCATCGCCGTCAAGAACAGCTCCATGCCTACCCAGGACATCCAGATGTTCAAGGATGCCGGTATCGCCGCCCGCGGCGAGGATGGCTTCGCCGTGTTCAACGGCCCGGACGAGCAGTTTGTCTCCGGCCGTGTGATGGGCGCTGACGGCGGCATCGGCGGCACCTACGCCGTCATGCCCGAGCTGTTCATCCGCATGAACGAGCTGATCGAAAAGGGCGACATCCCCGCCGCCCGCGCCATCCAGTACCAGGCCGACCGCATCATCTACAAGATGTGCGAAGCCCACGGCAACCTGTACGCCGTCATGAAAGAGATCCTGCGCCGCATGTACGGCCTGGAGCTCGGCGGTGTCCGCGCTCCGCTGCCCAACCTGATCCCCGAGGACGAGGCCGTTGTTGCCGAAGCCCAGAAGATGATCGAGGATGCCATTGCCCAGCTGTAAGGAAGTTGCAAAATGACCGTAGATTCGTTTGATTATATTATGAAGTACAAGGGCCGCCACCCCAACCTGGATACGGCCATCGACTGGCTGAACAGCCACACGCTGGACGCGCTGGAAAACGGCAAGACCATCATCGATGGCGACAAGGTGTTCGTCAACGTGATGGATGCCGACCTGCGGGAAGCCGATGGGGCCGCCTTTGAGTACCACCGCCGCTATGCCGATTTGCAGATCGACCTGACCGGCAGCGAGCACTGGGGCTGGGCCAGCGAAGCCAAACCCGAGGGCGAGTTTGACGAGTCCATCGACAGCGGCCTGGCCACCGGCCCGGAGCATGCGGGCGGCTGCCTGGGCGGCGGGCGGTTCGTTATCTTCTTCCCCGGCGAGCTGCACAAACCCAGCTGCAAGACCCCCGGCTGCGACCACGTGCGCAAAGCCGTGGTAAAAGTTTTGATGAAATAATTGCACTTTTGCGGGAGTTCCGTAGGGAGGGGTCTTGACCCCTCCGCAGAACCTCGCATCGGCCACTGCGCTCCCGGGTGGCATATATGCCTATCCCTTAAAGGACGCATATATGTACCCCGGGAGTTTTGTGGTTCCCGTTAATCTGCACTATATTGGCATTTTCTCTGCACCCGTAGGGGTCGATGCTGTGCATCGACCCGCGGGCGGATGCACAGCATCCGCCCCTACACCCCTATCAAGAGGAGGTTTTCACTATGACCCACGAAGAAATTTTTAAGCAAATCCAGGGCGGGCTGATCGTTTCCTGCCAGGCGCTGGAGCATGAGCCGCTGTACACCAAAGAGGGCGGTGTTATGCCGCTGATGGCTAAGGCCGCCGCCCAGTCCGGCGCTGTCGGCATCCGCGCCAACACCGTGCGGGACATCACCCAGATCAAGCAGGTAGTCGACCTGCCGGTCATCGGCATCATCAAAAAAGACTACCCCGGTACGCCGATGTACATCACCGTCACGATGAAAGAAGTGGACGAGCTGGTTGCCTGCGGCGTGGACATCCTGGCCGTACAGGGCACCGGTGCGCTGCGTCCTAACGGCCAGACCAGCGCCGAGTTCATCCGCGCTATCAAGGAGAAGTACCCCGACCAGCTGCTGATGGCCGACTGCGATAACATCGAAAACGCCATGGCCTGCGCCGCTGCCGGTGCGGATTTTGTCGGCACCACCATGCGCGGCTACACCCCCGAAACCAAGGGCATCGATGACGTAGACTTTGGCTACATCGCCCAGCTGGCCCGCGAGTGCCCGGCCAAGATCATCGCCGAGGGCCACATCCACACGCCGGAGCAGGCCGTGCAGGCCCTCTACGCCGGTGCCTTTGCGCTGGTCGTGGGCGGTGCCATCACCCGCCCGGCCGAGATCACCGCCCGCTTCACGGCGGCCATCAACAACCACAAATAAGGGGTTTGCCATGAGCAAAATGTATTTAGGTGTCGACATCGGCGGCACGGCGGTCAAGCTGGGCCTGGTGGATGCCAATGGCCAGGTGCTTTCCCGCGCCGAGCGCAGCGTCAGCTTTGACGGCTACAAAACGCCGATTTTGGACACCGTTACCGCCGCCATCCGGGATTTTATTGCCCCCCATGATGCCCCGGCACTGGCAGGCATCGGCGTATCCGCCACCGGCCAGATCGACAGCCGTCGCGGCGTGGTGGCCGGTACCTGCGGCAACTTCCCCGGGTGGATCGGCGTAGACATCAAAGGTACGCTGGAACGTGAGTTTGGTCTGCCCGTCACCGTTGCCAACGATGCCAACTGCATGCTGCTGGGCGAAGTCTGGGCTGGTGCCGCCAAGGGCTATACCGATGTGATCGGTATCACACTGGGCACTGGCGTAGGCGGCGGCATCCTGACCGGCGGTCGCCTGCTGGAGGGTGCGCGGGGTCTCGGCGGCGAGCTGGGGCACTTCCGTCTCCACGCACTGGACGGCGTGGCCTGCACCTGCGGGGCCATTGGCTGCTACGAGCGCTACGCCGCTACCACGGCGCTGGTACGCAACGCCCAAAAAGCCGGGCTTGGCCTGCCCGATGGCCGTGCGATCTTTGAATCTGCCGCCGCAGGGGATGCCCGCACACTGGCGGTCGTCAACGCCTGGGTGGGCGAGATTGCCCAAGGGCTGGCCGGGCTGGTACACATCTTTAACCCGCAGCTGATCCTCATCGGCGGCGGTGTCAGCGCCCAGCAGGAATTGCTGATCGACCCACTGGCCGAAAAAGTACGCTCCAGCGTCATGTCCGCCTTTGCCGAGGGCCTGGAACTGAAAGCCGCCGCCCTGCAAAACGATGCCGGGTTAGTGGGTGCGGTGTACTACTTTAAGAAACACCACGATTAAACGGTGCAAATCAAAAAGAGCCATCCATGGATTGGGTGGCTCTTTTTGTGTTTATAGAGACTGTAGGGGCGAACAGTGTTCGCCCGTGCCCGTTTGCCTTGTGAGAAACTTCCCGGAAAAGATGTTGCTGCGCCAAGTTGGCGGGCGAACAATGTTCGCCCCTACATACTCTACAAGCGGAAGTGTGTTTTTTCGACAATCCGGGCTCCCCTACGGCGTAGGGGCGGATTCCATATCCGCCCGTTGAATTTTGCGTTACAACGCGCTTATCAGTCGTTCCAGATCTCTTTTGCCATGCGGAAAACAGCCCAGGCTTTGGGCCAGCCGCAGTAGAAAGCGGCGTGGGTCACGACCTCGGCAATTTCCTCTTTGGTGATGCCGTTTTTCTTGGCGGTGGTCAGGTGGTAGCGGAAAGACTCATCCACCAGGCCCTGGGCCATCAGGGCCACCACCGTCACCAGAGAGCGGTCCCGCAGGGAGAGCTTGTCCTCGCGGCTCCACACCTCACCAAACAGCACATCATCGTTCAATTCTGCGAACTTCGGGGCAAACTCGCCCAAAGCATCGCGGCCAGCAGTCTGCTTTACAGCCATGGTTATACCTCCTGTTACAATTACAGTTTTGCGTACTCCTCGTCGGAAACCGGCTCGCACCACTCGTTTTTGCAGTTCTCGCCGGGGACTTCCACGGCGATGTGGCTGAACCAGCTGTCGGCCTTGGCACCGTGCCAGTGCTTGACGTTGGCCGGGATCATGATAACGCTGCCCTCCTGCAGGCTGACGGCGGGCTTGCCTTCTTCCTGATACCAGCCCTCGCCGGCGGTGCAGATCAGCAGCTGGCCGCCGCCTTTGGTGGCGTGGTGGATATGCCAGTTGTTGCGGCAGCCCGGCTCAAAGGTGACGTTGGCAGCAAACAGGCCGCCCTTGGGGTCGGTGAGGGGGTTCAGGAACGAATCCCCGATGAAAAACTGGGCGTAAGCCGTGTTGGGCGTACCGGTGCCAAACTTGTTGGCGGCTTCAAATGCTTCTTTGGATTGGTATTTCATAAGTAAGTCCTCCGTTTCTGGTCAGCGCGGCATCAAAACAAATCTGTAGGGGCGAGCAATGCTCGCCCGCCATGACGGGCGGATATAGAATCCGCCCCTACGCGTTCCCGATAGAATGCCGTAGGGGCCGATGCTCGCATCGGCCCGCAAAATGCGCGGCAATGGAAAATCCAACGGGCGAACACTGTTCGCCCCTACAGTCTCTACATCCGCAAATATTGCCTTGGCTTGCTAAACCTTTGCTTACTATTACTGTACAACTTAAACCCCGCTTCAAGTCAAGGGGTTTGGGCAAAAAATGCAAAAAAATACCCGCACCGCAAGGGACGGTACGGGGGCTGCCTGCGCTCTCAAATCAGCGCGTCCTCTATGATGTCCAGTAAATGGACTGGTTCCAGCTGGCCAGCTGTACATCGCGCCGCCAGATTCTCCACGAAAACGGGGTCGGTGGAAACGTCCGATACCTGGCAGACCACCTGCCAGTGCCCGGCGACTTCTTTCTGCGCCGCAATGCCGAAAGAATGATACTGCCCCAGATAAGGAGAGGACAGTTCTTCCGATACAGAGATATAGCGGAACATGCCATCGCCTCCTTCCGTGCGCCGCATCCATCTTGAACCGCATCGGCTATGGTTTGGAGTATAACAGCTGTTTCGTTACAACTTTCTAACACGTTTAAGTACCGTAAGCGCTTACCCAACGCCTTTCGACACCAGACGACGAAATTCCACGATGAAAAGCAATATTTATGCCATTATTTTCCCCCCCGGCAAAAAATGCAGCAAAAATCCGCGCAGTGGCGGCAAGCCACAGCGCGGTGTTCTTGTTTTATCGCAACGATTTTGTCCTGCAGGGTGGGTGCTTAGTCCAGGATGCGGCCATCGGTGGAGATGGTCACCACCTGCCAGGGCAGGAACTTGCCGCTGGCCTGCAGGGCGCGTTTGGCGGCGTTTTCCAGCCCGCCGCAGCAGGGCACTTCCATCCGCACAACCGTCACTTCTTTAATATCGTTGTCGCGGATGATGCGGGTCAGCTTCTCGCTGTAGTCCACATCGTCCAGCTTGGGGCAGCCCACCAGCGTGATATGCCCACGGATGAACTTCTGGTGGAACGCGGCGTAGGCGTAGGCCGTGCAGTCGGCGGCGATCAGCAGCTTGGCACCGTCAAAGTAGGGGGCGTTGGTGGGCACCAGTTTGATCTGCACCGGCCACTGGCGCAGCTGGCTGGGGGCCATTTCCGGCGCAGCAGCGGTGTTTTCCGCGTCCGGGTGCAGGGCTTTCGCCATGCTGCCGGGGCAGCCGCCAAAGGTACGCGGTGTACTGCCGGGGCAGGCGTGGGCATGGGCAGCCTTGTGCTGCTTGGCGGCCTGCACGGCGGCCTCGTTGTAGGGCACAGCTTCGCGCTCCACAAAGGTGATGGCCCCGGTAGGGCAGTGGGGCAGGCAGTCGCCAAAGCCGTCACAGTAGTCGTCCCGCATCAGGCGGGCCTTGCCGTTGATCATGGCAACGGCACCCTCGTGGCAGGCGTTGGCGCAGGCACCGCAGCCGTTGCACTTGGCTTCATCAATTTCAACAATTCTCCGTTTCATATTGGTTCTCCTTGACTTTTTGCTCCTGGGTTTGCTATAAAATATAGGTAAGAACACGCTGCGGGTTGCGCCGGTTGTAGGGGCGAGCATTGCTCGCCCGCGGGCGGATGCAAGCATCCACCCCTACAGAATTTGTCGCACTCCCCGTAGGGGCCGATGCTTGCATCGGCCCGCAAAGTGTTCCACGTTGCTACCAGTATACTATACCAACTCGTTTTCGTCTGTTGTTATGACAACGCAGGAGTACCAAACTATGGAAAATTCCGCTTATCTTGCCCTGCCGCTGTTTGCGGGGCTTACGGCGGGGGACATCCCCCAGGCGCTGGCCGCGCTGGATGCCCGCTGCCGTCCCTTTGCCAAGGGGAAAACACTGCTGGAAGCCGGGCAGCGCGGCGCGCCGATGGGCGTAGTGCTTTCGGGCCGTGTACTCATCGAGCATCTGGATCTGTGGGGCAACCGCACTTTGCTGGGCCGTGCCGCCGAGGGCGAACTGTTCGCCGAGACTTACGCGTTCCTGCCCGACCAGCCGATGCTGGTCAGCGTTGTGGCGGCCGAGCGGGGCGAAGTGCTGTTTTTAGACCCCGGCAAACTGATGGCCCCCGGCTGCGAACCTTGGCGCTGGCAGATGATGCAAAACCTTTTACACATTTTAGCGGGCAAAAATCTGGGCCTTGCCCGCCGCAGCCTGTACACCGCACCCAAGACGATTCGAGAGCGGGTGACGGCCTACTTCTCCACGCTGGCCGTGCAGAAAGGCAGCCTTGATTTTGAATTGCCCTTTGACCGCCAGCAGCTGGCCGACCACCTGGGCGTGGACCGCAGCGCCCTGTCCAGCACGTTATCCGCCATGCAGCGTGACGGCCTGCTGACCATCGACCGCCGCCGCGTGTGTTTAAAAAAGACGGAAGAATTATGAGATGCAAAAATGCTCCCCATTTTCTTTCACGGGGAGCATTTTGCTTTGTTATACCGTTTTACTGCACCGTGGTTGCCACCTGGGGGGCACCGCCGGCCAGTTCTTCCGCCGTCAGCGGGCGGATGGGAGCAATGGGCGTGTCCAGCTTTTCGCGGGCGACCGCCAGCATCAGTTTGATGCGGTTTTCCTGGTTCACGCGGGTGGCGCTGGGGTCGTAGTCCACCGGCGTGATGTTCGCGTCCGGGTGCAGGGCGCGGATCTTGTTGATCATGCCCTTGCCCACAATGTGGTTGGGCAGGCAGCCAAAGGGCTGGGCGCAGACAATATTGCTGTAGCCGCCCTCCACCAGCTCGATCATCTCGGCGGTCAGCAGCCAGCCTTCGCCCATCTTCGCGCCCAGGGAGATGATGCCTTCCGGCTTCTTCATCAGCTCGCGGAACGACCCCGGCGCGTAGAAGCCGTACTTGCGCATGGCATCGTAGCTGGCGCAGCCGATGCCGTCCAGCCAATCCAGGAACTTATCGGCAGCACCGCCCACCAGCTTATTGCCGCCGTACAGGTCAATGTCCAGCTTGTAGTTGGCCACGCAGTAGTTCACAAAGCCCATCAGGCCGGGCAGGTTGACCTCGCAGTCCTGGCTTTCCAGGAACTTTTCCAGGTCGTTGTTGCCCAGGGGCGAATACTTGACGTAGATCTCGCCCACCACGCCGACCTTGACTTTCGGCACACGGGTGATGGGGATGGCGGCATAGTCGGCGGCGATATCGTAGAACCGCTTCTTCATATCGTGGGCGGAGTAGTTCTTGTCGTCCCGAATCCAACCTTGAATCGTGGCAATCCACTTCTCGGTCATGGCATCGGCATCGCCCTTGTGGTCCTCGTAGGGGTGGGTCTGGCTGCGCAGCGCCACCAGCATATCACCGTAAAAGATGCTGGCAATGACCTTGCGCAGCAGCGGCAGGGTCAGCGGCAGGCCGCTGCCTTTCTCCAGACCGGAGAAGTTCAGCGATGCTACGGGAATATTGCCGTAACCCGCCTTGACCAGCGCCTTGCGCAGCAGCTTGATATAGTTGGAGGCACGGCAGCCGCCGCCCGTCTGGGTGATGAGCAGGGCGGTGTGCTCCAAATCATACTTGCCGCTGTTCAGCGCGTCCAAAAACTGGCCGATGACCAGCAGAGCCGGGTAGCAGGTGTCGTTGTGGACGTACTTCAGGCCCAGCTGTGCCACCTCGCTGCCGCAGTTGCCCAGCACTTCGGTCTGGTAGCCCTCGCTGGCCAGGGCGGCCTGCATCAGGCGGAACTGGGTCACGGCCATGTTCGGAATCAGAATTTTATGGGTCTTTACCATGTCCTTGGTAAAGTTCGGAGTCATGTATTCCATACTTGCCTCAATCTTTGTGGTCTTCTTTGCGTTCTTCCAGCGCGGCAAACAGGCTGCGCAGGCGGATATTCACCGCGCCCAGGTTGGTGATCTCATCGATCTTCAGCTGGGTGTACAGCTTGCCGCCCGCCTGCAAGATCTCGCGGGTCTCGTCCGTGGTAACGGCATCCAGGCCGCAGCCGAAAGACACCAGCTGCACCAGGTCCATATCGGGCTGCTCGGTGCAGTATTTGGCGGCGGCGTACAGGCGGCTGTGGTAGGTCCACTGGTTCAGCACCGAGGTCTGGAACTTCTGCTCGTAGCAGCTGACCGCATCCTCGGACACGACCGCCGCGCCCTGGCGGATGATAAGCTGGTTGATGCCGTGGTTGATCTCGGGGTCCACATGGTAGGGGCGGCCTGCCAGCACGATGATGTGGCGGCCCTCCTTGCGGGCGGCGGCGATGATCTCCGCCCCCTTATCCCGCAGCTGCTGCATATGGCGGTGGTACTCGTCATAGGCGGCATCGATGGCGGCATGCACGTCCTTTTTGTTCAGGCCGGGGAAGTATTTCTCCAACGCCTGGGCAAACTTGCCGTAAAAGTCCTTGCGGCGCTCCAGGTTGAAGTAATCGTAGATCAGCCGGGTCTTGGTCAGTTCGGGGCAGTTGCCCTCCAGCACTTCGGGATAGTAGGCGACCACCGGGCAGTTATAGTGGTTGTCGCCCAGGTGCTCGTCCAGGTTGTAACTCATGCAGGGGTAGAACACCGCGTCCACGCCCTGCTCGCACAGCCAGCGGATGTGGCCGTGGCTCAACTTGGCGGGGAAGCAGGCCGTATCGCTGGGGATGGTGGCCTGGCCGCTCTGATACAGCTTGCGGTTGGAGAAGGGGCTGACCGTGACCTTAAAGCCCAGTTTGGTGAACAGCGTATGCCAGAACGGCAGCAGCTCGTACATATTCAGGCAGAGCGGAATGCCGATATTCCCGCGCGGGGAAGCCGGGGCGGGAGCATTGCGGTACTCCTCGATCAGCTTGAGCTTGTAGGCGTAAAGGTCCAGATCCTCGTTGTTGGCCTTGCCGGTCACCGGCTTATCGCAGCGGTTGCCGGAGATAAAGCGCTTGCCATCGGCAAAAACGTTGATGGTCAGCTGGCAGTGGTTGCCGCAGCCGCCGCACTGCACGGTGTTGACTTTCTGGCTGAAATTGCGCAGTTCTTCCTCGTTCAGCACGGTGCTGTGGGCGTTCTCGCCCGCGCGGGCCTTGCCGTACAGCGCGGCACCGTAAGCGCCCATCAAACCGGCAATGTCGGGGCGGATGACGTTGACACCCATCTCTTTTTCAAAGGCGCGGAGGACGGCTTCATTATAGAACGTACCGCCCTGCACCACGATATTGCGGCCCAGTTCCTCGGGGCTGGAAGCACGGATGACCTTGTACAGCGCGTTCTTGACCACCGAGATAGACAGACCGGCGCTGATATTTTCGATCGATGCACCGTCTTTCTGTGCCTGCTTGACCGAGGAGTTCATGAACACGGTGCAGCGGCTGCCCAAGTCAACGGGCTTATCCGCAAACAGGCCCAGGGCGGCGAACTCTTTCACATCGTAGCCCAAAGCCTGGGCAAAGGTCTGCAAAAAGCTGCCGCAGCCGGAGGAGCAGGCTTCGTTCAGGAAGATGTTGCTGATCGCGCCGTCCTCGATCTTAAAGCACTTCATATCCTGGCCGCCGATGTCGATGATGAAGTCAACGTCCGGCAAAAAGTGCTTGGCAGCGGTAAAGTGGGCCACGGTCTCCACCAGACCACGGTCGCAGTGGAACGCGTTTTTGACCAGTTCTTCGCCGTAGCCGGTGGTGGTCACGCTGGCTACCTGCAGGCCGGGATGGTCCTCGTACAGTTTCAGCAGCGTTTCCTTGACCAGCGGGATCGGGTTGCCCAGGTTGGGGCGGTAGCTTTCAAACAGGATGTTGGCGTTCTGGTCGATGACCACCAGCTTAATGGTAGTGGAGCCGGAGTCGATGCCGATATGCACCGGCCCGCAGTCCGCCCCAAAGGGCAGGCAGGGGACGGAGGCTTTCATATGGCGGGCGTGGAACTCCTCGTACTCCTGCTTATCGGCAAACAGCGGCGGCAGGCTCACGTAGGTGGCCGTGGCGCTGTAATTGTCCAGCCGCTGGGCGACCTCATGTACGTTGAGTTCTTCGTCAGCGTAGAATGCCGCGCCCATGGCTACGAACAGCAGGCTGTTTTCCGGCAGGGTGCCGGTCACGCCCAGGGTCTTATCAAAACTCTGGCGCAGCGTTTTGGAGAAGGTCAGCGGCCCGCCCAGGTACAAAATATTGCCCTGGATGGGACGGCCCTGGGCCAGGCCCGCGATGGTCTGGTTGACGACCGCCTGATAGATCGAAGCGGCAATGTCACCGGCCTGTGCGCCCTGGTTAATCAACGGCTGGATGTCACTTTTTGCAAACACGCCGCAGCGGCTGGCGATGGTGTAGGTACGGGTGGCCTGCTGGGCTGCCAGGTCCATCTCGTCCGCGCCCATTTTCAGCAGGGTCGCCATCTGGTCGATGAACGCGCCCGTGCCGCCGGCGCAGCTGCCGTTCATGCGGACCTCGGTGCCGTTCGTCAGGAACAGGATCTTGGCATCCTCGCCGCCCAGCTCAATGATGCAGTCGGTGCCGGGCACAAGGCGGTTGGCCGCCACGCGGGTAGCAAAAACCTCCTGCACAAAGGGGACCTTGCAGCTGTCCGCCAGGCCCATACCGGCCGAGCCGGAGATAGCCAGGTAGGCTTTGCCATCGGGCAGATATTCGGCCGCCACTTTTTCCAGCAGCGCCTTGCCTTTCTCTAAAATATGGCTGAAATGCCGCTCGTATGTAGAAAATACGATCTCTCCGGCATCGTTCAGCACAACACATTTAATGGTGGTGGAACCAATGTCCAGACCAACTCTCATACGGATTTGACCTCCTGCGGTGTAACCTGTGGGGAAAGGGGAACTGGCCTGCCGGGCGGACAAAGCCTCTGCCCAGCAGTACCATATTAAGTTATTATACGATTTTTCGCCACGTTTGGCAAGATTTCTATAATAATGTATATCCTGTCAAATTGCAAGCGTTGTACCAAAAACTGGCAATTTGTACCAAAAAACACCAAAGCGGTGCAGGAACTTGCCTGCACCGCCCTGGCGTCAAAAGAAAAGAGGAGTATGGATGAAAAAACTTGGGGTCACGTTCTCGTTCCGGGTCCCTGCTCCCTTCCGGAGAACACCTACAGTATACCCGGCGAATGTGAAAAGAAAATGAACTGAATTTGAAAAAATCGGGAAATATATGTAACAATCTTGGGGAGTAGAGGCTGTAGGGGCGAACAGTGTGTCAAGCGAAACATAGGTAACACCAGGGAAGAAACATAGGTTACAGTTTTCG
>CAVKDR010000006.1:0-186439 GCA_963655125.1 Bulleidia sp.
GGTGCTGCTCAGATGGACGGCGCTATCCTGGTCGTTGCTGCTACCGATGGTCCCATGCCCCAGACCCGTGAGCACATCCTGCTCGCCCGTCAGGTTGGCGTGCCCAAGATCGTTGTCTTCATGAACAAGTGCGACATGGTCGACGACGACGAGCTGCTGGATCTGGTCGAGATGGAGATCCGTGAGCTGCTGAGCGAGTACGACTTCGATGGCGATAACACCCCCATCATCCGTGGTTCTGCTCTGAAGGCTCTGGAGTGCACCAGCACCGATGTCAACGATCCCGCTTACGCTCCCATCTGGGAACTGATGAACGCTGTCGACACCTACATCCCCACTCCGGATCGTGCTGCTGACAAGCCCTTCCTGATGCCCGTTGAGGACGTTATGACCATCTCCGGCCGTGGCACCGTTGCTACCGGTCGTGTCGAGCGTGGCACTGCTCACGTTGGCGATCAGATGGAAATCGTCGGTATCAAGGAAGAGAAGATGACCACCACCATCACCGGCCTGGAGATGTTCCGCAAGAGCCTGGAGTTCGCTCAGGCTGGCGATAACATCGGTGCCCTGCTGCGTGGCGTTGACCGTGACCAGATCGAGCGTGGCCAGTGCCTGTGCCAGCCCGGTTCTGTTCATCCCCACACCACCTTTGATGGCCACGTTTACGTCCTGAAGAAGGAAGAAGGCGGCCGTCATACCCCGTTCTTCAACAACTATCGTCCTCAGTTCTACTTCCGCACCACCGACGTTACCGGCATCATCACCCTGCCCGAGGGCACCGAGATGTGCATGCCCGGCGACAACGTCGATATGCATGTTGAGCTGATCACCCCCGTTGCCATGGAAGAGGGCCTGCGTTTCGCTATTCGCGAGGGCGGCCACACCGTTGGTTCCGGCGTTGTTTCCAAGATCGAGAAGTAATTTCCCGCTCTAAAACAGCATAATTCAGGCGCTCACCGCAAGGTGAGCGCCTGTTTTTATGTTGTTTTTTGGCACATAGTGTGCTATACTATATAAATATGGCATATATAGAGAAGGGAGCACATCCATGCAGCAGGAAACCGTTATCGTATTGGATTTCGGCGGCCAGTATAACCAGCTGATCGCCCGCCGTGTCCGTGAATGTAACGTCTATTGCGAGATCTATTCGTACCGCACCGACCTGGCCAAGATCAAGGCCAAGAACCCCAAAGGCATCATCTTCACCGGCGGCCCTAACAGCGCCTATCTGCCGGATTCGCCGACCATCGACCCCGAGATCTACACCTGGGGTGTGCCCATCCTGGGTATCTGCTACGGCAGCCAGCTGATGATGCACATGCTGGGCGGCAAGGTCTGCAAGGCTCCCGAGCGTGAGTACGGCAAGACGGTAGTCGACCTGGACACCACCAGCCCGATGTTCACCGGCCTGCCGGACAAAAATGTCTGCTGGATGAGCCATAACGATTATATCGAATCTGCCGCCCCCGGCTTTGAGATCGTGGCCCACACCCCCAACTGCCCGGTGGCCGCTGCCCAGGATAAGGCCCGCGGTCTGTACTGTGTGCAGTTCCACCCGGAGGTCCTGCACACCGAGAACGGCACCCAGATCCTGCACAACTTTGTGTACAACGTCTGCGGCTGCGCCGGTACCTGGAAGATGGACTCTTTCGTGGAGAACAGTGTCAAGGCCCTGCGGGAGAAGATCGGCGATGGCAAGGTGCTCTGCGCCCTGTCCGGCGGTGTCGACTCCAGCGTCTGCGCGGCCATGCTGGCTAAAGCTATTGGCAAACAGCTGACCTGCGTGTTCGTTGACCACGGCCTGCTGCGAAAGAACGAGCGCGAACAGGTCTGCGAGGTCTTTGGCGAAGGCGGCCAGTTCGACATCAACTTCGTCTGTGTCGATGCCCGCGACCGCTTCTATAAGAAGCTGGCAGGGGAGAGTGCCCCCGAGCGCAAGCGCAAGATCATCGGCGAGGAGTTCATCCGCGTGTTCGAGGATGAAGCCAAGAAGATCGGCGCTGTGGACTTCCTGGCCCAGGGTACGATCTACCCCGACGTGGTCGAGAGCGGTCTCGGCGGCGAGAGCGCTACCATCAAGAGCCACCACAATGTGGGCGGCCTGCCTGATTTTGTTGACTTCAAGGAAATCGTTGAGCCGCTGCGCGACCTGTTCAAGGACGAAGTCCGCCAGGCTGGCCGTGAGCTGGGCCTGCCCGAGTACCTGGTTGCCCGCCAGCCGTTCCCCGGCCCGGGCCTGGCCATCCGCATCATCGGCGACGTGACCCCCGAAAAGGTTGCCATCGTCCAGGATGCCGATGCCATCTGGCGCGAGGAAGTGGACAAGCTGCCCATGGCCCAGCGCCCCAGCCAGTACTTTGCCGCGCTGACCAACATGCGCAGTGTTGGCGTTATGGGTGACGAGCGCACCTACGATTACGCCATCGCCCTGCGCGCCGTGACCACCACCGACTTCATGACGGCCGAGGTCACCATCCTGCCCACCGAGACCATCACCACCGCCGCCAACCGCATCGTCAACGAAGTCAAAAACATCAACCGCGTGATGTTCGACTACACCACCAAACCGCCGGCAACGATTGAGTTTGAATAATTGCGAAACCTAAATAAACCCCGCATATTATACGATGATTCGTATAATATGCGGGGCATTTCTTTTTGCTGACTCCGTTTTGACTCCCGTTTGCGAATTTGAGGTCAATCTTCTTTCTTTTTCAGCAGGCTGGAAAGGAAAGATTCGGGAAGATTTTCGGTGTAATCCGGCTTGGGTACAGGGTGCTGTACGCCATCGGACATATCCAGATAATAGTTGCTGCACTGCAATTCAATTTCCAACATTTCCTTGCGGCGCAGTACATCATCAAGAATAGCGGCGGGGTCTTTTGCCATCTTTGCAATGGCAGAAGCGTTTTCCCATTCATTGTAGACAGCATCCCAACAAGACAGCTTGTTACGAATATCCTGACTTTGAATCGCCAATTCAAAGTTGGACAGCGGCAATATAGAATTAGCCTCGTCCGTAGGGGTGATACCGAAATAGGGGGCAAGCAAGGTATTTACACGGATATGAATATTTTCGGGAAGAATGTGATAGTCGTCCTCGCGTTTGCCGTCAATCAGCAGTACTTTGGCGTTGAGCAAAACAATCAGTAGGCTCATCAGGTCGCCGTCTGTTTCAAGGACAACAGAACCGGGCTCAAAAGAGCCGGTCAAAACATAATAGCTTACTCCTAGTGCAGCTGCAATCCGCCTGATTTGCGCGGGTTGCGGCTGCATTTTATTTGTCTCATATTTACGAATAGAAACCGGGTGAATTTCTGTTAATTCAGCCAGCTTGCTTTGCGTTATGTTGACTCGCTTACGGCAATAGCGAATACGCTCACCTATCGTCATGTGCGACACCTACTTGAATGATAATAACTTACCACGAACTATTGTGAAGTATATTATAGCATGACTGCTATTAAAAATCCACGCTTTGGGCCCAAAATATACCCCAAAATCACAGGCAGAGAAAATGACGGTTTGTGAAGTCATTATGAACAATAAAAAGATATGTTGACATAGCGAGCGACGCTACATATAATATAAACATAGCGATACACGCTACACAAAAAAGAACGAGGTGAATACAATGAACGAAGAGAAACGGTTCTATCTGACGGCGGCGGAGTTATCCGACCTCATGGGCATTTCCATCGGTCATGCTTACAAGCTGATCCGCGACATGAATGCGGAGCTTGCCAAGGATGGCTACATTGTGGTTGCTGGCAAAGTGCCGAAGCGCTATGTGGAAAAGCGTTGTTACGGCTATACGCCGCAGTGAGGTGAACCTGTGATTGTCAGAAAAAATCCATCGACAGGGAAGTGGGATGCCCAATACAGCTACACAGATTGGCAGGGAAAACGCAAGAAAACAACAAAGCGCGGATTCCGCACCAAACGTGAAGCGATGGAGTGGTACGACCACTTCAGAACGACGCAAGATGCTGACTTCAATATGGTCTTTAAGGATTTTATTGAAATCTATATGGAAGATCAAAGCCACCGCCTACGGCAGCATACGATGATGAACAAGCGATTCCTTTTTGATAAGCATATAATCCCATACTTTGGAAACAAAAAGGTCAATGCCATCAAAGCGCCGGATATAAGGGCTTGGCAAAACAGGTTGATGGCAACAGGCTTGAAGCCGACCTACTTAAAAACCATCAATAACCAACTGAACGCAGTTTTCAATTATGCAATGAAGTATTACGACCTGAAAGCAAATCCCTGCCGAAAAGCGGGGGGCATGGGCAAGAGTAAGGCTGAGGAGATGCACATCTGGACGCGGGAAGAATTTACGCAGTTCCTGAACGCCATCATCGATAAAAAGCCTTCCTACATTGCATTTGAAGTTCTGTTCTGGACGGGGCTGCGGCTCGGTGAACTGCTGGCCTTGACACCTGCTGATATTGATTTTGATAAGCGCACACTTCGCGTAAATAAATCGTATCAGCGCTTGAAAGGTGAAGATGTTGTAACGCCGCCTAAAACGCCGAAAAGTATCCGGACGATTTCGATTCCGAAATTCCTTGCAGCAGATTTATTTGACTATATCAACAGCAATTATGGCATGGAAGATTCGGACAGGCTTTTTCCGTATACGAAGTATTTCTTTGAACATGAACTGAAGCGCGGCATTAAACTGACCGGGCTGCACAAAATCCGCGTACATGACACACGGCACAGTCACGCCGCCCATCTGATTCACATGGGCGCAAGCCCCTTGCAAATTCGTGACAGACTCGGTCACGAGGATATTAAGACAACATTGAATACCTATGGCCATCTTTATCCTAACACGGATCAGAAGATGGCGGAACAGCTTGAAAACGAGTACAGGGAGGAAATGCGGTGAGTGGATTAGACAAAAACCGTCAGCGTAATTGCACAGTTTGCTTTCGGGCAACACCGCAGGAGGTGCAAATGCTGGAAGCACGAATCAAGGCAAGTGGATTGCCAAAAGGTAAATACATTCTTGAATCGGTGCTGCATCAAAAAATCAGCATTGCCGTGGGGAAATACCAGAGTGACCGCATGAGCCTTGAACTACAAAAGCTGCGTATGGCATTGGAACGCACGGACGGAGAGGAGCAACAGGAAGTGCTGGCAGATTGCAAATGCCTGTTGGAACAACTGCTGGAAATTAGCAGAGAACCCGTTGACAAAGAATTTGGAATGGAACGATGATGGCTACAAGAAGAAAAAGAGCCCCTGCATCTGCAAATGCAAGGACTCTAAGCTGTGGTAAAAGGGCGAACCCTAACCAACGCTATTTTACCACAGCCCACTCCTTCTTACAATAGAAAGATGGGTGAAATGAAAAAGAATAACGATGTAAAGCTAATTTCAATGGATACGATTCCCATTGAAGAAGTGATATGGCTGCTAAAACCATTCATACCCTATGGGAAAATTACAATTATCCAAGGCGACCCCGGCGAAGGTAAAACCACGCTGGTGCTGCAAATCATCGCAGCACTGACCACTGGCAGACCAATTTGGAATGGCTTGCCGGAGACAGAGCCAATCAATGTGATTTATCAGACGGCAGAGGACGGCTTGTCCGATACGATCAAGCCGCGCCTTGTAGCTGCCGGGGCAGACTGTGCAAGGGTACTTGTGATTGATGATTCCGAAAAGGCACTGACGCTGGACGATGACCGATTGGAACAGGCGATAGAGCAGACAGGCGCACGGCTGGTGGTGCTAGACCCAATTCAGGGCTATATCGGTTCCGGCGTAGATATGCACCGCGCCAACGAGATCAGACCGCTGATGCACAGGCTCGCAAAGCTGGCTGAAAAGTATAGCTGTGCTGTTATCTTGATTGGACACATGAACAAGAACAGCGGTGACAAGTCCAGCTATCGTGGTCTAGGCTCTATTGATTTTCAAGC
Organism: Bulleidia sp.; assembly: GCA_963655125.1. Taxonomy (GTDB): domain Bacteria; phylum Bacillota; class Clostridia; order Oscillospirales; family Ruminococcaceae; genus Gemmiger. The sequence continues at coordinate 5,946 of CAVKDR010000006.1, forward strand.
GGCTGCAAGAAGTGTGCTGGTAGTCGGGCGCATCAAGGATGACCCCGCGCTGCGGGTTGTATGTCCGACAAAAAGCTCCTTAGCGCCAGAGGGTAAGGCGGTTGCGTTTCGCCTTGACCCCGAACAGGGGTTTCAATGGGCAGGGCAGTATGACATCAGCGCAGATGAACTTCTCTCCGGCAGCAGCCGAGGGCATAAGATGCGGGCAGCGCAGGACTTTCTGAAAGAGATTCTGGCAGATGGTGCAGTACCGCAAACCGAGATAGAAACTGCTGCCGAGCAAGCGGGGATTAAGCCCAAAACATTGCGCAATGCCCGCTACGAGTTAGGTGTCGTTTCCAGCAAAGTTGGCAGACAATGGGTGTGGGCGCTGCCCGAAGAATAATTCAAGGAGGCAAGATGCCCTATTCCTTAGGAAATGGTCATCTTGCCTCCTTGAAAATAAAAGTTGTTTTTTCCAATAGGTAGCCCCGCAGGGCGCAAAGGCGCTTTTGATGCGGAGTGTCAAAAGTGCTTTTGCGTTACTCTTGGCAAGAGTAACAGAACCAGGCCGGCTTGCGCCGGAGATAAGGAGTGGATTTGAAAAGAACAATCAGCGCAATGGTGGGGAAAGGCTCCCTCAATCATAATAGCCGTGAATTTTACGCATCCAATGTGGACCCTAGCCGCAGCCATCTGAATGTAGAATTTTACCGTGAGGATATACGAACCGTCTACCATGAACTGTTCGATGAAGCACAGGAAAGATTCAATGCTAAACAGACCCGAAGCGACCGCAGGATTGAGAATTACTACGAGAAAATCTGCTCCTCAAAACAGGAAAAACCTTTCCATGAAATCGTCTTACAGATTGGAAATAAGGACGACACTGGCATAAACACAGAACTAGCAGAAACTGCAAAGCAGTGTTTGACTGAATACGCAAAAGGATTTCAGGCGCGCAACCCAACGCTACGCGTATTCTGGAGCCATCTGCACATGGACGAAGCAACACCCCATGTACATATAGATTTTGTGCCGTATATCACGGGCAGCAAGCGCGGCATGGATACGCGCGTGTCGCTCAAACAGGCTCTTGCACAGCTTGGCTTCAAGGGCGGTACGCGCAGCGCTACCGAGTGGAACCAGTGGGCGCAGAGCGAAAAACAAGCGCTAGCAGAGATTATGCTGGAACATGGCATTGAGTGGGAACAGCTTGGAACACATGAGGAACACCTATCTGTTTTGGACTATAAGAAACAGGAGCGTGCTAAAGAGGTTCGAGCATTGGACACCACTATTGCAGAAAAGCAAACACAGGTGGACGAAATCGAACAGGCGCTGCAATCGGTGCAGAAACAAGTTGTTGACCTCGATAAAATCGAGAACGTCAGCGTGAAAAAGTCACTGCTAAGCGACAAAGTTACACTGCCGCGCAGCGACTTTGAAAATCTGTTGAGCGCTGCTAAACAGTATGTTGTCTACCGCCGTCAAGATGACCGCTTACAAGGACTGCTGGACGCTGCAAATGCCAAAATCAAGCAGCTGGAGGGCATCGTTGGTGAACTGAAGCAAAAGGTTTCTAAGTTGGTAAGTGAACTTAGCAATATTGAGTTTTGGCATACCCAAGAATTGAATGATGTGAAATCCGAGAGTAGGGAAGTGCGCCGCGAAAATGTATTACTGAAACGTGAACAAAAGGGTTTGATAAACATTTTGCGGAGACATGACATCGACCCTACAAAAGAAAGACCCCGCGAACAAGAACGTGATGAAAGATAAGGAGTACAACATGACTTATAATGATTTGGGCCGCTGGGCAAACATGCGCCTTACATTTATCAAGCAGAACCGCCCGCAACTGTACCAAAGCCTACTGAAAGAAAATAAGCTGCATAGCTACTTGGAAGAATTTGACCGTCAAGTACGAGACACGCTGATTTTAACTGAGAAACAGATATGTCAAGCTGAGGGCATCACCGAGGAACTGAAACGGAAAAATCAACTTGAATGGGTGTGCCGTATGAACAATATCCGCAGCCGCGCGGAAGAAATTGTAACAGATGAGTTGATCTACGAATAATTTTGTTGCAGTTTGGATTGGGATAAGGTATTATAAAATCAGACGTTCTCATGTGGAGGATACTATGAAACAAGAACTGAATTTGCTGGACGGATATGCCCCTACAAATGATTTGCTCAATGATGCAAAGCAGATTATTGAGGTGTCTCAAAAGGCTGCATACAGAGCCGTAAATCTGGCGCTGGTGCAGCGAAACTGGCTGTTGGGGTATCGAATCGCACAGGAAGAATTAAAGGGCGAAGATCGCTCGGAATACGGCAAGGGTATTATTAAGAAGCTGGCAGATGAATTGACTGCTGCTTACGGTAAGGGCTTTGATTTCGGCAGCCTTTATAAATATTGCCGCTTTTACAAGTTGTACCCGGAGATTTTGGACTCAGCGAGTCCAAAATCTGGCGCGCTGCTATCTTGGACGCATTATCGTGTATTATTACAGGTAGAGGACAAAACAGCCCGTGACTGGTACACAAAAGAAGCTGCCGAGCAAACGTGGAGCGTCCGCACGTTGCAGCGCAACATTTCCTCGCAGTATTACTATCGGCTACTGAAATCCCAGAACCCGGAGCCGGTCAAACGGGAAATGGAAAAGCTGACCCGCCGGATATCAAGCTGACAAGCTGGAATTCATCAAGAACCCAATGATTACGGAGTTTTTGGGGCTTTCTGGTAGTGCAGATTTTACCGAGAGCAAGCTTGAAAGCTGCATCATCACGAACATTCAGAAATTTCTCATGGAGTTGGACAAGGGATATGCTTTTGTAGCCCGCCAGCAGCATATCCACACAGAGAAAGAGGACTACTACATCGACCTCGTGTTCTATAACTATATCCTCAAATGCTTTGTGCTGGTGGATCTGAAAACCAGCAAAATCACCCATCAGGACGTAGGACAGATGGATATGTATATTCGTATGTACGATGAACTGAAGCGCGGCGAAGGCGATAACCCGACCATCGGCATCGTCCTTTGCTCCGACACGGACGAGGACATTGCCAAGTATTCCGTCCTCCACGGCAACGAGCAGCTTTTCGCCAGCAAGTATAAGCTGTACCTGCCCACGGAGGAAGAACTGCGCGCGGAGATTGAAACCCAGAAAGAAATGTTCTATTTGCAGAGACATTCTAAGGCGGATATGTAAAACACACCGCATCATTTTGCAGGTTTCCATAAAAGACTTTGGTTTGTATAGGTAGATACAATCTGGTTTGAGAATTCCAAAGTATTTTTTCGGACAAAATACTATCATTGTAACTTCTAAGCTATGATATAGACGGTGTGATGCTATATCCTTTAGGTACGTGGTCTGAAATATACCTGTTATGGGCATAGGAATCCTTGGTTGCTGTGAAACTGCAACTCCCAGTAGCTTGCGTTTTCTGGATACAGAAAAGCATCCTCGTGTAGTTCTATTGTCCTACACGGGGATGCTTTTTGGGTATTATGTATTGATTGGTGGAATGGCTGTCATCTGCATACTGGATATGGCACTTGCGCCTATCTATGCGTATCTTTGTGTGGGTGGCTCACAACAGCGGAATTTGTTATAGATAGAGTCGGTTTGGCTTTCTGCCTTCAAATCTTTTCGCAAGAAGAGTGGACACTTTTTGCAGATGATCAGCATCGAGAAAGCGTGCTTTGGTCGGACAAACCGAAACACAACGCATGCAATGAACACATCGCGTAGTATCAATTGAATAATCTTCATGAGAAATTGCCTGTGCGGGGCATTTTTCAGCACATTGACCACACTTGATACAGGAATTGACATTAAACAATGGCTGTGCAGAGGGAACATTAATGACAATATAAGGACGATTACCGGGAACGGTTACTGGCAAAACAGGATTCTTGGCTTTGGCCTTGATTTTAGCAGCAAATTCCTTTAATTCTGCTTGATCATCAGCATCCGGCCGACCAACCGCATATTGGGTCAGGATAGAGTGATGAGCCACAGCGCTGACTGCGGCAAATGGTTTAAAGCCAAGTGCAATCACAGTATCCTCAAGCTCTAGCAGCGTATCATTAAAATCACGGTTGCCAAAAACCGCTACCAGTACACAGGGGGTGTTGTCTGCTTTCATAGCAGAAATCCGCTGTAAGGCCAAGGCAGGCACACGGCCTTCGAAAGACGGAACCCCAATCAAACACAGATCATCTGCGTCAAAGTGGAACTGGCTAAAATCAAGCGAAGGATCCGAAAGATCAATCTCTTTGTAGGAATCCCAGGCGCTTTGTAGGCAGTTCATAACTTTTTTGGTACCGCCGGTAGGGCTGAAGTAAACAGAATAGAGCATAAGTAGAACCTCCTTAATATGGTTTAGATGCTAAAATGTTAGCACCGGATATCCTGCTTGTCAAGTAGTCAGCAGCGAAATTGTATTGCTTTTTTTATAAAAACCTGCGATAATAAAATCCATACAGGTAAAAGGAGCCTATAGATATGGAAAACGAGCAAAAAAAGCGCCTTGCTCTGATACAGAGTATTTTAACAAATAAACAGGAATCCTCCCGTGGCTTTGTGCAATATATGCTGACAAACCATGAATATGCCGAGGGCGAAATCTTATATATGCGTGAAGCACACTTTATTATTACAGTAGGTCCCGGCGAGGGGAAAACCATGTCGGAAATTGCGCAGCGAATGGCTGTAACCAAAGGTGCAGTCTCGCAAACCGCCAGCCGGTTGGAAAAGAAAGGATATATTCTGCGCCAACGTGCAAAAGATAATGGCCGCGGCGTTATGGCCGTTCTGACGCCAAAAGGGGAAGAATTTTACTTGCAGCACCAGCAGTATGATATCCAGGAGTTCACTGCGATTGATCGGAACTACCTGTCTTGTTTTACAGTGGAACAACTACAGATGATTGAGCGGTACGAGAAACAGATGTGTGCAATTTTCACAAAAAAGAATGTCCAAAATCCGGAATAATGAAAAATTTGCGCACCGTCTATTGACAGGGCGCTTTTTTGTGGTATTATCAATTTAGATTCTAAACTTTAGTTTCTAAATAATAATCAGCTGCGCTGAGATTCGGCCGATTTGCGCACAAACAGAAAGGAGTTTTGCATGGATTATAATTTTGACAAAATCATTGACCGCACGGGTACTTACACAATGAAATATGATGATTCAGATTATTTCAGGCGGTTAGCACCCAGTATTCGGCTGGATCGGGATACGATTCGACTTTTACTTGCGGATATGGACTTCCAATGTGCACCAGCGATTACAAAGGCGATGCACCGCATAGCAGATTTCTCTACGTTTGGTTACACAACGGCAGATGCAGCCCCTGAATATCGAGAGGCAATCGTTTCCTGGTACCAAAAGCGTTATAACTTTGCACTGAAATCGGAATGGATCGTTCATTCTAATGGCGCACTGGATGGCGTAGGCCAGGCAATTTTGGCTTTTTCCAATCAAGGGGATGGCATTATTGTATGCTGCCCGGTCTACAGCAATTTCTCCAGTACGATCCGGCATCTGAAGCGCCAGGTTGTAAACTGTCAAATGATCCAGCCGGAATTTGGCCATTACGAGATGGATTGGAAAGCATTTGAAACAACGTGCGCAGAACCGAAAAATAAAGTGTTCGTACTGTGTTCGCCGGAAAATCCCGTTGGCCGTGTCTGGACCGGGGAAGAACTGTGCCGCATGGCAGCAATCTGTCGCCAACACGATGTGGTTCTTGTGTCGGACGAAATACATTCTGATATCGTGCGAAGCAACGTACAGCATCATCCGATTTTACAAGCAGTGGATGATCACAGCAACTTGATCATGGTATCCGGTGTAAACAAGTCCTTCAATCTGATGGGCCTGCAGTGCGCATATACTGTTATTGCGGATGCCGATCTGCGAAACCGATTTGTGCAGGATTATCACACGGAAGCACCGACTCCGTTTGCTATAGCAGCCGTTATTGCGGCTTATAACGAAAGTGAAGATTGGTTGAACGCTCTGAATGCGTATCTGGACATGTTGGTAGTTGATACGGTACAGTACATAGCAAAAAAGCTGCCAAAAGCAAAAGCCTATGTACCGGAAGGCACCTACATCCTCTGGGTAGACTTTTCCGGTTACAAGCTTCCAGGTAAAATGCTGCAATATCTGGTCAATCACAAAGCAAATGTTGCAGTGCAGGGTGGGCTTTCCCACGACCCGCAGTGCGGCGAAATGTACTTGCGGTTCTGCCTGACAAGCCCACGGAGCGTGGTCTTTGAAGCGATTGACCGAATAGCCGCGGCCTTTGAAGCATACGAAAAAGAAACAAAAGCATAAAACAGAAGGGAGCTTTACGGTGAAAAAGAAACTGAATTTGTTTGATCTGATTTCCCTTGGCGTAGGCACCATTATTGGTGCCGGTGTTTTTTCCATGATGGGATATGGCATTGCTTACACGGGCCGTAGTATTACGATTGCGTTGTTTGTTTCTATGCTTTTGGTATTGATGCAGTCGATACGTTACCCGATCCTGGCCAGCGTTTTTGATGTGGAAGGAGGTATGTATGGACTGAACTCTATCACGAACCCCCGCGTTTGTGTTGGCTTTAATGCCGCAAGCGATCTTTTCTTCAAAATTGGTGCCCAATCTGTAACGGCTATTGCCATTACCCAGTACTTAGCTGTGGTGCTTCCTGGGGTTGCACAGTATCAGCGCTGGATCGCTGCTGTAATCCTGACGATTGGCTATGTGATAGCAGCTATTGGTGATAAGTTCGCCGCAATGGTCCAGAATATCATGGTCATATTGATGTATGTGGCACTGGGCATTTTTGTGGTGTATGGCTTCCTTCGGATGGACCCGGCAGCTTACCAGAGCGAATCTATGTTCCCGAACGGCGTCACAGGTCTGATGATGGCCGTTGCGCTGATGTCCTATACCTGCAATGGTTTCCAGTATGTGATCAATATGGGAAAATGTGCAGAAAATCCGAAGCGAAATATCCCGTTGGCCTTCTGCTTGTCTGCTTTTATTGCTGCTGCATTGTATGCCCTGATTGGCTTTGCCGCCACCCATGCTTGCTCCTACAGCGAAATTGTTGGCATGAACCTTGGCGATATTGCAAAAATGATGATGCCCAGCGGCCTACATATGTTCTTTGTAGTGGGCGGTGCATTGTTCGCCCTTTGCACATCCCTGTTGGGTGGCATTTCTTCCGGCTATCGCCCGGTCCAATGCTCGGCCAAGGATGGATGGTTCCCCAAGGTGTTGGGAGAAGAAAGCAAAAATGGCATTCCTTATGTGCTGATTTTGCTGTATGTGATTAGCCTTGTTCCGATTCTGTTAGGGCTGGAGCTGAATGACCTGGTTACGATGAGTTTGATCCCATCCGGCATTCTAGTTATTATCTCCAACATGTATGCCATGAAAATTCCCAACAGCTATGCAAAAGCGTGGAAGGAAAGCGGCATCAAAGTAAGCGGTGGCCTTTACTGCGTGCTGTTGTGGCTATCGAACATTGCATCGGTAATTTTGGTGGCCTATTGCTTCTTGTCCAATAATCTGAAAGTCCCGACTGTTATTGTTACGGTTTTCATCTTTGCATATGGCTTTATTCGCAGTAAATCTTCTGCCATTGTGATCCATACGCAGCAGGATGTCTCCGCCAAAAAAGGTGCAGAATGATAAAAGAAAGGAATAAAATGTTATGAAAAAAATTGAAACAAAGAACGCTCCCGGTGCAATTGGCCCCTATTCGCAGGGCTTCATAGTCAATGGCTTTGTGTTTACTTCCGGCCAGATTCCGGTAAACCCGGTGAATGGTACTGCGCCGGAAGGCATTGAAGCACAGGCAGAACAAAGCTGCCGAAATGTCGGTGCAATTTTGAACGAGGCAGGCAGCAGTTTTGAAAAAGTGGTAAAAACAACCTGCTTCCTGGCAGATATGAACGATTTTGCAGCGTTTAATGCAGTGTATGCCCGCTTTTTTGTTTCCAATCCCGCACGCAGCTGCGTAGCCGTAAAAACACTGCCTAAGGGTGTTCTTTGCGAGATCGAAGCCATCGCCGAAATCTGATTTCGTCTGGACAGATGGAGTTGGATGGGTACCAATTTCTTATAACAGCTTAATGACTCCCGATTGACTCCACACAGTGAAAAAGAAGAAAAAATGAGTATAGTAAACACAAAGATACACAGAAAAATCAACGTACCAACAGCACAAAAATAGCTATAAAATATCTGCGCCCTCGAATTTGAATAACCACTAATCCCAAGCCCTGCCCGCCCGGCAGGGCTTTTTGTGTTGAAAGGGGCGGTGGGATTTGCTATAATCAAAGCAATGGAATGAGAGGTGTCGTATATGCAGAGCGAAACTTTACTACCGAATTACACGGTTCGCAAACTGCAGCCCATCGATGCCGATATAAAGAAAATCTACGCACTGGTGTCCCAAAACACATTGTTTTACCAATACCATCCGCCCTTTGTCACCCGGCAGAGCATTTTGGACGATATGGCCGCATTGCCGCCCGGTAAAACGATGGCGGACAAATTTTATATTGGCTTTTTTGATGGCGCAGTGCTGGCTGCGGTGGTTGATATGATTCTGGCCTATCCGAATGAAGCCACGGGTTACATCGGCTTTTTTATGGTGGACAAGTCTCGCCAAGGGCAGGGGATAGGCAGCCGCATCGTGGCCGATATAGAAAATACCATGCGCAAGAACGGCATGCTCCACAGCCGCCTGGCGGTCGATCAAGGCAACCCGCAAAGCTACTCATTCTGGACAAAGAACGGTTATACTGTTTGCGGTCCCGCGATTCCTAACGATTTTTCCGCTTATATACCCATGCAAAAAGAATTGACACCTCTATAAAAAATCTACAAGGAGAAAACCAATGCTTAAACGTTTACTTGATTGCTGCGCATCGGATTTTCGCAGCTTTACCAAAACGGACCTGCTGGAATCCATCCAGAAAAGCGAGGGCCGCGTGATCGCCTGCGAGACCATCGGCACGGTGCAGCCGCTGTTGGGCAACGTGACCAACGCCGAGTTCGCCGCGTCTATGGGCGCGGACATTCTGCTGCTGAACATGTTCGATGTGCAGCACCCGGTCATCCAGGGCTTGCCCGAAACAGAACCGGAAAACGTTGTCAAAACGCTGAAAAAGCTGACCGGCCGCCCCATCGGCATCAACCTGGAGCCGGTGGCCGAGGGCGAGGAAGGGGAGACTGACCCCATCTGGAAGATGTCCCAAGGCCGCCGCGCCACCGTGGAAAACGCCCTGCGCGCCAAGGAGCTGGGTGTTGACTTCATCCTGCTCACCGGCAACCCAGGCATGGGCGTGTCCAACCCGGCCATCATCGAGACGCTGCGCAAATTCAAGGCCGCCGTGGGGGACAGCATCGTGCTGGCGGCAGGCAAAATGCACGCCGCCGGTGTGCTGACCGAAGCCGCCGAGAGTATCCTGACCGAGGCTGACATCGCCGATTTCACCGCCGCCGGTGCGGATATCATCCTGCTGCCGGCCCCCGGCACCGTGCCGGGCATTACGATGGAATACGCCCGCACCCTCATCAGCTGCGCCCATCGCCACGGCGCGCTGACCATCACGGCCATCGGCACCTCGCAGGAGGGAGCCGACACCGACACCATCCGCCGCATCGCCTTGATGTGCAAGATGGCGGGCACCGACATCCACCACATCGGCGACACCGGCTACACGGGCATGGCGCTGGCCGAAAACATCATGGCCTACTCCATCGCCGTGCGCGGCATCCGCCACACCTACCACCGCATGGCAATGTCGGTGGAACGTTAAAAACAAACGGAAAAGAGGGCTTTCCCATGCGTGAAATTCCCATTACGGAACTCAAAAACTTAAAAATCGGCCAAGCCGAAAATGCCCAGGCGGGCACCGGCTGCACGGTGTTTCTGCTGGGCGAAAACGGTGCCTCCGTGGGTCTGGATGTGCGCGGCGGCGGGCCTGCCTCGCGGGAGAGCGAACTGCTCAAGCCCACGGCGGCGGCCCAGGTCATTCATGCCATTTTGCTGGGCGGTGGCAGCGCTTTCGGCCTGGATGCTGCGGGCGGCGTGATGCGCTATCTGGAAGAACGCGGCATCGGCTTTGACGTAGGCGTTACCAAGGTGCCGCTGGTCTGCCAGTCTGACCTGTTCGACCTGACCGTTGGCGATGCCCACACCCGCCCGGATGCGGCCATGGCCTACCAGGCCTGCGTCAACGCCGAGACCGGCAACTACCGCGATGGCAACTACGGTGCGGGCACCGGTGCCACCGTGGGCAAGCTGATGGGCATGCCCCACTGTATGAAAAGCGGCATCGGCAGTTACGCCGTGCAGGTGGGGCCGCTGCAGGTCGGCGCGGTGGTGGCCGTCAATGCGCTGGGGGACATCTACGACTGGCGCACCGGCCGCAAAGTGGCGGGCCTGCTGGCCGATGACGGCAAGACCTTCCTCGATTCCGAGGATGTGATCTTACAGCAGATGGATGCCGCAGGGGAAAAGTTCGTGGGCAACACCACCATCGGTGCGGTGCTCACCAACGCCAAATTTGACAAGGCCCATCTGTGCAAGATCGCGGCCATGACCCACGATGGCTATGCCCGTGCCATCCGCCCGGTGCACACGGCCAACGATGGCGACAGTATCTACGCGGTCTCTCTGGGGGACCTGGCGGCTGACCAGGACGTGGTCGGCGCTCTCGCCGCCCGCGTTATGGCTGAGGCCATCCTGCGCGCCGTGCAGGCGGCGGACAGCGCCTACGGCTTCTCTGCGGCCAAAGACCTGGCACAGTGATGTAAAATCATAATAGTACACATTCTTAAAAACTCCGCCTGGACAACGGTTGCCAACCCGTTGCCAGGCGGAGTTTTTTAGGGTATAATAAAAGCAAGAATTTACACGCGAAAACCACGCGGGGAGAACGCAGATGGCAAAAGCAGAGGAACAGAAAAAAGACCTGGCCGCCTACCTGCAGGCGGGCTGCAAGCCGGAGGGCAAGCTGGCCGTCGGGCTGACGGTGGAGCATTTCATCACCCACGCGGGCGGCGAGCCCGTCACCTTTACCCAGGTGCAGAACGTCATGCGCCAGATGCAGGCGGCAGGGGATACGCCCATTCTGCAAGATGGGCAATACCTGGGCTTTGCCACAAAACAGTACGGTGTAACGCTGGAATCTGCCTGCCAGATGGAAATCCGCATCGCCCCGCAGCTGGACATGATCCGCCTGGTGGATATCTACAACGCCTTTTATTTGCAGTTGAGCATGACGCTGGCTACTCATGGTCTGCGGGCCTGGACGGTCAGTTACCATCCCACCCGCCGCGCCGAGGAACTGCCCCTGGTGCCCACGCCCCGCAACGAGGCCATGGACCGCTACTTCCGCCAGACAGGGGCCTGCGGTGTGCAGATGATGCGGGCCACGGCCTCCACCCAGCTGACCATTGATTATTATAGCGAACGCGATTTTGTACAAAAAATGCGGGCGGCCTGCCTGCTCACGCCGTTCTTTGGGCTGCTCAGCGACAATGCACCCATCTACCAGGGCAACCGCAACAACGCCTGCAGTGTGCGCACCCGCATCTGGCAGGATGTGGACACCGACCGCTGCGGTGTGCCGCCCCGGCTGATGGACCCGGATTTCGGCTTTGAAGCCTACGCCGACACGGTGTTGACCCGCCCGCTGGTGGTCTCCTGCAAAGGCGGCCACTGCAAGGGCGTGGGCCGCAAGACTGCCCAGGAAATTTACGGTGCGCGGCTGGATAACAGCGAGATCGAGCACATTCTATCGATGTTTTTCTTTGATGCCCGCGTCAACGGCGGCATCGAGATCCGCGGCGCGGACTGTATGCCGCCCAAGTTCATATTGGCTTACGCCCAGCTGGTGCGGTCCATCTTTGGCAGCCAGGCGGCGCTGCAGAACGTGCTGCGCCACTACACCGGCGTGACCACGGTGGACATCGCCAACGCCAAGCTGGCCGTCTGCAAGGATGGCTTCAATGCCTGGGTCTACGGCAAACCCATCGGCGGCGAACTAGCCTGGCTGCTGATGCAGGCCCGCAGCCGCACCCCCTCCCAGGAGGAACGCGCCCTGCTGGAACCCATCAGCCGGATGATCGCCCAGAAAAGATCGGTCCGCGAGGAAGAAGCCGACTACGAATAAACCCAGCCCCCGCCGCGCATACTGACCCGAAAGGGGGTATGCTGTGTGCGGGAAACATCCTACCATGCCGTGATCGCCGAGATGACGGTCCGCTCGCTGTGGGAAACGCAGAACGTGATGGACTGCATCCCGGACGAGTTGTGGCAGCGGCTGTACGGCGGTGCGCCGCTGTGGCAGCATTTGTACCACGCGCTGCACAGCCTGGACCAGTGGTTCATCAACCCCAAGGCCACCGATTTTGTGGAGCCGCCCATCCACACGCCCCACCTGCAGGACCTGGCGATCTACCCGTCCGCCTGCGTGGACCGCGCCCAGATGGACGAGTATTTTTATACAATAAAGGCGAAACTGTCCATGTATCTGACCTCGCTGCACGATGAGGATTTATTGCAGCGGCCGGAAAACTGCGAATGGACGCGGTTTACGCTGATTTTATCACAGTATCGCCACCTGCACACCCACCTGGGGATGCTGATGGGCTTTATTGTGGCCGAGACCGGCCTGTGCCCCCGCACACTGGAAGTAGGGGAGCCGTTCCCCCAGCCACCCTACGACCCCTACCGTGCGCCCTGATTTTGGAAAAAATCGGAAAGGACTCCCTATGAAACATACCATTCTGCGCCCGGCGGCCCTGCTTTTGCCGCTGGTTTTGCTGGTTGGCTGTGCCCGCACACCGGATATGACCCCCGTGTGGCAAAAAACGTTGCCCGGCAGCGGTGCCGAAGCGACCCTGGCCAACTGCACCCTGCGGGAGGAAACGGAAGTAAACTATATTTACAGCCGTGAGGATCAAGACTGGAAGACCCGCCCGGCGCTTTTTACCACCGCCAGCCCGGTGCTGACGCTGACCGGCGTGACCGCTGACCAGGTGGAACTGCGCTTCTCCGAGGAGATCGCCAACCTGTACTTAGGCTACGACCGCGTGATGCCCCAGCCCAAGCTGGACTACATTTTTACCGAGACTGAGGACGGTGCCCTGCAGTACCAGCTGGATACCGTGTATAATTACGAGTTCATCATCACCACCGAAGCCGGAACCGATGATTTCCTGGTGATTTGTGAGCAGGAATAAGCCCGGATGCGGAAAGCAATAAAATGAAAGAACGAACAGTAGACAAGGAAATCAGGCTGGTCCCGTACTACAGAAATGACGCTGTATCGCTGCCCTGGTATCAGGACCCGGACGTTTGCAAACAGGTGGACAACCGGGATACCCCTTACGATGTGGACCTGCTGCACCGCATGTACGACTACCTGAGCGCAAATGGAGACTGCTATTATATCGAGTATAACGGCACGTTGGTGGGGGATGTCTCCCTGCGGAACGATGGCGAAATTGCGATTGTGGTTTGCAAGGCATACCAAAACCGTCATATCGGCCGCCGCTGTGTTTTGGACATGCTGCACTTGGCCCAAGAAAAGGGAATGGACAGCGTAAAAGCCAATATTTACGCCTTTAATACGCAGAGCCAGAAGATGTTCCAATCCATCGGTTTTACTAAAACAGCGCCGGAATGGTACGAATATACATTGTAAAGGGGTTAAACGCCATGGCAAACCCATCCGGAAAGCGGAAATGGACCACAGAAGAAGTCCAGCGGTGGTATCTTACCACAAAAGCTATTACTTACTGCAACCCGGAGGATGCAAATATCCTGGTCAAAAAGCCGGGCCGTGAGGGCTGCACCGTAAATTGGGCCAACCCCAAAGCCTACCTGCTGCAAGGCGTAATTCTTGCGGCTGTGGCTGTGATTGTGTTATTGCTAATGTAAGGTTGTTGAGGCCGTAGGGGCGAACATTGTTCGCCCGTGCAGTTTGGTGGTTACGCAAGATTCCACGGGCGCACACTGTGCGCCCCTACACCCATCCTAACCGCCTTACAATTACCGCAACCTTACTTTTTCTCCGCCATCTCAATGGTTGTGGTCGGGAAGGCAAAATCGCACCCGGCACTATGCACAGCGTCCATGATTTGCAGATTCAGCCGGTTCTTGGCCTGCAAAAAGTCGGCCAGGCGGGTGGTGGTAACATACACGCGGCAGCGCAGGTCGATGCTGTAGGCATTGAAGGTATCCACCGTCACGGTGACCCGGTCGGCAATCACTTCCGGGTCTTTCTGCAAAAGCGCCGTCAGGTCGCGGCACAGCACTTCCAGCGTTTCCCGCGGGGTGTCGTAGGTCACGCCCACGGTAAAATCCCACAGGCGGCTTTTGCGCTGGTCGCAGTTGCAGATGTACTCTGACGCAACTTTGGAGTTTTCAATCGATACCACGACATTATCCAATGTGCGGAACTTGGTGGAGCGGAAAGAAATATCCTCCACCGTGCCCTCCAAACTGCCCAGCACGATGTAATCCCCAATGCCAAAAGGATGCTCCAGCACCAGCGCCACACCGGCGATCAGATTCGACAGCGTGGACTGCGCCGCCAGCGAGATGGCAATACCGGCGACCCCGGCACCGGTCAGCAGGCCGGAGACCGGCACACCCACTGTGTCCAGCATGGCGATGCCTGCAAACAGCAAAACCAGCGCGCGGAAGATATTCTCGAAAAACCGCGCCATTGTCTGGTTGGTGGCAAGGTCCAGATGGCTCTGGGCACTGCGCAGCAAAAGGCGGCACATGGGGGCGGACCGCCACGCGCCCAGCGCCAGGAAATAAATGTTGAGCAGGGTAGAGAGCGTTACCAAAAAGTCTGCAATCGTCTGGTGCTGCTGCACAAGAGGCAGCACCCCCAGCGCCGCAAACGCCAGGGTCTGCCGCAGGGCCCAGGCCAGCGGCTTTAAGTAACTTTCGGTCAAAATGCAAAGCCACTCTGGCAGGTGTTTTTGCAACCGGTGCAAAAAGCCGCCGCCGACATGGTAAAACACAAACGGCAGCACCAGCGCCAACAGCAAAAAGATTCCGCTGGGGATGAGTTCTCCAATTTCAATCGCAAAGGCAGATGCAGGCATATGCGGCACCTCCTGTATTTTTTATAAGGTGAAAGTATTATACCACACCCCTTGCATTTTGTAAAACCTGTGCTATAATACTGCCTAGAAAGTCTGTTTCAGGGCGGGGTGCAATTCCCCACCGGCGGTAAGCAGTATATCTGCAAGCCCGCGACCGGCTGCGTAGCAGCCGCTGACCCGGTGCGATTCCGGGGCCGACGGTATAGTCCGGATGAAAGAAACGGAAAGCTGTTTGCTATGCTTTTTCCAACGCCCTGCTGCCATTTTCCGCAGCAGGGCGTTTTGTTTTAGCAAGGGCCTCCCGCAGAATTTATCACGCAAAACAGCTTTCATAAAAACTTTTTATCGGGAGGCATTTATTATGCAAAACTCTACCAGCAAAGTCCGCGTTCTTACGGGTACCGCTATGCTTGGCGCTGTGGCCGCCGTGCTCATGTACCTGGAATTCCCCATCCCCATCATGCCCGCTTTCGTTAAGCTGGATGTGTCGGAACTGCCCGCGCTCATCGCCAGCTTCGCCTACGGGCCGGTGTCCGGCATTCTCGTGTGTCTCATCAAAAACCTCATCAAGCTGCCCAGCACCAGCACCGCCGCAGTGGGGGAGCTGTTCAACTTCGTCATGGGTGCGCTCTTTGTCGGCGTGGCTGGCCTTGTCTATAAGCGCAACAAGACCCGCAAGGGTGCAATCCTCGGCGCACTGCTGGGTGCGCTGGTCATGGCAATCGTCTCGGTGCCCTATAACTACTTCATCGTCTACCCGGCTTACGTGGTCATGTACCATCTGCCGCTGGAGGCCATCATCGGCATGTACCAGGCCATCAACCCCAGCGTGGACGGCCTGCTTGCCTGCCTGCTGGTGTTCAACCTGCCGTTCACTTTTGTGAAAGGTGCGCTGGATGCGGTGCTCTGCTTCCTGATCTACAAGCCGCTTTCGCCCATCCTGCATGGCCGCAAATAAGTACACGGGACCCAAAGTGTCCGACTTTTGTGCAAATTGGCTGGTGTGTACCACGTTTTATCGTTGACTTTGCCCAAAAGCTATGGTACACTATCCACACAACAACAGAATAGCAACTTATCAAGAGCGGCTGAGGGAACAGGCCCGATGAAGCCCGGCAACCTGCATGCAAGTGCAAGGTGCCAAATCCTGCGGGAAACCGAAAGATAAGCGTTTGGCGCGCGGTCTTTTGGCTGTGTGCCTTTTTTGTTTCTCACGGTTGCGTTTCTGCCGAATTTTATAAGGAGGCTTTTCCCCAATGTCCAAATTTCTTTTCACGTCCGAGTCTGTAACCGAGGGGCATCCCGACAAGATCTGCGACCAGATCTCCGATGCTATCCTGGATGCCATTCTCGAGAAAGACCCCGGTGCCCGCGTAGCTTGTGAGACCACCTGCTCCACCGGCCTTGTCCACATTATGGGCGAGATCACTACCGACTGCTATGTCGATATCCCCGGCGTGGCCCGCGATGTCATCCGTTCCATCGGCTATGACCGCGCCAAGTACGGCTTCGACTGCGATACCTGCGGCGTTATCACCAACATCGATGGCCAGAGCCCCGACATTGCCCTGGGTACCAACGATGAAGTCGCCGGTGCAGGCGACCAGGGCATGATGTTCGGCTATGCCTGTGATGAGACCCCCGAACTGATGCCCCTGCCCATCAGCCTGGCCCACAAGCTGGCCAAGCGCCTGACCGAGGTCCGCAAGAACGGCACCCTCGACTACCTGCGCCCGGACGGTAAGAGCCAGGTCACCGTGGAGTACGAGGACGGCAAGCCTGTGCGCATCGATGCCGTGGTCATCTCCAGCCAGCACAGCCCCAGCGTCAGCCAGGAACAGCTGCATGAGGACATCCTCAACGAAGTCATCAAAAAGGTCATCCCCGCCGAACTGCTGGACGAGAACACTAAATACTACATCAACCCCACCGGCCGCTTTGTTGTGGGCGGCCCGCAGGGTGACTCCGGCCTGACCGGCCGCAAAATCATCGTGGATACCTACGGCGGCTACGCCCGCCACGGCGGCGGTGCTTTCAGCGGCAAGGATCCCAGCAAGGTCGACCGTTCCGCCGCGTACGCTGCCCGCTGGGTCGCCAAAAACGTGGTTGCCGCCGGCCTTGCCAAGAAGTGCGAAGTCGAGCTGGCCTATGCCATCGGCGTTGCTAAGCCGGTTTCCATCATGGTCGATACCTTCGGCACCGGCGTGGTGGCTGATGAGAAGATCGAAGCTGCTGTGGAAAAGGTCTTTGACCTGACCCCCGCCGCCATCATCCGCGATCTGGACCTGCGCAAACCCATCTACCGCCAGCTGGCCGCCTACGGCCACATGGGCCGCGAGGACCTGGGCGTAAAGTGGGAGAACACCGACCGCGTGGATGCCCTGAAAGCCGCCCTGGCCTAAGCACTTGCGCTGAAAAATTCAACCATCAAATACGACAAAAAGCACGGGCTTGTCCCGTGCTTTTTCTGTTTGCCAAAAGGGGCTTGTTGGGGTATAATAAAAATATTGTGGTAGTGTGCCGAAATGCGGCCCGCTGCCAACACAAAAAGGGGAGGTGACCGCCGCGTGGAAAACCAACCGCAGGACCAGCTGATGAAGCTGGAGGGCGTTGTGGAACATATGATCTACGAAAACGCCGAGACCGGCTACGCCGTGTTTGAAGTGGACGCTGGCGGCACCGATGTCATCGTGGCGGGCAACGTGGGCAGCGTGGACAACGGCATGAGCGTCACCGTCTACGGCCACATGGTCAACCACCCCAGCTATGGCGAGCAGTTCAAGGCTGAAACCTGCGAGGCCAGCCTGCCCCAGGATACCACGGCGCTGTTAAGCTACCTTTCCAGCGGTGTGCTGCCCTACATCGGCCCCTCCACTGCGAAAAAAATTGTGGCTATGTTTGGCGAAGATACGTTGAATGTTATCTCCGAAACGCCGCAAAGCCTTTGCCGCATCAAGGGCATCACACCGGAAAAAGCCGCCGCCATCTCCAACGAGTTCCGCCGCATGTACGGTGTGCGGGAGGTGGTGGCCTGGTTCACCAAGTACGGCCTTTCGGCCCAGCAGGCGGTCACGGCCTACCGCGCCTTTGGCCCCCACACGGTGGAAGCGCTGACCCAAAATCCGTATTTACTTTGCGGTGAGCCGCTGCAACTCAAATTTGCCCAGGTGGACGGCATTGCCGCTGCGCTGGAATTTGATTCCGGCAGCCGTCTGCGGGTGGCGGCGGGGCTGTTGTATGCCTTGCGCCACAACGCCAACAACGGCCACACCTGCTTGCCGCGGGCGAAACTGTTAGACTCCACCGCCAAGTTCCTGCGGGTGGAGCCTGCCAGCATCGAAGCAGGGCTGGACGAACTCCTCTCCACCGAGGATCTGCGCGCCCGCACCTACCAGAACATCGAATATATCTACCTGCCCGACCTGCTTTCGGCCGAGGAGGACATCGCCGCCCGCCTGGGCCAGCTGTCCACTTTCCCCACCGAGCCGCCCAAAACGCTGGAGACCGACATCCGCGTGTTGGAGATGACCCAGGGCTTCGAGTACGCGCCCTTGCAGAGAGAAGCCATCCGCCTGGCCCTTTCCAGCCGGGTCATGGTGCTTACCGGCGGCCCCGGCACCGGCAAGACCACTACAGTCAATGCCATTTTGAGTTTGTATGAGGCGCTGTATGACCGGGTCGCCCTCTGTGCCCCCACGGGCCGCGCTGCCAAGCGGTTGAGCGAATTGACCAACCACAGTGCTTCCACCATCCACCGCCTGCTGGAAGTGGACTACACCACCGGCAGTGTGCGGTTCATCCATAATGAGAAGAACCTGCTCAAATATGATGTCATCATCCTCGATGAGATGAGTATGGTGGATGTCAAGCTGTTCCAGGCATTGCTGGCGGCGGCGCGGTATCACTGCCGTATTATTATGGTAGGCGATGCCGACCAGCTGCCCAGCGTCGGCCCCGGCAATATCCTGGGCGAGATCCTGCGGGCCAATGTGGTGCCCACCGTGCGCCTGACCGACATCTTCCGCCAGGCCCAGCAAAGCCTCATCGTGCAGAACGCCCACCGCATCGTGGAGGGGCAGATGCCCCAAAAGGGCGGGCCGAAGGACGACTTTTTCATGATCGAATCCACCGGCCTTGCCTGCCAGAAGCTGGTCTGCGACCTGGTCAGCACCCGTCTGCCCAAGGCTTACGGGTTCGACCCGGTCAAGGATATCCAGGTGTTGTGCCCGACCAAAGTCGGCCCCACCGGCAGTGTGGAACTCAACCGCCGCCTGCAGGAGATATTAAACCCGCCCATGCGCGGCAAACCGCAGATCGGCACCGAGAAAAACGCGAAGATCCTGCGCCTGGGCGATAAAGTCATGCAGATCAAAAATGACTACGACATCACCTACGAGCGCGATGGTGCCGAAGCGGGTGTCGGTGCCTACAACGGCGACCTGGGCATTATTACCGCCGTGGACCCCGATGCCCGCGCCGTCACCGTCATGATGGATGACCGCAAATACGTCTACTCGGCCGATCAGCTGGCCGAGCTGGAACCTGCCTACGCCGTTACGGTACACAAAAGCCAGGGTTCGGAGTTCCCGGCGGTCATCCTGCCGGTGGCCGATGTGCCCGCCCGCCTTTGCTACCGCAACCTTTTATATACCGGCGTTACCCGCGCCCGCAAACTGTGTGTGCTGACCGGCACCGCCCGCACCGAGGAAGCCATGGTGCGCAACGTGCGCCAGAACATGCGCTACAGCGGCCTGCGCTTTTTGCTGGCCGATGCCGCTACACCCACCGCCGAAAAGTACAAAGCAGGGGATGACCAGGCATGAACCACCCGGACTGGCAGCTGTTGGCCGAAAAAGCCGCTGTGTATCTCTACCCGCGCCGCTGCCCGTTTTGCGGCACACTTTTGGGCCGTGATGCCGTGCAGGGCACCGTCTGCCCGGCTTGCTTTGATGCCACCGATAAGCGCCTGGTGCATCTGCCGCCCCGCCTGCCGGAAACAGAACACGCCTTTTACGCCCTGAACAGCGCTGTGGCCGCCTACTATTACAGCGGCGAGGTCCGCCACGCCATCCTGGCCTGCAAGCGCGGCGGGGAACTGTGGCGCGCCCGGGAACTGGCCGACCGCATGGCCGTGCTGATCTGGGGCGCTATGCCGTCCCACACACCGGGCCGCCGCCCAACGGTCCTGGCCCCGGTGGGGCTGCCCCGTTACCATTATATCGTGCCGGTTCCGCCGCGGGAACCGCTGCCCGGCACCGCCGGTATGCCGCTTTTGCTGGCCCGGCGGCTGGGCATACTAATGCAGACCCCGGTGCTCACACCGCTGTACAGTACAAAGCCTTTACAGCCCCAAAAGGAACTGACCCGCGCGGAGCGCCTTGCCAACAAAAAGGACGCCTATGCCTGCCGCCCCGGCACGGACCTGAGCGGCAAGCGGGTGCTGCTGGTGGATGATATCATCACCACCGGCGCAACGGTCTCCGCCTGTGCGCTGGCCTTACAGCGGGCCGGGGCCTACGAAATTACCGCAGCCGCCGTGGCTGCTACCGAAGAACTGCCAAAATCTTTGGAGAAACGCAAATGAAGCAATACGATATCGGTATTGATTTGGGAACCACTTCCATTATCATAGCTACCGAAGAACAGGGCGTGGTGTTCCGCCAGCCGACCATTGGCGCGGTGGATACCCGCACCAATACCATCATTGCCGTGGGAGATGAAGCCCTGCAGATGGTGGGCCGTGCGCCCGCCTACATCGACCTCGTGCGCCCGCTGCGGGATGGCGTTATCCAGGACCACCGCATGACCAATGAACTCATTGTCCGCTTTGTCAACGAGGTCTGCCGCTCGCGCATCTTCAAGCCCCGCATCGCCGTCTGCGTACCCGCGCAGATCACCGGCGTGGAGGCCGATGCCGTGGTCGAGTCCGTCATGGGGGCCGGGGCCAAGCAGGTGTTTCTGGTGGACGAGCCGGTGGCCGCTGCCCTGGGCGCGGGCTTGCAGATCCGCGAACCCCACGGCTGCATGGTCGTGGATATCGGCGGCGGCTCTACGGATATTGCCGTCATCAGCATGGGCGGCCGCGTCAAAGCCGCCAGTGTGCCGGTGGCCGGCAACGCCTTCGACCGCTGCATCGCCCAGTATGTGCAGGAAAAATTCCAGATCGCCATCGGCCCGCTGACCGCCGAAGCCTTAAAAAAGCAGGTGGCCTGCTGCACCAAAAGCGAGTTTGAGGGCGTGATGGAAGTGCGCGGCCATTCCTGGGAGACCAATCTCCCCGCCCGCCACGTCATCTACACCCGCGACCTCTACGAGCCGGTGCAGGAGCTTGCTTCCCGCATTGCCGCTGCGGCCCGCGCCGTACTGGAAAGCACCCCGCCGGAACTGGCGGCGGACGTTTCTTCCTCCGGCGTACTGCTCACCGGCGGCGGCTCGCTGCTGCGGGGCCTTGCCAGCTATATTGCCGGGGAACTGCATGTGGATGTAGCCATCGCCCCCGACCCGCTGAACTGCGTAGCCCGCGGCACGGCCATCAGCTTAAGCGAGGGCCGCTATCTCACCGCCGGTTTCCGCGATGCCACCCCCAAGGCCTGGCACAAGCGCCTGCAAAATAACCACGACCCCTTTGCCGGGGAATAACCAGAAAGGGAACAGACCATGCCCGATCTTACCAGTGAATATCTCGCCCTGCGCGATCAATATATCGAAGCCCGCTTCACCAAACTCAACCCCATGCAGCGCCAGGCGGTCTTTACCACCGAAGGCCCGCTGCTGATTTTGGCGGGTGCCGGTTCCGGCAAGACCACTGTGCTGGTCAACCGCATCGCCAACATCATCCGCTTTGGCTCGGCTCACGGCAGCAAAGAACTGGCCCGTCCCGTCACCGAGCAGGACCTTGGCGACCTGCGCACCGCCGTAGCCACCGGCCGCGACCTGCCCCGGGAGACCGCCTACCTGGCTGTGCGCCCGGCCCGCCCCTGGAACGTGCTTGCCATCACCTTTACCAACAAGGCGGCAGGGGAGCTGAAAGAACGTCTGCGCGCCATGCTGGGCGATACCTTGGGCGGCGATGTGTTTGCCTCCACCTTCCACTCGGCCTGTGTGCGCTTCCTGCGCCGGGATGCCGAGCGTATCGGCTTCCCCAAAAGCTTCACCATCTACGATTCTGACGACCAGCAGCGCGTCATCAAGCAGATCTATAAAGACCTGATGATTGATGATAAGTTCCTGCCGGTCAAGTCCGCCATCGGCCAGATCAGTTCCTTTAAAGATAAGCTGCTCTCGGCCGAGGACATTGCCTCGGAGGCTCCCCGCGATACCAAAGCGGCGCTGATCTCCAAGATCTACACCACCTACGCCGCCCGGCTGAAAAAGGCGGGCGCAATGGATTTTGACGACCTGATCTACCACACCGTCAAGCTGCTGCAAAACGATGAGGAAGCCCGCCGCTACTATCAGGATAAATTCAAGTACGTTGTGGTGGACGAGTATCAGGATACCAGCATTGCCCAGTTCAATCTGGTGCGCTTGCTGGCGGGCGGCTCCAACAATGTCTGCGTTGTCGGCGATGATGACCAGTCCATTTACAAGTTCCGTGGCGCTACCATCGAGAACATCCTCAACTTCGAGCAGGTGTTCAAGGGCGCTAAGACCATCCGCCTGGAACAGAACTACCGCTCCACCTCCAACATCCTCAACGCCGCCAACAGTGTCATCAAAAACAACGCGGGCCGCAAGGGCAAGACCTTGTGGACCCAGAACGGGGACGGCGAAAAGGTCCACCACTACACCGCTTCCAGCGAGCAGGACGAAGCCAGCCATCTGGCGGACATCATCGGCGAGCATCTGCGGGAGGGTGCCCACCTGCGGGACCACGCCGTGCTCTACCGCATGAACGCCCAGTCCAACCCCATCGAAACCTACTTCGCCCGCGCGGGCATCCCGTACCGCATCGTGGGCGGCCAGCGCTTCTTTGACCGCAAGGAAGTCAAGGACATCAACTCTTACCTGGCGGTCATCGTCAACCCGCGGGATGATGTGCGTCTGCGCCGTATCATCAACGAGCCTGCCCGCAAGATCGGTGCGACTACCATTGAAAAGATCGGCGACCTGGCCGCCAAAAACGGTGTGCCGATGCTGGAAATCATCGGCCATGTGCGGGAATACCCTGAACTGCAGCGCGCCGCCGCCCCGCTGGAAAAATTCTACGAGATGTACCGCGAACTGTGCGATCTCTCGGTCACGCTGCCGCTGGATGAATTCGCTGGTGAGGTCGTGAAAAAGTCCGGCTACGAAGCCATGCTGAAAGCCCAGAAAGAGGAAGGCCAGACCCGCCTGGAAAACCTGGGCCAGCTCATCAGCTCGGTCAAGACCTATGTAGACCAGAACGGTGAGGATGCGACCCTGGCAGGCTTCCTCGAGGAAGTGGCTCTGATCTCTGACCTGGACAGCTACGACCAGGATGCTGACAGCGTTACCATGATGACCATCCACTCCGCCAAGGGCCTGGAATTTCCCTATGTCTTTGTTGTGGGTATGGAGGATGGCGTTTTCCCCGGCGATATGGCCCGCTATAATGAGGAAGATATGGAGGAGGAGCGCCGCCTTTGCTACGTGGCCATCACCCGCGCCAAAAAGGAACTGTACCTTTCTTCCTCCCGCAGCCGCCTGATCTTCGGCCAGACCCGCCGCAACCCGCCGTCTACCTTCCTGACCGAGATCGACCCCGACCTGCTGGACGAGACCCAAAGCCCCGAACTGGCCTACAGCGGCGGTGGTTTTGGCGCAGGCTACGGCACCTACAGCACCAACGTGCCCGGCGGGCGCAGCGGCTACTCCGGTGCGTCCCGCGGCTACCTGAACAGCGAGTATAACGCCCGCCCCCGTGGTGGGTTTGGCGGCGGCTACAGCAGCGGCTTTGCCAGCGGCGGCCACGAAAGCCCCAATTACCAGGGCGGCCGCCACAATGTGCAGTCCACCGGCTTTGGCACCGGTTATGCCCGCAGCAGCAACAATCCCCACCACGCCACCCCGGCGGGGGCAGGCACCTCTACGCTGGCGGGTACGCCCTCTGCCGCACCCAAAAAGAAAGAGACCGTCAGCTACGCCCCCGGTGATCTTGTCGAGCACCGCGTCTTTGGCAAGGGCAAGGTCCTGAAAGCTACGCCCATCGCAGGCGACTGCATCGTGGAGATCCAGTTTGACCGCGTTGGCGTGAAAAAGACGATGGCCAACTACGCCCCGCTGAAAAAACTGACCGAGGAATAACAACATAAGGGAGAGAAAAACCATGCTGGTTGAACTGATCGCCCATACCAACGACCCCGAGCGCACCATAGCAGCCGCTGCCAAGCTTTGCTACTCGGATGCCCATATCGATACGCTGCTGGAAGGCCTGACCCCCGAAAAGACCGCCGCTTTCCTGCAGAAACTTTCTGATGTCGGCCACGCCAGCCCCATTGAGCATGCCAGCTTTACCTTCGGCATTGAGGGGGTGTCCCGCACCTTCCTGGCGCAGGTCACCCGCCACCGCATCGGCAGCTTCAGTGTGCAGAGCCAGCGCTATGTCCGGCTGGAGGATTTCCGCTATGTCATCCCGCCGGAGATCGAGGCCATCCCCGAAGCCAAGGCCCAGTTCATCGCTTCGATGAACGATGACGCAAAAAAATATCTCGAACTCGTCCACACGCTGGAAGATGCCCACACCGCCAGGTTCGTGGCCCAGGGTATGGATGAAAAAACCGCCCGGGCCAAGGCCTCCAAGCAGGCCAACGAGGATGCCCGCTTTGTGCTGCCCAACGCCTGCGAGACCAAGATGGTCATGACAATGAACTGCCGCAGCCTGCAGAACTTCTTCAACCTGCGCTGCTGCAACCGCGCCCAGTGGGAGATCCGCGCCGTGGCCGATGAAATGCTCAAACTCGTGCTGCCGCTGGCCCCGCATATCTTTGCCACGGCAGGCCCCCGCTGCCTGACGGGCCCCTGCCCGGAGGGCCGCATGTGCTGCGGCAAACAGGCCGAAGTACGGGAAAAATATGCTGCACTCAAAAAGGAGGTAGTCCCGAATGGGTAAACTCATCATTTTTGAAGGTCTGGACGGTTCCGGCAAGGGCACCCAGACCAAGCTGACCGCTGACCGCCTGCGCCAGCGCGGCGTGGATCTGCGCCAGATCACTTTCCCGAATTACGAGAGCAATTCCTCGGCCCTGGTAAAAATGTACCTGGCAGGGGAGTTTGGCGAGCATCCTGACGATGTCAACGCCTACGCGGCTTCCAGCTTTTACGCCGTGGACCGCTTTGCCAGCTACAAGACCGACTGGGGCGAGTTCTACCGCGAGGGCGGGCTGGTCCTGTCTGACCGGTACACCACCTCCAACGCGGTACACCAGTGCTCCAAGCTGCCGCCGATGCACTGGGACGGGTTCCTCAACTGGCTGTTCGATTTTGAGTACAAGAAGTTCGGCATCCCGGCCCCGGATAAGGTCATCTACCTGGCGGTCGACCCCGAGGTCTCCCAGCGTCTGCTGACCGAGCGTTACCAGGGTCATGAGGAGAAAAAGGACATCCAGGAAAAAGACCGGGAGTATATCGCCCGCAGCCGCGCCGCTGCCGAGTACTGCGCCCATACGCTGGGCTGGACGCGCATCGAGTGTACCGAGCCGGTGGCCCCGAACAGCGAAGAACGGAAGATGCGCACGATCGAAAGCATCAACAATGAAATCATCCGGGAACTGGAAACCGTCCTGTAAACCAAGCTGCCCAAAAGGAAAGGGGAGAAGCCTATGCTGCGGATCGCCGCCGCAGAAGATCTTACCGCATTGATCCGGCTGCGCCGCGCTGCCACCGGCGACTCCGCCGAGGATGCCGCCGGCTGGCTGCAGCGGGTAGCCGGGCTGGAAAACATCCTGCTGCTGGAAAAGCCCGGCGCACCGCCCGCCTTGATGCTGGCTGCCGTGCCGGTGCATTACGCCCACCGCAAAGGCATCTGGTTCACCGGCCTGGCGGCGGACAAGGGTGTCCCGGCGGACAAACTGCTGCCCAAATTGTTGGAGAGTGCCCTGCGCGCCTTTGCCGAGAAAGGCTGCGATTTTGCCGTGATGACACCGGACACCGCCGCCGATGCCGCCCACCTGGCGGCCCTCGGCTTTAAAAATCTGCTACCGCTGCGGGTGATGAGCAAACCCATCCGCCGCAACCTGCTGGCCCAGGCCCAGTTCGACAGCCTGACCGTGCGCCATCTGATGGACCGCCGCCTGCGCTGCCAGCCCGGGTGCATCACCCTGCCGGAAGCCGCCATGAACGAGATGATGACCCAGCTATACCGCCGCGGCCTGACCGTTGTGTCCGACCGGCGCGGCTATGGCCTGTACTACACCAAAGGCGACACCCTGCAGTTTATTGAACTGCAGGCCGATAACGACCACTGTGCCGACCAGCTGCTGCAGGCGGCCCGGGAAAAGACCGGGGCCGAAAACGCCCGTGTGCTGCTGGCCGAAAACCAGACGCTCTACCTGGGTGCCGGGCGGCGCTGCGGGTATGGCATGATCGCCTTTTTGCACGGGGAATTCCCGGTGACCGATGTGTATTTCCGCATGCTGCTGTGACAGCAGGGAAGTAACTGCCAATCGTGGGGCCGCCTTTGGCCCCTGAACAGGATCAGAAACAGAAAAGAGAACGCTTATGAAAATCAGCCGTACCAGCGGGGAGACCCCGCAGAACGCCCCCGCGCTGCAGCCCAAGGCTCAGCCTGCCCCGGCCCCCAAAAAGCCGCAAGCCGAAGCCCCGGCCCCCAAGCCCCGCCGCAAGCCGAAGCCCGAACCGGAATATGAGGAGGATGACGAGGAAGAAGAACACCCCCGCCGCCGTTTCCCCGTGGGCTGCCTGATCGTCATTATCATCCTGGCGCTGCTGGGCTTTGGTGCCTACAAAGGCATGCAGTTCTACGGCGAGATCGATGGCGGCACCGACCTGGGTGCCGAGCAGACGGTCTCCATCGCCCAGGGCTCCTCCGTCAGCAGCATTGCCACCCAGCTGAAAGACGAGGGCATCATCGAGTATGACTGGCTGTTTAAACAGTACGTCAAATACAGCGGCAAGGCCGATGGCATCCAGTACGGCGACTTTACGCTACGCTCCGGCATGAGCTATAACGACATCATCAAGACCATCTCCGAGGTCGTGCGCCGCGCCACCACCAACATCACCATCCCCGAGGGCACTACCGCTGTTGGCGTGGCCCAGATCTTTGTGGATGCCGGGCTGGTGGACGATGTGGATACCTTCCTCAACTGCGCCAACGGCACCGATGGCTCCGACTTCAGCCAGTATGATTTCTGGAACCAGATCCCCGATAACGGCCGCCTGATGAAGTGCGAGGGCTACCTCTACCCCGAGACCTACAACGTCTACACGGACGAGGATGTCTACTACTACGTCGATACGATGTACAGCGAGTTCGCCAACAAGACCGCAGCCCTGGCTGATACCATCGCCGCCAAGGGCACCACCCTGGATGACGTGGTCAAGCTGGCCAGCTTTATCCAGGAAGAAGCCGGTCTCGAGAGCGAGGACGCGAAGGTCAGCGCCTGCTTCCACAACCGCCTGGAATCTGACGACCCGCTGTGGGCCGAGCATAAGCTGGAATCCAACGCCTGCAGCTATATCATGCAGGACAGCGAGAATAACTATCTCTGGAACTCTCCTACGGCCGAGTATTACGGCTGGCCGGACCAGGGTGCCATCCCCGAGGATGTGCTTGCCCTGTACGACACCTATTCCATCAGCGGCTTGCCTGCCGGTCCCATCTCCAACCCCGGCTACGCCGCCATTGAGGCCGCGCTGAACCCTGACCAGGAGTATATTGACGAAGGCTACTACTTCTTCGTCACCGGCCATCCCGGCACCGATGTTGCCGGCCAGTACTTCTATGCCAAGACGGCCGATGAGCATTACCAGAACTGCATCACCGCCGGTTGGGCCTGATCCAGTTTGTAAACGGAGGAACTACCCATGCTGCAACAACCTGAACTGCTGGCCCCCGCCGGCAGCCTGGAAACTTTGAAATACGCCGTCATGTACGGCGCGGACGCTGTCTACTGCGCCCTGCCGGAATTCGGCATGCGCGCCGCCCCGGTCAACCTGACGGTGGGTGAGCTGCACGAGGGCTGCATCTTTGCCCACGCCCGCGGCAAAAAGGTCTATCTGACCCTGAACACCCTGCCCACCAACGAGGAACTGGGCAAGCTGCCCCAGTATATCCAGGATGCCGCCGAGGCCGGTGTCGATGCCTTTATCATCGCCGACCTGGGTGTACTGGCCCTGGCCAAAAAGTACGCCCCGCAGGTGGAGCGCCACGTCTCCACCCAGGCGGGCATCACCAACTACGAGGCTGCCAAGGTCTGCTACGAACTGGGCGCAAAGCGTGTCGTCCTGGCCCGCGAACTGCCCCTGACCGAGATCGCCCTCATCCGGGATAACTGCCCGGCGGATCTCGAACTGGAAGCCTTCGTCCACGGGGCTATGTGCATGAGCGTGTCCGGCCGGTGCCTGCTGTCCAGCTACATGGCGGGCCGCAGCGGCAACCGGGGCGAGTGCGCCCAGCCCTGCCGCTGGAAGTATAACCTGGTGGAGGAACACCGCCCCGGCCAGTATATGGAGATCGGCGAGAGCGAGGATAACGGCAGCTATATCCTAAACGCCAACGACCTGTGTACCGCGCCGTTCATCGACCTGATCTGCAAGGCAGGCGTGGACAGCCTGAAAATCGAGGGCCGCGCCAAGACGTTTTACTATGTGGCATCGGTCACCAGCGCCTACCGCCGTGCCCTGGATGCCTACCTGCGCGACCCCTACAACGATAATTTTGAACTGCCCGATGATGTCATCGAGGAGTTGAGCCGTACCAGCCACCGCCACTATTCGCCGGGTTTCTACTTCGGCAAGGAGCAGGCCCAGCAGACCCCCAGCCACACCTATGTGCGGGACTGGGACTTCATCGGTACGGTGGACGGCTGGGACAAGGGCGTAGCCCGCTGCACCCAGCGCGGCAAGTTCAACCTGGGGGATACCATCGAGGTATTGCAGCCGGACGGCAGTGTCGTCACCCTGACCCCGGAGTGGATCGAGAACGCCGAGGGTGAGCGCGTGGATGCCACCCCGCACCCGATGATGCAGTACACCATCCCCTGCGCCACGCCGCTGATGCCCTACAGCCTCCTGCGCATGCGCAAGGCAAAATAAGGCGGACAGCCCTGTAGGGGTCGATGCTTGCATCGACCCGCGGGCGGATGCAAGCATCCGCCCCTACATCGACACTGGCATCAATAAAAAAGGCACCGCCTGCGGAACCTCTCCGTCTGCGGTGCCTTTCTGCTATTTTTATTTGTTATCCCAAAACCGTTCCAACTCGTCCCGCAATTCCTCGGCACTGCCAACGGTCCGCAACCCGTCCCAATGGGGCGGCATCAAACGGCGGGTGTCGGGGGCTAAAAAGCGGTCGTCAATTAACAATACAACGCCCTTGTCCTCCGGTGTGCGGATGACCCGCCCGGCGGCCTGTAAAACCTTGTTCATGCCGGGGAGGCGGTAGGCATAGTCAAACCCGGAACCCCGCGTTTCCTCAAAATGGGCGCGCAGCTGCTCCTGCCGGGGGCCTACCTGGGGCAGGCCGGGGCTTACGATGGCCGCACCGATCAGCCGCTCTCCGGCAAGGTCCACACCCTCGCCAAATACGCCGCCCAGCACCGCAAAGCCCAGCAGGGTACGCCCCGGCGCGGCGGTGAACTGTGCCAGAAAATCCGCGCGGCTGGCTTCGTCCATGGCGGTATCCTGCCGCAGCGTTTCCACCTCCGGGTGGGCGGTGCAAAACGCTTCCCGCACCTGCTCCAGATAGCTGTAACTGGGGAAAAATGCCAGATAATTCCCGGCGCGGGCACTTACCATCTCATACAAAAGTGCGGCAATTTTCTCCACGCTGTCCGCTCGGTCCTTGTAGCGGGTACTGACCTGCCGCGCACACCACAGCCCTAAATTTTCCGCAGGGAAAGGGCTGCGCAGGGCCACGGCCCGGGCATCCGGCACACCGCACAGGTCCTTATAGTACCCGGCGGGGCTTAATGTGGCGCTGAACAGCACTGCCGCGCGGCCCTTGGCAAAGTCTGCCTGCAAAAACTCGTGGGGGTCCAGGCAGAGCATGCTCACCCGCACCTCACTGCTGCGGGCGGATACCTGCAGCACAAAATGCTCGTCAAAGGTATCGGCCACCCGCAGCCAGCCGCGCACATCAAAAAATAATTGCAATAAGGCTTCGTGGGTCTCGTCCGGTTCGCGGTGCTCGTCCAGCCAAATTTCCAGCGGTTCGCAAAGTTTCTGCAAGGCGCGGTCAAAGGCATCGGCGCGTTCCCGCTCAAAAAAGGTACGGCCTTCGGTCTCCTCGCAGCGGTGCCGCCACTCGATAAACAGGTTGTTCACCTTGGTCAGGGCGTTTTTTAGGCTGCTTTTGCCCTTGCCCAGCCGCTTGCGGGCCTCAAAAAAGGCGCTTTTGCAAAGGCTGGCGCTGTGCATGTCCCGGGCGCGGCCGGGCAGGTTGTGGGCCTCGTCCACCAAGAACAGGTAGTCGCCCCGGCTCTCAAAAAAGCGCGCCAGATGCACCACGGGGTCAAACAGGTAGTTGTAATCGCCGATGACCACATCGCACCATAAACTCAGGTCCAGCCCCAGCTCAAAGGGGCAGACCTTGTGCTTGCGCGCCAGCGCCCGCAGGGCATCCGCCGTCAGGGTGGGGGTGTCCAGTCCGTCCCACAGGGCGGTTTTCACCCGGTCAAAGTAGCCGTTGGCGTAGGGGCAGGCTTCGGGGGTACACTCGCGGTGGTCCTGCAGGCAGATTTTGTCCTTGGCCGTCAGCGTCACGCTGCGCAGCTTTAAGTTGGCATCGTGGTCATGCAGCACGGCCACGGCATTTTCGGCGGCGGCGCGGGTGGTGCCGCGGGCTGTCAGGTAAAACACCGGCCCGCCATCCTCCAACGCCTTTAAGGCAGGGAACAGCACGCTCATCGTCTTGCCAATGCCGGTGGGGGCCTGGCATAGCAGCTGCCCGCCCTCGCAGCAGGTCTTGTACACCGCCCCGATCATCGCCCGCTGGCCGGGGCGGTAGCCTGCAAAGGGAAAGGTCAGCGCCTGCAAACTGGCCTGCCGATCCCGCTGCCAGGCAGCTGCCCGCCGCGCCCAGGGGGCGTATTGGGTCAGCAGCCCCTGCACGATGTCCTGCAAAGCTTCGGCGGTGTAATCGTGGGTGAAGTTGAACTCCAATTCCTCGTCCACCTGGTAGTAGGTCAGCCGCACCCGCATCATGGGCAAATCGTTTTGCAGCGCATAAATGGCCGCATAGCACTGCGCCTGGGCCCAGTGCTCCGGGCTTTGCTCGCCGGTGATGAACTCCGGAGGCAGGGTAGTGGTCTTGATCTCGTCAATGGTGCGCATGCCGTCACGGTCGGTAAACAGGCCGTCCGCGCGGCCCTCTAAGGTATAGGTGATGCCCTCACAGTCAAACTCCTGCCGCAGGGCTGCTTCGGCCTCGTAGTCCGGGTATTCTTTCACGGCGGCGCGCTGCAGCTTGCGGTGCAGGCGGGCCCCCTCGTTGGCACGGTCAAAGCCGGTAAAACGGCTGTCGATGCTGCCGCTGCGCAGCAGAAATTCCACCAACCGCCGGATGGGCAGCGTCAGCGCTAAAGGTTCCATCTCCGGCATGGGCGGCATCTCCTTTTACAACTTAGTAGGTGTGGTCACAGACCTGGGTGATCTTTTCCCGCAGGGCCACAAAATCGCCAAACACGGCGGGCTTGTTTACAGGGTAGCGCAGCAGGGCGGCGGGGTGGTAGGTGCCCATAAATAGGGTGCCCTGCTTGTCAAAAAACTTGCCGTGCTCCCGGGTGATCAAAAACTCCGGCCCGATCATCTGCTGGGCGGCAATGCGCCCCAAACAGACCACGATGCGCGGCTGCAAGATCTGGAACTGCTGGCGCAGCCAGGGGATGCACGCCTTGGACTCCTCCGGCAGCGGGTCGCGGTT
Source organism: Bulleidia sp. (assembly GCA_963655125.1). Classification (GTDB taxonomy): domain Bacteria; phylum Bacillota; class Clostridia; order Oscillospirales; family Ruminococcaceae; genus Gemmiger. The sequence continues at coordinate 38,156 of CAVKDR010000006.1, forward strand.
TTGCGGCGGGCGGCACTTTACAATGTTGGCGATGTACACGTTCTTCTCGCGGCTCAGGTCGATGGCTTCCAGATAATGGTCCAGCAGCTGACCGCTGCGGCCCACAAAGGGCAGGCCCTGCTCGTCCTCGCTGGCACCGGGGCCTTCGCCCACAAACAGCACTTCGGCATCGGGCACACCCTGGCCGAACACTACGTTGGTGCGCGTCTGGCACAGGCTGCAGCGCTGGCAGGCGAGACATTCCTGCTGCAAAGTTTGCAGATCCATAAAAAACACCTCATTCTGTATGGTGCGCCCCAAAAGCCGCCCATACTACAATTTAAAAGAAAAGGGGAAGATTCAACCATGGAGATTTGGCTGCGTTTCATCTGCCTGCTGGTGGGATACCTGCTGGGCAGCTTCCTTACCGCAGAGTTCATCGCCCGCCGCCTGACGGGCCATAGCGCAAAGGATCTGGGCAGCGGCAACCCCGGCATGGCCAACATCATGGCCACCTTGGGCAAAGGTCCGGGATTTGCCGTGCTGGCAGGGGATGTGCTCAAAACCGTGCTGGCCTGTGCCCTTTGCTGGCTGCTGGCAGGCCCGGCGCTAGGGCATACGGCGCTGCTGTACGCCGGGGCGGGGGCAGCCTTGGGCCACAACTACAGCCTGTGGCACAAGGGCTGGGGCGGCAAGGGCGTGGCCGTTACCTGCGCCTGGCTGATTGTATACCTGCCCGTCACCGGGGCGCTGTGCTGCCTGGCAGGCGGTCTGGCCGTGCTGGTGTCAGGGTATCTGCCGCTGGGGGCGGTGCTCATCCCGGCGCTGGCGGTGCCGATGGCCTGGGTGCAGTACGGGGCCGAGAGCGGCGTAATTTTGCTGCTGGCAACGGCCATGATGTTTTGGCGGCACAAAAATGGATTGCGCAGAATTTTTTTGGGGCAGGAAAAGCGGTTTTTCCGCCCCAAAAGCTGAGAATATCATACCACGGCGGGTGTAAAAAAGCAATTCTACACAGAAAAACAAACGGAGAAACGATAAAAAATAAAAAACTTGAAAAAATCCGAAAAAAATTCAAAAAAAGTGTTGACATTTCGGCCTTTGCCCGCTATAATAATTGACGTTGCAGCCGCCACGGCAAGCGCCACGGGGTTCAACAAGCTGGGTATGGCCCGGTAGTTCAGTTGGTTAGAACGCTAGCCTGTCACGCTAGAGGTCGTCAGTTCGAGCCTGATTCGGGTCGCCATTTGCTGCTATAGCTCAGTTGGTAGAGCGCATCCTTGGTAAGGATGAGGTCAGCAGTTCAAATCTGCTTAGCAGCTCCAGCTTAACGCCCGCAATGCCATTTCGCACTGCGGGCGTTTTACATAGGGGCATAGCTCAGTTGGTAGAGCAGCGGTCTCCAAAACCGCGTGCCGAGGGTTCGAATCCTTCTACCCCTGCCACCTAAGCACGAAATCGTGATTTTGCCTTTCGGATTGATCGTTGCAGAATTCATGGTCTCGCGCAAGTAACGGAAAAGGCCATCAGCTTCATGCTGGTGGCCTTTCGTTATTGTATACGCAAAAAGCCCCCGGAAGTCTGGCACACGCCAGGCCGCCGGGGGCTTTCGCTGCTTATTTACTTTTCATCGCCGGGTACGTTCAGCGGCACCGCAGCGATCTGTGCGATCAGGTCTGCCCTGGCAGTGCCATCTTTCACGGTCAGGCCCATGTCAATGGCCAGCTGTTCCAGGTCTTCGGTGGTCATTTCATCCAGCTGGGTGGCTTCCAGGTGGCCAACAGGGGAGCCGTCCGCATTTTTGCTCACATTCACGGTAAAGGTTTCTGCGCTTTTCTCCACAGCTTTCTTGCCAGCTGCAAGCATGTTAATCAGCCATTCAGGAACCGGGGCACCCATCTGGGCCGCATTTTCTGCCATGCTGCCCAGCTCGGTGAAGATGTACCAGCACAGCACGACCGGCAGCACCAGGGTGGGCATCTTAAACGTCACGCCGGGCATGTTGTTCACCAGTACATGCAGCACAGTGTCCGCCACTGCAGCCACTACCACCACAACGATCATACCCGCTTTATGCCACACTCCATCCCTGGCGGTCTTGCTGGACCAGCTGCCGGTAGCGGTTGCCGCAGCCGTGCCGCTGATCCAGTCTGCTGCCATGCAGGCTACCCACACAGCGCACAGAACGCCCACATAACCAAAAGCTGCCACATAGGCGGCACATGCGCCCACAATGGCAGCTTTCGCGGTCAGAAAAATATTGTTGTTTTCCATCTGTCAATCCTCCATCAGTGCGTTGGTATCTTTACGCGGCATCCTGCACCGCTTCCACAGTGGCCTTGCCCTGTACCCCCAGCTTGTCCAGCAAAGCAAGAACCTGCTTTGCATCGCCCTGGGTCACGGGGCCAACCTCTACGTCCTGGGTGGTGTTGTTCGCGTCCGCGAACTTTGCCACATACAGCTGCATGGTCAGCAGGTCCAGCTTGGTAGCCAGCATGTAGACTTCCCAGGCCTGGGCGTTGGTCAGGCCGGTGGCCTTGATGATCTGCAAGCCGTTCACAGCAGCCGGGGCATCTGCCGGGCGCTCCACGGCGTGTTCGCCGGGGCCGTAGGTGTAGACGTTGCTGCCCGCCACGATGTAGGCATCGTCCAGCCAGGTCAGCGGGTTGGTGCGTACACCGCCCAGCAGTACTTCAAAGTGCAGGTGTGCGCCGTAGACGTTGCCGGTGGCACCGCTGTAGCCAATCAACTGGCCTTCCTTGACCTTCTGGCCCACCTTGACGCAAAAGCTGAACAGATGGGCGTAGCGGGTCATCAGGGTTTTGCCCTTGTAGTTGGCATGGCGGATGTCCACCCGGTTGCCGTAGCTCTGCATGCTGCGTTCGTCTCTGGTGTGGCCGTCCCAAACCTGCGTAGCGGATACCGTGCCATCTTCGGCAGAGTATACCGGCCGCATGCTGGTGTTGCCAATCACCGTGCGCATGTCAATGCCATTATGGCTTTTGCCACTGTTGTAGTGCCAGCCCTGGGTAATGATGTGCTGTGCCAAGGGCCAGGCCAGCAGCACTTCGCCGTTCGATAATCTCATGGTTTGCCATCCTTCCTATTCATCGTTGTCCATCACCAGGGCTTCGTACCTGTTCAGCAGGTCCTGTATAGCCCTGGTGTTGTCTGTTAGGCCCTGCTTGCGGCATAACTCCCGGTAGTCCCATACCAGCAGCATGGCATCTGCCAGCAAGGCCGCTTCTTCGCTCACGGTCTGGGGCCGCAGATTTTCACGGCCTCTTCGGCGCTGATTGCGCCGCTGTCCACGCGCTCCCAAATCTGTGCCGCCGTGATCTTCTTCATGCGGTACAAAAGCAGCCAGATGCTCATGCTTCAACGCCTCCCGTCATAATGTCCACAATATCAGCCAGGGCGGTTTCCACCGCATCCATGCGCTGTTCCATCGTCAGGGGCGGCTGTTCTTCCCACGCTTCGGCATAGGTCCGCCAGTCGTCCAGGTTGGCGGTGATGCTTTCCACCGTTTCGCCCGCGCGGTCGGTGCCCAGCTGGGCCACCGCAGTGGTGGCCGTCCAGCACGGGCCGCCATCTTCGCCGTCCGGCGCTTCGGTCTTTCCCTGCACCACATCCTTGTGCAGTCGCAGCCAGGCGGTGCCATCAGGCAGCCGCTCCAGCTCCACAGCAGCAGGGAAGTGGTCCAGCACTTCCGTGTATTTCATCGTGCTTTCACCTCTCTTAGTCTTGCGGCAGCGCCTACCGCCCACTTGGCTGCCTTGAAAAGGTGCCGCTGGTCCAGCTCGGCAGCTGCGCCGGTTGTTTTTGTGCCTACAAAATATCCGTTGTAGCTTATCAGGCGGTACGATCTGTACAGCGGTATGCGGCCGGTCCTGCGCAGGTCATCCGCTGCCCGCAGGCTTTGGCGGCGTATCCGCTTAAAAATGCCGCGGCGTATGGTGGTATAGGTGCGGTGCATCCTGTAGCCCGCCATGTCAAAACCTGGGCAGCCCTTGGCTGCACCTTTCAGATGCCGCCTGGCCCGTTCTTCTTCCACGGTCAGGAAGTCCACCCGCATCCACTTTGGCTTGATGGTCAGCCCCAGCATATCCTTGGCCCACTTGGTGATCTTCCGGGCGGCGCTCTGTATGTCCGCCCATCGTCGGCCAAACAGGCCCAGGTCATCCATATAGCTGCAACAGCGTTGTACCAGCGGCAGGCTGGCACCTCTGTGCGCCTTGGCGTAGCTCAACAGCTGCCGCATCAGGTAACTGGCTACCAGGTTAAAAAGCCAGGCCTCCAGGTATCCGCCAATCAGCAGGCCGCCATGGGGTGCCATGGCCAGCAGACTGCGCACAACAGCAAGCAGCCACGCGGCGTGTGGGATTTCATGTTCTAAAATCCCCATCACTACCGCGTGGCTTGTGTTCTGATATGCAGATTTTACATCCATTTTCAGCCCGTACCGCACACCCAAGCTTTTGCGCCGCAGCCAGCGTTCCACCTGCCGCTTTAGCGCCACCTGGCCCTTTTCGGGTATGCTGGCAAACTGGTACGGTAGCAGCTTGGCCCGCAGCAGCGGCTGCAAGGCCAGCACCGCCAGGTGCCCAAAGCACTGGTGCATGGGGCAGCAGTCGCTTAGTTCCCGCGTTTTCATGCTGATACCATCAATGCGGTAAAAGGTATGTACCGGGTCCAGGTCCAGATCGTCCGCTGTTCCGTCCATCAGGTCCAGCACCCGCTGTTCCATCTCCAGCGCTATGCCGTGCACCGCCTCCAGTTTTGCGTGCATTTCATTTCTGGCCGTTTCGGCCTTTAGCCGCCCATAGGCAACACCTCCATACTTTTGTGCGTCCGCCAGGTAATTCTTGCGGAACCATTTATCTTCAAAGGCTGCAATGGCCGCTTGTTCGCACAGCTGGTGCGTCAGCGGCAGGTATCGCTTTGTGTGCGTTGTCAGCCCTCCATTCTTGCTGATGTTCAACAGCTTTCGGTTGCTGCCCACGCCCTTAAAGCAGGGCAGGCGGTTTTCTACTACTCGCCGCCACGCAGGCCCACGGCACTGCGGCCAGACGCTCACTGTATGCCGGGCGTATCAACTCGCACCGGGCCAGCTGTCTGGTGTCGGTATTACATGATTTTAGCAGTCAACTGCAAGCGCGGTGCAGCGCTTATGCCTGTTATGGCTTTTTGTCATCAGCATGCCGCGGGACACCGTTCCAGTTGGAGTTGCCGGGGCCATTGTTACCATTCGCGCAGGGCAAACCACAGTTGCCACCATCGTTGAGGTTGCCAAAGCGCCACGGCGCAAACACACCGGCCCCGCCAGGGGAATTGAAGGCGGCCCGAATCGCCGCTGCACCACCCAATAAAATTGCTTATATCGTCAAAAGGGGCCTGCTGCCCCTCTGGCCCTGCTTACGCGGGCCATTCACCCCGCTTTTTGCCCGATCCAGCAAGCCGCGGGACACCGTACCAGTAGGAGAAGCCGGGGCCAAGGCTACCATGCGCGCAGGGCAAACCACAGTTGCCACCAACGAGGAGGTAGCCAAAGCGCCACGGCGCAAACACACCGGCCCCGCCAGGGGAATAGAAGGCGGCCTTGACGTAGGTGCTGCTGGAACCGCCGAACTTTGTCGGGGTCTGTGCTTCAGCCGCCATTTTGTTCAATGCGCGGATATAGTTCCAGCTGTACTTGTTCGCGTTCGGCAGGTCAAATTCGCCCACCTTCTGGTAGTTGTCGGTGATGCTGCCTGCCAGCTTTTCACTGTCCCGGCAGCTGTACACGTCATAGTGCCAGTGGTCATCGTCCACCAGGCTGGCCCGCCACAGCGGGTCCAGTTCTTCGCAATAGCTGCCGATCTGCATTTCCATACCCGCAATGCGGTACGGGTATCTGCCGTTGGTCAGGCTGCCAATGCAGCCGTCACTATGGCCGGGCAGCGCTTCTGTGCTGCCACTCGGCCACGGCATGGTGCTGACCAGCATCGTGGTCGTGGTGTCGATGGTGCTTGCCAGGTCCAGGTTTACAGCCGCATACTCGGTATCATCCACGGTCACGGTCTCAACGCTCAAAATCTTGGCAATATTGAACACATTGTGGTTGTATGCCTGATTTCGGTCGCTGTTCGTGTTGCTCCCGCGTTCGCCCAGGCAAACGCAGCTGCCCGCCAGCAGGTTGGCACCCTGCGCCTTGGTCAGCAGCACACGCTTCACGCCGGTTTCGGCCACCGCAAGGGTGTACTGGAGGTTGTAGTTGGTGCAGCCCTCCAGCTGGCCGCTGTTGCTCAGCATCCAGTGGCGCAGCCGCCAGGCCATCAGGGCAAACTGGGTGTCGCAATCGCACCACAGGCCATCGTAGGCGGTCCGCTTGCGGGCCAGCGGCAGCGCCGCGTTGGCGCTGGTCCAGGGCATGGGCAGCAGGCCCGCGCCGCTTGTCATGCCGCCCGCGCTGTTCTGCCCGCCATAAAAGGCAGGGTGCCAGGTCAGCAGGCGGTGGGTGCCGTCCGGGGCTACATCGCCCGCCATGGGCGCATAGTCGCCACTGGCGCGCATGTGCCAGCTGGTGTAGATGTAGCTGCCATCGTCCCACTCTTTCACGGCCAGGGCAGGGGAGAAGCAGTACACCGGCGCGGTCTCGCCGGTCACATCAAAGGCCGCTTCGGTCTCCACGGCCAGCACCTCCATGGTGCCGTCCGCAAGGCTCTTGGCGTTGGCACGCACATACCAGGTCATGGGGTCATTTTCGGCCCAATCGGCCACGCCCGTGCTGGCATCCGTCACCAGAGGGGCGGCGGCGCGGCCGTCCGCCAGATCATCCAGCGGGGTGCCGCTGGCATCGCCGCTCACGCTCTCGTGGATGTTCCGCACTGTGTAGGTCTTATCGCCCCATGCGGCATCCAGCATGGCGGCAAAGCGTTCCAGGCAGCTGTACTTGTTTTCGCTCTGCGTTACGGCAAACGGCCACCACAGTTTAAAAATTTTCCATGTGTTGGTGCCGTCCAGCATGGCAGTATACATGCCGTCCAATGTAGATGCCGGGGTGGCGGCCTTGGCTTCTTCGGCGCTCTTGGCGGCGGCTTTTTCGCTTTCCTTGGCGGCGGTGGCACTGCCAGCTGCGGCCGTCTTGCTGGCGGCGGCATCTGCCTGGGCAGCTTCGGCCGCGGTCTTGGCCTGGGCTGCCGCCGCTGCATCAGCTGCAGCCTGGGTCTGCTTGGCTGTTACATCGTCCTGGATCGCCTGCATCTCGGCCATTTTCTCGGCTACGCCCTCATCGATGACCTTGCTGGCGGCATCGCCTGCGGTCTTGGCCGCCTCTTTGGCATCTGCGGCGCTCTGTGCGGCGCTCTGTGCGTCAGTGGCCGTCTTGCTTGCTGCGTCCTCTGCGGCCTTCTGGGCGGCCTGCGCGCCCGCCACAGCGGCATCCAGACTTTGGAACTCGTCTGTACTCTCCACCGCGCTGTCGTCCATGGCGGTTTTCTGCACGTTCAGCACCAGGTTGCAGCTCTTTACCACGTCCCCGGCGCTGTTGCTTAGCTCCACTTCACAGGTTGCCTTGCCGTAGGCGGCCAGGGCGTTCTGCGTCAGGATGAATTCTGCCACGTTCCCGGCTGCGCTGCGGGCATCCAGATAAATGCGGGTGCCGTCCGCCTTGGTACCGCGCAGGCGGGCCGCAAAGCCCGCCGGGATGGGGTAGTCTTCCTTGTTGTCCTGGATCGTTACCCGCAGTACGCGCACCACGTTGTCTGCCTGCTTGCAAAATACCGTAGGTGCCGGGAGGCTTTTGCTAACATCAACGGTTACTTCCTGGAGTACTTCAAAAGTTTCAGCCATTGTCTGCACCTTCTTCCGCTGCCTGTTCCGCCGGGACTACCTCGGCACCTGCCTGCTGTGCTTTTTTCATTGCTTCGATTTCAGTGGCATATTCGTCCGCCTCTTTTCTGGCCAGCTCTTTGGCCCTCTGCGAGGCTTCGTTAGCTTTCTGTTGCAGAACCGTCTGCACCAGGGCCATAGGCATGGCCGATTCCGCAATCAGGTTGTCCAGTTTCTGGGCAAACATTTCTGCTGCAAAATTAAATCCGATTTTCATTGTCTTACCTCACAAATACGATCCGTTTCGTTTTATGCTTGTACACTCGATTTCTCCTTGAACTTTAAAATATTTTGCATGGGCATGGATTGTTTGTGTTAGCTGGTTCATCATCAATCCAAAGAATTTGTCAAAATCTTTCGCATTGCTTTCAAGTGATCCATAGTCAAGCGAAGGGGTAGAACTTCCAAACCAGCCCACATACAAATACTGTGAATTGCATCCGATATACGTTTTTGCGTATTCGCTGTAAAGGATGCCGGTCAGGTAGTTCTGGTAATACCACAAAATTTTTTGTGCACTAATTTCCACCCGCGTACTGGTACTTGTTCCCGTGCGCAGTGTTCCCGCGTCAAGATCGTATACAGTGTTGCCGCTGGTGTTGCCTATTTTTCCCGTAGTGATGTTGCTGCCATTGATTGAGGTTGTACCAGCCCCCGCTAAGTCACTGAACTTTACAAAGCCGGAAATATTGATCGTGTCACTTGAAATCTCCACGCCGCTGCGGCTTAGGGAAATAACGCTGGCACCATCTCGCTGCACCTGGATTTCAACATTTTGGAGGTCAATCCTGCCGGTTGCCCCCTTGGCAATGGATACAGTCAACTGCAACTTTGTGGGAATATCCGCTTTAAGTGTCAGGTCAACACTTACGTCAACCCACCCAGAGGTTGCGGCTGCTGTGTCAGTTGTCGATGTTGTGAACCGTTTAATGTAGTTCCCGCGGGAACTCTCTGTTGTGTAGTCCTGCCACAGAATGACATGGCACTGCCCGCCAGATATGGCATTGACAATTTTGTATTGGAACTTGATCCGCGCCGTTGTTTCTTCAAAGTAAGACAGTTTGGAAGACGGCACATAGATCGACCCCTGCGATTCTGCGGAAGTGCTTCCCGTTATGCCTATATAGGTTCCGCTGCCGGTTGTCGTGCCAGCTTTGCCCGTCCACTCTGAACCATCCAGCTGGTTTTCCCAGGCTCGCTTTTGTTCGACTTTCAAAGTGATTCCATTAACAGCCACGTCAATGTCAGATTTCTTTGCGTAGTCTCCCAGATCGTCACTGGTAACGTATGTCTCTGATACTTCCAGCTTGATGCTATCGGCTTCTTGCTTGATTAGGCTCTTGATTTCTTGTGTCGTGCTGTAGCTTTTCAGCTGTTCGGCCGTGTAGCTCTTGGCATCGGCCAGGGCCTGGTTCGCCTTGGTCTGTGCATCTTCGGCCGCCGCGGTCTTAGCGTTGGCTTCCGCCTGGGCGGCCTTAGCAGTTGCATCCGCTGCGGCGGCTTCTTCCGCGGCTTTGCGGGCCGCTTCGGCCTTTTCGGTAGCATCTGCCGCCGCGTTGGCTTCCGCATCCTCGGCTGCCTTCTGGGCCGCTTCGGCATTTGCCTTGGCTTTGTCGGCAGCTTCCTGGGCAGCTGCCGCGTTGCTTTTGGCCGCTTCTGCTTCCGCGTTGGCGGTATCCGCGGCGGCCTGTGCAGCTTCGGCTTTGCTCGCTGCATCGGCTGCGCTGCTGGTAGCTCCCTCCACCTCGGTTTTCGTGGCGTAGGTTTTGGATACTTCCTGGGTGATCCCGTCCGCCTGCTGGTCAATCAGGCTCTTGGTTTCTTCTGTTGTGCTGTACTTCACCAGCTGGCCGTCCGTGTACTGGTTGGCCGCATCCGTAGCATCCTGCCCGGTCTTTTCCACCAGCGCCGTAGTGGCGTAGGTCTTCGATACCTCGGACGTGATGTTTTCGGCTGTCTGGCTTACCAGGCTTTTGACATCTTCGGTCGTGCTGTACTCCAGCAGCTTGTCGTCTGCGTATTTCTTGGCAGCCGCCGCCGCTGCTTCGGATTTTTCGGTGGCCTCTTTCCGGGCCGCCTCAATGTCCTGGGTGTTCTTGGCCACGGTCTCGGTGGTCTTGCTCACCTCGGCTTCAATGCTCTGCTGGTCTTTGCGGATTTCCGCCACGCTGGCCGTCACAGTGCCCAGCTGCTTTTTTACCCGCTCGGCGGCGTTCTGGTACGGGTATTCTTCCTCCAGCTCTCCGGCTTCCTCCGGGGCCTCCAGGTCGGCGTAGTGGCTCGGCCCCAGGTTCTCTTTGATGTTGTAGGCCACACAGGCCACACCGCCCACCGTGATTTTGTCCCCGGCCTCGGCCACAGGGTCAATGTACCGCTGGTCGCAGGTGTATGGCGCATATTGCAGGCCCACCAACTTTTGGGCCAGTTCGTCCGCTAGCGCCTGGGTGCCGTTTTCGTTTTCCACCTCCAGCACCGTGCCGGTCTCATTCCCGGCCAGCAGGGGCGTGTCCGTATCATTGCGCACCACCCGTACCCCGGTAATGGTTTGCACATCCCCGCAGTCCGGTGCGCCGCTCACCGCAGGCAGCACATCGCCGGTGCCCGCAAAAGGCACCAGCAGCAGCTTGCCCGCCGGGGTTATGCACCAGTTGCCGCCGTTGGCAGCGCCGATCTGTTCCAGCACCTCCCGCATGGTCCGGCCCACCGGCATGCTTACCTGGTGGTTGTCCCCGGTGCCGATCTTGGTGCGCGGGTCGATCTCCACGCCGATCCGCTGCGCGATTTCGGCCGCGCAGGCCGTTTCCTGCTGCGGCCAGTCGTCCGCGGTCACATCGCCCAGGTAGTCCTGCTGTGTCATCAGCATGGCATCGTAGCAGGTCAGCTTCAGGTAGCGCCCGTCCTTTTCGCGGGTGTTGATCCAGTAGGTGCCCTTGGGTATATAGTCCGTCCTGGCATCATCCAGCGCCAGCCGGTACTGCACCACCACTTTGGCCCGTTTCGGGATGGTCTCGCCCTGGTTGATCTCCAGCGTCAGCACGGCGGCGGTGGCATTGCCCACTTCGGCCGTGTTCTCCAGCAGGTTCCTTTCGATCTCACAGCTTACAATGTCCTGCGCGGCGTATTCCTTGCCGTCAATCGTTACCAGCAGTTCGCCGATGTGGTTCGGGTCGTCTCTGGCGGTCTCCCAGCCTTTCGGCCGCTTCTGCATGGTCTCACCTCCACATACAGGCAAAGCCCCTCTTGCAGTTAAATGCAAAAGGGGCCTTGCCGCCTTATTCTTCTATCAGCGGTGCCTCAATGCCCTGGTAGTACGCAACGCCGTCTTTCTCCATCAAAAAGGTGGCAGGCAGGTCGTCACTGTACATCCGGCAGCTGTATTCGCCGCCGGTAAAAGGGCTTTCAAAGGTCACTGTTACCCAGGTATTGCCCAGGGTGCTGAACACCGCGGCCGCTTCTTCCGCCTTCAGCGGCCGGAACGTCGCGGTGATTTTGTGTTTCTGTGCCAGCACCGTCAGGTGCATTTTCGCGTCCTGGGTATCGCGGCCGCTGTCCTTGCTGCTTACCTTGAATTTCTGGAACTTCAGCCCGCCCCTGGCAATGTAGGGGGCAAAATCCACGCCGTCAATGTCAAAGCGCATCGTGTCTGCCTCCCTCATTCATCCCGGCCATACAGCCGGGCCTTCTTCCGGCGGCTCTTGGCGGTCTTGTTTTCCACCTTGTCGCCGTCCAGGTATACGCTGTTGTCCTTATCTTCCACGGCCTTCTGCAGCGCGTTGAAGCCGCTGCGCAGCGTGGCGATGATGTCATCGCTGCTGCTGTCCATGCGGCGCATCGGGTCGCTGGGCAGGCTCATGCCGCCCGCGGTGGCCAGGGCAGGGGCGGCCGTTCCGTTGTAGGCGCGGTTTACCTGGCGGGCCACGTTCTGGATCTTTGCCAGCAGGGTGGGGCTGTTGTCGTCCACGCCCTCGGCCAGCAGGTCCATAAAATCAGGCATCCAGGTGTCAGCATCCGCCAGCGGGCCGGTATCCGGCACACTGAAGTGCAGATACCCGCGCACCTGGTTCGCCATATCTTTCACGCTGTCCAGCAGCCCCGTCATCTTGTTTTTGATGCCGTTGGTGAAATTCTGTACAAAATCACTGCCCCAGCTCAAAGCGTTGCTTACCAGCGGCAGCAAAGTGCCGCTGATCCCGCTGATCGCCGTCTGCATGGTGCTTTTGCCCAGATCGCCAAAGGTCTTAAAGATGCCCACGGCAGTGTCTTTCCACCGCGCCAGGGTGCCCTGCGTGTCAGTGCTGTAGCTGTCCAGCTTTCCTTTGCTGTCCGTGCTGAAATCGCCCACGCTGTTTTTGGCGTTTACGGCCCAGTCTGCAATTTTCTGCTTGGCATTGCTGGCCCAGCCGCCTACGGTCTGGCCCACGCTGCTTGCCCAATCGGTAAAGTCCTGCTTGCGGTCGCTTACCCAGCCGCCCACGTTCTGTGCAGTATCGCTGATCCAGCCGCGCACGGTCTCGCCGGTGGTACTGGCCCACTGGCTCACTTTTTGGCCGGTCTTGTCTTTCCAGTCGTTGAACTGGTCAACCACGCCGCCCAGGTGTTCACCCAGCCAGCCGGTCACAGTGTCCCACAGCCCGGTGATACCATCGAAAAAGCCCTGGATCGTGTTCCCGCCGATTTCCGCCATCACGGTGGAAGGAGAGTGGATACCCAAGGCGGTTTTTACGCCGTTCACAAACGGGTCAACGATGTGTTCTTTAGCCCAGGCTGCCGCATCGCCCAGCATTTCGCCAATGCCGTTGAAAAAGCCTTCAATGCCGCTTTCGCCAATGTCGCCAAAATACTTGTTTAGGGTTTCGTCCAGGCCGTCAAACAGCCCGGTAAAAAAGCCGAAGCCCGCACCCAGCACAGCACCCACCAGGCTGCCGATCAGGGCAAACACTTCTTCAATGATGCCGCCCCAGTCTATGCTTTGCAGCGCTTTTCCGCAATCTGTGCCGATCTGCACCCAATCCACACCCTGGATCGCCGCCGTGGCGGCCTCCAGTACGTCTTTGGCCAGTTCGCCCGCATCCACAGCCGCCTGTACCCAGTCCACGTTGCTCCAGGCACTGTTCACGGCTGTGGCAATGTCATCACCCAGCCCGGCCCAGTTAAACCCGGATGTCACAAAACCGTGCAGGGTTTCAAAGGCAATTTTGAATTTGTCGGTCATAAACCGGCCCAGCAATGCCCAATCAACAGTCTGTCGCATGCTCTCCAGCCCGTTGCCGATGCCTGCGCCCAGGCTCTCCCAGTGGAAGGCCTGCACAAAGGTGTCCATAAAGCCCAGTGCCGTGTTCAGCCCGTTGCCCAGGGTGCTGCCTACCAGCCCCCAGTCCAGCGTTTCCACAAAGCCGTTCAGGGTGGTGGCAATGTTTTCTGCCCAGCGCTTCGCGGTGCTCTGGATACTTTCCCAGGGGATGTTCCCCATGGCCTCGTTCAGCTTTTCGGCAAAAATTTCACCCACCTTGTACCAGTCGTCATCCTTGATGGCGTTGGTCAGCTTATCCACAAAGCTGCCGGTCTGGCTGATGTCAGTGGTCAGGTCAGGGGTCACGCCCCCGCCGCCGCTGCCGCTGTCGGTGCTGCTGTCATTGCCCACCTTGTGCAAAATGTCAAAGTCTGCAGCTTCCCGCTTGGCTTCCTCGGCTGCCTTTTTGCTGGCGTTGGCGCTGCTGGTGGCAGCGCCCGCCTGCTTGTAGTAGGCCTGCGCGCTCTTTTGGGCGGCGCTGGTGGTGGTGCCAAACAGGCTTGCCATCACCTGGGCTACCATGGCAGCCAGGTTCGCCAGGGCAGCAGTTACAGCCCGCACAATGGGTAAAATCGTCTGCCACAGCGGTGCAAAGGCCGTCAGCAGGTTTCCCTGCAAGCTGGCCAGGCTCGCTTTCAGCTGGCTGTCTCCCTCAACCATGCCGGATATACCTTGCTGCACCGCCTGGAATCCCTTGCTAAGTACGTTGAACACCAGCGCACTGGCGGCCAGGCTGCCTATGCGCCCGGCCACCCGGCCAATGCCTGCACCCATGCGGGTGATCCCGCCCAGGGCGTTACCGGCAGCGCTGCGGATACTGCCCATAAACTGGGCGGCCCGGCCTGCGCCTGCCTGTATCAGCTGCAGGGCCTTACCGGCCCCGGTGGCCAGCCCGGCAAAGCCTTTTATGGCCACGTTACCGGCTCCCGTCAGGCCGTCCAGCACCTTGGCTTTCAGGCTGGGGCCTTTCCCCGCGTCCGGGTTTTCGGCCTTGCTTTTGTTCAGCTCTTTCTGCAAATCGCTGGCATGCTGGGCAGCTTCTTTCAGCTTTTCTCCCAGGGCCTGGGCCTCCGGCGTAGCCGCCGGGTCAAGCCGTACCTGCCGGATTTTGTCGTACAGTTCATCGGCGCGTTTTTCCAGCACTTCATACTGCTGCAAAATGGCTTCCGGCGTGGTGTCCTTCATGCTGCCGTCTTTGTTGGCATACTGCTTGTCAAGGTCGGCCCGCGCCTTCTGCACGTCCCGCAGCTGCTTCAGCAGCCCGTTTTCGGTGCCCATCTGGCCCATGGTGCCGGTCAGCTGCCGGTACTCATTCTTCAGCTGCTGCACTTTCTGGTTGGCCGCTTCCAGTTCCTTGGTCAGGCTGTCCTGCTGGTTTGCAGCAGCGCTTTTCCGCACCTGTTCCAGCTTTGCAAAGTGCCCGCGCGCGGTGTCGGTAGCCTTGGCAAGGTCGCTAAGGTCTGCGCCAATACGCACAATAAGGTTTTTCGTTGCCATACAGCCATCACCTCCTAACTGTCAAAGCTGTTGGTGCCGCCCAGTGCGGCGTTGATCGCCCGCACCTGGTCCAGCATCTCGTCCGCTGTCATTTCCTGGGTATGATCTGCATCACGGCCAAACAGCACGTCGAAGCGCTCCAGCTTGCCCCATACAGCCTGCCCGGTCATGCAGGCCAGGGCGTACAGGTCGGCTTCACGTTCTTTGCGGCGGTCCTCTTGCCGCTGCCGGTGTATCCGCAGCAGCAAAACCAGTTCCGCCGGGGTCATGTCCTCATACTCGGCCAGGGTCAGCCCCAGCCGCAAAGCACTTACCAGGCTTCGGTCCCAGTCCCATCCGCCGTGGTCGTCTGGGCGTTTTTTTCGTCACCTTCGGCGGGGTCTTCTGCATCTTCGCCATCCTCCGGCACATCAAAGGCAGCCTTAAAGCACTCGGCGGCTGCGCGGCTGGCGGCCAGGTACTGGGCAGCGTTCAGGCCGTCCAAGGCATTGTTAAAGGCTTCCTTGTCCAGCGGCACCTGCTTTCTGGCAGCGTCCCGCTGCACCATGCAGTACAGGCAGCAGTCGATGGTGCGCACACTGTCCATGCTCAGGTCAGTGATCTTCACACCCAGCAGGCTTTCAATCTGCTTCAGCTCACGGTGGCCGCAGTTCAGCACAAAGCTGCCCGCTTTGCCCAGGTTCGCCATAAATACGCGGTTGCCCGCGCTCTTTTTGTTCGTCATTGGGTATCCCTCCTATCAGCCGCCAACGGCTTTCAGTTCCGGTTTGCCGGTCACTTTCAGGGTGGCATCAAAGGTCACGATGCCCGCGGTCTCGGCACTGGTGGCAAAGCTGTTCACACTGGCCTTAAAATCCCACTCTGCGCCAATAGCAGTAGGAAACACAATGGCGCAGGCCAGGTCATCCGTGCCCGCCGCCATCGCCGTAATCATCGCCTTCTGGCCTTCATCGCCAAAATCGAAGTTGCCGGTAATGCTCACCTCGCCGCCCTCGGCAAAGGTGGTCAAAAACTGCTTGAAGTCGTCTTCGGTATCCAGGGCGGTGCTCTCCACAGTGTCCCACTTGATGCTGGGGCTGCCGATCTTGGTCAGATGGGCCACGGCCTTGCCGCCGATGGTCAGTTTCGTGCCTTTTGCAACACTGATTGCCATAGTTTTGCTCCTTTCACAGGTGCCCCGTCATAGGGGCGTAAAATCCAAAAAATGCCTGGGGCTTACTGGCCCCAGGCTTCGTCCACGTTCTTTTCGATTTCTTCCAGGATCGCTTCGCGGTATCCATCACTGCCCGCTGCCATGCTGCCGCCCAGGTAATGCTTACCGGCTACCCGGCCGCCGTTCACAGTGGCAAATCCATATTCCTGGCTGGCGGGGTAGTAGGCGGTTTTCCGGCGGCTCTTGCCGTTGGCAGTGCGCCCCGGCTGCTTCACCTGCTTTTGCAGCAGGCCGTTGGCCTTGGCGGTCGGCAGTACATCGTATACCTGCTTGCCGGTTTGCCGGTTGCGCTCCATGTGCAGCACCAGGCTGTCCCGCAGGGTGCCGGTCTTTACAGGGGCGGCCGCTTTGGCAGCTTCCAGTTCGGCTTGGGCTGGGGCCAGGGCCGCCTGCGCAGCTACCCGCTGGGTGCCTTCCTTCAGCTCCCGCAGTGCACTGTCAATCTCGGCCGCCGCCGCTTTGTCCCAGGTAAACGTCAGGTTTCCAGCCAACTGGCTGTCACCTCCAGTTCGCTGTGCTCCAGCTTGGTGTTCGGCAGGGCTTCTTCGGTCTCTGCCACCCTGGCGCGCATCTCGCATACTTGCAGGCCGTCCGCAGTTGTTTTCCCCTCGGCCGTGCGGCATGCCCGCTTTACGCCCTGTTCCAGGGCTTTCAGCGCGGCGTAGTTCGCCGCCAGCAGGTGCAGTTCCAGGTTGCCGGTCCAGTATCCCGTGCCGCCGTCCAGGTCCTGCAGTTCGGTGTCGTCATGCTTGCCAAAAACAGCGTAGGGGGCGGTGGCATCTTTCGGTGCCGCCAGCTTGTACACTTTCCCGGCCAGGCCGTCCACCTGCTGCAAGGCATCTTTCAGGATTTCTTCAATCACGGTTTTATTCCTCCAGTTCCCGGCACATCAGCTGCAGCCATTCGTGGCGTTCGCCCTGGTCAATGATGTACTGCACCTCAAACTTGCGGTCGCCCAGCAGCACACGGGTGCTGCGCTTTACGCCGGGTCGCCACCGTAGAATAATACGGTGGTCAATGGTGCTTTGGGCTGCCTGGGCTTCCCACAGCTCCCGGCCGCGCAGCGGCAGCACACTGGCGTTGGTGGTGGCATAGTCTTCCCATTCGGTAGCACCGTTCGGGTCGCTCACATCACCGCCCGCCGGGCGCTGCAAGGTGATTTTATGGCGCAGGTTTCCCGCTTCCATCTGCTACACCTCCCAGGCCATCAGGTTCAGGTTGTAGCCATCCAAAAAGCTGGCCACAAGTTCGTTCTGCTTCTGGTCTGTCACAGCGCCCAGGCTGCGGTTATCATACAAAAAGCTGCACAACGCCAGGTAGACGATGGTCAGTTCTGCATGCTTGTCCAGTTCTTCTTCCTTCTGGCCGGTGTAGGTCACCATGTGGGCCTTGGCCGCGGGCATGATGATGTTTTCCAGCACTTGCCGGTCTGTGTCATCCAGGGGAGTGTCAATGCGGCAGTAGCCTGCCACAGTCTCCACCCGTACTTCCGGGATCATCATGCAGCCATCACCTCCGCGGATCAGGACGCTGCCATGGTCAGTTTGGCCAGCTTCTGGGCGTTCTCCACCTTGGCATCCAGCTCAGCCCAACCCACAACGCCAACGGCATGCTGGGTGGCGAAATGCTCACGCAGCACCTCGATCTCCATGGTCTCGATCTCTTTCACAGCCAGGCCGCTCATGTCGCCGTACAGCACAGCATCCTTGCCGGCAGCCATGTCGTCCATGCTGTCAGAGGCAAAAACCGGCTTGCCCAGCAGGATGTAGCCCCAGGGTGCGTTCAGGTCGGTGTTCAGCAGGTAGCGGCCCTCGTTGTCCTTCAGCTTGCGGATGGCAGCGCGGGTCTTTTTGCTCATGATCCAGATGGCACCCTGCTGGTACACATCCGGCACAGCCTCCTGCACGTCGATCAGTTCATCCGCGGTCAGGGCGGTGGCCTTGGCTGCCGTGATGGTCTGGTCAGCCGTAACGCCGGGCAGGGCACCGGTCACTTTGCCGGTGGTGCCCTTCAGGCACTCTTTCTCGATAAAGCGCGCCCAGTTCTCGGCCATGTGGTCAATGACGATGGAAACAACGTCAAAGTCGCTGTTGTTAATCAGGCTGCGGCCAATCAGGGTCAGGGCACCAATCAGGAAGCCGGTCAGGGTCACACTGCCAAACTTGTTGGCACTGCTTACCAGCTCGCTGAATTCATCCTTGTACGCCACAGTGATGTCCCCGGCGCTGGTGTCGATGTAGGGGATGTCCAGCTGGCCTTTCACGTTGTAGTGGCTGGCCTTGGCGTAGATGGGGCAGATGTTGTAAACCTGCTTTACGATCTTCTGGGCGATGGTGCGGGGGATAATGGCACCGTTTGCGCCCTTGGTCATGTTGGTGGCGGCGCGCTGCTCACCGGGGGTGGCAGCATCGCCGTGGCGCAGATAATCTTCAAAGGCGCGGCGTTCTTCCAGCTCAATCTTGGTGGCAGCTTCCTGGCTGCGGGCCTCGCTGCCCAGCTTGTCCGGGTCGATCTCGCGTTCCATGCTCATGCCCTCCACCTGCTCGGCAGCGTGGATGGTGTCGGCCAGGCTGCGGGTCTCGGTCATCATGGTGTCATAGGTTTTCTTTTCCTCATCGGTAAAAGCGCGGTTTTCAGCCTCGCACAGGTCCAGCATTTTGCCCATGGCCTCCAGGTTGGCGTTGCGCTTCTCGATCAGGGCTTTCAACTTTTTCATGGTTCATACCTCCAGTTTCATCAGTTCCAGCCGCGCCCTGTCCTGGGCACGGGTTTCGGTGTCTTCGGTCTTTTCGGCGGGGTCTTCCAGGCTGCGCACCTCGGTGCATACCTGGGCGGCCCCGTCAGCGCTGCGGGTCTCTGCATCCACGGTGGTGGCAATGTAGGCCGGGGTAATGGTCAGCACGGCCACTTCATCCAGCGCAATGTCCCGCAGGCTGCGCTTGGCAGGCAGGCCGTCCTTGCCATCCTCCCACACATCCCCGCCGGGGCGCGGGCGGAAGGTGAAGGACCAGCCCCGCAGCTCGCCGCGTTCTGCGGCGCGCAGTACCTCGGCATCATCCGTCCAGGCATCCGCTTTCAGCCCAATGGCATCTTCAGCCAGCGCAAGGTTGCTGCGGGTGCTGCCCAGCTCCCGGCTGTGGTTCAGCGTCAGCTTCACATCCTTGGCCGCTTCCAGCGCTCTGGCAAAGGTGCCCGGCTCCACGGTCTCCACAAAATCCCCATGGGCGGGGTGGTGCAGCACTCGGCTTGCCCGGCCCGCTGCGCACACATACCCATGCAGGTGTATCTGGTTCCCTCTGCGTTCAACTTTCATCGGATCACCCCCTTTCCGGGCAAAAATAAAAGCACGGTGCAAATTGCATCGTGCCTGCCGTATGGTTACATTTTGCCAAGCTGGTTTGCAATTACTGCCGCGGCGGTTTGTGCCGCAACACTTTTCAGCTCTTGGATTGCCTTATGCAGCGGTTCGCTTTGCTGCATAAATTCCAGGCCTTTCATGGTCACTTCTGGGTGGGATTCTTCCCACAGGATCATGTCCGGGTCTTCGTCCAGCGTCTCCACAATGTATAGCCCGTCAATGTACCCGGCCTTCGCCAGCTTGCGGGCCAGCGCGTCCCGGTTTTCCGCAGTGGTTTTCAGCACCCGTTCATTCACCAGGGCAGTGTTAAAAGTCGGGCCACTTTCACCCGCTCGGATAGCGGCCAGCAGTCTGGCCATAACCTTGAAATCGTCCATTGTATGGCATCCTTTCGCAAAACAAAAAGCACGGTGCAAAACTGCATCGTGCTTGTGTGGTATTCGGTTTTATTCGTCATCTGGCAAAGGCGAAATACCATCGCAGTCATCCGCCGGGATACCAAGGGCATCTTCCAGATCGTCAATGTATTCGTCCACCTCAGATGCAGTTGCTTCCGGGTGCGTTTCCATGTATTCGATCAGCTGATCGACATAGCCGTATTTATTTGCAAAATGCGGCACACCGTTTTCAAAATCTGGGTAGTTGTCAGGTACTTGGCGTACCAGTTCCCGCAATCTCTCCAGCTTATCCATCAGTATTTTCTCCTCTTCAAGATCGTGTAATCGTTATAGCCATGAACGGCAAATTTATATTCATAATAGCCGTCATCCATGGCCAATTGTAAGCGCGCGGTAGTTTTTCCCTCGTAGCGGCCTTTAAAGCTGGTATTTATGGTGTGCATAACCTTGCTGTATTCTTTACGGCTAAGTTTTACCGGCTTTTTCCGGCCATGGCTTTTCTTCCGCCCGCCGCTGTAGGCAAAGCGGCCTTTATCGTCCCGCTTGTAGTCCCGGTTTCGTGCTTCCAGTATAGCATCGCCGCCATCATCTGGCAAGCTCTCTTTTTCAGGCTGCTGATCCGCCGGGGCGGTGGAGGCTTCACCAGATACAGGTTCTTTGCCGTCCATCACGCTGCCGGTGTTCGGGGTGTAGAAAGTGCCGGTCTTCATGTCAAACAGCACATCGGCCAGATTCATGCCGATGATGTCCAGCCCCTCCACAACCGGCAAACCTTCCCGCTGGCGGATTTCATTCTTGCCGATCCAGCCGCCTTCGGTGGCTACCTTGTAGGCTTCGTACCGCTGCTTTATGGCACCCTTGGTCAGCTCTGTGGTATCGGCTCGCCATACCAGGCTGCCTTTTTCGCTTTCCAGCAGCAGGTCCCGGTTCAGCGCCGTTTCCATGGCGGTAATGACCGGCACAACCGCCCGCTGGATCGCGGCATTAAACTGGTCCTCGGTTCCATGTCCGTTTATCACCTCATAGGGTACACCCAACAGCAGCATGATTTCCTGGCGGTTCTGCTGCACGATTTCTTGCAGCTGCATTTCCACCGCGGTGTTGCTGGCCTGTTTAAAATCCAGGCCCTTTTGCAGCACCACAACGCCGTTCCCATCGGCCCGGTACAGCTCGGCAAAGCCCTTTTTCAGGGCTGCCATCTGCGGGTCTGTCAGGTTCCTGTCAGAGGTCAAAAAGCCCCTGGCATTGCCGCCGCCCTTCATAATGCTGTTTTGCAGCACCAGTGTGGCCCAGGCCAGGGCCAGCATCTTGCTGTTTTCTTCCAAAATGCCCGTGCCGCGCATGCCGTCCACACTGTGCCTGCATAGCCTGATAAACTCCCACGGCCTGTAGGCTTGGCCGTACACATGCACATGCCCGCTTTTAAAAATCGGGTCAGGGTCCACCGTTACAGCCACCTGGTCACAATCCACATAGTGCAGGCTTACCAGGTGGTTGCCCCGCCGGTTTATGTACAGGTAGCCATTCCCGGCCAGCAGGTAGTCCCTGTACAGGCTTTGCAGCATCTCGGCACAGCTCAAAAGGTCGCCGGTGTCATAGTTCAGCACTTCGGTCCGTTCGTCCTTTTTCACTTCTTCCAGCCCCTTGGTTGTGCGCCGGTAAAGCCGGAAGGGGACGGCCGCCGCCTGTGCGGTGATGAACTCAATGCCGCCCGCCACCGCCGGGATATTCATGGCCGTGGTCTTGCTGATCCTGTCCACGCCGTTCAGTATGCCCAGGAACTCGGCAAAACTTGCGTCCATCACTTTGCCGCCGGTATCTTCTGCGGCCGCTTCGCTGGGCTGCACAGCGGCCCGCAGCTCGGCGCGCTCCAATTTCATTTCCGTAAAATCTCCCCCTTGCAGTTAAATGCAAAACGCCATCAGCACACCTGGCACACAAAGCCGCCCCCCGCATCGTCCAGTATTTCATTCTGCTGCAGCAGGTAAAGCCCATCAATTACCGCCATCACGCAGTCCACCTTACCGCTGCTGCGCTTTTTGTTTACATAGCGGTTCATGTTGGTGTCATAGGTGCATTTTGCGTTTTCCACGTTCACTTCAAAAAGCCTGTTGGCCACGTAGGCCAGCCGCCCGCTTTCCACCAGTTCGCAAAACAGTTTTGTGGGCATGTGCAGCGTGTCACTGTGCTGGCGCACCTCCACGGTCTCAATGCCGGGGCATGCTTCCTTGCCGTCCCCGCCGGGGCGGCCGTTTTCCCACTTCTGGGCGCTGCTTATGGCATTGTATCGGTCGTAGCCGATCTGCATCACGGTCACGCCGTATTTTTCAGCCAGGTCAAACACGTAGTTTTCTATGCGGTCATAGTCCACGATTCTTTCGCCGCAGGCTATGCACTCCCCGTCATGGATCGCCCGCTTATAGTCGAACTTTTCCAGCGCGGTTTTCTCTTCAATTTTGCCTTCCGGGATAAAGCCCATAACCTGCACGGCCACTTTGTTGTCCGGCAGCAGGCCCGCAAAGGCCACGGCGCAGTTATCGTTGCTCATGGCCAGGTCAACGCCCACATACACAGCCATGCCTGCCCAGTCGATCTTTTCCACCCGGCAGGCTTTCAGCTGATCCACCGCCACAAACTGTTCGTCGGCGTTGCCCTGGTAGATGATGTTGCAGTGCTTTGTCAAAAAGTTTTCCCGCGCACTGGGCAGGTCAATGGCGCGCTGGCGCTTTGCCAGCAGGTTTTCCCAGATTTCCGGCACTTCCAGCGCCGCCGGGTTACTTTGCGCCATAACGTCCGGGTTGGTGGCCCATTCGTCGGTGATTTCTTCGTCCGGCTCGTACAGCAGCGCAAATACCGTTTCATCATCCAGCAGGCCGTCCAGCACCTTTTTGTCGTAGCTCACAATGTCTTCAAAAGCACTGTTGGCTCTGGGATACTTGGTGCTGATGATGCAGCCCAGCTTGTTCAGGATCGATACCTGGCCAGATTGCATGGCTTCAATGGCGTAGGCGTTCGGCAGGTCTCCGGCTTCATCCACCAGAAACACGTTAGGCTCGCGGCCATCCAGACGGCTGTTGCTGTAGTTCAGCGGCACATATTCCGTGTCTGTCAGCTTGCAGCTGATCTTATCCATCAGGGTGCGGAAATACTTTTCCGGTTCATCCGGCGGCATCAGCAGGGGAGAACTTTGCAAAATTTTCTTGATGGCTTCCTGCACCTGGCGGGATAGTGCCCCATCAGGCGCTACCGAAAACAGCTTGCTGAACCGCGGTTCCAGCAGCATCAGCAAAATAAAGACGGTCGCCACCGTGAAGGTCTTGAAATTTTTGCGGCAGATTTCCAGCACGGCCGTTTCGTACCGCCGGTGCTTTTTATCGGCTCTGTGCACCACGCACAGCACCGATACATAGAAAAGCCACTGGTAGCCCACAGTAGCATCGTACACGCTCACCCCGGCCCGCAGGCCGCTGGGCATCCGCATCACCTTCAACAGCTTGGTGATCTTGGCCAGCCGCTTTTCGTTGATGCAGTATTTCGGGTCCTTCCCGTCCGCAATGCGGATAAACTCGGCAGCCTGCTTGCGCACATAGCGGCCAACAGGCTGCTGCACCCCCTCGCAATGCTTCGGCACGGTCCCGGCCAGTACCAGCTTGGCGTATTTGTACGCCGGGTGCTGCTTAACAGTCATTGTCCTGCAAAATGGCCAGCAGCGGGTCTTTTTCCTTGGCTTTGGCCTTGGCAGCCGCCACGCCCAGTTTGGCCCGTGCCTGGGGGCTTAGGCACAGCTCATTGCAGCAGCGGTAAAAGTCGGCCATGTACTTGCTGCGGGCGGCTACCGTGTCTTTGTCGGTCCGTCCTCTGGCGTTGGCATTTGCCGCTGCGTCAATTTCGGCCACCCGGTCAATGGCCACCGCGCAAAAGGCGATGACCCATCCATCACAGCTGCCCGCAGCCCCGGCATCCACCAGCAGCTTTTTGATTTTGTTAAAAATCTTTCTCTGGCTCGGTGTCAGGTAGCCGGGGCAGGTCACTTTCGGTTTGTCGCCGCCCTTCAGCTTCTTTTCCGTCTGCTTCCGGGTCTCGATTTCTTCCTTGGTCCTGGCCCCGTCCG
Organism: Bulleidia sp.; assembly: GCA_963655125.1. Lineage (GTDB taxonomy): Bacteria > Bacillota > Clostridia > Oscillospirales > Ruminococcaceae > Gemmiger. Next base: position 61,871 of record CAVKDR010000006.1, read on the forward strand.
CCGCGCCAATCGCCTTTGCCGGTCTCCCCATACTCCCGCCCCTTTCTTCAAAAATTCCGCCCCCGGGCAGCTCCCGCGCGTCCATCAAACGCGCAGCCCTGCCAGGCACCATGCGTGTCTTTTGGCCGTTTTCAGCCATCCCGCCGGGGCATTTTCCCCGTTTTGTTGTTATTTATGGCACATTTTCGCACAATTCCTCACGCGCGCGGGTACTAATGCGCGCGCCCGTATATACCGCGCATTACAACGCGCCCGCGCGCCCATTCCCCATTTCTAAAAAAATTAAAAAATCTATCTGGACGCGTGGTGTGGGGGAGGGCCGCCCCACCGGGCCAGCACCCCCCAGGGGGGTGTCCCTGGCCCCGTCAGGTGCCCGCAGGCCCGCCAGGCGGCCCCGCGCGCGGCGGCAGGGACGCTTCGACCGGCTCCCCGGCCAGCCGGTGCAGCAGCTCTCGGCTCACGTCCCCACGCTCTGCCCGCTCGTGGCAGCTGTCTGCTGCGCCGCTGCACAGGGTGATGATCCATTCTGTGTCGTAGGCTGTTGCTGTGCTTTCTTCCAACGGTATGATGTGATGCGCCTGCAGGTTCCTTGTGGTGATCCGCCCTTCAGCCAGGCACAGCCTGCACAGCTGGTGGTCCCGCCGGTACACTTCAGCGCGGGTCTTCTGCCACCTGTAGGTGTTTCGCACAGCGGTTTGTGCTGTGCCCTTCTTGGTACGCGCTGGCCTGCGCGGGCACACATAGCCACGCGGGTGCATGCGGCCGCACCACTTGCAGCTTACTTGCATTTCTTCACGGGCTTTCTGTAGGTCCAGCAACCATCAGGCCCCAGACGGACACCAGCATTGACGCAGCGCGGCAGGGAACAGGCCTTGCTGTCAGCATCCCGCAGCCGCCAGATGCAGCCAGTGCACCGGCGCTTGACGCGCGCCTTCTGCTTGGTCTCTCTGTCCATCTGCTGCACCCCCAAACAAAAAAGAGGGCAGCCGTCTGGCTGTCCTCCAAATTCTCTATGATACCAATTTTAGCACATAAAATGCTTGCACAGTGCCAAGTTTTCAGCCAAGGCCCACGCGCACAGCCACATCTTCCAGGTATCTGCGCCGTCTGCGGTAGAACTCCCGCCTGCTGATCCCCGGTACTTCCAGGCGTTCATATACCCAGGCGCGGCAGTCTGTGCAGTTGAGTGCAACAGCCTTTTGCAGTGCCTGACGTGTGTCTGCATCCTGTATGTCTGCCCCTATAGCTTCGGTGGCGGCATCAATGGCGCGCATAATCTGCACATCCCGCTGCTGTTCCAGCTGGTCTATGGCTTCGGCTTTGTCGGCTGTTGTGTTGCTGGTGCCGCCCTTGGCGTGGGGCATGTACACACGCACAGGTTGGCCCGCACGGTTCTGCGTATCCACAAAGCTGGCCCCAGTGCGGGAAATGATCTCCCGCACTTTTTCTTTGTACTCGGCCCTGCGCCGGTCCTGGCCGCGTACCAGCTGCAACGCAGCCAGCACAGTGTCGTTCGGCAGCCGCTTGTTTTTGCCCATGCGTGTGTACCTCCGTTACTTTCTGTGTGTCAGGCGGTCCATCACCGCCATGGTGGCCGCCACGATCCAGCACCCGATCGTCAACAGCCCGCAAAATCCAACTACAGCGCCCATGGCCATAACGCCCAGGCGGACACCATCAGCAAAAGCCTGTGCCATTACTCCTGCACCCCCTCTGCTTCATCCGCCAGGGCCAGCAGCGCCCGGCGAAGGGCGGCGCGGAACTTCCCGGCCTTTTCTACGTCCCCGGCATCCTGCACGGCATCGGCCAGGTCAAGCACCTTTCCAGCGGCATCTTGCAGCTGGTCAAACAGCAGCCCGAAGCGCACAGCGCTTTCATCCGCTGCCATATCCATCCGCCGGGCGGTTTCTTCTGCCTGGCGGCGGGCCACTGCGGCTTCTTCCTGGGCCTGCTGTTTGATTTTTTCCAACTCGGCAGCGTGGGCTTTGGCGGCATCCTCGGCAGCCTGCTGTGCTGCTTCCAGTTTTTCGCGGGCTTCCTCGGCAGCCTTCACCGCCTCGTCACGCTCTTTCTGGTTCAGCTTGGCCATCTTGGTATCCGCCTGATGCAGGCTGTCCATTTCAGCCTTTACCTCTGCGCGGATTTCCGCCCGCAGGGCATCCATGTCTACTTCTTCGGCCTGGGCATCGGCCACCGGCTGCTGATCCTGCAGCAGGCTCAACTGTTCAGCGTACCCGGCATTTTTGGCTTGCAGCTCTTTGATCTGGGCTTTCAGCTCGGCCACGGTCGTGTCTGCCAGGTTGGTTTCGGCTGCAATCTGCTGTTGTTCCTGCCCGCTCAACTGGGCCAGCAAGGCCAGCTTGGTGACACCCGCCGCTGCGTTTTGCTCGATCAGCTGCGCGGGCAGCTTTTCCGCCACGGCGATGTAGTTGTATGCCTGGCGCTGCTTCATGCCCATGGTGGCCATGGTGTAGGCTTCCAGGGTGTCAAAACCCAGTGCCTTGTAGCCGCTGGTGTCCCGCATCCGCTTGATCTTGCGGGCCAGGTCCAGCAGGCTGGCGGCAGCTGTCTGCGCGGCCGCCATGATCTCATAGTGCAGGGCCAGTGCTGCTGATTCTTCCACCGTCCCGGCTGTGCCGATAAAGGTCATCTGTTCAGTGTCGTATTTCATGTGTTATCCTCCCATCACGCCACAGACGCAGCCGCGGCGAATCTCGATTTTTTCTTAGGCGCTGCCTTTTCCGGCGGCAGCTGCCACTTTGCCAGCACTTCACGTTCCCACAGGTCCACAAATTCCCGGACCTGCCGGGGGATTTTCAAGCGCTTGCCGTCCACCAGCTCGTTCCTGTACCCGTGCAGCTGTATTTCTTTCTTGGTCAGCACATTGATGTTCAGGGTGTACCAGCTGCGGTCTGGCCGCCGGGTGTGGCGCACAAACAGGATGATCTTGCCCTCTGCGTGGCTTTCTGAATACCCACCCACGCAGTGCCGCAGCGTGTTGCCTTCTTCGATCAGCTCCAGCGGGCTGGCCGCAGGGCGTATGCAGATGCCGTCATGCTCCCAGGCAAGGCCCTGGCACCGGGCCGTCATCTTTGCAAAGGCTTCTTTGGTTGTGCTGTTGATTTTCTGGTACTTCACAGCAGTAGCTGCGCGGTCGTGGGCCTGCTGCAGTACTTTCGGCCAGCGCACGGCATCTTGATCCAGGTCGTACCCGGCCAGCCTGGCCATGCGCCAATAGTCCGCCAGGTATTGCCATGCCTGGTTCTGGCGCTTCAGGTAGTTGGCAGTTCTGATCGGCGGCGCACCGGCCATCAGAATGTCATCTGCCGAAGACGGCCCCACGGCAGCCATCAGGGTGCAGCAGTCTGCAAAGCTGATGTCGTTTGCCAGTTTGTGCTTTTTCCACACTTCCAGGCAGGCCAGGCCGAAGCCCATCTGCTGCCAGGTTTTCAGCTGTTGCTTGTCCAGCCCGATCATCTGGGCCGGGCGCTTTTCTTTCCAGTTTACCCACGCCAGTTTTGGCGCGGCTGTCATGCTGCCGTATCCATAGCCGCACATGCTGTGGTGGTCATCTCTGATGCCGGTGCCCACCAGTTTGCCCAGCCCGGCGGTTATCAGGTTTTCAACCGCCGGGTGTTTAAAATACAGCCGCAGGTATGCCACGGGGTATGCGGTTTCGCAGGCTTCGGTTTGTTCCATGTACTCCCACAGCTTGGAATTTTCCACGCAGGTGCCTGCCAAATCCGGCAGGTCGCGCCCATACATCAGCGGTGCCAGAATGTCGTCTGCCAGTTTCGCCCGGCGTTTCCATTCGCCAAGGCTCTGCCATGTGCCTGCCATGGCGATGCGCTGGTAGTGTGCCAGCTTGATGATCCTACCGCCGTCTGCTATGTAGGCATTTATGGCGCTTTCGCGCATGGTGGTATGCCCATCGTAAATCTGCCGCTCAATGCACCACTGGGTCAACACCAGGCAGTTGTCTGCCACCGTGGGCACCACAACAAATTCCTGGTCACCTCGGCCATACCGCAGGCTGTTGGTACTCTGCAAAACCGCTTCAACGTCACACAAAGGGCAATGCATTTTGTTGTACTCTCTGTAGCTGATAATTTCCATTACTTCCGCATCAGCAATCTGCACACCGCTGTATCCTGTGCCGCTCCATGCGTGGCAGGCGGCTGCATTTTCCCACGGCAGATATTCCGCCAAAAAGCGTCCACCGCAGGCACTGCACCACAGCAGGGCCGATTTTGATGCCGCACTGGGCCGTAGATCAGCTTGGCAGCTTTCGTGGTATAGCCAGCTGTCTGCATCATCGCGCCCCAGCCATTTGTAGCTGATGACCTCGGTCTGCATTTTGCCGCGTTCGCGCAGGTAGCCCACCAGGTCAAAAGGTGGTGCGGTGGGGATCATGGCCGCATATTCTTCAGTTGTCCGCATAACAGCCGCCCCCTCACATAAAATCCATAATGTCTAGGCGTTTACGTTTCGGCTTGGCCGGTTCCGCCGGGGCCTGTACAGGTTCTTGGTCGGCAGCCTGCGCGGCCGGGGTGCTTTCTTCCGGCAGGCCGAAGCACCCGCGCAGGATCTTCGGCACCATCGGGCCGGGGCAGCAGGCCGCCTTGCCGTCTTTGTGCTTATCGGCATAGGCCCGGATTTCCTTTTCACATGCCGCCAGATCATGGCTGCCTGCTTCCAGGTCTGCCGCCACCAGTTTGGCTTCATCCTCGGTCAGCGCCCCAGCCATGGCTTTCAGGTCTTCGGCCACGCACCACAGCAGGCTTCCGTCTTTTTCTTTCTGCTGCATGGCTTCGATCAGCCGCAGCACTTTCTGCTTTTCGTTCATTTTGTCGCACTCCTTGGTTCTGGTTTTATATCATCCCGCCGGGGTGGCGGGGGATAGCTTGGTTTACCTGCGCTTTCGGCGCAGCTTTATGTACAGCCGCCATTCTGCCCGTTCTTCGCAAAAGCTGGGCACGGCCCCCAGAAATCTGTATCCGGGGTAGCGGCGCTCCCAGAATCCGGCATCATCCACCAACTTGGTGCAGGCATCTGCCAGCTTTCGGGGTGTCCAGTGGGTATCGTTTGGGCGTGGGTAGGCGGGGCGCTCCAGGCCGCGGCTGGCATGCCACCGCTTTTTCCGCCGGGGGCTTTTCAGCAGGTACTTGGCCAGGCCCTCCAGGCTGTCATGCTCCGGCTGCAGGCGGTCGGCGTTCACGGTGCCCAGCGGTTCGCGGTAGCTGTTGGTGCCGGTGCTCCACAGATTTTCCAGGGCATCACGCAGGGCGGCGCGCTGTTCCGGGGTCAGGCCATCCACCTGCAGCACCATGTGGTGGTGATAGCGCACCTCTTTCAGCCCGCGGGCCGGATCGGCTTCCTGGTTCTCGGTCACGCATACCCATTTCAGCTTTCCGGCGTCCGGCCATTTCTGCTTTTTCAGCCAGCGGCGTATGCGCTGCAGGTAGTTCCGCACATCCAGCCAGGCGGCATCGTCACCGCCGGGCAGATAGATGTCCTCATAGGTCAGGGTCAGAGAAAATCCCTGTTCGTCAAAATTCGTATTTAGCAGCTGCACCAGTGTCCGCCTGGCCCGCTCGGCGTTTCGGCCCTTCTGGGCCAGGCTGCTGGCAAAGCGCTTGCGGCCGCGTGTGCTGGCTCGGTGTTCCTTTTCGCTGATCCAGCAGAAATCCACTTCCGCGTAGTTCTTCCCGCAGATGGTTTTCTGTTCCCGGATGTATTGTTTCTTCGTTGGCGGTCGCACTTCGTTCCCTCCGTCCGGCCACGCCCGCCCTGGCCTTTTCTTTCCAGGGTGGGAGTGATGCTAAAAATAACCCCTATACAAGCCGCCCCAGCGGCCCCTTTTCGGACCGTTAAAATGCCCGCTGCGCATTGACAGCGGCGGGGCGGCACTATATAATAAAGGTAGACACTTGGTTCTGGTAAGGCCGCAGCCCTTTCGCACGGGGCTGCGGCCTTGTTTTATTGTGTAATATTTTCCCGCGGCCCACCCATCAGGCGGTCGTGCTTTTCGGCTCCCTTGTTGTTTAACCACGCAAGCCAGCAGAAGGCACGGGCCTGCAATTCCACTTCGCCATAGTTGGCACCTGCGCGAATGGCACAGCCCAACAGCCTGGCCAGCAATTCCTTGTTGCTGACATTCATGTGCGCTTGCTGCGCTGCCTCCCTCGAACGGGTGAACAGGTCCGCGGCTTCGCGGTATCGGCTTTCCGCCACTGTGTTCATCAAGATTTTAATGCACTTTTTTCTGGTCATGGTCGTTCCGTCCTTTCGGTCATTGTTGGCCGCCGCACCGTTTGGGTGCCAGCGTCTTCTTCAGGTAGGTGGTGGTCTGCGGCATGCTGTCCACATACTCAAACTGCCGGTCGTAGGCCTTGCGGCGTTCGTTGGCGGCGTTTTCGGTCGCATAACGCGGGCATGTCCCGTGGCAGCCTGGGTATCTGTCAGCACACTGGTAGCAGCTTCTTTTCATGGTCTGGACCTCCTATGCCTGTTATGGTGGTGCGCCCCGGTGTTGGTCCGTGCGGCGGGGTCTGGAAGCCCTGCCGGTAACTGTACGCGCACCATGTGGCTGCCTGGCTGCGGCTGAAGCAGCCAGGCAGCAGGGAAGCGGTAACATGCAGAAAACCCGCTTGCCCTCTTGCGCCCGCCAGGCTCTTGGGTGGCCTGGCAAGGCCTGCGGTTTGCCCACGCAGTAGGGCGCTGCCGAACTTACCCACGCGGCAGCTGTGGGCGGTGCCGCCGCAGCTTCATGCGGCCTTGGCGGCTTATATAGGCCCCGCCGGGGCGGGGTCAATCAGGCGGTGCATACCGTCCTTGCTTTTTGTAGTGCTCTGCCAAGCTGCGCAGCACGGCAGGGTGCAGCATGGATAGTTCAAACCGCGTCCGGCCCAGGTCGCCGGGCGGGGCTGTCTCGCCGGTCTTGCTCATGTAGTCCAGGTAGAACTGGCGCAGCACCGGGTGGCTGATGTTCATCATGTAGTAGGGTGTCTTTCGTGGGTCCCGCTCTTTGGCGGCGGCTTCCCGCCGGTCTTCCACCACCAGCGCGGCCAGCTTGTCGATCAGCTGGCTGCGGGCATCCGCCGGGGCACTCATTCGTCCTCCTGGTGCTGCATCACAGTTTCGCGGGTGTCATCGTGCAGCACTTCGGCATCCCGCATGGCGTTGCGGTAGCCCACATCCTTGCCGCTTTGCCAGGCAGCCCAAAGGCCCAGCACAACGGCAGCAGCGCAGATCAGGTACAGCAGGACAGTGTAAATCATAGTTTCATCACCTCGGCAGCTTCATCCATCAGGTCATCCGGTACCAAGCCCGCCTTCATCAGAAATTGCAGCGAATCCTTGTACCCGTGCAGCAGCCCGGCCTGTTCGGCCGCGGTGCAGATCAGCGCCCCGCGCATGCCTGGGTTGTACACACCCACGATGCTGTGCAGCGTGTCATGGTACAGCCGGGTGTTTTCCTTGGCGGCGGCAATGATCCAGGCCACCGCCTCCCGTGTGCTCATGGTCTCCATCGTCTGGCCCTCCCTGTGTTCGGCATCTGCATCTGTAAAAAAGCGGCGGCGCACCGCTCACAGCGCGCATCGTTGTTGCTGGCGGGGCTGTTGCACTCAAATGCAAGGCCCAGCTGGGCGGCCAGGTATTCCGGGCAGGCCCAGTGCAAAAAGCTGGTGGCGGCTGTTTTGGCGGTGCAGTTCCGCAGCCCGCGCAGGGCGTTGTCGGCACAGCCTACCAGTGCCACCCGGTCTTCCAGTTCCATGTCTTGCAGGTATTCCAGGATGGTCATCTGCACCACACCACGGCTTTCTGTGCGTCATAGTCGTAGGTGATGCTGCTTGCGGCAGCATGGGTGCCGGGGTTCTCAGCCTTGGTCTGCCAGTAGCTCACATCGCTTAACGCCACCATGTAGGCACCGATCAGCAGGGCCAGCACCAGCACCAGGGCCACGGTAGCAAAGCGCCAGTAAAACAGCGCCTTTTCGGCAGCTTCCCGGCATTGCTCGGCCACGTTGGCCCGCTTGCACTCACGGGCGGCGCGGCGGGACGCTGCCTGGTACAGCCCTTGCAGCTGATCGTTATCTGCCTGTCGCTTGGCGGCTACCCGCTCGGCGCGGGCGGCGCGCTCGGCCAGGATGGCCACCTGTTCCGCCGGGCTGTCGGTTTCGGTGCGGCAGGCCCGCAGCACCTCGGTCATATCGTTAAGTACCTGCATTTCCATCGTTCCGGGTCCTTTCTTCTGCCGTCAGCGCGGCTTTAAACAGTTCAGTCAGCAGCGGGGCCAGTTTGGCGGCCCCGGCATCCGTCAGCACGGTGCCCGGTTCAAGGGGGGTCCCGTCCGGCAGTTCTCCGCTGGTCAGTGTAATGCGGGCCGCCATAGTCAGCCCTCTTTCGGCTTGGCCAGGCTGCGCATCAGGCCCACAAAAATGCACCCCTGGCGGGCCAGCTCGGCCGTGTGGTTTATGATCTCACGGTTTCTTTTGCCGTACACGCACCAGTAGGCCACCTCCAGGGTGGTGCCGTCCACATGGGCGCTTGTTGGCACCTCGCCATAATCGCCCATCAGGGCCAGCAGGTCCTTGCCAAGCGGCAGGTCTTTCACCCTGCGGCCGATTTCTTTGGCATCGTCCAGTTTGGTGTTGTCGTAGCCCCAGGCCTTGCCGGTCGTGTAGCACATCATTACATAGGCAATGTGCTGCACGGCCTGCTGCTTTTCCGGGGTATAGCCGCCGCGGGCCATGTCTTCCAGCAGTGCCACGGCCTTTTCCAGTGTTGCATAGGTGGCGGTCAGGTCGCTGCGGTACTGTGCGGTAACGGCTTTTATGTATTCGTCCAGATGTGCGCCCGGAACCAGCAGGGCTTTCAACCCGTTTTTATTCTCCATGGTGTTTGCCTCCTGCCGGTGGTCTCCGGCGTGTGCCCAGCGCCACCAGGTCGGCGGGCGGGTTCTCTTTTATAACCAGCACATGCGGTATGCCCTTGCCTGCGCCGCTCTTGTACCGCACCAGGTCGTGGATTCCCTGGCATGCGGCCTCGGCCACAGCCTGATCGTCTACTAAAAATGCCACAAGATAGCGCCCTTTTGGCTTTTTTTGCGTTGCTGATGATTTCATTTTTTCACCGTACTACGTTGTTTCAATGCCTTTTTTCGACTATGGCTGGCAGTGCCCCGCCCGTTTTTTCAACCATGGCTGGCAGCGGTTCTGTACAGACTTTTTCTGGTGTGGTATAATCCACACAAATCACGGAATTACAGCCGTTTAAAATTACAAGGGGGGTGTACAAAAATGATCGACTTAACCTTGACGGTTGGTTCTATTCTTGCTATTTCCGCAGTTGCGGCACCTGTTATCACAACCGCAATGAATAACCAGCATCAGCTAAAAATCAAGCAGTTAGAACTTGATGACGCACAGAGGTGCCGTGAAATGAAGCGGCTTACTGAAATTTATGATACCTATGTATCAGCAGCCGGTGCATGTGTCATGTACCCCGGAAACGCCGACTTTTCGGCCTTTCAGGCTGCATCAGCCAAGGCAATGCTATATGCGCCGGAAACTGTTTTGCCGCAGATGCAGGAACTCGCTACCAAAATAGAAAGTTTGGACACTGATGAAGCCTTGCCGTTGATTTGCGAAATTACGCAAAGCATCCGAACCACAGTGCAAATGCAACCCATAAGCAACACACAAAAATAGCGTAGGCCACATAAAGCGCAGTGCTTTTCCACCATCCTTGAGGGAGCCGGCCTTGCATTTTATGGTAGAAGTTCGCGTTTGAGATGCCGCAAACGGCAGCGCCCACAACCGCAGCGATCCATGGGGCATTTAGAAGTAAGGCCATTTCCATCGGTATCATCTCCAATCGCTCATGCTGCGCCGGGGCCGTTGCCCATGGCTTCCTTGAATAGGTAGGAAATGTCGCAATCAGGGAAGAAGGTGTCCCGGATGATGAAGGCTTCATCAAGCTGCAGGGGAGACTTCCGGGCCAGCTTTCGGCCTACCGTGTCGCGGTTTTTATCCAGGCACTTGGCAATATCCTGTACACCAATGCCTTTGCGGGCCATCTCGACCCGCATGTTCTCGTATTTGATCGTGGGTGTTTTCAATTCTTATCCCTCCCGGAATCACGCAATGCGCGATTTGATGTTTGCAATATACCACGCATTGCGTGAATTGTCAAGATGCTTTTAAAATTTTTTCTTGCAATGCGTGAAAATCGTAGTATAATAAAAATCAACATAGCGAGGTGAATACAATGGAGTTTTACAAAGTTCTGCTTCAAATCATGGAAGATCGCTCCCTTTCAATTCCTGACATTGCGCGATCCTGTGGCCTTTCTGACAGCACGATCCGCAGCGTCATCAATCGCAAACAGAAAAGCGTTGCCCTTGATGTGGCCTTCAAAATCTCCAGCGGCCTACAGGTCGATCTGGAATACCTGAACACAGGCGTACATGCTGGTGAAGGGGAAGTACTTTCCGCCGACACTGGCGATAATGTTTGGTGCGCCAGATTGAACAACCTGAAAAAGCAATGCGGCATGACGCTGGAACAAATTTCCCAGGGGTCTGGTGTGCCCCGCGGCACTTTAAACAAATTGTTTGCAGGGCAGACAAAGGACCCCCAGCTGGGCACGGTAACAGCCGTACTGCATTGCATGGGTTATACGCTGGATGATCTCGACCCGCGCCCGCAGTACGAGAACGGCGCATCCATCGTGCTTAGTGATGAAGAATTAGAGGTTGTCAAGAATTACCGCATGCTGGACGCTCGCGGCCGCGATACCGTCCGGCGCTGCATTGCCAACCAGCTGCAATACAGCGGTAAAGGGGAGTGATCCCAGGCCCTGCGCCCGTCTTTGTCAAACAAAGACGAACCCCCGGTGATACACTTCATCTTTACAAGATGAAGTGTATCACCGGGGGAGATTAAAGAACTTTATCTGCACCAGGGCGCGGCGTTATTTATGCGGCCTTTTTCGCGCATTTTGCTTTATTTTGGTAAAATTTTACCGCATGGCACAGGCAGTGGCCTGCTGCACTTGATTGCAAAACAGAGGAGGTGTTATACTATGTACAGCACTGTGTCCGGGCCTGGGCATCCGCCCTTGGCTTTCGGCTATTGCCGAAAATCCACCACCGGCCAGCGTGAAGAATCCATTGAAGCCCAGCAGCGCGCCATCGTGGCCTATGCTGCTACTATGGGCTATCAGCTGGTACATATCTACAAAGATCATGGCAACAGCGGCCGCAGCGGTGAACGGCCAGAGTTTCAGCAGATGCTACAGGACGCCGTACCCGCCGGGGTGCAGTTCATCATCGTGCACAAACTCGACCGCTTCTTCCGCAATGCGGAACGCCAGACGCTGATCGAAGCGCAGCTGCGCCGCCAGGGCATCCGTGTCCTGTCCGCCAGCGAACACTTCGACGATACCCCGCAGGGCCAGTTCATGCGCAATATCACCAAGGCCATCAACCAGTGGTACAGCGCCAACCTGGCCACCGAAGTGATGAAGGGCATGCGCGAAAACGCGATGGGTGCCCGCAACACCGGCGGCCCGCCGCCCCTGGGGTACGCAGTGGACAAAACCACCGGCAAATTCATTTTGCAACCCACCGAAGCCGCGGCCGTGCAGATGATCTTTAGGATGTACCGGCAGGGGTGCGGCTATACGGAAATTATAGACGCACTCAACGCCGCAGGGCACGTTACCCGCCGGGGGCGGCCCTTTGGCAAAAACAGCTTGTACGATATACTGCGCAACGAAAAGTACACCGGCACTTATGTCTGGAATCGCCTGGCCCCAGCCGATCCAGACGGCCGCACGAACCGCCGCAACCTCAAACCCCGCAGCGAATGGGTCTGCGTAGAGGGCGGCATGCCGCAGATTATCACCCCCGAAGAATTTAAAGAGGTGCAAGCTGAAATGAATAACCGCAAACATCGTTCCGCTGCCTATACGGCAAAAGCGTTTTACCTGCTGTCCGGCCTGGTTTACTGCGGCGGCTGCGGCGGCTCCATGTCTGGGGAGGCCCACCGCTACAAATCCCATGGCAAGCCTGTAGAATACAGATACTACACATGCAGCGCCAAAAAGCGCCTGCATGCAGATGGCGATCATGCCCGCCCTGTGCCCGCCGGGGATTTGGAAGGCGCAGTGGTAGACTACCTGCAGCGCGTCATCTTCAACCCCGCCAATATGGACACGCTGTGCGCGGCCCTGCTGCAATCCATGGAGCCGGACCAGCGGCATGCTGACCTGGCTGCTGATCTGAAGCGCCAGGCCGCCGAAGTCCAGCTGAAGATCGACCGCATCTATGCAGCCATCGAAAAGGGGCTTGACCCTGTCAGTGCTATAGAGCGCATCAACACTTTGCAGCAGCAGCGCCTGGCCCTGCTGGCCCAGGCTACCGACCTTGACATGACGGACGATGTGGCCAAAATCAATATTGACCAGTTGCGTGGTGTATGGTCACGCATCCAGCTGAAGGACATGGAGCCTGTGCAGCTGCGCGCCGTGATCCGTGAAATGGTTCATAAAATTATTGTGTTCGATGATGGCCCTGGTGGCTTCCGCGTCCGTATCATCCTAAACCCCGGCCACGTTGCACCGGCTAATATCCCCAAAGACGCAGAAACAGCGCCCCTCTCCGAACTTCAAGATTTTTCAACCAACGGCGGCAGGGGACTACCCCTGCCAAAAAGCCACGTATCTTTACGATGCGTGGCTTTTTTGTTTTGTCTACATCACAGCAAAGTGTAACAATTTTATAAAAAGGATATTCAAACGCCGAAAAGTATGCTATAATGCTACTATCTAATACTGGCGCTGTGCGCCTTTGTACATTTGAAAATGGGCGGCCTGCCGCAAAACGGGCCGCGTTTTATAAGGAGGTCACCATAACCGATGAGCCGTAAACGATCCGAGGAAAGACCCGGTCTCAGCCCTATCCAGCGCAAGGCCTGCGTGGTCATGGCGTTTTGTGTGCTGGCCGTGGTGCTCAGCTTTGTGGTATCGTGGATCCTGCCGCAGAAGCTGGGCCTGTTTGGCGAGTCTGATCTGTATGATCCCACCCAGTATCCGCTGGATACCAGCCTTGGCTCCATCCTGGGGCAGGAGAGTGCCCAGGGCAACTACATCAACGATACCGTCTTTGTGGGCGGCACCCAGGCGGTGTCCATGTCCAAGGACAGCAGCATTACCCTGAACCAGTACGCGGGCCAGGACGGGCTGAAGATCTCCCAGGTATTGCGGGAGACCTGCGTCAACTTTGCGGACGATGCCAACAGCTACACCATCCCCCAGGCCATCGCCAAGATGAAGCCCCTGCATGTCTACGTTATGGTGGGCAGCGATGATCTGGACGGCTCTGTCAGCGTGGATGAGTTCATCAACGACTACAAGCAGATCCTGCAAAGCATCAAGTCGGCCTACTCCGCCTGCGATGTGGTGGCTTGCGCCATTGCGCCGGTCTCCAAGGATGCAAGTGATGCGGCCCAGAAGCAGACCTACATCGACCAGTACAACCAGCAGCTGGCAGTGGCCTGCAACGATATGGGCTTTAAGTATCTCAACCTGCCCGAAGTCATGAAGAACGACAAAGGCTACGCCGTGGACAGCTACGTGGATGCCTCCACCGGCGCATTCTCCGGCTCCGGCGTGAATGTCGTGCTGGATTACATCAAAAACCACGCCCACAATGTGGAGGATACCCGCGGCGACCGCGGCGAGATCCCGCAGCGCGCGTCCTCGGCAGCCAGCAACGGTGCCAGCGCCACCCCGACCCCGACCGCTACCCCCAATAAGCTGACCGCCAGCTACCGTGTGGAAACCGGCAAGGGCACCCTGACCGGCAACAACCAGACCGGCGTTTCCAGCCTGGATCTGGAGGTCGCCAGCGGCACCCAGGTCAGCGTGACCGCCGTGCCCGCCGATGGCTACACGTTCTATAAGTGGAGCGATGGCGTTACTGATGCCACCCGCTATGACATCATCAGCAAGGATGTCTCGGTCACGGCCATGTTCAACGATTCCCGCGTGGATCTGACGCTGGACAAGGGCGACAGCACCATCAAGAAGGGCGAGAGCATCTCCATCACCGCCACGGTCAAGCTGGGCGGCAAGGATTACAGCAACTCCAACGTCCAGTGGTCGGTCAACGATGAACTGGAACAGAACGGCGGCACCTTCACCTTTACCGGCTCCGAGGCAGGTGAGTACACCATCAAGGCCGGCATCGAGATCAACGGCACCTTCTCCACCGCACAGCTGAAAGTGACGGTGCAGGCTGACCCGACTTCCGTCACCGTCAGCGGCCCGGATACGGTCACGGTAGGCAACAAGGTGACCTTTACCGCCAACGTGCAGAACGCCAGCGGCGATGTGCAGTGGAGCTGCGAGGAGACCAGCTGGAAAGCCACCGGCAATCAGGTAGACTTTACCGCCAATGAAGCGGGCACCTACCACATCCACGCCGTCAACAACGGTGCCGATGCTGTCTTTACGCTGTACGTCAACGCCGCCCCTACGCCGGAGCCGACCCCGACACCGAATCCTGACACCACGAACAACGGCTAATAAACCAGAAACAGGAGGGTCATTTCAAAATGGCCATTTACACTTGCGTCCTTCTGGACGTTGACAACACTTTGCTGGACTTTGACGCTGCGGAGCGCCAGGCCCTGACCGATATGCTGGCTGAGTACGAACTGCCCCATGATGCCCGCGCCTGCGAGGTTTACCACGCCGTCAACCGCGAACTGTGGGATGCCCTCGCCAAAGGCCAGCTGACCAAACCCAAGCTGTTCCAGCAGCGCTTCGGTCGCTTTATGAAAGCGATGGACCTGCCCGATAACGGCAAGGCCGTCCAGATGAACGACCGCTACGAGGAACTGCTTTCCACCCATGCCGACCTGATCCCCGGCGCGCTGACCGCGCTGGAAGAACTCAGCGAGGTCGCCACCCTGGCTATCGTCTCCAACGGCGCGATCATGGTGCAGGAGGCCCGCATCCGGGATTCCGGCATCGAGCGCTACATGGACGGCGTGTATATCTCCGAGAAAGTCGGCGCGGCCAAACCCTCGGCCAAGCTGTTTGAGCATGTGCTCAAAGACCTGGGCATCACCAACCGCAGCCGTGTGCTGATGGTGGGCGATGACCTGCTGGCCGACATCAAAGGCGGCCAGAACGCAGGCCTGGATACCTGCTGGTTCAACCTGAAAAACGAGGAGAACAAGTCGAACATCCACCCCAAATTCGAGGTTGGCTCCTACGAGGATCTGTATAAGATCGTGATGGAGCCGGAAGAACTGGAAAACATTGGTGTGCGCAATCGCCGCCACAGCAACGAAGCATAAACTGCCCGGCGGCTTATGCAGTATGCCGCTGCCTTTCCCAAAGGGCAGCGGCATCGTTGTGAAATGATAGAGGAAAAGTGAGGAAACACCCCCATGCTGTTGGAACTGCAAAACCTGGGCAAAAGCTTCGGCGAACATGAAGTCCTCCAGGATGTCAACGCCGGGGTCGAGCGCGGCGACCGCATCGGCATCATTGGCGCAAACGGTACCGGCAAGACAACGCTTTTGCGCATCCTGTGCGGCGAGAGCCTGCCCGATGCAGGCGATGCCGCTTTTGGCACCGGCGTGACCTGCGGCTATCTGGAACAGAACGCCCGCCTGAATCCCACGCTGGATATTTACGCCACGATGAAACTGGCCTTTACCCCGGCGCTGGATGCCATGCAGAAGATGGATGAGCTGCAGCGCCGCCTGGCCGCTGACCCGCACAACGCCGCCCTGACCGAGGAGATCGCCCACTGCACGGCCATCGTGGATGCGATGGATGCCTACAATATGGACACCCAGATCAAAAAGGTCTTGAACGGCATGGGCTTCCCGGCGGATACCTGGGTCAAATTGGCCGGTGTGCTTTCCGGCGGCGAGCAGACCCGTCTGCGCTTGGCCCGTCTGCTGCTGGAACGCCCGGATCTGCTGATCCTGGACGAGCCTACCAACCACCTGGATCTGGAAACGATGGAATGGCTGGAAAATTACCTCAAGACCTACCGCGGCGCGGTGCTGGTCGTCAGCCATGACCGCTACTTTTTGGATGCCGTCTGCACCCGTATCTGGGAGCTGCGCGGCAAGACCATCAAGACCTATCGCGGCAACTACTCGGCCTATCTGCCCCAGCGCGAAGCCGCCGATGAGCGCCAGCAAAAACTGCATGATGCCGCCGTGGAAAAGGCTGCCAAACTGCAGGACTACGTGGACCGCAACCTGGTCCGCGCTTCCACCACCAAGATGGCCCAGAGCCGCCGCAAGCAGCTGGAAAAGCTGGAGATCGTGGAAGCACCGACCGCCGAAGCCTACGAGCTGAACTTCCGCTTCACCTACGATATCGAGCCGTATGATGAACTGGTCATCATGAAGAATCTCACCGTCCGCATCGGGGAGCGCACCCTCATCGATGGGCTGGACTACACGGTCCACCGTGGGGATAAGCTGGTCATTGCCGGCCCCAACGGTACCGGCAAATCCACGCTGCTGCAAGTGCTGGACGGCAAGCGCCGCCCCTCCGGCGGCATGGTGCGCCTGGGCAGCGGTGCCAAGCCGGGCATCTTCACCCAGCAGCAGGCCAAGCGCGCCGGGCGGGTCATTGATGCCATCTGGAACCAGTACCCCCGCTTTACCGAGCTGGAAGTCCGCAGCCATCTGGCCCGCTTCGGCTACCGGGGCGAGGAAGTGTTCAAGGATTGCGCCGCCCTCTCCGGCGGTGAGCTGGCCCGCCTGCGCTTTGCAGAGCTGGCCCTGGAACGCCCCAACCTGATGTTCCTGGACGAGCCTACCAACCACCTGGACATTTATATGCGCGAAAGCCTGACCCAGGCGCTGGCGGCCTACACCGGTACACTGCTGCTGGTCACCCATGACCGCTACCTGATGCAGACCCTGGGCTGTCCGATCTTGTACCTGGAGGACGGCAAGGCAACCTTCTACCCGAACTTTGCCGCCCTGCAAAACCGCGATAACGGCAAGACCCAGGAACAGCAAAAGGCTGAGGACACTGTGAAAAAGCAGGCCTACGGCAAAGAGCAGCGCAAGCGCCGGGCCGAAGTCCGCGCCCGCATCAAGGCCGTGGAAAACCAGATCGAGGAACTGGGTGCCCACATTGTGGAGCTGGAAAACGAGATCAACGACCCCGAGGTCCTGCGTGACCACCTGCTGCTGCGGGATAAATGCGATGAACTGGACGATACCCGCTTCCACCAGCAGGAACTGTACGATGAGTGGGAAAAGCTGGCCGAGGAGCAGGAAGCCTTCGAAGCCGAGGACGCGTAAAGCATACAGCTGTTCACGTACAAAAAACTTAACCGTTCTGTAACTTGTATTCCGGCAAAAATGCGCTATACTATGTTTTTAGTATGTAGGAAGTTAAAAAAGAGAGTATAGAGATAGGAAAGACGGCCGCAGGCAGAAACCGCCCGGCCGCATTGCAACGAAGCGGGGAGACCACTTTGCAGACAACGATCATTGTAGCAACACATAAGCCTTACTGGGTGCCGGACGATCCCATGTATCTGCCGGTACAGATGGGCCATGCCATCCACCCGGCCATCGGCTATATCGGCGATGATACGGGCGAGAATATCTCAGAGCGCAACGCCAATTTCTGTGAGTTGACCGGCCTGTACTGGGCGGCGCACAACATCGATTCCGATTATATCGGCATCGTGCATTACCGCCGCTATTTTGCCAGCCGCAAAAAAAGCATCTTTGATGCCAAAAAGCGCCGGGTCATCAGCCACGAGGAACTGTGCGCCATCCTGGCAACCACCAACGTGGTGCTGCCCAAGGAGCGCCACTATTTCATCGAGACCAACTACACTCAGTATATCCACGCCCACCACAAGCAGGACCTGGCCGTCACCCGGTCGATCATCGAGCGCAAGTGCCCGGAGTATCTGCCGGCCTACGACATGTACATGTCCAAGACCCACGGCCACCACTTTAATATGTTTGTGATGAAGCGGGAACTGCTGCAGCATTACTGCACCTGGCTGTTCGACATCTTGTTTGAGTTGGAGCGGGAACTGGACATGACCGGTTACTCGGTCAATGACCGCCGCGTGTTCGGCTTTGTCAGCGAGCGGCTGCTGGATGCCTGGCTCATCACCAACAATATCAGCTACGAAGAACTGGACATCGTGTATATGGAGCACCAGAACTGGCTGCACAAAGGCACCCAGTTCCTGAAACGTAAATTTTTCCCGAAAAAAGATGACTGAATTATCCGCTATCGCTGCGGTGGTGGTGACCTACAACCGCCTGCCGCTGCTGCGCCAATGCCTGGCAGCCCTTGCCGCCCAGACGGCGCAAAACCTGACCATCTTTCTGGTGGATAATGCCAGCACCGATGGCACGGCCGAAGCTGTGGCTGAAATGGCCCTGCCCAACCTTGTTTACCGCAACACCGGCAAAAACCTGGGCGGGGCAGGGGGCTTTGCCTACGGTGTGCGGGAGGCCGCCCTCGCCGGGTACGGTGCCCTTTGGCTGATGGATGACGACACCCTGCCCACCCCCACGGCACTGGAAGAACTTTTGCAGGCCGACCGCGATTTACAGGGACAATACGGCTGGCTTTCCAGCCGTGCTTTAGCGCCGGATGGCACCGACCA
Organism: Bulleidia sp.; assembly: GCA_963655125.1. GTDB lineage: Bacteria > Bacillota > Clostridia > Oscillospirales > Ruminococcaceae > Gemmiger. The sequence goes on from CAVKDR010000006.1 coordinate 80,563, forward strand.
GCCCATGAACCTGCAGCGGGTGACCCCCTATAAAGATCTGCCCAACTTTGACGGCGAACGCATCCCGGCGGTCATGGCCAGCTTTGTCTCGTTGTTTCTGCGCACCGAGACCGTGCGCCGCTACGGTCTGCCCATCGCCGAGTTTTTCATCTGGTCCGATGACTGGGAGTACACCCGCCGCATTTCCCGGTCGCAGCCCTGTTACGTCATCCCGGCCAGCCGGGTCGTGCATGCCATGCAGAACCCCGGCATCGTGAACATTGCCGCCGATGTGCCCGCCCGTTGGGAACGCTACCGCTATTTTTACCGCAATGACGTAGTGCTTTACCGGCGCGAGGGTCTGCGCGGCTGGCTGTGGCTGCTGGCCAAAGATGCCTGGCACACCGTGCAGGTGCTGCGCAGCCCCCAGGGCCGCAAGGCCTGGCGCATCGGCATTATCTGGAAAGGATTCTTCGCCGGGGTACATTTCCACCCCGCAGCGCCCTATCTGCCATGAAACTGACTGAAACGATCCTGCACAAGGCTGCGCCGTACCCGGTGGTGGCCTTTGATGTGTTTGATACGCTCATCAAGCGCGATGTGGCCCGCCCCACCGATCTGTTTGCCCTGCTGGGGGCAGACTTCGCCAAGGCCCGCACCCAGGCCGAGACGCAAGCCCGTGCCGCCAAAAGCGGGGAAGTGACCCTGGCGGATATTTACGCCCGCCCCTGCCTGGCCGGGTACGACCCGGCAGCGGAGCGCACTGCCGAGATCGCCTGCGCCGTGCCCAACCTGCCTGTGCTGCAAGCCGCCCGCGCCCTGCATACCCAGGGCAAAAAACTTTACTATATCTCCGATATGTACCTGCCCAAGGCCCAGCTGGATGCCATGCTGGCCAAGTGCGGTTACGACTTTCTGGATGGCGGCTTTGTCTCGGCCGAGTACGGGGTACAAAAGCGCAGCGGCAAGCTGTTCGGCCTGTTTCTGCAAACGGTGCAGACGCAAGCAAAAAATGTCCTTTTCATCGGGGACAGCTGGCGGGCGGATGTGGCCGGGGCCGCGCTTGGCGGCATCCGCGCCTGGCACCTGCCCACGCAAGAAACCCCACGGGAAAGTTTGCCCGCCGGTGCCGTGGCGGCGTTCACGGCCAACCGCCTGCCGGGCATGGGCACGGAAGCCGAGCGCCTCGGCTTTGCCACCCTCGGTCCGTTGGCCGTAGCCTACTGCCAATGGCTGCATGCCCAGGCGCAGCAGCACCCCGGCGCAAAAATCTACTTTCTGGCGCGGGATATGTACCTGATACGCCAGGTCTACGCGCTGTTGTACCCGCAGGAGCCAACCGCCTACCTGCAGGTCTCCCGCCGCAGTCTGTGCCCACTTTTGCTGGCCCAGGGCCAATGGGCGTTATTGTTGGCGGCGCTGCCGCGCCAGTCCCTTACCGGCGCACAGATCGCCGCCTACTGCGGCACTGCCTGCCCGGCGGACCTGCAAAGCAAATCTTATGATTTAAAGCACGAACCCGCCACCGCCCGCCCGCTGCTGCAAATGCTGGCTGCCCCCAAAAGCGCAGCCGCCGTGTCCGCCTATCTGGCCCGGCAAAACCTGCGGGCAGGGGATATCCTCGTGGATATCGGCAGCGGCGGTACCACCCAGATGCTGCTGCAAGCCGTGTGTAATGTAAAACTCCACGGCTGCCAGCTTTCCTGTGATGACCGCCTGCGGGGACGGTTGGGCGAGGACGAGACCGCTGTTTTCCTGTTTGACGGCCAGCCTGCGCCGCTGCTTTACTGGGCGGGCCAGCCCATGCTGGAACGGCTGATCTCCGAGGATGTGGGCGCAACCCTCGGTTACACCCAAACCGCCGACAATATTACGGTCCGGCAGGCCCCCCAGCAGCCCACGCCGCTGCTGGCCGGGGTGCAAAAGGGCATCCTGCGCTTTGCCGGGGAATGGCAGGCATCTTTCTTACAAACCCTCACCATCCCGCCGCAGACTGCCATCGCGCCGTTTCTGCGCCTGGTCGGCCAGCCCACAGCGGGGGAGACTGCCCTGCTGGGTGATTTGACCGTAGAGGACGGCGGCGTTTACCCGCTGGCCGCGCCGCGTAAGATCAGCTATTATCTCACCCACGCAAACCAAGCCAAACAGGACCTTTCCGCCGCCCGGTGGAAAATCGGCTTTTTAAAGCGGCTGGCCCCGCTGCCGCTGCCCTATGACCGGCTGTATGCCAAAATGAAAAACAAATCGTGAAAGGAGTGCAGGACGTTATGCCGCCGCGTATCAGTGTGATCGTGCCCATCTACAATGCGGCATCCACCCTGCGGGCTGCCGTGCAGTCCATCCTTACCCAAGATATTGCCGGGCTGGAGGTGCTGCTGGTCGATGACGGCTCCACCGATGCCACCCCCGGCCTTTGCCACGACCTGGCCTTGCGGGACGACCGCATCCAGGTCATCACCCAGAAAAACGCCGGCATCTGCGCCGCCCGCAACCGGGGGCTTTCCGCCGCCGAGGGCGTGTACGTGACATTCTGTGACGATGATGACCTGCTGCTGCCCGGTGCGCTGGCCCTGCTGCTGCAAAAAGCCGAGGATACCGGTGCCGACATCGTCCGCGCCGATTATGAGCTGATACAAGTCAGCCCGAACGGCACCGAGACCCCGCAGCCCCACCCGGCGGGCACGGCCTGTGATTTGGCCGCAGAGGGGGACTACCGCAGATTCCTGCAAAACAGCGGCCCGCAATTTGTCTGGAATGCCCTCTACCGCCGTGCGGCCATCGGCGACCTGCGCTTTGACGAGCACTGCCGTTATGGGCTGGAAGATTTCATCTTCAATGCTGCGCTGTACACCCGCACCAATAAAGTACACTACCTGCCGCAGCCCGTCTACCGCCATTTCGAGAGCGGGCAAAGCACCTCCCAGTGCCAGACCGTGCAGGCTGTGCAGGGGCGCATCCATGTGCTGGACCGCTGGATGGCGGCGGAGTATCAAGCCATCCAGGCCCGCTGCCCCGAACCTGCCCGCGCCGCTGTCTGGAACGACCGCCGCGCCCAGGCCATCACCTTTTTAATGCACCAGCTGGCGGATGCCAAAGCCCCCGCTGTGCTGCGCCGCCACGGCTGGCGCACCTTGCGCGGTGTGCTGGCCCGTTACCCGGCCCCGCCGCTGGATCTTTGGCACGAAGCTAAGCACAATAAAAAACAGACCGGCGCACTGCTGCTGTACAACCTGCGGCTGCAGCGCCTGTATGAACTGTGGGCCAACCGCCCGAAAAACCGCAGGAGGGAACTGCCATGAAAACGATTCTGGTTACCGGTGCCGCCGGATATATCGGCCGCCACGTTGTCAAAAATGCGCTGGATCGCGGCTACAAAGTCATCGCGTCAGACTTCTCTTTTAAAGGTGTGGATGAGCGGGCAGAGTTCTGCGATGTGCCCATCTTCAGCGGTGACAAAGAAATTTACCGCAAGGTGGGCAGCCCTGATATCTGCATCCACCTGGCCTGGCGGGACGGCTTCCGCCACAACTCCCCGGCCCATATGCGGGATCTGTCCGCCCACGTTACGTTTTTGAACGACCTGGTGGCAGGCGGCTTAAAAGATTTAAGTGTCATGGGCACCATGCACGAGGTCGGCTATTGGGAAGGTGCCATCAACGAAAGCACCCCCTGCAAGCCGCAAAGCCAGTACGGCATCGCCAAAAACGCCCTGCGCCAAAGCCTGATGCTCTCGCTGGAGGGCGGCCCCTGCAAACTGCACTGGCTGCGCGCCTACTATATCACCGGCGATGAAGCCCACGGCAGCTCCATCTTTGCCAAACTGGCCCAGGCCGAACTGGACGGCAAAAAGACCTTCCCGTTCACCAGCGGCAAAAACCTCTATGACTTCATCGATGTGGACGAACTTGCCAACATGATCGTTGCTGCCAGTGTGCAGGAGGAGATCAACGGCATCATCAACGTCTGCACCGGCGAGCCCCGCAGCCTGGCCGACCGGGTCGAGCAGTTCCTGCGGGACAAGAACTACAAGATCAAACTGGACTACGGCGCTTTCCCGGACCGCCCGTATGACAGCCCCGGCACCTGGGGCGATGCAGCCAAAATCAAACAAATTCTCAAAAAGGATCAGCTATGAAACGATTGGGCATTTTCTTCTTCTACGAGAAAAACGGCGATGTAGATGACTTTATTACCTACTACCTCGCAGATCTGGCAAAAAACCTGACCGATCTGGTCGTGGTCTGCAACGGTAAACTCAGCGCCCAGGGCCGCGCGGCATTCTCGCAGTTTACGGATAACATCATCGTGCGCGAGAACAAGGGCCTCGATGTCTGGGCCTATAAAACGGCGCTGGATTCCTACGGCTGGGAAAAACTCTCGGAGTTTGACGAGATCGTCATGACCAACTCCACCCTGATGGGCCCCGTGCGCCCGCTGAAAGAGATGTTCGATGCCATGGCCGAGAACCAGGATCTCGACTTCTGGGGCCTGTCCATCCACCACGGCGCTAAGTCCAACCCGTTCAAGGGCAAGCACATCTATAACTATCTGCCGGTACACATCCAGTCTCACTTCATTGTCTACCGCCAGCGCTTTGTAAAAAGCCCGGAGCTGCAGCAGTATTGGGATAATATGCCCATGATCGCTGATTACAACGATTCCGTCCAGCGGTACGAGGCTGTTTTTACCAAACAGTTTGAGGATCGCGGCTTCAAGTGGGATGTCTATGTCAAGACGGATGACCTGAAAGACTTTACCGATTATCCGCTGCTGGTCTGCCCGACCAAACTCCTGCGAGAGAAAAAGTGCCCGCTGTTTAAGCGCCGCAGCTTTATGCACACGCTGGAAGCCTACCTGAACGATACGGCGGGGGAGCCGGTGCAGGAACTGTACGCCTACCTGCGGGATGAGACGGATTACCCGCTGGACCTCATCTGGAAAAACATGATCCGCACCATGCACCCGCATGAGTTCACCCGCAACCTGGGGCTGACCCGCATCATCCCGCCCACGGTGCAGAACAAGGCGCAGGCCGAGGAAATTCGCGCCAACCGCAAGATCGCCCTGGCGATGCACCTCTATTTTATGGATATGCTGGACCAGAGCATGGCCTTTGCGGCCAAGTTCCCGCCGGAGACCGATGTGTTCATCTCCACCAACGAACCCGGCAAGAAAGAGCAAATTGAAAAGGCGTTCGCCGCCCTGCCGCTGCACAGCGTCACCGTACAGGTGGTGGAAAACCGCGGCCGCGATGTGGGCGCGTTCCTCTGCGACCTGGCCCCGCAGCTGCGCGGCTATGATTACGCCTGCTTTATGCACGATAAAAAGGCCATCCAGACCAAGCCCGGCAGCGTGGGTGCCAGCTTCGGCTATGTCTGCAACGAGAATGTCTGCAAAAACGCGGCCCACGTGCTCAACGTCCTCTGCGAGTTCGAGAACGACCCCTACCTCGGCATCCTCTGCCCGCCGTTCCCGGCGCATGGACTGTATTTCATGAACATGTGTTCCGGCGGCTGGGGCCCCAACTTTGAGAACACGAAAAAGCTGCTGAAAGAGACCCTCAAGCTGGACGTGCCCATCGCAGGCGAGGAATCGCCCATTGCGCCCTACGGCAGTGTGTTCTGGTTCCGTCCCAAGGCGCTGGCCCCGCTGTTCGACCACGGCTGGCAGCATACGGATTTCCCGCCGGAGCCGCTGCCCCAGGACGGCACCATCAGCCACGCCATCGAGCGCGTCTATCCCTTTGTGGCCCAGGCAGCCGGTTACTACCCGGCGACCGTCATGAGCCGCGACTACGCCGTGACCCGCAATGATACCATGCAGGCCTACGCCACCGGCATGATCCGCCCGCTGGCCCGCGTGTTTGACTGCACCACTTTCTGGGGGGCTTCCAGCGCGGCCACCGGCTTTGCGGCCAAGCGCCATCTGTTTGGCACCTACGGCCCCTACGCCAACAGCCGCCGCCGTCACGCCCGCAACTGGCTGCGGGATAACCTGCCGGAGTCTGCCTACAAGGGCATCATCAACACAAAGCGCGCCATCTTCGGACCCCACCACGGCCCGTATGAGGATTAAAGCCCATGAAACGGCTGATCGTTTATTTCCATTATGACCCGCTGGGGCAGATCGACACCGCCTGCCGCATCGCCGTGGAAGCTATGGCTCATTACGGCGAGGTGTTCTTTATCTCCAATGGCACCCTCTGCCCGGCGGACCGCGCCTGGGCGGCATCCGTCACGCTGGCCTGCCGGGATCGGGAAAACGTAGGGCTGGATGTGGGCGCTTACAAAGAAGCACTGGAGACCATCGGCCGGGAGCGCCTGGCCCGCTATGACGAACTGGTGCTGATGAACTTCACGCTGGCAGGTCCCGTCTGCCCGCTGGCCCCGATGTTTGCCGCCATGGAAGCTCGCCCGGAACTGGCGTTCTGGGGTTTGACCCGCCACTATGCCATGAAAAGCCGCCGCTTTGGCGGCCGCAGCGGGGAAGTGCCGGAGCACCTGCAATCCCACTTCTTGGCCGTCCGCGCACCGCTTTTGCACAGCGAGGATTTCTGGCAGTATTGGCAGACGATGCCGCTGCCCAAAAGTTACGAGGAGTCCATCGCCAACCACGAAACGCGCTTCACCGCGCATTTTGCAAGCCTTGGCTATCGCTGGGATTCCTACGTGGATACGTCCGATTTGCAGGGCGTTTTCGTCAACCCTATCATGGCCTGCCCACGGGAGCTGCTCGCAAACCGGGGCTGCCCGTTTTTCAAGCGTCGCAGCCTTTTTACGCCCTACGCGGACGAACTGCGCCGCACCGATGGCACCGCCGCCCGCGCCTTGTACGATTACGTAAAGCGGGGGACCGACTACCCCGTAGACCTGCTGCTGGCCGCCCTTTTGCAGCGCCAGCCGCTGGATGCCCTGGCCCGGGAACTGCACTGGCAGTACCTGCTGCCCGATGCCGCCCCCGCCGAGCCTGCGCCGGATCTGGCCGCACTGGGCCTGGCCCTGCTGCGCCTGCCTATGCCGGAATCCGACCCTGTCACCACCTGGTACAACCGCGAAGCCGCCCGCCAGGCCGATGAAGTATTGGCCCAGGCCGCCGCCCTTTTTGCCAAGGAGCCGATGCTGGGCGTACTAAGTCCCGCCGTGCCGTTGTATCCCGCCGCCCGGCAAAGCCGTGAGGTCAGCTGGCAGGCGGCGCGCCCAGCCTTGCAGGGCAAAGTCAAGGTGCCGCTGGGCACCACGCCGCCCCCGGCCCCGGCCTGCGGCTGGGCGCTGGTGCGACTGGCCGCCGTGGCGGACGGCGACACCCTGCCTGCCATCACCACCCCGGCGGATGCCTGGCTGCTGCCGCTGAAAGCCCAGCAGAACGGCTACATCAGCGCCAGCTTTACCACCGCCGCCCAAAGCGCCGCCGCTGCCGACCAGCTGGCTTTGTACGGCCAGCAGGCCGCCGACCCTAAGGCTGTGGCGAAACAGCTTGGCCGCCTTGTCAAACACAAACTACAAAAATAAAAAGGGGAGAGCCTTATCAAAAAGCAGCGCTTATTTTATCTGGACCTGATCCGAGCCGTGGCTCTCGCCAGTATTTTAATTGTTCACTTCAACGCCACCGTCACCGGGTATTTCACCCTGCCGCACAAGCTGTTTACCAGCACCCTGGTAAAAGGCATTTACCTCGGCGATTTCGGCTCCTCGCTCTTTTTCATCGTGTCGGGCGCATCGCTGGCGCTCACCGTCCCGCCGGAACAAAGCCCCTGGCAGTTCTACAAAAAGCGCGCCAAGGCGGTGTTCCCGCTGTTCTGGCTGGCGTGGGTGGTCTGCTTTTCCATCCGGTTCATCAGCCAGCCCGGCTATTACGCCGGGGCCAAGACCATCACGCTGGTGCTGACCTTTTTGGGGCTGGATAACTTCGCCGTGGCCGCCGGCTGGGTGGGAATGGATTTCGCCTGCGTGGGCGAGTGGTTCCTGGGCAGCATCCTGTTTTTGTATCTGCTGTTCCCGCTTTTACAGCGGGCGCTGCGCAAGGCCCCGGTGCTGACCTGGGTGGTCACACTGCTCGTCTGCATCCCCCTCCACATGCAGGGCTGGGATAACGGTTTGGTGGCCGTACATATCCCGGAATTCCTCTTTGGCATGACCTTTTTAACGCTGAAAGACCAGATGAAGGCTGTTTTAGTGCTGCTGTTTGCCTTGGGGCTGATGAACCTGCAGGTCGATGAAAAGCTGCTCTGCTCGATGTTCAGCGCCGCAGTCTTTATCGCGCTGGCTGCTGCGGCGGCCCCGCTGCTGGATAAGCCGCTGCCCCACGCCATCTGTGCCAAGGCAGCAAAACTCTCCTACGCGGTGTTTTTGGTGCATCACGTCATCATCCAGCGCCTGGTGCGCGGGTTTGATTTGGCTGCACTCTCCCGCCGCGATACCGCAATTCTGTTCTGCGTCTACCTGCTGGCTGCCTACGCCGCCTCCGAAGCTCTGCTCTGGCTCCAGCGCCGCCTGAAAGAGCAACGTAAAGCGTTGATGCTGTGAAAAGGCCCCCTCTGCGAGGGGGCTCCCGCGAAGCGGGTGGGGGAGAGAGCCTTGCCTTTCTATGCTCTCTCCCTCCGTCTGCGCTTCGCGCAGCCACCTCCCTCCCAGAGGGAGGCTTTAATGCAAAATCCCTATCCGCTGTTTGCCCAAAAACAGCGGATATTTTTTTGTCATAGTACCTTATACAAACCTCTGTACAAAAATCGGCAGGTACGGTATAATACAAAGTATGTATGTGTACCGGGGCACACGACCCGTGCGCCCGGGAAAAAGGAAGTATGGAAAGGGGAGTCCCTGATGTCTGAGTTCTCTGTTTCTCTGGCAAAACTGGCGGAAGAAGCCAATCTGACCGTCGCCTATACCCCCTGCGAACTGGAAAAGGTCATGGTCACCGCGACCGAAGTGTACCGTCCGGGCATTCTGCTGGCCGGTTACTACGAAAATTTTGATAATAAGCGCGTCCAGATCATCGGCCTGACCGAGATGTCTTATCTGGAAGAACTGTCCACCTCGCTGCGCAACACCCACCTGGAAAAGCTGTTTTCTTTCCAGCCGCCCGCTGTCATCCTGACCCGCGGCATGCAGCCGCTTTCCGAGATGATGCAATTCGCCAAACAGTACGGTGTGCCGCTGCTCATGTCCACCGAGATGACCTCCGCCCTGATGGGCATGCTCATCACCACGCTGAATAAAGAACTGGCCCCCCGCATCACCCGCCACGGTGTGCTGGTGGAAGTTTACGGCGAGGGCATCCTGATCCTGGGTGACTCCGGTGTTGGCAAAAGCGAGACCGCAATCGAGCTGGTCAAGCGCGGTCACCGTCTTATCGCCGATGACGCGGTGGAACTGCGCCGCATCTCCTACAAGCAGATCCTGGGCACCGCGCCGGAAAACATCCGCCATTTTATCGAGCTGCGCGGCATCGGCATCGTCAACGTGGCCCGTGTGTTCGGCATCGGCTCGGTGCGTTCCAGCGTAGAGGTCGAGATGGTCATCCAGCTGGAACCCTGGGACCGCACCAAAAACTACGACCGCACCGGTCTGGAGACCGAGTACACCGACATTCTCGGTGTCAAGGTGCCCAAGATGCTGATCCCCGTCATGCCCGGCCGTAACCTGGCCGTCATCATCGAGACGGCGGCAATCAACAACCGCCAGAAAGAGATGGGCTACAACGCCGCCAAGGAACTGCTGAAGCAGCTGGGCCTGAACGACGATGCCAACCTCAAATAATTCCCAAAAGCAAAGAAGGAACACCGTTTCATGCACATGATCGCAGACCTGCACACCCACACCCTGTGCGCCACCCACGCATTCCAGACCTTAAACGAGATGGCGGCCGCCGCCAAAGACTGCGGCTACAAAGCCCTTGCTATCACCGACCACGCGCCCGCCATGCCCGATGCGCCGCACCGCTGGCATTTCGAGAATCCCACCGCCTTGCCCCGCACCATCGATGGCGTGGTCATGCTCTATGGGGCCGAGGCCAATGTGGTGGATACCAAAGGTCATCTGGACCTGCCGCCGCGCATTCTGGCCTGGCAGGATTGGGTGGTCGCATCCATCCACAGCCCCTGTGTGCCGGGCCTGCTGACCCGCAAGGAGGCCAACCGCATCTGGCTGGCTGTGGCCGAAAACCCCTACGTGGACTGCATCGGCCACTCCGAGCAGGAAAACTACCGCTATGATTACGACCTGGTGACCAAGGCGTTTGCTGCCAACCATAAGGTCGTGGAACTCAACGGCAACTCGTTCAACGTCCGCAAGGACGGCATCCCCAACATGAAAGCCCTGCTGGCCGCCTGCCTGCAAAACGGCTGCCATATCGCCGTGGACAGTGATGCCCACAGCACCTGGCAGCTGCGCCACGGCTTACAGGCCCTCTACGGCATGCTGGAGGAGATGCACTTCCCCGAGGAGCTGATCGTAAATGCAACCACTGCAAATCTCGCAGCAGAATTAAAATTGCACGGCAAAGCCTGTGCGGAAGAAGTTGGAGGAATCTTAGTATGAGCAAGTACACGATTGGTATCGATCTGGGCGGCACCACCATGACCGCCGGCCTGGTGGATGAGAACTATACGATCATCGGCAAGACCACTTGGGCCACCCGCCTGCCGCGCCCGGCCGAGGACCTGGAAAAGGCCATGGCCGACCTGTGCCGCACCGTTGCCAAGGAGAATAAGGTCGATTTCACTGACGTAAAATATGTAGGCATCGGCACCCCGGGCAGCGTCAACTTTACCACCGGCTTTGTGGGCTTCAACACCAACTTCGGCTACTATGACTGGAACCTCGGCCCCGACCTGGAAGCCATGCTGGGCTGCAAGGTCTATGTTGAGAACGATGCCAACGCCGCCGCTTACGGCGAGTACATCGCAGGCGGTGCCAAGGGCTACAAGGATGCTGTCGTCATCACCCTGGGCACCGGCATCGGCAGCGGCATCATCCTGGGCGGCAAGATCCTGCGCGGCTTCAACTTTGCCGCCGGTGAGATGGGTCATAACGTCATTGTAAAGGACGGCATCCAGTGTACCTGCGGCCGCAAAGGCTGCTGGGAGCGTTACGCCTCCGCCAGCGCCCTGACCCGCGAGACCAAGGCCGCCATGCAGGCCCATAAAGAGACCATCATGTGGAAGATGACCCCCGATATCGACCATGTCAACGCCAAGCTGTCTTTCGATGCTGCCGCCAAGGGCGATGCCGTGGCAAAGTCCGTTGTGGACAGTTGGATCGAGTATGTCGGTGTCGGCATCGCCAACGTCATCAACACCTTTGAGGCGGAGATCATCTGCATCGGCGGCGGTGTTTCCAACCAGGGCGAGACCCTGCTGGCCCCCGTCCGCGCCTATGCCGAGAACGAGACCAAGAACATCACCAGTGGCCGCTTCCCCAAGATCGTTGCCTGCACCCTGCACAATGATGCCGGTGTCATCGGTGCTGCGGCCCTGGAAAATTCTATCTGATTTATTTTCACCATCGAACCGGGAGGAACCATGCAGCAGCAAACGATTGAAACTCTGTGCCACGCCTTGCAGGAAAGTGCCCTGCCGTTTGCCCAGCAGGAGCCTTTGGCCGCCCATACCACGTTCCAGATCGGCGGCCCGGCGGTGTTTTGGTGTACACCGAAAAACGTGGAGCAGCTGCGCCGTACGCTGGCGCTCTACCGGGAAAACGGTGTGCGCACCTACCTTTTGGGCAACGGCTCCAACACGCTGTTTGCGGATGAGGGCTATGACGGTGCAGTCATCGATCTGCGCGGGCTGAACTTCGGCCCCACGGCCGAACCGCAGCCGGATGGTTCCACCCGCCTTGCGGCAGGCGCGGGCCTTACGCTGGGGCGGCTTTGTGCCTTTGCCCAGCAGCAGGGCCTTGCGGGACTGGCCTTTGCCTGCGGCATCCCCGGCACCATCGGCGGGGCTGTTTACATGAACGCCGGTGCCTACGGCGGCGAGATGAAGGACGTGCTGGAAAGCGTGACCTTTTTGGACAGTGACCTCAACGAGCGCACACTGCCCGCCGCAGAATTGGCCCTGGGCTACCGCACCAGCCTGTTTGAGCAGCACCCCGATTGGTGTGTGCTTTCGGCCACGGTGCGTCTGCGCCCAGGCGACAGCGCCGCCATTCTGGCGGAAATGCAGGACTATCTGCAGCGCCGCAAAGACAAACAGCCACTGGAATGGCCCAGCGCGGGCAGTACGTTTAAGCGCCCCCAGGGGGCCTTTGCGGGCAAGCTGATCGAGGACTGCGGCCTGCGGGGTTTTACCGTGGGCGGTGCCCAGATCAGCGAGAAGCACTGCGGCTTTGTCATCAACCGCGGCGGTGCGACCTGCGCCGATGTGGTCAGCCTGACCGGCCAGGTCAAGGCCATTGTGCTGCAAAAAACCGGCTATACGCTGGAGCGGGAGATCCGCGTAGTAAAATAAAGGTGGGGGAGTACGCATGAAATTTGTGATCGTAACGGGCCTGTCCGGCGCGGGCAAATCGATGGCCGTCAACGCGCTGGAGGACATTGGTTTTTTCTGCATCGATAATATTCCGCTGGCATTGCTGCCCCGTATCGTGGACTTTGCCCTGCAGGGCGAAAACCAGCTGAACCGCGTAGCCGTTGTGATGGACGTGCGCGGTGTGCGCAGCAGCGAGCAGCTGGAGCAGGCACTTTCCGACCTGGATGCCCGCCAGTTTGAGTACGAGATCCTTTTCCTCGATGCCAACGATGCGGTTATCCAGCGCCGCTATAAGGAGACCCGCCGCCAGCACCCCATCACCATCAGCGAAAAAGTGCCCATCACCGAGGCCATCGCCCGGGAGCGCCGCCTGCTGCAGCCGCTGCGGGCGCGGGCGCAGTATGTCATTGATACTTCGCTGCTCAGCACCGCCCAGAACAAGGAGCGGGTGTGCAGCCTGTTTTTGGACCACGGTGAAAGCCCGATGGCCCTCACGGTGGTGTCTTTCGGTTTTAAGTACGGCCTGCCGCAGGAGGCAGACCTTGTGCTGGATGTCCGCTGCCTGCCCAACCCGTTCTACGTGCCGGAACTGAAAAACCTGACCGGTATGGATCAGGAAGTGGTGGATTACGTCATGGCTGCCCCCGAGTCCCAGGAACTGCTGCGCCGTTACGAAAGCATGCTGGAATACGCCCTGCCGCTCTACGTCAAGGAGGGCAAAAGCCAGCTGATGATCGCGGTAGGCTGCACCGGCGGCAAGCACCGTTCCATCACTTTTGCGCGTAAAATCGGCGAGTTCTGCGAAAAACTGGGCTACGAACCCAGTGTGCAGCACCGCGATGCCAAGCGCACCTTATAATACGATAAAATTTACGCTTTATCAGGAGTTTTATGAGCTTCTCACAAGATGTAAAAAATGAGATCCTGCGCCATAGGATCTCCAAACCCTGTTGCTCCGTGGCCGCCGCCTATGCGGTGGCCTGTTTTGGTAAATACTTCGATGACCGCGGCATCGTTCTGCAGACCGAGAATGAGGGCGTAGCCACTTTTGCCCAAAAGCTGTACCGCCGCTGCGGCATCCGGGGGGATGTCCTGCGTAAGGAGCGCCCCACCGGCCCGGTGTTTGAGTTCAGCGTCAAGGATGTGGTGGAAGTCGAGCGTTTGCTGGACCTGTTCGGCCACACCGGCAAGGAGCCGACCCTGCGCATCCGGCCGGAAAACTTCAAGTGCCAGCACTGTGTGCAGTCCTTCATCGCCACGGCATTTCTCTGCTGCGGCACGATGACCGACCCGGAGAAAAGCTATAACCTGGAATTCCTCTCCACCCGGCACTACCTCTCCCAGCAGCTGGAAGCCATGCTGGCCGAGCATGACTTCAACCCCCACCGCGCCCTGCGCAAGGGGGCCAACACGGTCTACATCAAATCGGCCGACCATATCGAGGATCTGCTCACTTTCATGGGCGCGGGCAACGCTGCCATGCGCATCATGGACCAGCGTATGTACAACGATATGCGCAACAAAACCAACCGCCTTTCCAACTGCGAGACCGCGAACCTGGGCAAAAGCGTCCAGGCCGCCGTGCAGGTGCAGCTGGCCATTGAAAAGCTGCAGGCCGCCGGTGCCATGAGCACCCTGCCGGAAAACCTGCGCCTGACCGCCAAACTGCGGATGCAGTATCCCGACCTGCCGCTTGCCAAGCTGGCCCAGAAGTTCGATCCGCCCGTCAGCAAAGCGGGGCTGTCCCACCGCTTAAAGCGCATCCAGGAGGCCGCCCGCCGCCTGGACGAGACCACCCCGGAAACGCCCGAGAACGCTAAGGAACATTGACCATGCCTGAAACCACCCAAAGACAATTTACCCACCTGCATGTGCATACCGAGTACAGCCTGCTGGACGGTGCCTGCCGCATTGACCGCCTGTTTGACCATATCAAGGCGATGGGGCAGACGGCCTGCGCCATCACTGACCACGGCGTTATGTACGGCTGTGTGGCGTTTTTTGATGCCGCCAAGGCGGCAGGCATCAAGCCCATCATTGGCTGCGAGGTCTATGTAGCGACCCGCACCCGCTTTGATAAGGTCAACCGTATCGATGGCAACAACCACCTGATTTTGCTGTGCAAAAACGAGACGGGCTACAAAAACCTGATCAAGATGGTCTCCGCCGGCTTTACCGAGGGTTTCTACTCCAAGCCCCGCATCGATAAGGACCTGCTGGAACAGTACCACGAGGGGCTGATCTGCCTGTCCGCCTGCCTGGCGGGCGAGATCCCCCAGGCGATCCTGGCAGGGGACTACGAGCGCGCGAAGCAGGCGGCGCTCTACTACCGCGACCTGTTCGGCGAGGGAAACTATTATATTGAATTGCAGGACCACGGCCTGGAGGAGGACCAGGTTGTGCTGCCCCAGCTGATCCGCCTGGCGCGGGAGACCGGCATCCCCATGGTCGCCACCAACGATGCCCACTACATCACCAAAGAGGATGCCAAGATGCAGAGCATTCTGCTTTGCATCCAGACCGGCAAGACCATCGCCGATGCCGACCGCATGGAGTTCCAGACGGACGAGTTCTACCTCAAAAGCACCGATGAGATGTACGACCTCTTTTCGATGGCGCCGGAAGCCTGCGAGAACACCAATAAAATCGCAGAGCAGTGCAATTTTGAGTTCACCTTCGGCGAAACCAAGCTGCCTTATTTCAAAGCTCCCGATGGCATGGAAAACCAGGCATACTTCGAGAAGCTTTGCTGGGAGGGCCTGGAACGCCGCTACCCCGGCAAGGTCACGGACGCGCTGAAAGAGCGCCTTTCCTACGAGATCAACGTTGTCAAGACGATGGGCTACACCAACTACTACCTCATCGTCTACGACTTTATCAACTACGCCAAAAGCCGGGATATCCCGGTAGGCCCCGGCCGTGGTTCCGGCGCGGGCAGCCTGGCGGCCTACTGTGTCGGCATCACCGATATCGACCCCATCCGCTATAACCTCATCTTTGAACGTTTCCTGAACCCCGAACGTGTCTCGATGCCCGACTTCGATGTCGACTTCTGCTACGAGCGCCGCCAGGAAGTCATCGATTACGTCAACGAAAAGTACGGCCGCGACCACGTCGCCCAGATCGTCACCTTTGGTACGATGGCCGCCCGCGCCGCCGTGCGCGATGTGGGCCGCGTCATGGGCATGCCCTACCAGGATGTGGACCGCGTGGCGAAACTGATCCCCATGGAACTGAAGATGACGCTGAAAAAGGCGCTGGAGGTCAGCCCCGACCTGAAAGCGCTGTACGACAGCGACAGCCAGGTCCACGAACTGATCGATACTTCGTTAAAGGTCGAGGGCATGCCCCGCCATGCCTCCACCCACGCCGCAGGCGTTGTCATTACCCGTGAACCGGCCACCGAGTACGTGCCGCTGTCCACCAACGATGGCCTGCCGGTCACCCAGTTCAACATGGTGGAGATCGAGCGTCTGGGCCTGCTCAAGATGGACTTCCTGGGCCTGCGCACCCTGACCGTCATCCATGATACCGAGATGGCTGTCCGCCACACTAAGGACCCGGATTTCCGGGTGGCGAACATCGACTACGATGATCCCGCCACCTACGAGATGCTGACCCGCGGCGAGACGATGGGCATCTTCCAGCTTGAATCTACCGGCATGACCCAGGTGCTGATGAGCATGCGCCCGAAAAACCTCGAAGATGTCATCGCCCTGATCTCACTCTACCGCCCCGGTCCCATGGATTCCATCCCGACCTATCTGCGCAACAGAAAGGACCCGTCCAAGGTCGTGTACCAGACCCCGCAGATGGCCCATATCGTGGATGTGACCAACGGCGTTGTCATTTATCAGGAGCAGGTCATGCAGATCTGCCGCGAGTTGGCAGGCTTCAGCTTCGGCCAGGCCGATAACGTCCGCCGTGCCATGAGTAAGAAAAAACTCAAAGTCATGGAGGCCGAGCGCGAACATTTTGTCCATGGCTGCACCGAGCCGGGCAAGGAGTGCGCGGGCTGTGTCAAAAACGGCATCCCCGAAAGCGTAGCAAACCAGATCTACGATGATATGATCAGTTTTGCCTCCTACGCCTTCAATAAATCCCACGCGGCCTGCTATGCCTACGTGGCGTTCCAGACGGCCTACCTCAAGTGCCATTACCCCCACGAGTTTATGGCCGCCCTGCTGACCAGTGTGCTCGATAATACGTCCAAAGTCATCGAGTATACCTCCGAGTGCCAGCGCCTGGGCATCAAGGTCCTGCCGCCGGATATCAACGTTTCCCGCGGCGGCTTCACCGTGGACGGTGACAGCATCCGCTTCGGCCTGAATGCCGTCAAGAGCGTGGGCCGCAACCTCATCGATTCGGTGGTCAAGGAGCGCAAAGACCGCCCCTACCGCAGCCTGTACGATTTTTGCAAGCGGCTGCACGGCAACGAACTGAACCGCCGCGCGTTGGAAAACCTCGTCAAGGCAGGCTCCTTCGATGCGTTGGAACCCAGCCGCCGTGCGATGATCGACAGCGCCGAGGGCATCCTGAAAAGCGTTGAGACCGATGCCCGCCAGAACCTGGAAGGCCAGATGGATCTTTTCGGCATGATGGGCGGGGAACAGGAGCAGGCTGCCAGCGATTACAAGATCCCCAACACGCCGGAATATCCCGCCAGCGAACTGCTCAAAATGGAAAAAGAGGTCTCCGGCCTCTACCTGTCCGGCCACCCGCTGGATGCCTACCGCACCCAGATCAGCCAGATCTCCACCTGCACCATTGCCGATCTACAGGGCGAGGATGCCAAGCGTTTTGACAACCAGAACGTTACAATTCTTTGCACGGTCGTCAAAAATAAGATCATGACCACCAAGTCCAACACGCTGATGGCCTTTACCACCGTGGAGGATCTGACTGGTACGATGGAACTGCTGATCTTCCCGCGCGTCCTGGCCGAGTGCCGCGCCGCCCTGCAGGAGAATGCAGTTGTGGTCGCCAACGGCCGTGTCTCTGTCAAAGAGGAAGAAGCCGCCCGCCTGATCGTGGAGGGTGTGCAGCCAATCGAGCACTACGACCCGAATCAGAGTTTCGGCAAAAACCGTGTGGAAAAAGTCCGCCGCGAGACCAGCGGGGGAGAAGCCACCGGCTATTTCCTGACGGTGCCCAGCCGCCAGGGCCCGGAGATGCACAAGGTGGAAAACCTGCTGTGCAACATCTTTGACGGCGGCACCGTCAAGGTCTATTTCCGCTTTGCGGACACCGGCCAAAAGGTGCTGGCCCGCCATATGGCCATCAAGGATGATCCGCTGCTGCGCGCCGAATTGGAGCGTATTTTAGGTAAAGACCATGTAAAAGTTCAGATGGCTGAACAAAATGCAAAATAAATCCATGCACTTTGCAAGAATTGTCCATAATCTAGACGTGATAGTTGTGCTATAATGGATACGTCACAGAGATTGTTAAAAATTTATTCTAGCTTCTGGCAATGTGGCGCAATGTGCCCAAAATAGGAGGGGCTTGTTTTATGGCTAAGGAAATTAAAACCATCGGTGTTCTGACCAGCGGCGGTGACGCCCCCGGCATGAATGCCGCTGTTCGCGCAATCGTTCGCGCTGGCATCAGCAAAGGCTACCGCATGATGGGCATCCAGCGCGGTTACAACGGCCTGATCAATGGTGAAGTTTACGAAATGAACGTCCGCAGCGTATCGGAGATCATCCACCGCGGCGGTACGATCCTCTATACGGCCCGCTGCCTGGAGTTCAAGACCCAGGAAGGCCAGGCCAAGGGTCTTGCCCGCTGCAAAGAGCTGGGCATTGATGCACTGGTCGTCATCGGCGGCGATGGCTCCTTCATGGGTGCCCGCGCACTGGCAAACCAGGGCATTCCCTGCATCGGCCTGCCCGGCACCATCGATAATGATATCGCCTGCAGTGAGTACACCATCGGCTATGACACGGCCATGAACACCGCTGTCGAGGCCATCGATAAACTGCGCGACACCACCCAGAGCCACGACCGCTGCAGCGTTGTCGAGGTCATGGGCCACCACGCCGGTTATATCGCCCTGAACGTTGGCATCGCCACCGGTGCTGTCGCCGTTCTGCTGCCCGAGATCCCGTTCGACTTCGAGCGCGACATCCTGCAGCGCATGCGCCAGACCCAGGTCACCGGCAAGAAGCACTTCATCATCATCGTGTCCGAGGGTGTCATCGGTGCCCAGGAGCTGGCAAACCAGATCCAGGCCGCTACCGGTGTCGACTCCCGCGCTACCGTTCTGGGCCACATCCAGCGCGGCGGTTCTCCCACGGTGCGTGACCGCGTCAACGCTTCTCTGATGGGCTACCATGCCATCGATCTGCTGTCCAAGGGCATCTACAACCGCGTTGTCGCCGTCTCCGGCGATAAGATCGTGGACTACGATGTCAACGTGGCCCTGTCGATGCACAAGACCATCGACCGCGATATGATCGAGATCGCCAACGCCATCTCCATCTGATACCGCCAACCTTAAATAATTCGCACAAGCCCGCACAAAATTGCAAAAAACACTTGCAATTTGCGCGGGCTTGTGGTATTATACTACGGCAATACACACGCATTGCGTTGTTTTTTTGTGCGCTTTTTTCGTTAAAGCGTTAGAAAACATAAAACGCCATGCGGAGGGTAAAACTAAATTTATTGGAGGATTTTTTACTATGGCAGTCGTATCTATGAAACAGCTTCTCGAAGCAGGTGTCCACTTCGGTCACCAGACCCGTCGTTGGAACCCCAAGATGGCTAAGTACATCTTCACCGAGCGCAACGGCATCTACATCATCGACCTGCAGAAGACCGTGAAGAAGCTGGATGAGGCTTACAACTTCGTGCGCGACACCGCTGCTCAGGGCGGTGAGATCCTGTTCGTCGGCACCAAGAAGCAGGCTCAGGATTCCATCCGTGACGAGGCTACCCGCTGCGGCATGCACTATGTCAACGCTCGCTGGCTGGGCGGCATGATGACCAACTTCCGCACCATCCGTAAGCGCATCGATCGTATGGAGCAGCTCAAGACCATGCAGGCCGATGGCACCTTCGATCTGCTGCCCAAGAAGGAAGTTGTCAAGCTCGAGCTCGAGATGGAGAAGCTGGACAAGTACCTGGGCGGCGTTAAGAACATGAAGACCCTGCCGAAGGCTATGTTCATTGTTGACCCCCACAAGGAGCGCATCGCTGTCTCCGAGGCCCGCAAGCTGAACATCCCCATCGTTGCTATCGTTGATACCAACTGCGATCCCGATGAGATCGATTACGTGATCCCCGGCAACGACGACGCTATCCGCGCTGTCAAGCTGATCTCCGGCGCTATGGCCAGCGCTGTTCTGGAAGGCAAGCAGGGTGTCCAGGAGGCTCCTGCCGCTGAGGAAAAGACCGAGGCCTGATCCCCGCGTACCCGGAACACCTATTAGTATAAGACAGAAAGGACAAGAGAGATTATGGCTATTTCTGCAAAAGACGTTATGGAACTGCGTAAGCAGACCGACTGCGGCATGATGGAGTGCAAAAAGGCTCTGACCCAGGCTGACGGCGACTTCGAGAAGGCAATCGAGATCCTGCGCGAGCAGGGCCTGGCTGCTGCCAACAAGAAGGCTGGCCGTATCGCCGCCGAGGGCATGGTCTACGCCGTTTCTTTCGACAACTGCGCTGTTGTCGTTGAGGTCAACGCTGAGACTGACTTCGTTGCCAAGAACGATAAGTTCGTTGAGTTCACCAAGAACCTGGCTAAGGTTGTTGCTGACGAGAACCCCGCCGATGTTGAGGCCCTGATGGCTTGCAAGATGGGCGAGGGCACCGTTGACGATGCCCTGAAGGCTCTGATCCTGGTCATCAAGGAGAACATCAAAGTTCGCCGTTTTGCCCGCTACGAGGGTCACTGCGCTGCTTACGTCCATGGCGGCGGCACCCACGGTGTCATCGTCAAGTTCGAGACCAGCGATGAGGTTGCTGCTAAGGCTGAGTTCGCTGCTTTCGGCAAGGACATTGCTATGCAGATCGCTGCTGCTAACCCCAGCTACCTGAACGAGTCCGATGTTCCGGCTGATGTTCTGGCTAAGGAGAAAGAGATCGTTCTGGCCCAGATGGCTAACGATCCCAAGACCGCCAACAAGCCCGATGCTATCAAAGAGAAGATGGCTGTCGGCAAGCTGGGCAAGTTCTACAAGGAGAGCTGCCTGGTCGATCAGGCCTTCATCAAGGACGGCGGCATCGATGTCAAGAAGTATGTTGCTGACACCGCTAAGGCTCTGGGCGGCGAGATCTCCATCGCTGCTTACACTCACTTCACCAAGGGTGAGGGCCTGGAGAAGCGCAACGAGGACTTCGCTGCTGAAGTTGCTGCTGCCATCAAGGGCTAATCTGAGCATTCAGATCTAACATGCAGAATAAGGCATGCTGTGTTTTGCGATACAGCATGCCTTTTTTGTGCCCGCCTTGCAATTGCAGGCTAAATCGGGTACAATACAGGTAAAACAGGGGCACAGCCCCACAAGGATGGTTCACCATAATGGCGGAATTTTCTCCCAAATTTAAAGAAGCCCTGAGCCTGGTGCAAAAACCGGGCCGCTACACCGGCGGCGAGCCGGGCAGCGTGTACAAAGATAAAGACAAAGTGGATGTCCGCATGGCGTTCTGCTTCCCGGATACCTACGAGATCGGCATGTCCTTTTTGGGCGAGAAGATCTTGTACGATATCCTGAACCGCCACGAAAACTGGTGGTGCGAGCGCGCCTTCATGCCCTGGACTGACATGAAAGAGCAGATGGAGCGCCTGGACATTCCGCTCTACTGCCTGGAAAGCAAGGACCCGCTGACGGATTTTGATATCATCGGCTTCTCGCTGGAATACGAACTCTGCTACACCAATATCCTGGCTATGCTGCGCTTGTCGGGCATCCCGCTGCGGGCTGCTGACCGTGACGGCAGCTGGCCGCTCATCATCGCGGGCGGCCCCTGCGTCTGCAATGCCGAGCCGATGGCGGATTTCTTCGATGTCATGCAGCTGGGCGAGGGCGAACAGATGCTGCAGGATATCTGCGCCGCTGTGGAGCAGGGCAAAAAGCAGGGTTGGACCAAAGAACAGCTGCTGCTGGAAATGGCCAAGATCCCCGGCGTGTACATCCCGTCTTTCTACGATGTTACGTATAAAGAAGATGGCCGCATCGAGAGCGTCAAGCCCAACCACCCCGGTGTGCCGGAGCGCGTGACCAAGGCCATCGTCAAGAATATGGACGACTACGAGCCGCCCAAAAACTTTGTGGTGCCGCTGGTGGGTGCTGTGCAGGACCGCGCCTGCGTGGAAGTGCTGCGCGGCTGTGTGCGCGGCTGCCGCTTCTGCCAGGCGGGCCAGCTGTACCGTCCGTTCCGGGAGCGCAGCCCCAAGCTTATCAGCGAGAGCGCCCGCCAGCTTTGCCGCAACACCGGCTATGACGAGTTGAGCCTGTCCAGCCTTTCCACCTCCGACCACTCCCGGTTGGAGGATATCCTGGACGAGCTGAACAGCTGGGCCGAGGCGGACCACGTCAGCCTGTCGCTGCCCTCGCTGCGCGTGGACAACTTCTCGCAGTCGCTGGTGGAAAAAACCACCAAGGTGCGCAAGAGCGGCCTGACCTTTGCGGCCGAGGCCGGCACCCAGCGTCTGCGGGATGTCATCAACAAAAACGTCACCTGGGACCAGATCGAGCGCGGCTGCCGCATTGCCTTCTCCGAGGGCTACACCTCGGTCAAACTCTACTTCATGATGGGCCTGCCCACCGAGACGCTGGAGGACATCAAGGGCATTGCCGACACTGCCCAGCAGGTGGTCGACCTGTTCTACAAGATCCCCGACCGCCCGAAAGGCAAGGGCGTTCAGGTCACCATCAGCGTGGCCTGTTTCGTGCCCAAGCCGGACACGCCGTTCCAGTTCTGCGCCCAGGACCGCCGCGAGCAGCTGCGGGAAAAGCAGCAATATCTGCTTAGCTGTGTGCATTCCCGCAAGATCAAGGTCAACTACCACGACAGTGCCACCAGTGTGCTGGAAGGCGTTTTCGCCAAGGGTGACCGCCGCCTGGGCAAGGTCATCGAGACTGCCTTTAATAACGGCGCGTTCTTTGACACCTGGGAAGAATACTTTGACTATGGCCGCTGGATGGAAGCTTTTGCCGCCTGCGGCATCGACCCGGACTTCTACAACTACCGCACTATCGGCCTGGACGAGGTCACGCCCTGGGACCACCTGGACGTAGGTGTCACCAAGGCCCACCTGGTGCGGGAGTACAATAAGGCGCTGGCCGCCCAGACGACCCAGCCCTGCAACCGCCAGTGCAGTGCCTGCGGTGCCAATAAACTGATCGGAGGTCCCTGCTTTGACTACAGTAAGAATCTTCTTTGAGAAATGCGGGGAAGCCGCCTACATCTCGCTGCTGGACCTGCAGCGCGTGTTCCACCGCATCTTGAAAATGAGCGACCTGCCGGTGTATTACACCCAAGGCTATAACCCGCACATCTACCTGTCCTTTTCCTGCCCGCTGTCCCTGGGGCAGGAGAGCCTGTGCGAAAGCTGCGAGGTCAAGACCGAGCAGGAGACCATTGACGGCGAGATTTGGCGCAACGCCCTGCAGCCCCTGATGCCCCGTGGCATCGTCATCACCAAGGTGGCCCCGGCAGTGGAAAAGGTCGCCGAGATCGAAACGGCTGTCTACGCCGTCACGATGCCCAAGAGCGGTATGTCTGCCATTGAAGCCTACAACAACGCCGAACAGGCCGAGGTCACCAAAAAGACCAAGCGCGGCCAGAAAACGCTGGACCTCAAGCAGTACCTGCCCCGCATCGACTGCGAGGAGGCGGGGGACAACATCGAGTTTTCGGTCAAGCTGCCCTGCGGCAGCGGCGAAGCACTAAACCTGAACCCCTCGCTGCTGATGGATTTTTTGCAGCAGCACGGTGGCGCACCCATCTGGCAGTGCCGTGTGCTGCGCACCCATCTGTACAACAAATCGGGCGTGGATTTTGAGTAACTGTGCGGCCATCGCTTTGCCTCCCTCTGCGAGGGAGGTGGCGCGAAGCGCCGGAGGGAGAGAGCCTCCGTTGACGGAGTAATAGAAAAGCGGCAAGAAATCTGCGTTTTAGCTGAATTTTTGCTGGATTATTTGTCTAAAACCACTTGCCAAACCACCGCCAAGATGCTATAATACTAAAGCGTTAGTGCCGCCGAGCCATCGGCGGGATAATGACAAATCATTATACAGGCGGTCCTCTGACGAAACATTCGTGTATGAACGTCGCAAAAACATGGAGGAATTCATAACATGGACGCAATCAAGCATTTTACCGAGGGTATGATCAAAGAGAACAAGCCCCAGTTCGAAGTCGGCGACACCGTTCGCGTCTCCGTCCGCATCAAGGAAGGCGACAAGGAGCGTATCCAGGCTTTCGAGGGTACCGTTATTGCTAAGAAGCATGGCGGAATCGCTGAGACTTTCACCGTCCGCCGTACTTCCTACGGTGTCGGCGTTGAGCGTGTGTTCCCGGTCAACAGCCCGTTCGTTGAGAAGGTCGAGGTCATTCGCCGCGGCAAGGTCCGTCGTGCGAAGCTTTTCTACCTGCGCGAGCGCACCGGCAAGGCCGCCAAGGTCAAGGCACGCATCTGAGCATACTGCAAAAAAGGGGAGGACGGTTGGCGTTCTCCCTTTTTTCGTATTTTTGCATCTAAGGAGGGTGGCAGTCCATGGCAATGCCCTTTAAAGACCGCTATAAACGCAATAAAGACATTTTAGAATGGTATGATGCCCTCGCCGTGGCCGTGGCAGTTATTGCACTGGTATTCACTTTCTGTGTGCGGGTCGTGCAGGTGGACGGCCACTCGATGCAGCCTACGCTGCTCAACGGCGAGCGTCTGCTGATGACACCGCTGACCAACCCCGATTACGGTGACGTTGTCATCGTGGACAGCTACATCCCGTATGGCAAGCCGCTGGTCAAGCGGGTCATCGGCAAAGCGGGGGACACCATCGATATTGACTTTGCCGCCGGTATCGTTTACCGCAACGGCGAAGCCTTGGATGAGCCCTACACCGCCGAGCCTACGTATACCTACGAGGGGATGGATTTCCCCTTGACCGTGCCGGACAACTGCCTGTTTCTGATGGGCGATAACCGCAACGGGTCCAAAGACAGCCGCAGCACCGATATTGGCTGCGTTGACACGCGGGACATCCTGGGCACAGCCCTGTGGCGCATCCTGCCTTTCAGTAAAATAGGAGCTGTGCAATGAGCCAGAGTGACATCATCAACAGCCGTCAGATCCAGTGGTTCCCCGGTCACATGACCAAGACCCTGCGCCTGATGGAAAAAGAGATCCGCAACGTAGACTGCGTTTTGCAGATCCTCGATGCGCGTATCCCGCTTTCCAGCCTGAACCCCGAGATCGAGCGGATCACGGCGGGCAAGCCCCACCTGTACATCCTCAATAAGGCCGATTTGGCCGACCCCGAGATCACCAAGCAATGGCTGGCCTACTTTAAAAGCGCCGGTGCCGGGTGTCTCGCCATGGACTCCAAGCAGCGCGGCCGTGCCACCGCCGCCAAAGGCCCCATCGAAAAAGAGCTTTCTGCCCTGATGGCCCGCCGCCGCAACCGCGGCATGGTGGGTGCCGCCGTCCGCGTGATGGTGGTAGGCATCCCCAACGTGGGCAAGTCCACCTTTATCAACTCCTTTGCCGGTACCACCCGCGCCAAAGCGGCCAATAAGCCCGGTGTTACCCGTGGCAAGCAGTGGATCTCTGTCGATAACTTCGACCTAATGGACATGCCCGGTGTGTTGTGGAAGAAGTTCGACTCGCTGGAAACGGCCTCGAACCTTGCCTTCATCGGCTCCATCCGTGACGATATCCTGGACATTGAGGAACTGGCCTGCGGCCTGCTTTCCAGTGTGCGGGGCATCTACCCGGAACAGCTGCTGGCCCGCTACAAGCTGGACGAAAGCGCCCTGGAACTGCCGCCCTATGACCTTTTGCAGGCCATCGGTGCCAAGCGCGGCATGCTGATCTCCGGCGGCGAAGTGGACACCGAGCGCGCCGCCAAGATGCTGGTAGGGGAGTTCCGCGCCAGCAAGTGGGGCCGCCTCTCGCTGGAGCGCCCGCCCCACCGCGACACCGCAGAGGAGGTGGACGATTATGCCGCCGACGACTTCCCCGAAGACGACCCGGACTTCACGGACAACGAAGACTAAACCGTCCAGCGAAGCCCTCTACGCCTTTGATGCCGAAAAGCGCACCGCCCACGGCATCATCTGCGGCGTGGATGAAGCGGGCCGCGGCCCCTTGTGCGGGCCGGTCTGCTGTGCCGCTGTCATCCTTGACCCCAACGACCCCATCGAGGGGGTCAACGACTCCAAAAAGCTGACCGAGAAGCGCCGGGATGCCCTGTTTGAGGAGATCACCCGCCGCGCCCTGGCCTATAAAATTATCTTCATCTCGCCCGCCGAAATTGACGAGCGCAACATCCTTTGGGCCACCATGGATGGCATGGCGCAGGCCGTGGCCGGGCTGAATCCCCAGCCGGACCATGTGCTCATCGATGGCAACCGCTGCCCGCCCGGCCTTACCCAGACGGCGGAATCTGTCGTCAAGGGCGATGCCAACAGCGCGTCCATCGCAGCGGCATCCATCCTGGCCAAGGTCAGCCGTGACCGCTATATGCTGGAACTGGACAAGCAATACCCCCAGTACCAGCTGGCAAAACACAAAGGCTATCCCACCAAGCTGCACTATGAGCTGATCGCCCAGTACGGCATCCAGCCCTTTTACCGCCGCAGCTTTTTAAAAAAGCAGGGCTACTGGCATGACTGAGGACATCGGCCATAAAGGCGAGGCCCTGGCCGCCAAGTATTACATTAAACGCGGCTACCTGCTGTTAAACCACAACTACCGCACCCGCATGGGGGAGCTGGACCTGATCTTATATAAGGATGGTCAGCTCGTCTTTGCCGAGGTCAAGACCCGGGCGGGCCGCATGCTGGATACCCCGGCTGCGGCCGTAGATGCCCGCAAACAGCGCCGCCTGATTCTGGCGGCCCAATACTACCTGCAGCACAGCCCTTATGCAGATGCCAGTATCCGCTTTGACGTGGTGGAAGTTACCCCCGCAGGCGATGCCTGGCAGATCCATTGTATCCCGGATGCGTTCCAATGCTAAGGCAGTACCGTGTTATGCTGCGCGCAGACTGTCGGAGAGTGCTTTGTAGGGGCGAACAGTGTTCGCCCGCACCCACTTGCCATGCGGGAAGTCCCCCGGGCAAAAGCGCCGCTTCGCCAAGCCTGCAGCCGCACAATGCAGTGCAGCTGAAAAGCTGGAATATAGAGGTTTTATAAAGGTCTAAAAAAATAGGAGGGTTTTCGATATGCAGTTTCAGAGTACCAGAGATTCCGCACTCCGTGTTTCTTCGTCCGAGGCGATCGTGCGCGGTTTGGCACCCAAAAGCGGCCTATTTGTGCCGGAATCCTTCCCCCAGGCAGATTTGGAAAGCTGGAAGTCCCTGTCCTACCCGGCCCTGGCCGAGCAGGTGCTCAAAGGCTTCCTGACCGATTACAGCGCCGACTTCCTGCACAACGCCACCGCCGCTACTTATGGCGAGGCGTTCGGCGGCAAGGCGGGCGAGACCGTCAAGGTCAGCGATGGCGTTTACGCGCTGGAACTGTGGCACGGCCCCACCTGCGCGTTCAAGGACTACGCCCTGCAGCTGATGCCGAAACTGCTGGTCGAGGCCAAAAAGAACCTGGGCCGCACCGAGACCACCCGCATTCTGGTGGCGACCTCCGGTGATACCGGCAAGGCTGCCCTGGCCGGTTATGCGGACCTGGACGGCATCGAGATCGAGGTGTTCTATCCCAACGCCGGCACCAGTGAGATCCAGCATCTGCAGATGGCTACCCAGAAGGGCGGCAACGTCCAGGTCTATGCCGTGGAGGGCAACTTTGATGATGCCCAGACCGGCGTAAAGCGCGTCTTTGCAGATGAATCCGTTGCTGCCGAACTGGAAGCCCGCCACATCCGCCTGTCCAGCGCCAACTCCATCAACTGGGGCCGCCTGGTACCGCAGATCGTCTACTACTTCTACGCCTACTTCCGCCTGGCGGAGCAGGGCGCAGTCGAGTGGGGCAAACCCGTTGACTTCTGCGTACCCACCGGTAACTTCGGCGACATCCTGGCCGGTTACTACGCCAAACAGATGGGCCTGCCCGTGGGCAAGCTGATCTGCGCATCCAACAAGAATAACGTCCTGACGGACTTTATCAAGACCGGCACCTACGATGCCCGCCGTACTTTCTACAAGACCGCCTCGCCGTCCATGGACATCCTGATCTCATCCAACCTGGAGCGTCTGCTGCTGCACACCAGCGGCAGTGCCGAAAAGGTCGAAGGCTGGATGCAGGAACTGGCGGCTACCGGCAAGTACACCGTGGATGCCGAAACGCTGGCAAAAATTCAGGCAAACTTCGCCGCCGGTTACGCCGATGACGCTGCCGGTGCCGCCGAGATCCGTGCCCGCTTTGAGCGTGACGACTACCTCTGCGACACCCACACCGCCGTGGCCTTCCATGTGGCCGAGGCCAACCGCAGCGAGGCCCCGATGGTCGTCCTCTCTACCGCCAGCCCGTTTAAGTTCCCGCGGGATGTGCTGGCCGCCCTGGGCGAGACCGCCCCGGAGAGCGACTTTGCCGCCATGGCCGCACTGACCGCCAAGACCGGTGCCGAAGCCCCGGCCAGCCTGCGCGAACTGGACAAGCTGCCGGTGCGCTTCAACACCGTCATCGAGCCTGCCGAGATCCGCGCTGCCGCGCTGCGCTGAACTACCGCAATTTTACGAAAGGGGGGCGTGTATGGCCCTGTTTGTGATCGGAGACCTGCACCTCTCCTTAGGGGCAGATAAACCCATGGATATTTTTCCCGGCTGGGAGGGGTATCTGCCCAAACTCGAAGCCAACTGGCGCAAACTCATCAGCCCCGAAGATACCGTGGTGCTGGCGGGGGATACCAGCTGGGCGATGAACCTCAACGATACCAAGCCGGACTTTGCCTACATCCAGAAGCTGCCGGGCCAGAAATGGCTGCTGAAAGGCAACCACGACTACTGGTGGACCACCACCCGCAAGATGGAAAAATACCTGGCAGATTCCGGCTTTGACACGCTGCACATCCTGCACAATAACGCCTGCATTCTGGGCGATACCGCCCTCTGCGGCACCCGCGGCTGGCCCTTTGATGATGTGGCCGCCCAGGGTGAAAAGCTGATGGCGCGGGAGGCAGGCCGCCTGCGCATGTCCCTGCAGGCAGCGGGGGACACGCCCCGCAAGATCGCTTTTCTGCACTACCCGCCGGTCTATCCCGGTGCCAGCGCCAAAGAGCTGGTGGACGTGCTGCATGAGTTCGGCGTGACTGAATGTTATTATGGCCACCTGCACGGAAAATCGATCCGTTACGCAGTCCAGGGCCCGGTGGATGGCATTACCTACCGCCTGATTTCCGCCGATGGATTGGCGTTTTGCCCCTATAAAATCGGATAAAGCGTGGAAAAACCGCAATTTTCTTTAGGAAATCGGCTCTGAATTGTTAAAATTTTAAAAACAGGGCTGGTATTCTTGGCGGGAACATGCTATAATAACTTGTATTTTTATGTACATTTATTTTTGGAGGAATTTATAAATGAAACTGATTTCCTGTGAAAAGCTCGAAAAGAGCATGGTCGAACTGCAGTTCTCTATTGACGCGGAGACCTTCAAATCCGCCGTCAACGCCGCTTTCAAGCGCGAGGGCAAGAAGTACGCCATCCCCGGCTTCCGCAAGGGCAAGGCTCCTAAGGCTATGATCGAGAAGATGTACGGCAAGGACCTGTTCCAGTACGATGCCATCAACGATCTGTTCCCCGAGAACTACGAGGCTGCCGTTAAGGAAGCCAACATTGATGTTGTCGGCCGTCCCGATGCCGAGGTCGTTTCCATGTCCGAGGAGGAGGGCGCTACCCTGAAGGTCAAGGTCGCCGTCAAGCCCGAAGTCGAACTGGGCGAGTACGCCGGTTTAACCGTCAACAAAGATGTCAAGACTGTTGACGAGGCTGATGTTGATGCCGAGATCAAGCGCATGCAGGACCGCAACGGCCGTCTGCTGACCCGTGAGGGCGCTGCTGAGAACGGTGACACCGTTGACATCGACTTCGAGGGCTTCGTTGATGGCGTTGCTTTCGAGGGCGGCAAGGCTGAGCACTACTCTCTGGTGCTGGGCAGCGGTTCTTTCATCCCCGGCTTCGAGGAGCAGGTCGTTGGCCATGCTGCTGGCGAGGACTTCGATGTCAACGTCAAGTTCCCCGAGGAGTACCAGGCTGAAGAACTGGCCGGCAAGGACGCTACCTTCAAGATCAAGCTGCACGAGGTCCAGTACAAGGAGCTGCCGGAGCTGGATGACGACTTCGCGAAGGACGTCAGCGAGTACGACACCCTGGACGAGCTGAAGGATTCCATCCGCAAGGGTATCCAGGCCAACCACGAGAAACAGGCTGACCAGAAGGTCGAGAACGATCTGATCGACCAGGTCGTTTCCAACATGAAGGCTGAGATCCCCGATGCCATGATCGACTCCCGCATCGAGGAGCTGGTTCAGGACTTCCAGTATCGCATCTCCCAGCAGGGCCTCAAGATTGAGCAGTACCTGCAGTACATGGGCATGACCATGGACCAGTTCAAGGAGCAGTTCCGTGAGCAGGCCGACAAGCAGGTCAAGATGCGCCTGGCTATGGAAGCCATCGTTGCCAAGGAGAACATCGAGGCTACCGAGGAAGAATTCGAGGCCGAGATCAAGCGCATTGCCGATGCTTACCAGATGGAGGCTGACAAGGTCAAGAGCCTGGTCGATGCCGCTGCCGTCAAGAAGGATCTGGCTGTCAACAAGGCAATCGACTTCGTGAAGTCCAAGGCTAACATCGTTGCCGGTGCTGCCGAGGAGAAGAAGCCCGCCAAGAAGACCACCCGCAAGACCACCAAGAAGGCTGCCGCCAAGAAGGACGAGGAGCCGAAGGAAGAAGCTAAGGACGAGGAGAGCAAGGGCGAGTAATCCCTACGCTTTCTTAAATCTAAAGATGTAAAAGGGCCGATACGGTGCGCATCTGCCGCCGTATCGGTTCTTTGGTGAACCCCTATTTTATCATTAAGGAGGGAAAACCCCATGAGCCTTGTACC
This sequence comes from Bulleidia sp., assembly GCA_963655125.1. Classification (GTDB taxonomy): domain Bacteria; phylum Bacillota; class Clostridia; order Oscillospirales; family Ruminococcaceae; genus Gemmiger. The sequence continues at coordinate 111,243 of CAVKDR010000006.1, forward strand.
CTATGTTGTCGAACAGACTGCCCGCGGTGAGCGCAGCTACGATATTTTTTCGCGCCTGCTCAATGACCGTATCATCGTGCTGAGAGAGGATGTCAACTCCTCCTCTGCCAGCGTGATCGTTGCCCAGCTGCTGTACCTGGAAGGTCAGGATCCTGAAAAGGATATCTACTTCTACATCAACAGCCCCGGCGGCTCCATCTCGGACGGTATGGCGATCCACGATACCATGAACTATATCAAGTGCGATGTCTCCACTATCTGCGTAGGCATGGCTGCCTCGATGGGCGCTTTCCTGCTGGCAAGCGGCACCAAGGGCAAGCGTTTCGCCCTGCCCAACTCCGAGATCCTGATCCACCAGCCGCTCATCGGCGGTCAGGGCATCTCCGGCCAGACCACGGATATCCAGATCCACGCCAACCACATGGTGCACATCCGCAACAAGATGAACACCCTGCTCAGCCAGTACACCGGCCAGCCGCTGGAGACCATCCAGAAGGATACCGAGCGTGATAACTATATGACGGCCGAGCAGGCAAAGGCATACGGCCTGATCGACGAGATCCTCTATAAACACTGATTCGGGGGAAGAACATGGCAAATCAAACGTCCGGCAAGGACGGAAAAGGACGCGAGATGCGCTGCAGTTTTTGCGGCCGCTCCCAAAATGAGGTCGAACAGCTGCTGATCGGCCCCGGCGTCAACATCTGCAACGAGTGCATCGACATGTGCCATAACATGCTGTACAAAGACGGCGAAAACCCGCCGCCGCGCGCCGGGGCTTCCCGCCGCCAGCAGGCACAGCCCGGTGCCGCCCAGTCCCGCTATGATACCGACCCGCTCGCAAGCGTCAACATCCTCACCCCCGCCGAGATCAAGGCCGGGCTGGATCAGTACGTTATCGGGCAGGACGATGCCAAGCGTGTGCTGGCAGTCTCCGTGTACAACCACTACAAGCGCATCCTCTCCGGTCAGCAGACCGGCGTGGAACTGCAAAAATCCAATGTGCTGATGCTCGGCCCCTCCGGCACCGGCAAGACCCTGCTGGCCCAGACCCTGGCTAAGATGCTCAACGTGCCTTTCGCTATCGCGGATGCCACCACCCTGACCGAGGCTGGCTACGTGGGAGAGGATGTGGAGAACATCCTGCTCAAGCTGATCCAGGCGGCGGATTTCGATATCCCCAAGGCCGAGATCGGCATCATCTATGTGGACGAGATCGACAAGATCACCCGCAAGAGCGAGAACCCCTCCATCACCCGCGATGTGGGCGGCGAGGGCGTTCAGCAGGCACTGCTGAAGATCGTGGAGGGTACCGTCAGCAACGTGCCGCCCAACGGCGGCCGTAAGCACCCGCAGCAGGAGTTCATCCAGATCAACACCAAGAACATCCTGTTTATCTGCGGCGGCGCGTTCGATGGCCTGGAAAAGCTGATCCAGAAGCGTACCGATAACGCTTCGATGGGCTTTGGCAGCCAGCTGCGCACCACCCTGGATAAGGATGAAACCCGCCAGAAGCTGCTGAAGAAGGTCGAGCCCGATGATCTGGTCAAGTTTGGCCTGATCCCCGAACTGATCGGCCGTCTGCCGGTCGTCACAGTGCTGGACCCGCTGGACGAGGATGCCCTGGTCCGTGTGCTGACCGAGCCGAAGAACAGCCTGGTGCGCCAGTACAAAGAGCTGCTGCATCTGGATAACGCCGAACTGGTCTTTACCGATGCAGCCCTGCATGCCATCGCCCGCAAGACGGTGGAACGCAAGAGCGGCGCGCGCGGTCTGCGCAGCGTGGTCGAAGATCTGCTGATTCCCATTATGTACGACATCCCCTCCGATGCTACCATCACCAAGGTGACCATCGATGAGGACACCGTCAACGGGGGCCAGCCGCATATCGAGCACGGCATCATGCGCCCGCGGTACAAAAATATCGCAATGAAACAATAAAAATGTGGCAGGAGTAGGTGCATGCTCCTGCCACATTTTTTGTTCACAAAAATTTTATAGTGAAACCTCTTGATTTTTGTATGCGAAGTGGTTATTATATATTTAGCACTCAGAGAGAATGAGTGCTAAACTAAAATCTTCAAAGAGAAATCTTTATTAGGAGGAAATTTCACTATGAAAATCAAACCTCTTGCAGACCGTGTTGTTATCAAACTGGTTGAAGAAGAAGAGACCACCAAGGGCGGCCTGATCCTGTCCGGCTCCGCCAAAGAGAAGCCCCAGGTTGCTGAGGTCATTGCAGTCGGCCCCGGCGGCAACGTTGACGGCAAGGAAGTCGAGATGATCGTCAAGGTCGGCGATAAGGTCCTGACCAGCAAGTACTCCGGCACCGAGGTCAAGGTCGATGGCGAGGAATGCACCATCGTCCGACAGAGCGATATCCTCGCTGTGGTCGAGTAATTTTCAGACTTTTCCATTTTGATTTAGATAAAAGGAGCGATTCTTTATGGCTAAACAGATTAAACAGGGCGAGGATGCCCGTAAGGCACTTTGCGCAGGCATCGACCAGCTGGCCGATACCGTTAAGGTTACCCTGGGCCCCAAGGGCCGCAACGTGGTGCTGAGCAAGAAGTTCGGCAGCCCGCTGATCACCAACGATGGTGTCACCATCGCCAAGGAGATCGAGCTGAAGGATGAGTTCGAGAACATGGGCGCACAGCTGGTTCGCGAAGTCGCCACCAAGACCAACGATGCAGCTGGCGATGGCACCACCACCGCCACCGTCCTGGCCCAGGCTCTGGTCACCGAGGGCATGAAGAACGTCACCGCCGGTGCTAACCCCATGGACATCAAGCGCGGCATGCAGAAGGCTGTCGCCGCCGCTGTTGCCTCTGTTAAGGAGCACAGCCAGAAAGTCAACGGCAGCAAGGACATCGCCCGTGTTGGCACTGTCTCTGCCGGCGATGCCGAGATCGGTCAGCTGATCGCTGACGCTATGGAAAAGGTCACCGCTGATGGCGTTATCACCATCGAGGAGAACAAGACCACTGCCGAGACCTACACCGAGGTTGTCGAAGGCATGCAGTTCGACCGCGGCTACGTGACCCCCTACATGGTCACCGACACCGAGAAGATGGAGACCGTCTACGATGACTGCTCTGTCCTGATCACCGATAAGAAGATCAGCGTTTTCCAGGATATCGTTCCTCTGCTGGAGCAGGTCATCCAGTCCGGCCGCAAGCTGCTCATCATCGCTGAGGATGTCGAGGGCGATGCCCTGTCCAACCTCATCATCAACCGTCTGCGCGGCGGCCTGAATGTCGTTGCCGTCAAGGCTCCCGGCTTCGGCGATCGCCGTAAGGAGATGCTGCAGGATATCGCGATCCTGACCGGCGGCACCGTCATCAGCAGCGACCTGGGCTATGAGCTGAAGGACGCTACCATGCAGCTGCTGGGCACTGCCCGCCAGGTCAAGGTCACCAAGGAGAACACCACCATCGTTGGCGGTGCCGGTGACAAGCAGGCCATCGCTGACCGCGTGGCCCAGATCCGCAGCCAGATCGCTTCCGCTACCTCTGACTTCGACCGCGAGAAGCTGCAGGAGCGCCTGGCCAAGATGGCTGGCGGCGTTGCCGTCATCAAGGTCGGTGCTGCTACCGAAGTGGAGATGAAGGACAAGAAGCTCCGCATCGAGGATGCCCTGAACGCTACCAAGGCTGCTGTTGAGGAAGGCATCGTTGCTGGCGGCGGCACGGCTACCATCAACGCTATCCCCGCTGTTGACAAGGTTGTCAATGAACTGGAGGGTGACGAGCGCACCGGCGCTAAGATCGTCCGCAAGGCTCTGGAGGCTCCTCTGCGCCAGATCGCCAAGAACGCTGGCCTGGAAGGGAGCGTCATCATCGACAACATCCTGAAAGCCAACAAGGCCAACTACGGCTTCGATGCCCAGAAAGAAGAATATGTCGAGGATATGATCGAGGCCGGTATCGTTGACCCGACCAAGGTCACCCGTTCTGCCCTGGAGAACGCTTCCAGTGTTGCCGCCATGGTCCTGACCACCGAGAGCCTGGTCGCCGACCTGCCCGAGCCGCCGGCCCCCGCCGCCCCGGCCCCCGACATGGGCGGTATGTACTAAGCGGTACAAACCCCATAAATAACTAATAGCCCCCGGCACCTGCCTGAACAGCAGGTGCCGGGGGCTTTGTTGTACTTGTCTATTTAAAAAGTAATGATCAGATCGTATCCGTTTTGTTTTTGTTCTTTAGATGGGCGATTAAATAGTGGATGGCTTGAATATCGGATTCCGTTAGTCCGTCTACACTGACGGTTGCTGAACTTTCAAGCCCCAACAAATAATCCGTAGATACTTTGAAAATGTTTGCTAGTTCTACAAGGTACTGGGTGGAGGGCACGGAGATCCCCATTTCCCACGCGTTTACACTGGAGCGGGTGATTCCCAGCTGTTTGGCCAGTTCAGCTTGCGTCATAACGTTCTGTTCGCGCAGATGCCGGATCCTATAGGAAATCATCACATCAGCCATGGAATTTTTCACCCCTTTGGATGTATAGTAGAACAAACTAAATGATATTGCATTATCAAAATGATATTTATAATTGACAATTGATTTAGCCATGCTACAATAAAGATAGCGAAAAAGCCTGCAAGATGGCAAACTCCAAAATCAAAGGAAAGAGGGAAAATTTATGAGTTTGGTTACCATGAAATGCCCCAGCTGTGGCGGAACACTTGAACTGGACAGCACAAAAGAATTCGGTTTCTGCATTTACTGTGGAACAAAGGTGAGAATCCAGGATGAAAAAACGAGAGTAGAAGTTTCCGGACGCGTTAAGTTTGATGAGACGGAAAAGTATAAGAACTTTCTGAACCTGGCAAATCAGGCTTATGCAAATGGAAATGTTGGCGAAGCGTATGATTATTACACAAAAGCGCTTGAAATCCGGCAGGACGACTATCTGCCTGTGTTCCGTAAAGGCCTGTGTGCAGGCTACCTTTCCAGCGAGAACGGCCTTCGCGTAGAAGAAGTGGTGGCAGGTGTATCGCATGGCTTCGACATGGCACCGGATAAAAAGGCCTGTCAGAATATGTCTGATGAGATTGTGACTTTTGTTGTAAATCACGGCGCACCGCGCAACGATGGATTTTATAGTTCTGATGATTGCGCACGGTATGTGAAAGCTGTTTACAGCCGGGCTAATTTGTTGAACCGTTTGTACCGGTTCATTGACCAGGAAAATGTGGATGACGTTATTACTTATATCGAAGCGGTTCTGGATTGCTGCCAGCGGGTTAATTCCTCGGTCATGAAGTTCTCTGCCGGGACATCGGTAAAGAAAGGCAAGGCCGAAACGGTCTACGGAACCTACCCGGTGCCGCAGAACATTACACATGAAATGGCAGATCTGAACAAAAAGTTTACAGTTGAGTATAACAAGTTTATTGAGCCGAGAGTGAAAAAGGCGGAGCGGGAAGTTGAGAATATCAAAAAGAAAATCGATGCACTCCCAGTGGTGCAGAAAATTGCGCATTATGTGTGCAACTGGTGGGTGTTCCTGCTGGGTTTGCTCTTGGTAAATAGCATTGGCATGGTCATCTGGATGGCTCAGCTGATTCTGCTTGCAGTGGCAAAAGTGACTGACAAAAATGGCACTACAAAGAGCCTGTATACAGAGTTGAAGAAAAAGAAGAAAGAATTGGCCGCCCTGAAAAAGCAACTTAAAAAGTAAAGCGGAGAGAACAGGCTATGGCGATTTTTGAAGTAATCAAATACGAAGGGGACAATAGCACCTTCGTTTGGAAACACCCTGCCGAAGATTTTAATACAAAGTCGCAGCTGATCGTGCACGAAACCCAGGAGGCACTTCTTTTCAAAAATGGTGTTGCGCTAGACTTGTTTCCTGCAGGGCGCTATACCCTGGATACACAGAACATTCCTCTGCTTCGGAAATTCGTAAATCTTCCTTTTGGCGGCGTGTCTCCGTTCCATTGCGAAGTGTATTTCATCAACAAAGTCGTTTCGATGGATGTGCTGTGGGGAACAAGTTCTCCAATCCCTGTCAAGGATGCGCAGTATGGCATTATTCTACCGGTAGGTGCCAATGGGCAGTTCGCTGTTCAGATTGAGGACAGCAGAAAGTTCATCACTACCATGATGGGCACGGTGCGGGAGTTTAATCAAGCAACGCTCACAAACGCATTCCGTGGCATCCTGATGACAAAAATCAAGGACTATATTGCCAACCAATTTGTCAAAGAAAAAATTACATTCTTGGAGATCAATGCGCATATCGAGAGCATCTCCCAGGCAATCCAAGAAAAGCTTTCGGCTGAATTTGCCCAGTATGGCATCCGTCTGGTCAACTTTAACGTAAATGCTATTTTTGTGCCGGAAAGCGACCCCTCTTATCTGCGCCTGAAAGCTGCACTGGCCAGAAAAGCTGAAATGAACATTGTGGGCTACAATTACCAGCAGGAAAGAACCTTTGATGTGCTGGAAGGTGCGGCCAAAAACGAGGGCACCGGCGCTGGAGTCATGGGGGCAGGTATGGGCCTTGGCATGGGTGCAAACCTTGGCAGTGTGATTAGTGCCGCCTTTGGCGGGGCAATTGCTTCTATTGATGTAAAAGAAACGGCACCCCAAAAGGCAGAACGAGTATGCAGAAAATGCGGCGCAAAACTGCCGGAAAACGCCAAATTCTGCTTTGAGTGCGGAGAGAAAGCTGTTCTCGATGAGACGGTGATCTGCCCGAATTGCAAGGAGCCGACACCCAAAGGAAAGTTCTGCCTGCATTGCGGACACAGGCTTACCGTTACATGCCCACAATGCGGCGCAAGCCTAACACCGGGTGCGAAATTTTGCCCGGAATGTGGGGAAAGATTAGGTAACTGAGTATGAAAAATAAAGTATATCTGGCTGTAAGTGCAATCCTTACAGTACTTGTAACGGTGGCGATGTTTCTGCTTTGGCCGGGTAGAGATGGCGTGTTCTGGACGATTTATATCTTTTCAAATCTTGCAATTTGGAGCGTAGGTGCTAACGCTGCCTACATGTCAGCGGAAAATAAATCGTTTGCAGCAAATTTAATGGTAGTTACGGTATCCGTTGTATATCTTGTAGTAAGTGTTGTATGGTCGGTTCTGTCAGTTGCAATCCTTGCTGCAAGCACTACGCTTTGCCTGGTAGGACATATTGTTCTCTTGGGAATCTTCCTGATTCTATGGCTTCTTGCCAAAGTGGCGGCAAAATATATCAATAGCCAGGATAACTAAAATCAAGCCCTGCATCCGCCGCAAACGGATGCAGGGCTTTTGTTTGTATTTTGCCCCGCCTTGTGCTATACTAAATAAATCTTACGATTTTGTGCAAGGGGGGACTGCGCCATGAAAAACCACGCCAAATATCTGGCCCTGGCCGTTACACTGGGCATCATGGCGCTGATCTTCTTTTTTTCGTCCCAGCCGGGGGAGACTTCCTACCAGCTCAGCGGTGCGGTGGCAAATACCGTGCAGCACAGCAAAGTCTCGACTATCACGCCGTCCTGGTTCAATGCCCAGAACTTCAACGCCAACATCCGCAAATGGGCGCATGTGTATATTTACTGCGCGCTGGGTGTCAGCATGGCGGTCACCGTGCACCTTTGGACACACCGCATCGCCCTGTGGCAGCAAGGGCTGCTGGCGGCGGCGCTTTGTACGCTGTACGCCATATCGGATGAAATCCACCAATACTTCGTCCCCGCCCGCGCCATGCTGCTGACCGATGTAGGCATCGATGCTTTCGGCTTTCTGCCCTGCATCGCTGTGACCTGTCTCATCATCTGGTGCGTGACCCGCAAAAAAGCAAAACAATAATGTTTACCGCCCCCCTTCGCCCGGCCATACTAACCGGGGATAGGGGGCGGTTTTGTGTCATTGCGGCGGCTTACGGGGCTATGCTGTGCGCTGGCGGTGCTGGCGGCGGTCATGCTGGCACGGGTGTACTGGGTGGGCACCGATACTACCTATGCGGCCAGCGCCGGGCGGCAGACCACCCAAACCACCGAACTGCCCCGCGCTCGCGGCAACTTCCTGGACCGCACCGGCCGCCCGCTGACCGGCACCGCCGCCACCTGCTACGCTCTCTGCATCCCTGGCGGCAACAGCTATTCGGCGCTGCTGCCCTACGTGTCCTACCAGGCGCAGACCTTATTGTACGAGCGCCGCAATTCCACCAGCCCCTTTTTAATAGAGATCGGCCCAACCAGTGCCCCGGCGGATGTGCTGCTGCTGGACCAGCCCCGCCGCCCACTGCCCAGCCCCATTGCTGTGCATCTGTTGGGCTACCTTGACCAGGAAAACCACGGTGTCACCGGCCTGGAACGCGCCTGGGATGCCGTACTGGCCGAATCCTGCGACCAGACCGCCGCTATCTGCCAGACCACCGCCCGCGGGCGGCTGCTGGGCAACGGCACACCGGAGATCATCACCGAACAGCAGGGCACAGGGGCCCAGGTGAAACTGACCCTTGATGCCGACATCCAGCGCTTGTGCGAGGGCCTTGCCCAGCTGTATATGACCCGGGGCTGCATCCTTGTCATGGACACCGCCACCGGCGAAATTTTAGCCAGCGTCAGCATGCCGGAGTACGACCCCGATGATGTGGCCCGCAGCATCCGCGCCGATGATACCTCGCTGGTCAACCGGGCGTTTTCCACTTTCAGTGTTGGTTCGGTGTTCAAGGTGGCGGCGGCGCTGGCCGCTTACGAGAACGGCCTCGACTGGTTCACCCACGACTGCACCGGCAGCATTGAGGTGGACGGTCAGACCTACCGCTGTGCTCTGGGCAAGGCCCACGGCACGGTCAACCTGCGCGGCGCGCTGGAACAAAGCTGCAACACCTACTTTGTAGCCCTGGGCCAAATCTTGGGCGGGCAGGCCCTGCGCACCGCGGCCACTGAGCTGGGCTTCGGCACCGCTGTGCCCATCGCTCCGGACCTGACCGCCAGTGCCGGGATTCTGCCCACCGCCAAAGAACTGCAAAGCACCGGCCAGCTGGCGGTGTTCAGCTTTGGGCAGGGCAGCTTCACCGCCACGCCCCTGCAAATTACGGCCATGATGAACACCATCGCCAACGGCGGCACCTACCACACGCCGCGCTTTTGCACTGGCATTGCCGATGCAGACGGGAACATTACCGACCCATTTCAACTTCCCGCGCCCCGCACCGTCTGCGATACGGCCACCGCCAAAGCCTTGCGCAGTATGCTGCAAAGCGTGGTCGAGGATGGCATCGGAACCGCCGCCAAACCCAACGGCGGCACCGCCGCAGGCAAGACCGGCACGGCCCAGACCGGCCAGTTTGACGCGGCAGGGGACGAACTGCTCAACTACTGGTTCAGCGGCTTCACCCCGGCGGAAAAGCCGAAATATACCATCACGGTTTTGCAGGACGGTGTGCTGGAACCCGAAACTTCCAGCGCTGCCCTCTTTGCCAAAATCGCCGAAGGGCTGCAGGTGATTGAACAGCCTGCACCTGACTGACCAAGATTGAACACCACCCGCCAAACGCCCCAGAAAAACCAGTTGACAAGCCGCAAAAAGGGGCATATAATAGCTTTGTTAAAAGGAAAATGGCGATGAAAGGGCCAATGCCGACCAGGCCAGTCCGTAGAGAGGATACCATCAGGTGAAAGGTATCCGGCTGCACCCCGGCAAAGCCACCCCGGAGCTTTCGGTAACTAAGCCGAGCGTAACTGCGGCGTTAACGCGGGTAAAGTGGTGGTGTGTCATGCGGCACACTGCAAACCGGGTGGTACCACGGAAGCTTACACAGCCTTCGTCCCTGTACAGGGGCGTGGGCTGTATTCTTTTGTTGGGCCCGTCACCGTAAATCAATGGATTGGAGAACACACACATGCAATGGACAGGACTTAACGAACTGCGCGAAAAGTATCTGCATTATTTCGAGACCAAAGGCCACCTGCGCCTGGGCAGCTTCCCGCTGGTGCCGAAAGACGACCCCAGCCTGCTGCTGATCAACAGCGGCATGGCCCCCATGAAGAAATGGTTCCTCGGCCAGGAAGAACCGCCGCGCCACCGCGTGACCACCTGCCAGAAGTGCATCCGTACCCCGGATATTGAGCGCGTCGGCATCACCGCCCGCCATGGCTGCTTCTTTGAGATGCTGGGCAACTTCAGCTTCCAGGATTACTTCAAGAAAGAGGTCATTCCCTGGGCTTGGGAGTTCCTGACCAAAGAGCTGGAGATCCCCGCCGATAAGCTGTACATCTCCGTCTATCAGGACGACGACGAGGCTTACGATATCTGGACCAAGTCCGTTGGCATCCCTGAGGACCACATGGTCCGCCTGGGCAAAGAAGATAACTTCTGGGAGCATGGCTCCGGTCCCTGCGGCCCCTGCTCTGAGATCTACTATGATCGCGGCCTGAAGTGTGGCTGCGGTAAGCCCACCTGCGGTGTTGGCTGCGACTGCGACCGCTTCATGGAGATCTGGAACCTGGTGTTCAGCCAGTACGATGCTGACGGCAAGGGCAACTATGAACTGCTGGCCAAGCCCAACATCGATACCGGTATGGGTCTGGAGCGTTTGGCTGTTGTCATGCAGGATGTCAACAACCTGTTCGAGGTCGACACTGTTGCCGCTGTTCTGCACCATGTCGAGCGCCTGGCCGGTAAGACCTACGGCGAGAACGACAAGGACGACATCTCCATCCGCGTTATCACCGACCACATCCGCGCCACGGTCTTTATGGCATCCGATGGCATCCTGCCCTCCAACGAGGGCCGCGGCTACGTCATGCGCCGTCTGCTGCGCCGCGCTGCCCGCCATGGCCGTATGCTGGGCATCAACCGCCCGTTCCTGACCGAACTGGTCGACACCGTCATTGAGTCCAGCGAGGCCGGTTATCCCGAACTGCGTGAGCACGAAGCCTATATCAAGAAGGTCATCGGCACCGAGGAACTGCGCTTCGGCCGCACCATCGATGCCGGTCTGAACATCCTGAACGGCATGATGAGCCACCTGAAAGAAGTCCACGAGAAGGTCCTGTCCGGCGCGGAAGTGTTCAAGCTGAACGACACCTTCGGCTTCCCCCTCGACCTGACCCGCGAGATCGCCGCCGAGGCAGGTCTGGCTGTTGACGAGGCCGCTTTCCATGTGGAGATGACCAAGCAGCGTGAGCGCGCCCGCGCCGAGCGCCTGGCGAAGGATATCTCCGGTTGGAGCGCCGACCTGTTCGGTGAACTGACCGCCGAGGCCACCCAGTTTGACGGCTACGACACGCTGAGCGAGTCCGCTAAGGTCATCGCCCTGTCTGACGGCGAGGAGCTGGCCGATGCCATTGCCACCGATGAGGCAGGCGAGAGCAAGGACGGTGTGCTGGTCGTGCTGGACCGCACCCCGTTCTACGCCGAGATGGGCGGCCAGGTCGCTGACCACGGCTACATCACCAACGGCGATGCCAAGCTGAAAGTCACCCAGGTCAAAAAGACCCCCAAGGGCTATTTTGTCCATACCTGCGAACTGCTGGATGGCACCATCCATGTGGGCGATGAAGTCACCGCTTCCGTTGACACCCAGCGCCGCATGGCCATCTGCCGCAACCACACCGCCACCCACCTGCTGCAGAAAGCCCTGCGCGAGGTCCTGGGCGAGCATGTCCACCAGGCCGGCAGCTATCAGGATGATAAGCTGACTCACTTCGACTTCACCCACTTCAGCGCCGTCACCCCCGAGGAACTGCGCAAGGTCGAGGACCGCGTCAACGAGAAGATCTTCGAGGCTCTGCCCGTCACCATCCAGAACCTGCCCATCGAGGAAGCTAAGAAGATGGGCGCTATGGCTCTGTTCGGCGAGAAGTACGGCAGCGTTGTCCGCGTGGTTGACGCTGGCGGCTGGAGCACCGAGTTCTGCGGCGGCACCCACGTCACCAACACCGCACAGATCGGCTGCTTCAAGATCCTCAGCGAGTCCAGCGTGGCCGCTGGCATCCGCCGTATCGAGGCCACCACCGCTTACGGTGTGCTGAACCTGCTGGATGAGCGCACCGAGCAGCTGGCTAAGACCGCCGTTGCCCTGAAGGCCAACAACCTGAAGGATGCTCCGGCCCGCGCCGAAGCCCTGACCGCTGAACTGAAAGAGACCAACAAGCAGCTGGATATCCTGAAAGCTGAGATGGCTTCCGCCAAGATCGATGGCCTGTTCGAGAATGCTGCCGACATCGATGGTGTGCGCATCGTCTCTGCCTACCTGACCGGTACCGGCGCTGACACCCTGCGCGACATGGTCGATAAGGTCCGCGACAAGGCCCCCAACGCTGTCACCGTTCTGATCGGCAGCGATGGAAATAAGACCATGATGGCTGTTGGTGTTTCCAAGAACGCCCTGGCCCGCGGCCTGAAAGCCGGTGCCCTTGTCAAGAAGATCGCCGCAATCGCAGGCGGCAACGGCGGCGGCAAGCCCGATTTCGCCATGGCCGGTATCCGCGATACCTCCAAGATCGATGATGCCTTGAACGCCGTGCCCGAGATCGTCAAAGCGGAAATGCAGTAAATCCACAGCGCAAGCTGTTTCCCATTCCACCATAAAGGAGGGACGAACAATGGACGATTGCCTGTTCTGTAAGATCGCTGCAGGGCAAATCCCCTCGAACAAACTGTACGAGGACGATCAGCTGCTGGCTTTCTACGACATCGACCCCCAGGCCCCGACCCACTTCCTGGTCATCCCCAAGCAGCACATTGACTCTGCTGCCGCCCTGACCGAGAGTGATGCCGCCCTGCTGGGCCACATCTACGCCGTTATCGCAGACCTGTGCCGTCAGCTGGGCGTGGCCGAAAACGGCTACCGCGTTGTCACCAACGTGGGTGCCGATGGCGGCCAGAGCGTCAAGCATCTGCACTTCCATGTGCTGGCAGGCCGCAGCCTGGCATGGCCTCCGGGCTGATGCCTTGCCGCGTACAAACAAAAACGAAATGAGGTAGCTATTATGGCTGATACCTATACTTTGCATATCGCGGGCCTGACCCGTGAACTTCCCATCTGCAAGGTCAATGACCATCTGGACATTGCCGCCTTCATCATGTTCAGCGATGTGGAGCTGACCGAGGCCTGCGCCGCTGCGCTGCTGAAGAAAGCCCCCGAGTTTGACGTGATCCTGACCGCCGAGGCCAAGGGCATCCCCCTGGCTTACGAGATGGCCCGCCAGAGCGGCAAGTACTGGATCCCCGCCCGCAAGGGTGCCAAGCTCTACATGAAAGAGCCTGTCATCATCGAGGACCAGTCCATCACCACCGCTGGCAAGCAGACCCTGGTCATCGACAAGAAAGACATCGACTATATGAACGGCAAGCGCATCCTGATCGTGGATGACGTTATCTCCACCGGCGGCTCTCTGCATGCCCTGGAGACCCTGGCCGCCAAGAGCACCGGCACCGTTGTTGGCTGCTGCGCTGCCCTGGCCGAGGGCGATGCCGCTAAGCGCACCGACATCTTCTTCCTGGAGCCGCTGCCGCTCTTTGCCCACTAAGTAAAGATGAAACGCAAACTTGCCATTTTTGGCCTTTGCTTTGCAGGGGCCGAGCTGTTTGCGGCAAATATGCCGCCGCTGGTCCTGGTGCCTGCGGCGGCACTTTTGCTATTGCTGTTGTTTATAAGCGCGGCTCGCCGCAGCCGGGTCCTGCCGCTGGTGCTGGGCGCAGTGGTGGGGCTTTGCTGGTTTTGCGGGTTCAGCTTTGTGGCGTTCCGCCCGGTGCGGGTGCTGGCGGGGCAGACAGCCTCCTGCACCGTTACGGTGGAAACCGACGCTGCAGCCGCCTACCAAAACGGCCAGCTGCGGGGCACTTTAACGGTAACGAGCCTTAACGGCAAAGCCTGCCATTTTAAAATGCGCAGCAATGGCTTCCCGGCCCAGGAGCCGGGGGAGACCTTTACTGCCGATTTTGCCCTGACCGACCTGCCCAAGGATGCCTACCGGGCCTCCCGCCTAAGCCGTGGCATCCTGCTGCAGGGCGAGTACACCGGCGGCTACAAAACGGGCACCGACAGCCGCGCCCCGCGCTTTGCACTCTACCGCCTGCGGCAGAACGCATCGGCCCTGCTGCGCCGCTGGCTGCCACGGGACCTGGGAGGACTGGAAGCCGCCATGCTGCTGGGGGATAGAACCGCTCTGCCGGACACCGTGCAGGACACTTTCCGCGCGGCGGGCATCTCGCACCTGCTGGCCGTGTCGGGCCTGCATCTGGCGCTGCTGTGTGGGCTGTTTTCGTTCGGGCATCGCCGCCGGTTTTACCGGCCGCTGATCCTCCTGCGTGCTGTGGCGGCGGTATTTTACATGCTGCTCACCGGCCTGCCAATCTCCGTCTTGCGGGCGGGCATCGTCTTTTTGCTGGTGCTGCTGGGGGACTGGTTCTACCAGCCCATCGATCTACTCACCCTCACGGGCGCAGCGGCCGTTCTGCTGGGTCTGCAGAATCCTTACGCACCCTGCGATATCGGCTTTCAGCTTTCGTTCTGCGCGGTGCTGGGTGTGCAGGCATCTGTGGCGCTCACCCATTGGGAGGAAACGCACATCCCCGGCCAGGACCCCGAGGGCTGGCCGGCCCAGCTGCGCCGCGCTGGGTTGACACTGCTTTCTACCATCCAAACGGCAGCTTTGGCCGCGCTGGCAACGCTGCCGGTGCTGGTCGCCCAAGGGCTGACTACCAGCGGCGTGGGTGTTCTCGCCAACCTGCTTACAGTCTGGATGCTCCAGCCCGCGCTGGTGCTGGGCCTTGCCGTGTTGGCGCTGCAAATTTTGGCTGTCCCGTTGGGCATCCTTGCGCCGCTGGCCCACATGACCAGTTTTCTGCTGGCGGTCTGGCTGCGGATCTTCTATGCGCTGGCCTCCTGGTGCGCCGTTCTGCCGCTGGCCCGGCTGTACCTCCCACGGGAGTACACGCTGTTGGTGCTGGCCTTGCTGGGCGTATTGGCGCTGGTGTATTACGCGGCGGGTAAATTCCGCTGGTTTCTGCCCGCCGGTGCGGTCTGCGCTGTGGCGGCTATTGTGCTGGGTGTGCAGATGCAAAAGGGCATCGTCACGATGGCCTTGGTCGGCACCGCAGGCAACCCGGCAGTGGTCTGCGTACAGGACGGCCAAGCGGTGGTGCTGTTCCGGGGCGGGGAGTCCAACCTGCGGGCCGTGCGCAGCTACCTGGCGGACCACGGTGCCGCTGAACAAGTGCTGACTGTTGATCTGCGCCGCAGCGGCTCGGAAATCACTTTTGACACCGAGGATGTCAGCACCGCCCAAACGATGGATGCCTACACGATCCAGCCTATTTTAAACGGCCTGACGCTGGAACTCTACCACACCTCCGGCGGCAATCTGGCTGTGATAGGGGATGGCCGCAGCCATATCGCCGTCATGGCAGGCAATGCGGGCCTGTCCGCGCCGGTGGCAGTGGATATCCTCTGCGCGGCGGGGGCGCTGTCGGATTCGGTGCAGCCTGCCGCCATTCTCACCACCGCATCTTCGCCCCGCTGGCTTGACCGGGCGGGCACCGAGCGGGTATACTATGGGCAGGACATTCCCTTTATCCAATTGCGGCCCGGCCGCTCGCTCCAGATCAAGGAGGCAGAACAGGTTGCTATACAGTGAAAACGAACTGAATAAACGGCTCCGCTCCGGCTGCGGGCTGTACTACTTTTATGCTGCCGATGAGGCTCTCGTCCACACCGCCGCCCAAAAGGCGCTGAAAGTGCTGAACGAGGATGACCCCGAGACTACCGTGCTGGACGGCCCTACGCCCCGGGTGGAGGAGATCGTGCTGGCGGCGGGCACCATCTCGTTTTTCGGCGGGCGGCGGCTCGTGCTCATGCCCCTCATCCGCCCATCCACCTACTCGGACAAAGACCTGCAAGACCTCTGTGATACGCTGGCCGACACCGAGAACGCGATTTTCGTGATGACCAGCGTCATCGAGGAAAAGTTCGGCAAGCTGCGCCCCGGCAAGCGGGAGCAAAAGCTGATAACGGCCTGTGAGAAGCTAGGCTACTGTGTGCAGCTGAACAAACCCGGCCGCGCCGCCTTGCAGGAAATGGCCCGCACCTGGGCGAACGAGTGCGGTGCCCAGTTTGCCAAGGGGGCCGAAGCCGCCCTGCTGGACCGCTGCGGCGAGGATCAGTTCCTCTTAAAAAATGAGATCGACAAGCTGGCGGCCCTCTCCGGCTACGGTACCATCACCGCCGGGATGGTGGCCCAGCTGGGCACCGTCACGCTGGATGCTGACACCTTTGATATGGTCAAGCTGGTGGCCGCAGGCCGCACCGACCAGGCCCAGCAAAAGCTGAAAACCCTGCTGGCCCTGCAAAACGAGCCGATCATGATCACCGGTGCCCTCATCGGCAATTACATCGATATGTACCGAGTCTTGCAGGCCAAGCGCAGCCGACGCAGCCTGGCCGATGTGGCTAAGGACTTTGGCTACGGCGGCAAGTGGAGCTACCGCCTGGGCGAGACCGAGCGCACGGCCTCCCGCTTTAAGCGCCACCAGCTGGAAAAATGCCTGGAAGTGCTGCAAAAGCTGGACACCGATTTAAAAAGCAGCAAGTTGGATGCCGACCTGCTGATGCAGAAAGCCCTGTGCGAACTGGCACTGGCCGGGAGGTCCTGATGCTGAAACTGAACCAAGCCGTCCTGGTGGAGGGCAAATACGATGCCGCGCGGCTGACAAATCTCGTTGATGCGATGATTTTGACGACCGATGGCTCCCGCGTATTCCGGGACAAAGAGCTGCAAAATATGCTCAAGCGCATTGCCGCCGCCCAGGGGCTGATTATTTTAACGGATTCGGACGATGCGGGCTTCCGCATCCGCCATTTTGTCACAGGCTTAGTCGGGGCCGAGCATGTACTGCAAGCCTACGTCCCGGCGATCCCCGGCAAAGAGGCCCGTAAGCAAGCCCCCGGCAAAGAGGGGCTGCTGGGCGTGGAGGGCATCGCCGATGATCTGATTCTGCAGGGCCTGCAGACTGCACTGGACAGCGCCCCCGCACCCCAAACCACCGCACAGGATGCCGACCGCACGGCCATTACCTACACCGACCTGTACGAGTGGGGCATCTCCGGCACACCCGACAGCGCTGACCGCCGCCGCGCCCTGCTGGCCCGCTTAGGCCTGCCCCCGCGCCTGAGCAAAAAGGAACTGCTGCAAGTCCTCAACACCCTCTACACCTGGGAAAGCCTGGACGCGCAAATTGAAATGATGGAATAAAAACAAAAATCCGCCATGCCTGTGCATGACGGATTTTTTGTATGGATTTGCTTACTTCAACGTCCCATCCTCGACCTGCTGGCAATACCACGGCTTCTCGGCGTGGAACACCCGCCCGGCCAGGTGGGCAAACCGCTCATCGGCAATTTTGGCGGGAAACTTCAATTCCCACGCGCACAACGCCTGGTATTTCAGCCGCAGTTCGCGGTTGGCGGCGTTGTTGCCGTACTTGCTGTCGCCCAAAATGGGGCAGCCGATGTGCGCCAGATGGGCACGGATCTGGTGGGTACGGCCCGTGATCAGTTCCACTTCCAAAAGCGCCAGCCGCCCGCTGACGGCCAGTGTCTCGTAGCCGGTGATGACCTCTTTCGCGCCGCCCGCCGTGGTATCGGTAATGCGCACGATGCCGCGCTCGGCATCTTTCAGCAGATAATCCCGCAGCAGGGCCGCAGGGGGATTGGGGCGGCCAAAAGTCACGCAGAGATACCGCTTTTCGATCTCCCGCTTCTTGATGGCCCCGGTCAAAAATGCCTCGGCGGCGTTGTTCTTAGCCAGCAGCACCAGGCCGCTGGTGCCGGTGTCCAGCCGGTGGCACAGCACGGCATGGGTGGGCTTGCCCTCGGCGGCCAGCTTGGCCTGCACCCGCTTTACCAGCGTGTCGGCATCGCCGCCGTCCACCGTCAGCCCGGCGGGCTTGTTGGCAATGATGATATCGTCATTCTCGTACACAAACACAGCGGCCGGGGTGGGGCGGCTTTCCAGCTGGTCATCGCTCAAAAACAGGCGGATGGTATCGCCGTTCTGCACCCGGGTGGAAAGCGGCTGCTTTTTGCCGTTCAGTTTGATCTTGTTCTCCCGCAGGGCTTTGTTCAGCCGCCCCAGGCCCAGGGCGGGGTACTGGTCCATCAGGTACTTGTCCAGCCGCACAGGCAGCAGGCTTTTTACATGCAATTCTTTCATTGGGTCGTCAACTCCTGGTCCCACAAAATTGTGGCATCGTTTATATCCAAAGTGACCATCAGCCAACCGGCATCGTGGTCATCGAGTTCCGTAATGCGGTAGCTTTGGCCGTCCGCACAAAGATACTGCGCGTTTTCCAATTTCCGTCGCGCAAACGGCGAATCCTTAAAGCAGACGGTCTTGCGGCTGGAATCCAGCACACCGCGGTTCCACAAAGCATCCGTGTAATCCGCCAGCCGCAGGGGATAGCTGTCATCATAGGGTGTACACAGCGCATCAAACGTCTGCCCCTGCAAGCCGGGGGCCATCACATACCAGCTGCAGCTGCCGTCTTGGCTTGTCACCCGGCCGCACCAGGCGGCATTCTGCACCGGCTCCACGGCCTGCAAAAAGTCGCCCTCGTCCTCAAACAAATACAGCGCGTTTGGCTCTACCTGCCCCTCGGCCAGCGCCGCCAGCAGGTCGGCCCGCTGGGCTGCCAAGGCAGCTTCATCGTATCGCGCGGCAAAGGGGTCGTTGGTGGTCATGCCGTTGTCGGCGGCAAACAGTGCCAGGTGCAAAGCATCGTCCTGCAAGCCCTGCACGGAATAAATCTTCTCATACCCGGCAGCGGCCTGCCAGAAATCACTTTCCAGCGCGGTAGGAAAGGCCTCCGTCTGCTGCGCCTGTACCATGGCATCGTGCCGCTGCACCAGCGCCGGGCTGATATCCACCAGCTGCACCACCACGGCCGCCGTGACCCACACGGCCCCGCGGGGCAGCTTCGCCAGCCCGGCAAAGGCCGCCAGCACCAGCACGTAGTATACCGGCCAGAACAACCGCCCGCCGGAGCGGAAAACCGAGAACAATTTGATAAGCGAAGCTGGCAGCGGCAGCGTGACCAGTGTCACGCCGTTGGCGGTAACCACATGGCTCACCGCAAACGCCGTCAGCACCGCAAACACAACGCACAGCGCCCAGTGCCGCCGCAGCAGGGCGGCCAGCCGCTTCCGCGCCGCAGCCACGGCGATGGGCAGGGCAATCAGCACCCCCAACCCCGGGTAGGCGAACGCATCATAATTGCCACCCACCTGATTCTGCGCGGGCAAAAATTGGCTGTAGAGTACGCCGTTCACCCCGGCGGGGTTCCACAACGCGTTCAGGTTCATCGAAAAATAACCGTACAACGCCTGTCCGCCGCTGGTGGCCGTGCCGTACAACAGCCCCAGCGCCCAGCCCAGCACCGCCGTGCAGGCTAAATCACAGCCCAAAAACACCGCAGGCCCGGCCCAGCGCTTTTGTGTGACCGCATATTCCAGCAGCAACGCCAGCGTGACCGCGTAGGTCATGGGCAGAAAATACGGGTGGATGCCCACGGCCAGCACATTGATGGCAAACAGCAGGGGATAGTTAAAACGTCCCTGCCGCCGCCCGCAAAAATAGCAGTACAGCGCCGCCAGCACCAGCCACTGCGCCCCCAGCGAGGTATGCCGGAATGCCCGCTCGATCAGAATCGGGCTGGCGCTGAACAGCAGACTCCCCGCCGCACAGGCAGGCATGCTCTCGCAGAACAGTCCGCACAGCAGCGCACCGAACCCGCCCTGCAAGGCAAAGCAGGTAAGCGTAAACCAGCCAAAATACTGGAACGTCCCGCCGACCAGATTCGCCACCGGCCGCAGCAGCGCCGCCAGCAGGGGGATGGAATCGGTGTACGCCACACTCACGCCCGCAGGTGCGTTGACGGCTTTCGTCACGCAAAAGGGGAATCCCAGCGCGTTTTCGCGGTAGAACAGCCACCCGGCGTAGTGCTGTTGGATGTCCTTTTCAATGTAGCCGCCGCGGCAGAACGCATCGTTCGCTACATCCAGCGGCGAAATGCCGTACACGGCCAGAAACACCAGCACACCCAGCGCCGCGCCCAAGGCAAACAGTACCGCTGTGCGCCGCCTTTTGGCAAGATCCGCCAAAACAAGGCCCCCTTTCCTTTATAATAGAGAAACTACAGGCAAGTATACCACAAAATCCGCTGCGGGACAACAAAAAAGCCTGCCGAGGATCGTCCCGGCAGGCGAAAATCTATTTTACTGCTCGCGGAAAGTCAGGTGGTCATCGCTCATCTCGTTGACGATGGCCAGGCTTGCCAGCTTGTAACCGGCAGCGCGCAGCTCGGCACCGCCCGGCTGGAAGCCCTTCTCGATGCAGATGCCGATACCGGCCACCGAGCAGCCCGCCTGGTTGCAGACATCCAGCAGGCCTTTCATGGCCTTGCCGTTTGCCAAAAAGTCGTCCAGGATCAGCACACGGTCGCCGGAGTTCAGGAACTTTTTAGCCAGGGTGATATCATACTCGCGGCCATAGGTAAAGGACTGTACCTTGGAGGTATAGACCTCGCCATCAATATTTTTGCTCTTGGCCTTTTTGGCGAACACCACCGGCACATTGAAATACCGGGCGGTCATGCAGGCGATGGCAATGCCGGAAGCCTCGATGGTCAGGATCTTGTTCACACCGTCATTTTTAAAAATGCGGTAGAATTCCTCGCCGATCTTGTCCAGCAGGTCCACGTCCAGCTGGTGGTTCAAAAAGCAGTCGACCTTCAGTACGTTGCCGGGACGGACCTGCCCATCCTGCAAAATGCGATCTTCCAAAAGTTTCATCTGCGAATGTGCCCCTTTCACAGTTCGTTTTTGTGGTAAAGTGTAATACTCTTTCCATTATGGCAAATTTCGGCGCAGTTTGCAAGAACTTTACAAAAAAATACTTGAACTTTTTGCGGTATTGGCGTTTTGATAACTTTTTGTAACTAAATTTTGTGTAAAAACTACATAAAACCTAAAAAATTGATTGTCAACTCTGTAAAATCGGGCCATTGCACTTTAGGGGATAAAAGTCTATAATGGCTAGTATATTCCAGCATCCTATCCGGGGTTGTGCGACCCCGGCGGTGAAATGCCGGTGCTGCGAAAATTTCTTGGGAGGGAAATCACAATGAAAAAACTCGTTAGTTCTGTTCTGGCAGCTTCCATGGTGCTGAGCCTGGCTGCCTGCGGTTCCTCTGCTTCTTCTGCTGCAGAGAGCACCGCTGCATCCTCTGATGCAACTTCCACCGCCGCCACTGCTGAGACAGGCGAGGGTTCCGGCGCTTACACCGGCACCCCCATCAAGATCGGCGGCATCGGCCCCATCACCGGCGCTGCTGCTGTGTATGGCCAGGCTGTTAAGAACGCTGAGGAGCTGGCCGTCAAGGAGATCAACGCCGCCAACGGCAGCGATGTCTTTGAGTGGAAGTTCGAGGATGATGAGCATGACGCTGAGAAGAGCGTGAACGCTTACAACACCCTGAAGGACTGGGGCCTGCAGGTCCTGGCTGGCCCTGTCACCACCACACCGTCCTTGGCCGTTGCTGCTGAGACTGCCAATGACAACATGTTCATGCTGACCCCGTCTGCCTCTGCTGTTGACGTCATCAACACTGGCGACAACGTCTTCCAGATTTGCTTCACCGACCCCAACCAGGGCGTTGCTTCTGCTGACTACATCGCAGACAACCAGCTGGCTACCAAGGTCGGCATCATCTACGATTCTTCCGATGCTTACAGCCGTGGCATTCATGACAAGTTCCAGGCTGAGGCCGCTGACAAGGGCCTGGAGATTGTTGCCGATGAGGCTTTCACCTCTGACAACAAATCTGACCTGTCCACCCAGGTTGCCAAGTGCCAGGAGGCTGGCGCTGATCTGGTCTTCCTGCCCATCTACTATCAGGAGGCTTCTCAGATCCTGATCGTTGCCAACAAGACCGGCTATGAGCCCACCTTCTTCGGCTGCGATGGCATGGACGGCATCCTGGCCATCGAGGGCTTCGACACCTCTCTGGCTGAGGGCCTGATGCTCCTGACTCCTTTCGCTGCTGATGCCCAGGACGAAAAGACCCAGGCTTTCGTCAGCGCTTATGTGGAAGCTTACGGCGACACCCCGAACCAGTTCGCTGCAGATGCTTACGATGTCATCTACTCCATCTACGAGGCTGTTCTCGCCGGTAACATCAACGGCGATATGGACACCAGCGAGATCTGTGAAGCTCTGAAGACCCAGTTCACTTCCATGTCTTTCAATGGCTTGACCGGTGAGGGCATGACCTGGGACGCTTCCGGTGCTGTTTCCAAGGCTCCTAAGGCTGTTGTCATCAAAGACGGCGCTTACGCTGCCATGTAATCTCTCTTAGGTAGATTCCGTTGCCAATGGGGGCTGCCGGACAGTATGTTCCGGCAGCCCCTTTTTTCTTATGGCTTGCGTGTATCGTTGCAAAAAACAGCAGTTTTTCGCACAAATACATGCAAAACCCATTGTTTTGCCGTTTTGTTTGTGGTACTATGGTTTTATGTTCCCCAAACGGCCAGCTGCGGCAAACCCATTGGCAGGGGACAAAGCGGCAAAATAGAGTGAGGTGTACGCAATGCAATTCTTTTCTTACCTGATCAACGGTATCAGTCTGGGCAGCGTTTACGCGCTGATCGCCCTGGGCTACACCATGGTCTACGGCATTGCCAAGATGTTGAACTTCGCCCACGGCGATGTCATCATGATCGGCAGTTATGTCGTGTATTTCGCATTTGGCGTATCGGGGCTTAACCCGGTGCTGTCCATCGTCCTGTCCATGATCGTCTGCACGATTTTGGGCGTGGTGATCGAGCGGCTGGCTTACCGCCCGCTGCGTGAGGCCCCGTCCCTGGCAGTTTTGATCACCGCTATCGGTGTCAGCTACCTGCTGCAGCAGGTGGCCCAGCTGTCCTGGTCCTCCAACCCCAAGAGCTTTACGTCTGTCGTTTCCGGCATGAAGCCTGTCTCGCTGTTCGGCGGCCAGCTGACCATCTCGGCAGAGACCATCGTCACCATCGCGGCCTGTGTGGTCATCATGGTGGTGCTGATGTGGTTTGTCAACTACACGCCCGCCGGCCACGCCATGCTGGCTGTGTCGGAGGACCGCGGCGCTGCCCAGCTGATGGGTGTCAACGTCAACGGCACCATTTCGCTGACTTTCGCCATCGGCTCCGCACTGGCGGCTATCGCTGGTGCGTTGCTCTGCTCCTCTTACCCCACGCTGCAGCCCACCACCGGCGCTATGCCCGGCATCAAGGCTTTCGTGGCGGCTGTTTTCGGCGGTATCGGCTCGATCCCCGGCGCATTTGTCGGCGGCATCCTGCTGGGCATCATCGAGAACCTCAGCAAAGCTTACATTTCTACCCAGCTGTCTGATGCCATTGTCTTTTTGGTGTTGGTCGTTGTGCTGATCGTCAAGCCGACCGGCCTGCTGGGCAAGAAAGTCAACGTGAAAGTGTGAGGTGGCTGCGATGAACTTGAAAAATATGAACCGCTCCACCAAGAGCAACATCATCACCTTTGGCATCGTCATCGGCTTCTATCTGCTGATCCAGATTTTGTCCGCCGCTGGCATGGTCACCAACTCCTTTGCGGGTCAGCTGGTGCCTATTTGCGCTTACGTTGTCATGGCTGTCTCCCTGAACCTGACGGTCGGCATGCTGGGCGAGTTGAGCCTGGGCCACGCCGGTTTCATGAGCGTGGGTGCTTTCGCCGGTACGCTCGTGTGGGTCACCCTGTATGACACCACCTTCCCCAAACCCGCAGCCCTGCTGCTGGCCTTTGTGGTGGGCGGCGTTGTGGCCGGTTTGTTCGGCTTCCTGGTCGGCATCCCCGTCCTGCGCCTGTCCGGTGACTACCTGGCTATCGTTACGCTGGCTTTCGGCGAGATCGTCAAGAACTTCATGAACGCCTGCAACCTGGGCGTGGATTCCAAGGGCCTGCACTTCTCCTTGAAAGATACCGCCTCCCTGAACCTGGAAGCTGACGGTAAGGTGCTGATCAACGGTGCTATGGGCATCACCGGCATCAAGAAAGCTTCCACTTTCACCATTGGCGTTGTGCTGGTCATCATTACGCTGGCCGTCATCCTCAATTTGGTCAACTCCCGCGCCGGCCGTGCCATCACTTCCATCCGTGATAACGAGATCGCTGCCCGCTCGGTCGGTATCCCCATCACCAAGTACAAGCTGATGGCTTTTGTGACCTCCGCTGTGTTTGCCGGTATGGCCGGTGTGCTTTACTCGCTGAACTACTCCTCGCTGGTCGCGAAGAAGTTCGACTACAACACCTCCATCCTGATCCTGGTGTTTGTCGTTCTGGGCGGCATCGGCAACCTGCGCGGCTCTGTTATCGCGGCTACTGTGCTGACCGTCCTGCCCGAACTGCTGCGCAGCATGAACGATTACCGCATGCTGATCTACGCCATCGTGCTGATCGTTGTGATGATCTTCAACCAGAGCCCGCAGATGATCGCAATGCGCAAGCGCCTGACCGCCCGTTTCCGCAAAGATGCGGCCGACAAGGCACCCAAGAAGAACAAGAAGGAGGCGGCTTAACATGGCACTGTTGGAAGTAAGCAACCTGGGTATTGCTTTCGGCGGCCTGCAGGCCGTTGCCCAGCTGGACCTTTCCATCGAGAAAGGCCACCTCTATGGTCTGATCGGCCCCAACGGTGCCGGCAAGACCACCGTATTTAACATGCTCACCGGTGTCTACAAGCCTACTGAGGGCAACATCGTCCTGGACGGCAAGGACATCACCGGCAAAAACCCTGAGCTTATCAGCAAGGCCGGTGTGGCCCGTACCTTCCAGAACATCCGCCTGTTCAACGAGATGAGTGTGCTGGACAACGTCAAGGTCGGTCTGCACAACCAGATCCAGTACGGCATGTGGACCGGCATCCTGCGCCTGCCCGCCTACAAAGAGAAAGAGCACGAGATGAACCGCGAGGCCAAGAAGCTGCTCAAGATCTTTGGCCTGGAAGATAAGGCAGACCTCAAGGCCAGCCAGCTGCCCTACGGCGAACAGCGCAAGCTGGAGATCGCCCGCGCCCTGGCTACCAACCCGAAACTGCTGCTGCTGGACGAGCCTGCCGCCGGTATGAACCCCAACGAGACCGATGAACTGATGCAGACCGTGCGCAGTGTGCGCGACCAGTTCGGCATCGCCATCCTGCTCATCGAGCACGATATGAACTTTGTTATGGGCATCTGCGAGGAGATCACCGTGCTGGACTACGGCCGTGTCATCGCCCGCGGCAACGGCAAAGCGATCCGCAATAACCCCAAGGTCATTGCGGCTTATCTGGGAGGTGACTGATCATGGGTGAGATGCTTTCTGTTAAAAATATCAATGTTTTTTACGGGTCCATCCAGGCCCTGCGCGATATTTCGTTCCACGTCAATGAGGGAGAGATCGTCACGCTGATCGGTGCCAACGGTGCCGGTAAGACCACCACCATGCATGCCATCTCCGGCTTGCTGAAAGTGCAGAGCGGCGAGATCGACTACTGCGGCCAGAACATCAGCAAGATGGAGGCCCACAAGATCATCCGTCTGGGCCTGGCTCAGGTGCCGGAAGGCCGCCGCGTTTTCAGCGGCCTGACCGTCATGCAGAACCTGCAGATGGGTGCCTACACCCGCCGCGATGGCAAAGAGGCTATCCAGAACGACTACGATATGGTCTTTGACCTGCTGCCGCGCCTGAAAGAGCGCCGCAACCAGCCCGCCGGTACGCTTTCCGGCGGCGAGCAGCAGATGCTGGCTATGGGCCGCGCCCTGATGTGCAAGCCCAAGATGCTTCTGCTGGATGAGCCGTCCATGGGTCTGTCTCCGCTGCTGGTCAAGGAGATCTTCAAGATCATCCGCCAGGTCAACCGCAACGGCGTGACCGTGCTGCTGGTGGAACAGAACGCCAAGATGGCCCTGGAGATCGCCAACCGCGCCTACGTGCTGGAGACCGGCAAGATCAAGATGGAAGGCGAAGCCCACGAGCTCGCCAACAACATCGAGGTCCGCAAAGCCTACCTCGGCTGCGAATAAAAACCAAAAGGACCTGCCCGAAAGGACAGGTCCTTTTCTGTATGCTACTTTAATTACAACAGCGCCTCCGGCGGGCGGTCATCCTCGGTGCCGGGCTGGGTCAGCATATCCATCAGCTTTGAATAAATATCGCTGCCATGGGCAATAAACATGTTTTTGGTCATCTCGGCGGTCAGCTTATCGGGCATCGCCAATTGCAGCTGGAACACATCGCTGCCCAAATCGCCGATATTGCACCATACCACGTACTTGCCGTCTTTTTCTTCCACATGGGCGCGGTTGGAGGCCGCCTTGTGCCGCCAGCTCTGGATCTGCATCACGGCGCGGATGGCGCTCTCCCGCACAGTGCGGGGCAGGTCATGGGCCAGTGTGCTGGCTACCGAAGCACCTTTGCTGGTGATGCTGTACTGTTCATCGGCACAGGTGACAAGGCCCTGCTTCTGCACCTCGGCCAAAGCATCGGCAAATTCAAAGTAGTTGACCAGCTGCTCCTGCAAAAGCGCACCCTGCAGGGTATCCCGCGTCAGGGGACCGGCTGTTTTGATAAGATAGCAAAGTAAAATGCGGATCTGGGTATCATCTGTAAGGCCGCCGGGCTTTACACCTGCGGTAAATGCTTCTGCCATCTGATCACTTCCTCGTATTTTGTGTTTTCTATCCTATTATACACGGCAAAAACAGAAGTGGCAAGATGGCAAACACGATTTGTTTACCCTTTGAAACACCGCCTGGTCAAAACACAGTCTCGATCTGCTTGCGGCTCTGCGGGGTGGAGTAGGTCCACTTTTTAATGCGCCCGCGGGTCACGAAATAGTGCGGCTCAAATCGCAGCGGCTGGGCCAGATTTTTGTTCACCACCACCAGCTTGATCTTCATCTTGTCCGGCAAAATGTTTTTGATGTACACGCTCACGGCCTGGCCCGGGTGCAGGCTGCGGTCAGCCTCGGCCAGCCCTGCCAGGTTGGGTGCGATCTCAATAAACACGCCGTAATCCTCCACGCTGCGCACAATGCCCACCACGGTCTCGCCGGGGGCGAAGCAGGCGGCGTTCTCGCTCCAGGTGCCCAGCAGCTCCCGCAGCGTCAGCACAATGCGTCCCTGGGGGTCGCGGTTCTTGATGGCGCACAGCAATTGCTGGCCCACCTGCACCCGGTCGGCAGGCGAGGAAATGCGCGACACAGACAAGCAATCAATAGGCAGCAGTGCCGCAATGCCGCAGCCAATATCGCAGAACGCACCAAAATTTTCAATGTGCGTCACGGTGCAGGGGATGACGCTGCCGGCCTCCAGCGTGTCCAGATACTGCCGCCGGCACAGCCGCTGGGCCAGGGCGCGGGAGAGCAGGAACACCTCCTCGCCGCTTTCGTCCTCCTCGGTGCCGGTGACGACAAAGCAGGTGGCACGGCCAACCCGGGTCAGCACGGCAATGTCCTTGATCTCCTCCTGCGGGCCAACGTCCACACATTCCTCAAAGGGCATGTAGGCCCGCTGGCCGCCCAGTTCAAAGCGCAGTCGGCGCTCGGTATCAAAGGCAAGGGCGGTGCTCTGCAATACTTCGCCGGTGGTGATGCAGTGATACAGCTCCTCACGGCGCAGATGGTTGGCGTTGCGGCAAAGACCTTCGGCACGATATTCCAGCATTTTCGGCTCCTCTTTTCTTGTATGGTGTATGCCCCCGGCGCGGACCGGGGACCCTTGTAAACTTTTATGCAGTGGGTTTGCAAAACAAACCGTGATGTACTATAATAAAGGGTACTGAATTTTATGGAAAGGGCGGTGTGCTGCCATGGACGTACAGGTCGGCGATGTGATCCAGACCAAGAAACCGCACCCCTGTGGTGCCAACCGTTTTGATGTGCTGCGTGTCGGCATGGATTTCAAGATCCGCTGCCAGGGCTGCGGGCACGAAATTATGCTGCCACGCACAAAAATTGAGCGCAACATCAAAAAAGTCCTGCGGGGCGGGGAACAGTAGCGGCGTTTTTGGCCCGCTACAACCCATAACCCCAAAGGAGGAACCATGCAGCCTTTTTCTGAACTGCACGAGGTCGAGCGCCGGTACGAAGAACTGGCCTATAAAATGTCCACGCCGGAGGCTGCTGCCGATGCAGATGCCTACGCCCAGATGATGCGTGACTACAAGGAACTGACCCCCCTGATGGAAGAATACCGCCGCTATACGACCCTGCAAAAGGAAGAACAGGAAGCCAAAGAGGCCCTGCAGCAGGACTCCGACCCGGCGTTTACCGCTATGGTACAGCAGGAGCTTTGCGAAATCGCCCGGAATCTGGCACAGAGCGAGGAGAATCTTCGCCTGCTGCTCATCCCCAAGGATGCCGATGACGAAAAAAGCGTCATCCTGGAAATTCGTGCCGGTGCGGGCGGTGAGGAAGCCGCCCTGTTTGCTCACAGCCTGTGGCGGATGTACAACATGTACGCGGCCAAGCGCGGCTGGAAATGCGAAACGATCAGCGAGAACCCCACTGAACTAGGCGGCGTAAAAGAAATCGTTTTCTCCGTGGAAGGCCCCGATGTCTACAGCCGCCTGAAATTTGAAAGCGGTGTCCACCGCGTCCAGCGTGTGCCCGAAACCGAGACACAAGGCCGCATCCACACCTCCACCGTCACGGTGGCCGTCATGCCCGAAGCCGAGGAAGTGGAGTTTGAACTGGACCCCAAGGACCTGCGCATTGATACGTTCCGCTCCTCCGGCGCAGGCGGCCAGCACATCAACAAAACATCCTCGGCCATCCGCGTGACCCACCTGCCCACCGGCATGGTGGTAGAATGTCAGGACCAGCGTAGCCAGCGCGAGAACAAAGACCGCGCCTTAAAAGTCCTGCGCAGCCGCCTGCTGCAGCAAAAGCAGCAGGCCTACGATGAAGCCTACAACGCCCAGCGCCAAAGCCAGGTGGGCAGCGGAGACCGCAGCGAAAAGATCCGCACCTACAACTTCCCCCAGGACCGCGTGACCGACCACCGCATCGGTTTAACGCTGCGCAACCTGCAAAGCGTGTTGGACGGCGACCTGGACCGGGTGCTGGATCCGCTGATCCTGGCCGATCGGGAAGAAAAACTCAAAGCAAACAAAGGTGACGCACAATGAATACACAGGTTTTGCCGGTGAATGACGAAAGCATTGCACTGGCGGCAGAACTGCTGCAAAAAGGCGAACTGGTTGCCCTGCCGACCGAAACGGTCTATGGCATCGCAGCTGATGCCCGCAATGGCGAAGCAGTCAAAAAGATTTTCGAGGCCAAGGGCCGCCCCCAGGATAACCCCCTGATCGTGCACATCTACGGCATGGAGATGCTCAAGGGCATCGTGTCCGAGGTGCCCGACCGCGCCTACAAGCTGGCAAAAGCGTTCTGGCCCGGCCCGCTGACGATGGTCATGCCCCGGGGCGGGGAAGTCAGCAACGTGACTTGCGCCGGTCTTGATACCGTAGGTGTGCGTATGCCGTCCCACCCGGTGGTGCAGGCGGTCATCAAGGCCAGCGGCGTGGCGTTTGCTGCGCCCTCGGCCAACCTGTCAGGCAAGCCCAGCCCCACCAACGCCCAGGATACCCTGGTGGATATGGACGGCCGCCTGCCGCTGATTTTGGATGGCGGCGAGAGCGCTGTCGGCGTTGAGTCCACGGTTGTGGCCGTCACCGGCGAGCACCCGATGCTGCTGCGCCCCGGCTACGTGACGAAAGAACAGATGGAGGAAGTCCTGGGCGAGGAAGTCCTCGTCAGCCCCGCTATCCTGGAAAAACTCAAGGATGGGGAAGTGGCCCGCTCTCCCGGCATGAAGTACAAGCACTACGCCCCCAAGGCACAGGTCACGATTTTGCGCGGCGACTTCGCCAAGTACAAGGCTTACATCGAGCAGCACACCGCCCCCGGTGTGTGGGCCCTCTGCTTTGACGGCGAGGGTGCCCAGCTGCCTGTGCCCTTTATTGAGTACGGTAAAAATCACGATGGCGTGACCCAGGCACACCACCTGTTTACGGCCCTGCGCGATTTGGATAAGCAGGGGGCCGAAGTTGTCTACGCCCGCTGCCCCGAGCAGGACGGCGTTTCGATGGCGGTCTATAACCGCCTGATCCGCGCTGCGGCGTTCCGGGTGGTCGAACTATGAAAGTCGTAGGCATCACCGGCCGCTCTGGCTGCGGCAAATCCAGTGCGACAAAATTTTTGGCCGCGCAGGGGTATCCTTGTATTGACGCGGACCTCATCGCCCGCGAGGTGCTGCTGCCCGGCTCGCCCTGCATTGCGCAGCTGCAAGAAAAATTCGGCAGCGACATTGCCGATGAAACCGGCAATGTCCGCCGCCGCCTGCTGGCCGACCGCGCTTTTGCCACCCCGGCGGGCACCCAGGCTCTGACGGCTATCGCCCAGCCGGAAATTTTGCACCGCATTGAAACGCGCCTGCAGGAAGCCGAGCAGGGCGGGGCAGAGCTGGCCTTTGTGGATGGTGCCGTCATTGTTGGTACGCCCTTCGAGGCCCGCTGCGATGCCCTTGTGTTGATTTCCGCCCCTTACGATACCAGCGTGGCCCGCATCTGCGCCCGTGATGGCATCGCTCCCGAGATGGCCCGCCGCCGTCTGGACGCGCAGACACCCATCGAAACGCTGCGCGCCGCCGCCACCCATGAGGTCATCAACGATGGCACGGCCGAACAGCTGGCCGAAAAAATGCACGCCGTTTTACAGCAGCTGCGAAAGGAGGAACATGGCTAAAAAAGCAAAGCCCCGCCGCCCCGGCCTGCTGCGCACCCTGTTTGCGGTGCTGGTGGTGCTGGCGCTGGCTGCGACCCTTTTGTTCACCGTTTTCCGCCGCCAGATCGATACGATGGAGTACCCCTGCCGCTACAGCGAGTATGTGGAATACTACGCAGGCAAGTACAATATCGACCCGCTGATCTTATATGCTTTCATCCGCACCGAGAGCAACTTCAACCCCAATGCCCAGTCCAACGTGGGCGCGCGCGGCTTAATGCAGATCACCGAGGAAACGTTTGACTGGATCAAAACCAAAATCGCCCCCACGGAGAGCCTGACCTTTGACGATCTCTACGACCCCGAAACGAACATCCGCTTCGGAACCTATTTCGTCAGCTACTGCCTGCTGCGCTACCATGACGACCTGGCTACCGCAGCCGCCGCCTACCACAGCGGATGGGGGACCGTGGATGACCTGCTGGCCCAAGAGGAATACTCCGCCGATGGCAAAACGCTGGATCATTATCCCTACCCGCAGATGCGGCAATATGTACACAAGATAACCAATAGCTACCAACGCTATCAGGACATCTATAACGAAAAATAAGAAAGGAAGTTTCCCATGAAGACCACTGAGGAACTCAAAGCACTGCTTTACAAAAACCAGACGGTAGCCGATGCTGCCCCGGACACCCTGCAGGCCGCCCAGGATTTCTGCGAAGGCTACAAGACTTTCCTGGATAACGCTAAGACCGAGCGCGAGGCTGTCCGCACCAGCGAGAAGCTGCTGCTGGACGCTGGCTACAAAAAGTTTGTCCCCGGCGAAAAGCTGGCCCCCGGCACCAAGGTCTACACCATCAACCGCGAAAAGTGCATCCTGGCTGCCACCATCGGCACCAAGAGCCTGGAAGAAGGCTTCCACCTGAACATCGCCCACATCGACTCTCCGCGCCTGGATCTGCGCCCTGTGCCGGTGTTTGAAAAGACCGGCATCGGCTACCTGCGCACTCACTACTACGGCGGCATCCGTAAGTATCAGTGGCCCACCATCCCCCTGGCCCTGCACGGCGTGGTTTACCGCGCTGACGGCACCCGCGCCGAGATCTGCATTGGTGAGAAGGACAGCGACCCTGTTTTCTGCATCACCGACCTGCTGCCGCACCTGGGTGCCAAGCAGAACACCAAGTCCCTGGCCGAGGGCATCACCGCCGAAGAACTGAACGTGCTGATCGCCTCCCAGCCCATCGCCGATAAGGATGCCGAGCAGCGCATCAAGCTGAACATCCTGGGCATGCTCAACGAGGTTTACGGCATCACCGAGCGCGACTTCACCCGTGCCGAGATCGAGGTCGTGCCCGCCCACAAGGCCCGCGATATCGGCCTGGACCGCGCCATGATCGGTGCCTACGGCCACGATGACCGCGTGGACGCTTACCCGGCCCTGATGGCCGAGATCGGCATCACCGCCCCGGCCTACACCACCATCTGTGTGTTGACCGATAAGGAGGAGACCGGCTCTGATGGTGTCACCGGCCTGAACAGCATGTACACCTTCCACTTCATCCAGCAGCTGTGCGCCGGTCAGGGTGCTGATTACATCACCGCCTGCAAGGCTGGCAAGTGCCTGTCTGCCGATGTTACCGCCGCCTACGACCCGACCTTTGCCGATGCCTTTGAGCCGGATAACGCCACTTATGCAGGCAACGGCGTGGCTATCTACAAGTACACTGGTGCCCGCGGCAAGTCCGGCACCAGCGATGCCTGTGCCGAGATGGTCAGCTACCTGACCCGCCTGCTGGAGAAGAACAACGTTGTCTGGCAGATCGGCGAGATGGGCAAGCTGGACCTGGGCGGCGGCGGCACCGTTGCCAAGTACGTGGCTAACCAGGACATCGACACCATCGATATCGGTGTGCCCGTGCTCTCGATGCATGCGCCTTTCGAGGTCGTCTCCAAGGCTGATGTCTACATGGCCTACCTGACCTTCAAGGCTTTCTGCGAGGATGCCGAGTAATTTATAAATTATGCCAAAGGGGGACCGGCGCAACCGCGCCGGTCCCCGTTGTGTATATCTGCAAAACAAAAAGAAAAAAGCCGCAACCAACGTTGCGGCTTTTTGTGGTGGAGAATACCGGGATCGAACCGGTGACCTCTTGCATGCCATGCAAGCGCTCTCCCAGCTGAGCTAATCCCCCAGAAGTGCGTGTCTTTCGTGACAGCTTATTTAGTATAGCAGACGACACGTGCCATGTCAAGCATGTTTTTTGCAAAAATTGAAAATATTTGCAAATTTTCGCTGTAGGGGCCGATGCTTGCCATCGGCCCGCCATCTGCGCACACCCGGCATATCGTAGGGGCGGATTCCATATCCGCCCGCAAAACAGGGAATACAAACAAAAAAGACCGCAACTTCCGTTGCGGTCTATATCTGGTGGAGAATACCGGGATCGAACCGGTGACCTCTTGCATGCCATGCAAGCGCTCTCCCAGCTGAGCTAATCCCCCAGAAGTGCGTGTCTTTCGTGACAGCTTATTTAGTATAGCAGACGACACGTGCCATGTCAAGCATGTTTTTTGCAAAAATTGAAAATATTTGCAAATTTTCGCTGTAGGGGCCGATGCTTGCCATCGGCCCGCCATCTGCGCACACCCGGCATATCGTAGGGGCGGATTCCATATCCGCCCGCAAAACAGGGAATACAAACAAAAAAGACCGCAACTTCCGTTGCGGTCTATATCTGGTGGAGAATACCGGGATCGAACCGGTGACCTCTTGCATGCCATGCAAGCGCTCTCCCAGCTGAGCTAATCCCCCAGACTGTTCGGCGCAGGATGATTTCCTGACGACGCTGATTATTATAGCAAAGGCGGTACAATTTGTCAACAGCTTTTTGCAAAAAAATCAAAAAGTTTTTCCCGCGCGTAGTATGGTCACGGGGGTGGGGCCGATGCCGCGCAGAAAACAGCCGATAAAACGCCGAACTTTCATAAAGCTTTATGTGATAGCCGCGCTGGTGCTGGTCGCTCTGGCCGTCTGGCAGTTCAGCCGCTATGTCAATACCACCGTCAAGCCGACCCTGCACCAGCTGGCCGAGTACGAAGCCCGTGCTGCCACCGTGCAGGCCATGCAAAATGCCGTCAGTGTCCAGCTGCAAGCGGCACCCACACTGTGCGAAGCCCTCTACGCCCAGCAGGGGGAACTTGTCCAGCTGGACACCGCCCGCGCCAACGCCGCAAAAGTGCAGCTGACCACCGCCGTGCAGCAAAGCCTGGCCGCCCTGCCGGAAACCGACTATCTGATCCCTTTTGGCAGCCTGACCAACAATAGCCTGCTCAGCGGCCTTGGTCCGGGGTGGGAGTTCTCCCTGCAGCCGCAAGGCTACGTGCAGGGGACCATCCGCGAAAGCGCCGAGTCCCTTTCCATCAACACCACCCGCTGCACCGCCGTATTGGAACTGACCGTCACCGTCAATATGGTGTTGGACGGCCGCACCGCGACCCTGACCGTGACCGACACCGTGCCCTTAGCCAGTGTCCTGATCCGTGGCGACACGCCGAACGTCTATGCCAGTAATTTCGATTGAGTCCGCGCCAGAAATGTGGTATACTATCCTTATATCAGCAAAACGAAATGGAGCAAAAAATGGAACTGGAGCAGGCACGTAAACGCGCCGAAGAACTGCGCGTTATCATAGAGAAAAATAACCGGCTGTACTACGATCAGGATGCCCCCGAACTGGAAGATTTCGAGTACGATGCCCTGACCCGTGAACTGAAAGCCATCGAGAAAGAATACCCCGAACTGGTCACGGCCAATTCGCCCACCCAGCACGTGGGCGGCACGGCCAGCAGCAAGTTCAGCAAAGTGACCCACGCCGTCAAGATGGAAAGCCTGCAGGATGCGTTCTCCTTTGACGAACTGCGGGAGTTCGATGCCCGCGTCCGCGAGGCAGGTGTTAAGCCGGAATATGTGGTCGAAGCCAAGATCGATGGCCTGTCGGTGAGCCTTGAGTACCGCATGGGCCAGCTGGTGCGCGGTTCCACCCGTGGTGACGGCGTGGTGGGCGAGGATGTCACCGAGAACATCGCCACCATCAAAGATATTCCCCATGAACTGCCGGATGCACCGGACTTTTTGGAAGTGCGCGGCGAGGTCTACATGCCCCACAGCGCCTTTTTCAAACTGAAAGAGCAGCAGGAACTGGAGGACAAAACGCCCTTTAAAAACCCGCGCAACGCCGCCGCCGGTTCGCTGCGGCAGAAAGATTCCTCCATCACGGCTTCCCGCGGGCTGTCCATCTTTGTGTTCAACCTGCAGCAGTGCGAGGGCCGCAGCTTTGTGACCCACCACGAAACGCTGGATTATATCAAGTCGCTGGGATTCCCGGTCTCGCCGCGCTACAGCGTGTTTGAGAACGTCGAGAACGCGATTCAAGAGATCCAGGCCATCGGCGAAGCCCGTGGTACGCTGGAATTTGACATTGACGGCGCGGTCATCAAGGTCAACGACCTGGCCGCCCGCCGCACGTTGGGCAGTACCAACAAGTTCCCGCGCTGGGCTATCGCGTTCAAATACCCGCCCGAGGTCAAGGAGAGCGTTGTCCGCGATATCGAGGTCACGGTCGGCCGCACCGGTGTGCTGACACCCACCGCCGTGTTTGACCCCATCTTCCTGGCGGGCACCAGCGTATCCCGCGCCAGCCTGCATAATGGCGACATCATCGCCAACCTGGGCGTTGGCATCGGCGATACCATCCAGGTGCGCAAGGCAGGGGATATCATCCCCGAAGTCATCGCGGTGTCGGCTCATCTGCCCGGCGCACAGCCATTCCAGATGCCCACGGTCTGCCCGTCCTGCGGCGCGCCGGTGGTGCATCTGCAGGACGAGACCGCCCTGCGCTGCGTCAACCCCGAGTGCCCGGCCCAAAGCCTGCGCAACCTCATCCACTTTGCCTCCCGCAACGCCATGGCGATTGACGGTCTGGGCGAGGCGGTAGCCGTTCAGCTGTCTGACAAGGGCCTGGTACACACAGTGGCCGATCTCTACACTCTGACCGAGGAGGACTTGCTGACCCTCGACAAATTCAAGAAAAAGAGCGCCCAGAACCTCCTCACTGCCATCGAGGGTTCCAAGCGCAACAATCTGGATAAGCTGTTGTTCGGTTTGGGCATCCGCAACATCGGCGACAAGGCTGCCGCGCTGCTCGGTGAGCATTTCGGCAGCATGGATGCCCTGCGGGAAGCCACGGCCGAGCAGATGTGCGAGATCGATGGCTTCGGCGAGGTCATGGCCCAGAGCGTGGTGGAGTTCTTCGCCAAGGACGGTACCAAGGACCTGCTGGCCCGCCTGGCCGCCGCCGGGGTCAACATGCAGTGGACCGGCGAAAAGAAGGGTACTGCCCTGGCCGGTAAAACGCTGGTGGTTACCGGCACACTGCCCACACTTTCCCGCCAGGAGGCCGAAGTCCTGATTACCCAAAACGGCGGCAAGGCCGCAGGCTCGGTCAGCAAAAAGACCAGCTACGTGGTCGCCGGTGAAGCCGCCGGCTCCAAATTGACCAAAGCCCAAACCCTGGGCATCCCCGTCATCGATGAAGCCGGTCTTTACGCCCTGATCGAAAACGGCGGAGAGACGGAAGAATAACGCCTACAAAAAAGGCCCCCTTGTGCAAAGGGGGCTCCGCCGAAGGCGGTGGGGGGATTGTGACCTTGCCAGTAAAACAATCTGCTCCTGCAAAATTACAATCCCTCAGTCTGCGCTATCGCGCATCCAGCTCCCTTTACACAAGGGAGCCTTTTTTATTTCACCGCCGCTTTCATCATCCACTTCGCCCCGCACACAGCAAGCACTGCCAGCACACCTACGGGGAACACCAGCATCCACGGGCACTCCGCCAGCGGGTGCAGCCATTTGTCAACGCTGACACACCCGCCAATAAACAAAAAGTACAGCACCCAGCCGCCCGTGCGGCCAAACCGGCTGAGTACGCCTGCCCACACAAGCCCCACCAACACCGGCAGTACGGCGCAGACCGGCCACACAAAAACCGGGATACCCCGCCACAACTCACTGACGGCAAACAGTGGGAAGAACCCATGGTTCATGGCCCCCAGCCCCGTGATCGTCACGGCGGCAATCGCTTCAGCAAGTGCGGTCATCCGCAAAATATGCAGGCAGATGCCCGCCAAAAGCCCGCGTCTGCTGGCGCTGAATTGCAGCAGCAGGGGAAAGCTGCCGCACAGGTATACAGCCCCCGGCACACAGCAAAGGATCACGGTTAAAATCATGCCTACGCCGGTCAACAGCAGCAACGCTTCGGGGTCATCCTCGGTGGCGGCCAGCAGGGCGGTCACTTCGCCCCCCGCCACCGGGAACAGCGCGGCGGGCACTGCCAGCCAAAGATCCGGCGCTTCAAAGCGCAGGCAGGCGGAAATCATTCGTTTCATCACAAACACCTCACATCAGCGCACGGCTGCCTGGCGCAGCGCCCGCAGGGCAGCAGTCATCAGCAGGCAGGCGGCTACGGTAAGCGCCGCGCAGTAGGGCACAAACCACTGCGGCAAAAAATACGCCAGCAGCATAAACACAAAGATCTGGGCAGATGCCACAATATACAAAAGGATCTTTGCAGTCAAACCCAGCGCCTGCGGCCAGGCAGTGGGCAGGGCGGTACCGGCCACAGAACCGGTTGCCGCCAAAAACAGCATCAGGCAAAAGCCGCCCACCGGGTGCAGCCCGCATTGCAGCAAAAATACATTACGCCCGGCCGCTTCCTCTGTTGGCATCCATAGCGAAAGCTGCGCTGCCAGCACCGTAAACGCTTCAGCAAACAAGCCGCCAACCACCCAAAGTGCCAGAATGGCCCGGCGGATGCTTTGCCGTGTGGCCCCAAAACTCAGTGCCAGCTGACTATAAGCAGCGGAAAACTGCCAAAACGAAATGTGCAGAAAAATGCCATACAAAAAGCAGAAAGAAATGGCATAATGGGAGAAGATGACCATCTTCGTCAGCCCGCCCAACGCCAAAGTGCCAAAGTAAAACAGGGTGGCAGCGCCCAGCATCTGGGCAAGCGGCCAGGCAAAAAAGCGCAGCGTTTTAACAGTGCCTTTCATCTTATCCCTCCTGATGCTCCTGCTCATGGCCGCACAGCGCTACAAATACCTTTTGCAGGCTAAGGCCCGTGCAGTCCACATCCAGCCCTTTGGCGGTGATGGTCCCGGCAGGAACCCGCACCACGCAGGACTTCTGCCGCCCCAGCGTTTCGGTGTGCAGGATGTTAAGCCCGGCGCAGGCTTCGTTCACCACATCGTCCCGCCCGGTCACGGCGCAGAACTGCGCCAGCAGTTCATCGGCATCGCAGGCTTCGATCAAATGCCCCTCTTTCATGATGAGCACTTTCTCAAACACGTTCGAGGCTTCTTCCAGAATGTGGGTAGAGACAACGAACGTCCGCCCGGTTTCGGCGTAATCGTCCAGCAGCAGGCGGTAAAAATCTTCCCGCGCTACCACGTCCAACCCGGCCACCGGCTCATCCATAAAGGTGATGGGTGCGCGGCTGGCCAGCGCCAGCACAATGGTCAGCATGCTGGCCATGCCCTTGGACAGGGCGCTGATCTTCTTTTTTGGGGCCAGCCCAAACTGCTTTACCAGCCTTTGGGCGTAGGCTTCGTCCCAGTGGGGATAAAACAGCCGCCCGGCGTTCAGGCAATCTTTCACTTTTAAAGCGTTGTTCATCCCGCCGATGGTGCCGCCCAGTTCCCGGCTGAAGCACAGCTCGCCCAGCACGGCTTCGTTCTCCCACACGGGGGCACCGCCGTAGGTCACGGTGCCTGCATCCACCGGCATCTGTGCTGTCAGGGCCGAGAGCAGGGTAGTCTTGCCTGCGCCGTTGCGGCCGATCAGCCCGTAAATGTGCCCCGGCTCCAGCGTCAGGTCCACATGATCCAAAGCGTCCAGTGTGCCGTAGCGTTTGCAAAGGCCCTGGGCGGTTAAAACGGTTGCTTCCATGGTTTACTCCTTTTCGCTTGCCTGGGCCAGCATGGCCTGCAGTTCTGCAGGGGTGATGCCAAGGTTCTTGGCTTCGGCTGCCAAAGGGCGGACATACTGTTCAAAA
The DNA here is from genome assembly GCA_963655125.1 of Bulleidia sp. Classification (GTDB taxonomy): domain Bacteria; phylum Bacillota; class Clostridia; order Oscillospirales; family Ruminococcaceae; genus Gemmiger. The sequence goes on from CAVKDR010000006.1 coordinate 150,132, forward strand.
AATGCCTGCTTGCGCTTGGCGCGGATCTTTTCGGCCGCACCGGGGGCTACAAACATGCCAATGCCGCGGCGCTTGTATAAAATGCCGTCCTCGGTCAGCAGGTTCAGGCCCTTGGCTGCCGTGGCCGGGTTGATGCACAAAGTGCGCGCCAGCTCGTTGGTGCTGGGAACCTGCGTGTCCTCGGGGTAGATGCCGCGCAAAACGCCATCCTCCAGCATTTTGGCGATCTGCAGATAGATCGAGGTTTGTTCATTCAGTGTCGGGGGCAAGTGCTCACCGCCTTTCCGTCTTTGGTTGAGTGGTTCATTACTTGTGTAATTAACCATAGCACCTGAGCGGCGGTTTGTCAAGCGCCCGGCGGCAATTTTTTGCGGCCGGGGTTCTGTACCCGCCCTGCCGCACATACAGTGGCAGTGTGAGGTGAAGCGGAAAATGGACGAGTATTATCGCCTGGCACAATGCCTGCCCCAGCCCTATGCGGCCGAGTTGGCCGCCCTGCCCGCGCGCTGTGCGCCCTATGTGCAGGAGATCCGCCTGCGGGCCGGACAGCCTGCACTGTTTACGGTCCATGGCCGGGTCAGCCCGGCGGCCAAGTACCTGCCACGGGCGGACAGGCTGCGCAGGCTCACGGCCAAAGAGGTGCAGGCTTGCTTCCGGCACCTTTGCCGGGATTCGGCTTTCGCATATGAGGAAGAACTCCGCCAGGGCTTTTTCACCATTCGCGGCGGCTGCCGGGTGGGCGTGGCGGGCAGCTGGGGACCGGGCGGTTTTTCCGCCGTCACCTCCCTCAACCTGCGCATCGCGCGGCCCATCACCTGCGACCTGCCGCCCGAAGTGCCAGCTTTTTTGCAGAAAAACACCGGCGGCCTATTGGTAGCAGGCCCGCCGGGCAGCGGTAAAACTACGTTTCTGCGCACACTCATCCGCCATCTCTGCGGTCAAAACGCCCTTGTCAGTGTCATCGATGAACGGGGCGAACTGCTGGCCGGGGAGAGTGACGGCTTTGCCGCCGGGGCCGATGTACCCTGCGATGTCTACACTCGCTTCCCCAAAGCGCAGGCCGTCTGCATGGCGCTGCGCTGCATGAACCCGCAGTACATCGTCTGCGATGAACTGGGCACCGCCGTCGATGCCGCCGCGCTGGAGGAAGGCATCGCTTCGGGCGCGACTTTCCTCGCGTCCGTCCACTGCGATGCGCCGGAAAGCCTGACCCGCAAACCGCAGCTGGCGCGGCTGCTGGCCACGGGGGCGTTCGGCGCGGCGGTGTTCCTCACAGGCCGCAGCCATCCCGGCACGGTGGCCCAGTGGGTGGATCTGTGATGGTGCGGCTTATGGGTACTCTGCTGCTGGCATGCGCCGGGGCCGGGCTGGGCATCTGCGGCGCGATGCGGCGGCAGGCTGTGGAAAAGCGCGTCCGCTTACTGTCCCGCCTTTGGACTTACTTAGAAGAACTGCTGACCTGCCGCGCCCTGACCGGCCCCATGCTGCTGCGCGCCGCCGCCGAAAACCCCGCCTTTGCGGCGCTGGAACTCCCGACGGACTGCACACTGACGGCCCTGCCCCTGCCCAACCTGCCCCAAGCGCTGGCGGGGGAGCTGCGCACCAGCCTGGCCGCTTTGGGCGGCAGCGACCGCACCGCCGCTTGCGCGGAACTGCGCCGCATGGCGGACCTCTGCCGCCGGGAAGCTGACCGCCAGGCCGACCGCGCGGCCCGTGCCATGGCGCTGTGGCCGCGCCTGGGCGGCTGCGCAGGGCTGCTGCTGGCTATCCTTTTGTGGTGAAGAAGATGGATATTGACCTTGTTTTCAAAATCGCCGCCACCGGCATCATCGTGGCCGTGCTCAATCAATTGCTCATCCGCTCCGGGCGGGAGGATCAGGCCATGATGACCACGCTGGCCGGGCTGATCGTGGTATTAAGCATGCTGGTGCGCCAGATCAGCGACCTGTTTGTGCTCATCAAAGCACTGTTTGAACTGTGATGCGCTATGCTGATCTTTCAACTTGCCGCGCTGACCTTTACCGCCGCCGTTCTCTGCCTGACCCTCAAAAAAGACCAGCCCGCCTTTGCGTTCCTTGTCTCCGTCTGCGCGGCGGCGGGGGTGCTGGCGGCAGTGCTGCATCAGGCCCAGCCGGTGCTGGACTGGCTGGATACCTGGGGCGGCTACTTTCAGGGGGCGGGCCTTGGCTGTCTGGTGCGCGTTTTGGGCATCGCGCTGGCGGCACAGTTTGCCGCCGATACCTGCCGCGAAGCCGGGATGGCCGCAGCGGCCACCGCCGCCGAACTAGGCGGACGCATCCTGGCACTTTTGCAGGCCTTGCCCCTTTTGCAAGAACTGCTGGACTGCTTTGCGGGCTACTTACAATAGCCGCTTTACGGCCCCTGCCCGCCGGGGCAGAGAGCTTACAGCAAAACGCGGCGCACCTTTTGGAGGGCGTACCTACTTTACAGCAGGCCGCAGGCTGGGGCTTTGCCGAACTGTGGCAGGCGGCGAAAGACTTTCTCGCCGCCAACATCGGTGCGCCGCTGGCCTTTGGTCTGCGGGCGGCGGGGTACTTGCTGGTGGCGGGTGTACTGGGCCTGCTGGCCGGGGCCAACAGCTGGCGGCGGTGCATCGATGCCGTGGCCGTGCTGGGCTTTGCCGCCATGAGCCTTTCTGCGGGCATCGACCTGGTGCGGGCGGTGGGGAATACCGCCCAGGACTGCCAGAACTACCTCATCGCCTTTGTGCCGGTCTACAGCGGCATTGCGGCGGCGGGCGGGCAGACCGCCGGGGCACTGGTCTACAGCGGCATGTTTTTTGCCATGGCGCAGTTTTTGGCGGCGGTCATTGGCAAACTGCTTTTGCCGGTGCTGGAAATTTACTTCTGCTTTGCCGCCTGTGCCTGTGTCTGGGGCAGCCGCGCGGTGGAGGAAGCTGCGACCCTTTTCTCCAAATGCCTGCATTGGCTGTTAAAGGTCTGCGGCGTGGTGTTCAGTTTTGTGCTGGGGCTGCAAAGCGTGTTGGCCGGTACGGCGGATTCTGCCGCCCTGCGCACCGGAAAAAGCGTATTGCAGGGCGCGGTGCCGGTGGTGGGGGATGCCGCCGCGGCGGCCCTGACCGGTGCGGCGGCCGCCGTGCAGCTGCTCAAAGGCTCACTGGCCTTGGCGGCTCTGCTGGCACTGGGGGCATCCTTCGCGCCGGTACTGCTCCACTGCCTTTTGTACAGCTTGGCCTTTTCCGGTGCCGGTATCGCCGCGCTGGCTGGCGGGCAAAAGCAGTGCGGGCGGCTCTGCCGTTTGTATGCCGAGGGCGCGGGCCTCTGCGGCTCGGTGTTGGTGCTTTACTTTTTCCTTGTGTTTTTATCCACGGCGCTTTTACTGCTTACAGGAAATGGGGTGTAACCATGGCCGCTGTGCGTTCGGCCGCCTTTGGCTGCTGTGTGCTTTCCACCGTGGCCGGGCTGGTGCAGATCTTCTGGCCGGAAAACGGCTTCAAACCAGTCATAAATGCGGTGCTGGCTTTGTATATTATAACGGCGGCGGTGCAGATCGTCCGCGCGGCCAACTGGGCCGATCTGGCCGTCCAGCTGGCCCCGGCCATGGACAGTGCGGCGGCATCCGAAGCCGAGGTGGATACCTACCGCCGCACTCTGACCGAGGAAGCCGCCGCCCAGGCTTTGCGGGATGTCCTTACCGCCAGCGGCATTGAGGCGGCCATCGCCCGTACGGATACCGGCTGGCAGGTCACCCTTGTCCACGCGGCGGACCGCCCCAAGGCCGAAGCCCTGCTTGCGGCCAACTGCGGCGCGATCCCCTATACAGTCACGGCAGGGGGGACGGCACCATGAAAGTGGATTTTTCCGCCCTATGGCAAACCCTTGCCAAACGCGCCGCCGCCCTGCTGGCCGATGAGCAAAAACGCACCGGCCTGCTGGTGGCGGTGGGCCTGTTGGGCCTGGTTTTGCTGGGCGTTTCCAGCTGGCTGCCCGCAAAATCCAAGGCCGAACCTGCCGCCCCAACGCCGCAAAGCATGACCACATCGGATTACGAAGCAAATCTGGAGACCCGCCTGCAAACGCTCATTGCCAACCTGGCCGGGGCGGGTGAGACCCGCGTGATGGTCACCCTGCAATGCGGCGAGGAGAGCATCTACGCCGCTGACACTGAAACTTCCGCCGATGGCACCGCCGCCAGCAAGCATGTCATCACGGGCGGCACCGGCCTGGTGGAAACCATCCAGACACCCCAGGTATTGGGCGTGGCCGTGCTTTGCCAGGGCGGAGAGGACCCCGCCGTCCAAACGCGCATCACCGCCCTGGTGCAGGCGCTGACCGGGGTGGGAGCCAACCATGTTACCGTGGCGGCGCTGACCGACACCATACCCCACAACTGACCCAAGGGAGGGACTGCTATGAAACCGAATCCCGCAAAAAAGAACCGTACCCGGCAGGCTACGGCGGCTGTTCTGGCCCTGGCGCTGGGGGCGGCTGTCTACCTGAACTGGTCTTTTGCCCGCGCCGCACCCCAGGATCTAACAGTAGGTGCCATTGCGGACGATACCGCGCAGGAGGTCTCGGCTGTGCTCGACCCACTGACCGATGACACCGCCGTGGAGACGGCCGCTGATGCCGCCGATACCCAGGCCCCCACCGGCAAAAACTACGGCGAAGCCCAGATGGTCAGCGTCAGTAAAGATTCCGGCGCAGAGTTTTTTGAGTCTGCCCGCTTGGCCCGCACCAAGGCGCGGGACGAAGCATTGGACACCCTGAAAAAGTCCCTGAAAGATGCCAAACTCTCCGATGCCGAAAAGAAAAAGCTGACCGAGGACCTGGCCGCCCAGGTGGGCAATATCACGCTGGAAACCAAGCTGGAAACGCTGATAAAATCCAAAGGCTTTGCGGACTGCGTGGTGGATTTGGAGGGCGAAAAAGCCAATGTTACCGTTATGACCGAGAACGATGCCCTCACCGCCGCCGAGGTCACCCGCATCCGGGATGCCCTGCTCAGCCAGTGCGAGGGGCTGGCGGCCCAGGACATCACCATTGTGGAAGTAAAATAACCGTGAACATCCCTGTATCAGTTGCAAATAGGTTGGTTTTGTGGTAAACTAAGCTATACTATCTAAAATGGCGGCAATTGTAAGTTGCAACAGCAGCTTTGAAAACCGCATGCAACGGGAGGGTACACAACATGGATGTACAGAAGACCATCGGCGGCAGCCTGCAGATATCTACCGAAGTTCTTGCCAAGATCGCCCGGCTGGCGGCCCTGGAAATTGACGGCGTGGCCGAAGTGACGACCGGCGGCAGCCAGAATGTCCGCGGCCTGCTGGGCCGTACCGGCTTGCAGAAACCGGTCAATGTGGTGCTGGAGGATGGCATTGCCACCGTTACCGTACACCTGACCGCTGTATACGGCAGCAAGATCATGCCCCTTTGCGAGAAAGTGCAGGAGAATGTCAAGCAGACCATCCAGAACATGACCGGCATCACGGTCGCCCGTGTGGATGTGCTGGTTGTCGGCCTGACCGAGCCTGCCGCCCAGGCCTGAGCGTTTAGTAGAGAATTGTAGAGAAAAGGAAAGACAGGAACCAAGTATGGAAAAAAAGCAGACCCGCCGTGAATCCCGCGAGACGGCGTTTCTGACGGCATTTGCCGCCACCTTTGAGCCGGAGACCCCGCTGGTGCCCGCCGAGACAGAATCGGCCGCACCGGATGCTTTCGCCACCCAGCTGCTGGCCGCGATGAACGACCACGCCGCCGAACTTGACGAGATCATCACCGCCCACCTCAAGGGCTGGACGCTGGCCCGTGTGCCCCGCGTCAGCCTGGTGGCCCTGCGCCTCGGCCTGGCCGAGATGCTGTACGGCGAAGAACAAAAGACCGGCGTTGCCATCAACGAGGCCGTTGAGCTCGTCAAAAAGTACGGCGCGGACAACGACTACCAGTTCGTCAACGGCCTGTTGGGTGCCGTTGCACGGGAGCGCGGCGAGCAGCCTGCTGCCGAAGCCGCCCAGCCGCAATGCTGACGCTGGGCATCGATACCAGCAATTATGCAACCTCTCTGGCTGTGTTTGACACAAACGCCGGAGAGGTTGTTTGCGATTGCAAAAAGTTTTTGCCGGTCAAGGCGGGCCAGCTGGGCCTGCGGCAAAGTGACGCACTGTTCCACCACACCGCCGCCCTGCCGGACCTGCTGGCCGAACTGGGCACCAAAGCTGACTTAACAAAAATCGGCGCGGTGGGCGTTTCTGCCAAGCCCCGCCCGGTGGAGGGCTCCTACATGCCCTGCTTTTTGGCGGGGGTCAACGCCGCCACGGCCTTTGCGCTGGGCAAGGGTATTCCGCTGGTACACACCACCCACCAACAGGGGCATATCGCTGCCGCCCTGTTTGCCACGGGGGAGCGGGAACTGTTTGAGCAGGAAAAACTCGTTTTCCATGTCTCCGGCGGCACGACCGACCTTTTACTTTGCCAGGGGGCCGAGCGCATCACGCCTTTAGGCACCAGCCAGGATCTCTACGCCGGGCAGGCGGTTGACCGCCTGGGCGTGAAGCTGGGCTATCCGTTCCCGGCGGGTGTTTATGTCAGCGAGCAGGCGGCCCAGTGTGCCGAAAAAGTACACCCCAAGGTCAGTGTAAAAGGTGTCAACTGCAGCCTTTCCGGCCTCGAAAACCAGTACACCAAACTGCTGGCCGAGGGCAAAGACCCCGCCTACGTCTGCAAATACTGCTTGATCTGCGTGGCCGAGACCCTCACCCGCATGGCCCGCGCCGCGCTGGAAGACCACCCCGGCCTGCCGGTAGTGTTTGCGGGCGGCGTGATGAGCAGCGATCTCATCCGCACTTACGTATCGGCCCGTGTGCCCGGCGCACGGTTCGTGCCCGGTAAATTCGCCAGCGACAACGCCATCGGCGTGTCGATCCTGGCCGCAAGGGAGCAGGGAGCATGGCAGACTACATCAATGTAACCAGCCTAAACCGCCTGGCCAAGCAGGTGCTGGCCCAGTGCGAGCCGCTGAACGACCTCATCGTCTGCGGCGAGATCTCCGGCTTCGTACGCCACTACAAAAGCGGCCATATGTACTTTACCCTAAAGGACGAGACCGCCAGCGTAAAAAGCGTGATGTTCCGCAATTCTGCCCAGCTGCTCAACTTTCAGCCGCAGAACGGCATGCTGGTGCTGGCCTACGGCCACGCCACGATCTACGAGCGGGACGGCGCGTTCCAGCTGTATGTGGATTATATGAAGCCCTTTGGCGCCGGTGCGGCCCAGATGGCTTTTGATGCCCTGTACAAAAAGCTGGATGCCGAGGGCCTTTTTGCCCCCGAACGCAAGCGCCCGCTGCCGCCGGTGCCTACGTGCATCGGCGTGGTCACCAGCAAGACCGGTGCGGCCTGGCAGGACGTGCAGAACGTCATCGGCCGCCGCTGGCCGATGGTCAAGCTTCTGCTGGCCCCCGTCAACGTGCAGGGCATCGAAGCCGAGCGCAGTATTGTGGCGGGCATCCGCGCACTGGATGCGGATAAACGACCCGACCTGATTTTAGTCACCCGCGGCGGCGGCAGCAAAGAGGATCTTTGGATCTTTAACAGCGAGCGCATTGCCCGCGCCGCCGCAGCCTGCCGCAAGCCGGTGGTTTCGGCTGTCGGGCACGAGATCGACACTACCATTTTGGACTATGTGGCCGACCTGCGCGCCCCGACTCCCTCGGCCGCGGCCGAACTCTGTGTGCCGGATCGGGAAGAATGGCGGCAGAAAATATTCATTTTACAGCAAAATATTCAAAAAAATATACAGAATCGCTGCCAAGTATGCTATAATAAGGTAGATGCCCTGGCGGCATCCCAGGCGATGCAGCGCCAGAAGCAGGCCATGCAGCGCCGGGAGGCTGACCTTGCCCGCTTGAGTGAGGCTGTGCAGGGCGCGGCCGGCCGCCGCTTCGCGGATGCCGAGACAAGCCTGCGCCACGCCGCCGCGATGGCTGAATCCTTAAACCCATACGGTGTGCTGGCCCGTGGCTACGCCATGGTGGAAAAAGACGGCACGGTCAGCGAGGTTGCCGGGCTGCAGCCCGGTGATGCCATCACCCTGCGCGGTGCTGCCGCCCAGGCCGATTGCGTGGTGCAGCGTGTACACAAAGACGCGCAGGGAGGTACGACCCTATGAAACAGCCAAAATCCTTTGAAGAAGGCCTGACCCGCCTGCAGGAATTGCTGGCGGCATTGCAGGATGAATCCACGCCGCTGGCGCAGTCTGTCAAACTGTATGCCGAGGCGGCAGGGCTTATCAGCTATTGCAAGCAGACGCTGGACGCAGCCAAGCTGCAGATCGATGAAATCGATGCCAGCCTGCTGGCAAAGGCGGAGGACGTACAATGAATTACGAGGACTACAAGGCTAAGTTTACCGCCTGGGCTGCCCTGACCGAGCAGCGCCTGGGGGAACTGTGTGATGAATTTCTCCCGGCCAATGAGCAGATTTCCCAGGCCGCCCGCTACAGCCTGCTGGGCGGCGGCAAACGCATCCGCGCCGTGCTGGCGCTGGCAGCCTGCGAACTGGGCGGTGCTGCGCCGGAAAAAGCGCTGGACTACGCCTGTGCGCTGGAAATGCTGCACTGCTATTCCCTCATCCACGATGACATGCCCTGCATGGATAACGATGATTTCCGCCGCGGCCGCCCCAGCTGCCATAAGCAGTTTGGTGAATCCACGGCCCTGCTGGCGGCGGATGCCCTTGTCACCGCCGCCTTTGAGGTCATCGCCCATGCCGACCTGCCCGCCGAGAGCCGGGTAGAAGCTGCCGCCATCCTGGCGAAGGGGGGCGGTGCCCGCGGCATGCTCTACGGGCAGGAACTGGATAAACATTACGAGACCGTCCGTGCCACCGAGGAACAGCTGCTGGAACTGCACCGCAACAAGACCGGTGCGCTCATCATCGCGGCGGTGGAATTGGGCTGCGCGGCGGCGGGCGCTGCACCCGCCCTGCGTAAGGCACTGGTGCAGTATGCGGCGGAAGTCGGCCTTGTGTTCCAGATCGTGGACGACATCCTCGATGTGACCTCTACCACCGAGGAACTGGGCAAACCCGTGGGCAGTGATGCCGATAACGACAAGACGACCTTTATCACCCTCTACGGTCTGGACGGGGCCCGCGCGCTGGCAAAACGGCACAACGATGAGGCTCTTTCGGCCCTGGATGGTTTTGGTGCGCAGGAGAATTTCCTGCGCCTGCTGGCAGGGGAACTGCTGCAGCGAAAAAAGTAAAAAACAAACCATTTCCGCATGTGCCGCTGCAAGCGGCCCGGCGGTTTTGCAATAGGAAGTGAGGATACCATGCCACTGCTGCGCGCCGCGCTGGGGTGGAACTACGTGCTGGTAACAGCGCTGTGCGGTTCTTTTCTGGCGCAATTCATCAAGGTGATCCTGAACCTTTTCATCTTCCATCGTTTTATCCCGGAGCGTATGTGGGGCGCGGGCGGCATGCCCAGCTCCCACTCGGCCACCGTATGTGCCATGGTAGTTGCTACCGGGCGCTACTGCGGCATCACTTCGACAGAATTCGCCCTTGCGGCGGTTGTGTCCATCATCGTTATGTACGATGCCATGGGTGTACGCTACGAAACGGGCGAGCAGGCCAAACTGCTGAACCGGATGTTTAACGAGTGGATGGATCAGGGCGTGAACGCCCTGCCGTTCCTGGGCGGTAAAAAATTAAAGGAAATGGTCGGTCATACCCCGATCGAAGTGCTGACGGGTGCTGTACTCGGCATCGCACTTGGGTTTGCAATGCCCATGGTATGAGCGCGTAAATTTACAGCGAGGTGCTTATCAATGACCTATCCGCTTTTAGGGCGCATCCAGGTGCCCGGCGATGTGAAGCGGCTGCAGGAGAGTGAACTGCCTGCCCTGTGTGAGGAAATCCGTCAGTTTTTGATCGAGAGCGTTTCCGCAACAGGGGGACACTTATCCTCCAACCTGGGTGTGGTGGAGCTTACGGTGGCTCTGCACCGTGCCCTGGACCTGCCGCAGGATAAAATTTTGTTTGACGTTGGCCACCAGTGCTATACCCATAAACTGCTCACCGGCCGCATGGCTGGCTTTGCCGAACTGCGCCAGAAAAACGGCCTGTCCGGCTTCCCCAACCCGAAAGAAAGCCCCTGTGATACCTTTATTGCGGGCCACGGCAGCGCAGCACTGTCCACGGCCATCGGCATTGCTCGGGCCAAAAAACTCAAGAACGAACCGGGCAAAGTGGTCGTCATCGTGGGCGATGGTGCCTTTACGGGCGGCATGGTCTACGAGGGCATGAACAACGTCAGCCAGCTGAACAACCTGATCTGCATCTTGAACGATAACAAGATGTCGATCTCGAAAAATGTCGGCCAGATGGCTAATTACCTGACCAAACTGCGCACCGACCCCAAATATTTCCACGCCAAAGCCCAGATGGAAACGGCGCTGGAGCGCATCCCCGTGGCAGGCAATGCCATGGTCAAGGCGCTGCAGGGCGGCAAACAGCTGGTGCGCCGGGGCATCTACCACTCCACAATGTTCGAGGAGATGGGCTTCCAGTATGTCGGCCCCGTGGACGGCCACGATGTGCTGCTGATGGAGCAGATGTTCAAAAACCTGCAGGAGCAGTTTGCCCCCATTTTTCTGCACGTTGTCACCCAAAAGGGCAAAGGTCTGAAACCGGCCGAGGAAAACCCCGGCGAGTTCCATGCCGTTTCCTCCATCGATTTAAGCCACCTGACCGACCCGGAGCTGTCGCCCAAGGATTCTTTCTCCACGGTGTTCGGCTCCACACTGGCCGAGATCGGCGATGACGTGCCGGAACTCTGCGCCATCACGGCAGCTATGAAGTACGGCACCGGCCTCAACTTCTTCAAGCACCGCCATAAAGAGCGGTTCTACGATGTCGGCATGGCCGAGGAACACGCCGTCAGCTTTGCGGCGGGCCTGGCCAGCCAGGGGCTGCTGCCTGCGGTGGCGATTTACTCCACCTTCTTCCAGCGCGCCTACGACCAGATCATCCACGATGTCAGCCTGATGCACCTGAACGTGCTGTTCGCTGTTGACCGCGCGGGCCTTGTCCCCGGCGATGGCGAGACCCACCAGGGCATCTATGACCCGGCCTTCTTCAGCCAGATCGGCATCCCCGTATTCGCCCCCGCCAACTATGCGGAACTGAAATACTGGCTGCCGCACCTTGTCAAGGACATGACCGGCCCCCGCGCCATCCGCTATGCCCGCGGCAACGAGAAAGAAGCCATGGCCGCCCTGGGCTGCACGGGAAAATTGTTCGATAAGATCGACACCCAGCCCGGCGCAAAAGTGGCCCTTGTCAGCTATGGGGCCGAGACCGAGGAGATCATCGCGGCGGCAGACATTTTGCTGCAAAACCACGTGGCAGCGGATGCCTATAAGCTGACTCGCATCTTCCCGCTGCCGGAGGGCCTGTGCGAAGCCCTGGCCGGCTACGATACGATCCTGTTTGCCGAGGATGCCATCCGCACCGGCGGCATCGGACAGCAGCTGGGCTTTGCCCTGCAGCAGGCTGGATGGCAGGGAAAATACCTGCTGCATGCTGTCGATAATTCCCATCTGCTCCACGCCAGTGTGGCAGAACTGCGCAAAGACCAAAACCTGGATGCCGCCGCCCTGGCAGCGGACATCCCTGCCTGTATAAATTAAGGAGAACCCAAGCATGAGTAAGATCCGTCTTGACCAGTATCTTTGCCAGAACGGCCTTGTCCAAAGCCGCGAGCGCGCCAAGGCCCTTATCATGTCCGGCATTGTATTTGTGGACGAGCAAAAGGTGGATAAAGCCGGTGAGATGATCAACCCCGATGCCAAAGTTGAAGTGCGCGGGCATGATATCGGCTATGTCAGCCGCGGCGGTCTTAAGCTGGAAAAGGCGATGCAGGTCTTTCCCATGCGGCCGGACGGCAAAGTCTGCATGGACATCGGCGCTTCCACCGGCGGCTTTACCGACTGCATGCTGCAAAACGGCGCAGTGAAAGTCTACGCGGTGGACGTTGGCTACGGCCAGCTGGCCTGGAGCCTGCGCACCGATGAGCGCGTTGTCAACATGGAGCGCACCAACATCCGCAATGTAAAGCCCGAGGACTTGTCAGAGCCGGTGGCGTTCTTCAGCGTGGATGTATCGTTCATTTCCCTCAAACACATCTTCCCGGTAGCCGATGCCATCACCACGCCGGATGCCGTGGGTGTCTGCCTGGTCAAGCCCCAGTTTGAGGCCGGGCGCGAGAAAGTAGGCAAAAAGGGCGTGGTGCGTGAGCCTGCCACCCACCGCGAGGTGCTGGAAATGGCCCAGGGCTACGCCATGGCCAACCATTTTACCCCGGCAGGCCTGGATTTTTCGCCCATCAAGGGACCTGAGGGAAACATCGAATTTTTGATGTATGTACAGCACTGCGAAAACCCGCAGCCGCTGCCGGAAGGCCTGATCGAACAAACCGTGGCTAAAGCCCACGAAACGCTGGATAAGGCCCCGAATCTGCACTGAGTAAGAGGGTGTACCCGCAATGACGGTTTTACTGGTAACAAACCCCACCAAAGACAGCGGCTATGCGGTCACCGGCCAGGCGGCGGCATTGCTGCACGATCTGGGCGTGGCCGTGGTCATGGCCCAGCCGGTCTTTGAAGCCAAAGTGCCCATCCGCTTTCTGCCCGAGGAAGAAGCCTACCGCGAAGCCGATTTCGTCATCACAATCGGCGGCGATGGCACACTGCTGAAAGCCGGGCTGGACTGTGTGCATTACGGCAAGCCGGTGCTGGGGGTAAACTTGGGCCGCACGGGCTTCCTTGCCACCTGCGAGGTGGAGGAGATGCCCGAAAAGCTGCGTCTGCTGGCCGAGGGCCGCTATACCCTAGACCCCCGCGGCCTGCTGCTGGCTAAATCCGCCAACGGCTGGCAGGCCGAAGCCATCAACGATGTGGTGCTTTTCGGCCGCACCCGTATGCACCCGATGGATTATAAGGTCTACTGTGATGGCTGTTTTGTCAGCAGCTACCGCAGCGATGGCTTGATTCTGGCTACGCCGACAGGCTCCACGGCCTATTCGTTCTCGGCTGGCGGGCCGGTGCTGGATGCCGCCGCCGATGTGGTGGTGCTGACCCCGGTCTGCGCCCACAACGCCCAGGTAGCCCCGCTGGTGTTTGCGGCAGGCCGCAAGCTGGACCTGGTGGCCGATGCGGAAAACCGCGATACCTGCTATGCCTGCGCTGACAGCACCGCCCAGTGTGACCTGCAGCCCGGCGATGTACTTACCGTAACAGCTGCGCCCCAAAAACTGCAGCTGATCACATTTTATGATTCCGAGCAGTTCCACGCCATTGAAAACAAATTGATGAGGAGTTGATCTCACTTGAAAAGCGCGCGTCATCAGGCAATTCTCGATCTGATCGAAAAACATCCCATCGACCGCCAGGAGGACCTGCTGGCCCACCTGCGGGAGGAGGGGTTCGATGTGACCCAGGCCACCGTTTCCCGCGATATCCGCGATCTGCAGCTGGTCAAGGTGGCCGATGCAGACGGCCATTACCGCTACATGCCCGCCGCAGCCTCCGGCAAGGTGACCCATTCGCCCAGCCGGTTTGAGATGATCTTCCGCGAGTCGGTCCTCAAGGTCGACTACGCCGGGCATCTGGTGCTGGTCAAGTGCTTCTCCGGCATGGCCAACGCCGCCTGCGAGGTGTTTGATGCCAAACAGTGGAACGGCGTTGTCGGTACGCTTTCCGGCGATGACACGTTCTTTATCCTTATGCGCACCGAGGATGGCGCGGCCGAGATCTGCAAGTCTCTGCAGCAGTATGTCCGCCGCGGCTAAGCAAAGCATAACAACGGACGGGGGAGGGCTGGCCCATGCTGGCAAACCTGAAAATTGAAAATGTAGCCGTGATCGAAAAAGCCGAGGTGAACTTCACCCCCGGCTTTAACGTGCTTACCGGCGAGACCGGCGCAGGCAAATCGATCCTGATCGATTCCATCAACGCCATTTTGGGCAACCGCACCTCGCGGGAACTGGTGCGCAGCGGCGCGCAAAAAGCCTGCATCTGGGCGACTTTTGAAAACATCCCCCAGTCGGTCAAAAAGCAGCTGGAAAAGTGCGGCTATGAGGCCAACGATGACCTCTTGCTCTATCGCGAGATCAACGCCGAGGGAAAGGGCAGCTGCCGCGTCAATGGTATGCCAGCCACCGCCGCTGTGGTGCGGGATATCTCGGCGGGACTGCTGTCCATCCACGGCCAGCACGACAGCCAAAGCCTGACCAACCCCGCCCTGCATCTGGGGCTGCTGGATCAGTACGCCCAGAACCGCGACCTTTTTGCTGATTACTACCGCCGCTACCGCGAACTGGTCACGGTCAAGCGCCAGCTGGACGCGCTCAACGCCAGCGAGGCGGACAAGCAGCGCAAAATCGAAGCACTGACCGCCGAGATCGATGCCATCGGTGCCGCCGCCTTACAGCCCGGCGAGGAGAAGAACCTGCAGGAACGAAAGACCGTCATTACCCACGCCCAAAGCATCCTGGACGGCATCACTGCCGCCCACCTGGCCCTGGCGGGGGACGAGGACGGCGAGCAGCCCGGCGCGGCCGACCTGTTGGGCGGTGCCGTGGAGGGTTTGCAGAACAGCGCCCGCCTGGATGAAACGCTGGCCCCGCTGTCGGAACGGCTCAACGACATTTATTACAGCGCCCGCGACCTTGCCACCGAATTGGCCGACCGCCTGGATGCCTACGGTTTCGACCCCGGCGAACTGGACATGATCGAGAGCCGCCTGGATACGATCTACCGTATCAAGCAGAAGTTCGGCATGGAAGTGGAAGAACTGCTGGCCAGGCGGGAAGCTGCCGCCGCAGAACTGGAGAACTTCCAGTCTTCCGGCCAGAAGATCGCGGAACTGAAAGCTCAGATGCAGGTCCTGTACGCCGATGCCAAAAAGGCTGCTGAAGCCCTGACCCAAAGCCGCTTGAAAGGCTTTGCCGCCATGAACAAAGAGATGCGCGCAGCCCTGGAATTCTTGAACATGCCGGGCATTCGCTTCGCCCTTAAACATGCGCGCGGCCCGCTTGCCTCCCACGGGCAGGACACGGTGGAATTCCTCATTTCCACCAACCCAGGCGAGGATCCCAAGCCTCTGGCTAAAATCGCTTCGGGCGGTGAACTTTCCCGCATCATGCTGGCGTTCAAAAGCGCCTTGGCGGACCGTGATGCCCTGCCCACCGTCATTTACGATGAGATCGACACCGGCGTTTCCGGCCTGGCAGCCGGGCGTATCGGCCAGCTGCTGCACCAGACGGCGGCAGGCCACCAGGTGCTTTGCATCACCCACACGCCGCAGGTGGCCGCCTTTGCTGATAACCAGCTGCTGATCCAGAAAAACGTCCGCGATGACCGCACCTTTACCGAGATCCACACTCTCGATATGGACGGCCGCGTGGAAGTGCTGGCCCGCATGATCTCCGGCGATAAAGTTACCGAGTTGAGCCTGGCTAATGCCCGCGAACTGATCGAAAAATCGAAATAAGCGCAGCGCCAATAAAAAATCCATCAGCAGGGGAGAAACCCCTGAAAATCTTCGCACCAAAGCGAAAAATTGAACCGGGGCAGGGAAAGCCTGCCCGCTGTACAGCTTGACAATTGCGCGTATGTATGCTAAAGTTAGCTGTACATTGTGCCGCCGTGGCGGAACTGGCAGACGCAAGGGACTTAAAATCCCTCGGTAGCGATACCGTACGGGTTCGATTCCCGTCGGCGGCATAAGGCCCTATATTCAACGATAAAACGCTGAATATAGGGCCTTTTTTCTTTTGAGTATACCGTATCAAAAGTAATCTCTCTGCAATTTTAAAATGGTAGTCTCTCGTCAAAAATCTACAAAAAATCTCTCGTCAATTTTTCAAAGCGGACAGAAATTTTTTAAAAATGCAAAAATATCCCGCTTTTTGGTACACTATTTGTTTTTTGCGGGCAAAAATGCGGCAAAAACGCTTGTTCTTTTGCTTAAAACCGTATATAATGTAATGTACGCATGTGCTGTATCAAGATAGAGGGGATACAGCGTGTGGGAAAATTATATAGGGGGACTTTGATTATGGCTGATTACCTGGCAATGAACCGTGACGAGCTGACCGCAGAGAAAGCTGCGCTGGAAGCACAGTACAAGAAGTTTCAGGACATGGGCCTGAAACTCAACATGGCCCGCGGCAAGCCCGGCCCTCACCAGATGGACCTGGCGATGGACCTGCTGAAGATGGACGACTACACCACCGGTGACGGCTTCGATGCCCGCAACTATGGTGAACTGGAAGGTCTGCACGAGGCCCGCGACCTTTTTGCCGATGTGTTCGGCGTGAAGTCCAGCGAGGTATTTGTGGGCGGCAACTCCAGCCTACAGTTGATGTACAACCTGGTAGCGATCGGCTACATGTTCGGCTTCCAGGAGTCTGCCTGCCCCTGGTCCCAGGTGGAGAAGCGCAAGTTCCTCTGCCCGGTGCCCGGCTATGACCGCCACTTCGCCATCACCGAGGAAATGGGCTTTGAGATGATCAACATCCCCATGAGCCCCGATGGCCCGGATATGGACCTGATCGAAAAGCTGGTGGCCGAGGATGGCACCATCAAAGGCATCTGGTGTGTGCCGCAGTATTCCAACCCCGATGGTTACACCTACAGCGATGAGACCATCCGCCGCATGGCTGCGCTCAAGACCGCTGCCCCGGATTTCAAGATCTTCTGGGATGAAGCCTACATCGTACATCACCTGACCGATGAGATCATCGAGACCCCCGTGCTGCTGAACGAAGCCAAGAAGTACGGCAATGAGGACCGTGTTTTCATGTTCACTTCCACCAGCAAGATCACCTTCCCCGGTGCCGGTGTCTCTGCCATCGCCTGCAGCGAAAACTCGATGAAGTACATGTGCAAGCGCTTCTCCACCATGATCATCAGCTATGATAAGATGAACCAGCTGCGCCATGTCCGCTTCCTCAAGAACAAAGCGGGTGTGCTCGCTCATATGGCTAAGCATCGCCGCCGCCTGGTGCCCTGCTTTGATGCAGTTAAGACCGCTTTTGCCACCGAGCTGACCCCCTGCGGCAACATTGCCCACTGGACCAACCCCAAGGGCGGTTACTTCATCAGCCTGTACGTTATGCCGGGCTGTGCCAAGCGCGTAGCGCAGCTGTGCAAAGACTGCGGCCTTACGCTGACCGGGGCAGGCTCTGCTTACCCCTACCACAAGGATCCCGAGGACTCTCACCTGCGCATTGCGCCGACCTACCCCAGCCTTGACGAAGTCGAGACTGCATCGGCCCTGCTGTGCGTCTGTGTACGTCTGGCGGTCGTCGAAAAGCTGCTGGCGGATCAGCAGTAATTCCGGCGCATAAATCTATCCCGCCCGCAGGCGCGGGCATATTTTTGGAGGTTTCTATGAACAAGAAAGGGAAGTCATGGCCGCTGTTTGTCGTGGCAATTCTGATCGTAGTATTTTCCCTGACTGCGATCTTCGGTGTAAGCTATCAGTACGGCGACACTAAGAACGTCTACATCAAGGGTGCTTCGGATATCCGCTTTGGTATCGATATCCGCGGCGGTGTCGATGTTACCTTTATGCCCGCCGGTGATGTGGATGCCACCCCGGAACAGATGACGGCGGCAAAAACCGTTATCGAGGACCGTCTGGTCGGCCTGGGCATTACGGACTACGAAAGCTATGTTGACAGCAACAAAGATCGTATCATCGTCCGTTTCCCCTGGAAGACCGGCGAGGCTGATTTCAACCCCCAGACGGCTATCGATGAAATCGGCACCACCGCCAAGATGGTGTTCCGCAAAGGCTCCACCGCTGACGGCGAGGAGATCCTGAGCGGTGACGATGTGACTTCCGCCAATGCCGCGTATAATGAGACCGAGGGCTGGGTCGTCCAGCTGAAGTTCAACACCGCAGGTGCTGCCGCTTTTGCTGATGCCACCACCGAGCAGGCCGCCAACAACGGCACCATCTCCATCTGGCTGGATGATACCAACATCTCCACCGCTACGGTCGATGAGGCCATCACCGGCGGCGAAGCCATCATCAAGGGCAACTTCGATCAGGACAGCGCTTCCACGCTGGCGAACCAGATCAACTCCGGCGCACTGCCTTTCGCCCTGTCTGCCGAAAGCTACTCCACCATCAGCCCGTCCCTGGGCGCTAAGAGCCTGGAAGTCATGGTCCTGGCCGGTATCATCGCATTCGTCTTCGTTGCTGTGATGATGATCGTGCGCTACCGCCTGCCCGGTACCATCGCTACCATCTCTCTGTTCGGCCAGGTGGCCGCTACTTTGGCCATCGTTTCCGGCTACTTTACCGTGTTCCCCGGTTCTACCCTGACCCTGCCTGGCATCGCCGGTATCATCCTGGGCATCGGCATGGGCGTTGATGCCAACGTTATCACCGCCGAGCGTATCAGGGAAGAACTTGCCAAGAACAAGACCCTGCCTGCCGCTGTCAAGAGCGGCTTCAAGATGGGCCTGACCCCCATCATCGATGGCAACGTCACCATCGTCATCGTTGCTGCGATCCTGATGGGCGCTTTCGGCCCCACCGATGGCTTCTGGGCTAAGGTGTTCAACCCGATCTTCTTCTGGTTCGGACCCTCCACCGCCGGTACCATCTACTCCTTCGGCTTTACGCTGCTCACCAGTGTGCTGCTCAACTTCGTCTTTGGCGTTTGGGCAACCCGCGTGATGATCCGTGGTGCCATCCACTGCAAGGCCCTGCGCAGCCCCTGGCTGTACGGCGGCAAAAAGGACGGCACTGCTGAGTACAAGACTCCGCACATCAACTTCATTGGCAACCGCAAAAAGTTCTACACTTTCTCCTGTGTGCTGATCGCCGTGGTTCTGGTGTTCTGCGCTGTGTTCGGCGTTAAGATGGATGTCGAGTTCAAGGGCGGCTCCATGGTCACCCTGAGCTATGAGGGCGATGTTGACCTGCCCAGCCTCAAGAGCGAGATCGGCAGCCAGCTGGGCCAGAACGACCTGACCCTGCAGACCGGTTCTGACATTTCCGGCAACCAGACCCTGACCGTGACCCTGCCCGGCAGCCAGACCTTGACCACCGAGCAGCTGGACGATATGCTGACCGCCATCAACGAAGCTCACCCCGAGAACAACTTCGAGCAGAACGAGGTCAGCAACGTCAACGCTACCATCGGTAAGGAGTTCCTGTTCAAGAGCCTGGTCGCCCTGGTCGCTGCCTGTGTGCTGATCCTGGCTTACGTGGCTTTCCGCTTCCGCAAGATCGGCGGCCTCAAGGCTGGTTCTACCGCTATCGTAGCCCTGCTGCACGATATGTTCGTTGTCTTTGGCGTCTTTGTCATCCTGCGTATTCCTCTGAACGGCAACTTCATCGCTGCCGTGCTGACCATCCTGGGCTACTCCATCAACGATACCGTTGTTATCTACGACCGTATCCGCGAGAACAGCGCCCTGTTCAGCAAAAAGCAGATGGGCCTGGCCGAACTGGTCAACCTGTCCATCAACCAGAGCTTCTCCCGTTCGCTGATGACCTCCATCACCACCTGCCTGGCATTGGGCGTTGTCTGTGTTGTGTCCGTCATCTACCGTCTGGACAGCATCTACACCTTCGCATTCCCGCTGCTGTTCGGCATGGTCAGTGGTGTGTACAGCACGATCTGCATCGCCACGCCGCTGTGGGTCGATTGGAAGTCCAAGAAAAAGGCTGCCAAAAAGGAAGCCTGATGGCCCTGTACAAGTAAGGAGACAGCTATGAAATGCCCGTATTGTGGGGAAGTGGATTCCAAAGTCATTGACTCCCGCCCGACTGAGGACGGTGAAAAGATCCGCCGCCGCCGCGAATGTCTGAACTGCAAAAAGCGTTTTACGACCTATGAGATCGTTGAG
Source organism: Bulleidia sp. (assembly GCA_963655125.1). Lineage (GTDB taxonomy): Bacteria > Bacillota > Clostridia > Oscillospirales > Ruminococcaceae > Gemmiger. Next base: position 170,052 of record CAVKDR010000006.1, read on the forward strand.
ACGGTGCCCCTGATGGTTGTCAAGAAAGACCACTCCCGTGAGGTATTTGACCGCCAAAAGCTGCTGAACGGTATGCTGCGCGCCTGCGAAAAGCGCCCTGTCAGCTACCAGCAGCTGGATGACGCTGTCAGCCGGATCGAGCAGCTGCTGCTCAACTCCTATGACCGCGAAGTTTCTTCCATCCACATTGGTGATCTGGCCATGCAGGAACTCAAGCAGATGGACGATGTCGCCTATGTGCGCTTTGCCTCCGTCTACCGCCAGTTCAGCGATGTCAACACCTTTATGGAAGAACTCAAGGACATGCTGGACAGCCGCTCAAAAACTGCCGAAAAATGATTGCCGTATCTGCTGCAGCTGGCAGCAGGCCCGGTTGGTTTCTAAGGTGAGGTCCGTCAGGTTCTCCTCCTTGGCACAGCCGGGCAGCAGGCTTAATGTCTGGTTCAGCTGGTCGATGAGATTGCGCCGCACCAGCAGCCCCAGCACCTTGCCGTTATCCGCCGCGTTGGCGGTGATGGCCTGGTAGCGTTGCAGGGCTTGCGGTGCCTGGCCGGTTTCAGCCAGGGCGCAGGCGGCTTGCAGCTCATTGCAAAGGGCTGCCGTTGTGCGGTTTACATACCGCCCCGCCAGCCACAAAGCCAGCGCCAGCACCACCAGCAGAATGACCGCATATCGGTTTCGACTCATATCGCGTCCTTTCCGGGCCGCCCCTTCGGGGGTGGCCCTTTTGTGTTTCGCCGGGGCACGATCAACAGATCCGCGCCATTATAAAGCAGCAACAAAACTTCCGGCCGTGTCAGCTGCTTTTCGGCAAGGCGGGCATCCAGCCAGGCTTCGTCTACGCCCAAAAAGGCAAGGTTCTCCCGGTAAACCGTGCCCTCCAGCAGCAGGGGCAGCATGGGCGGTGCTTCGCCGTTTTGGGGCAGCGGCGCGGTGCTGATGCTGCCGTTTGGCTCCACCGTGGCCCATAACAGTTCGGCAGGGGAAAAGTACTCCTTGCCCCGCAGCGCTTCCATCAAATCGGATGCCGTGATGCGCAGTTCCTGCAGCGCGTGCTGCCGGATCTCGCCCCGCACAATGACCGTGACCGGCTTGCCAAACAACAGCCGCGCATACCGGGGGCAGAACCAGGCCAGGGTGGAGTTCAAAATTTCCAGCGCCGTCAGCAAAAAGATCGGCACGATGCTGGCCGAAAGCGGCAGGTCCGGTTCATCGATGCAGATGGATGCCACGTTGGAAATAAGGAAGGTAGTCACCAGTTCGGCAGGCTGCAATTCCCCCAGCTGCCGCTTGCCCATCAGCCGCATGGCGGTAATGACGGCGATATAAACGACCACAGTGCGAAAAACGCTGGCAAGCATACGATCCCCCTCATATTTTCCCAAACAGCGGGCAAGACTAAGGGGCAGGAGGGAACGCCATGCAAAAACCAGCCTTGTGCCGGGCCCTGGCCCAAAATCTTGCGGTTCTGCAAGATAGATTTGGCGGCTCGGACGATTTCTATACCAAAAAGCTTTCGGTGGGCGGCATCAACTGCGCCATTGTACTGTTCACGGGGATCTCCTCGCCGGAAAAACTCTGCCGTCTGGCCCTTGATATGCTGGACCGTGACCCGGCGTTTTTTGGCGGCGGGCCGGGGCTGTGCGATTATCTATTAAAGCAAAGCCTTATCCCCACCGAGCCGCAGCCCGCCTCGGATCTGGAAGAAATCGGGGAACTGCTGGCAAACGGCATGTCGCTGCTGCTCATCGATGGCTGCGACCAGGCGGTGGTGTTCTCCACCCAGGAGATGCCCCAGCGCAGCATCAGCACCCCCAGCGGTGAGGGCAACATGCGCGGCTCGCAGGAGGCATTCACCGAACTGCTGCGCAACAATGTATCGCTGCTGCGCCGCCAGTTCCGTTCCGGCACTCTGGTGGCAGAGATCGCCACCGCCCACACCCGCGCCAAGACCGAATACTGCCTGTGTTACGACAGCGCCCTGGCCCCGGCCGAGACTATCCACGCCCTGCGGGACCGCCTGGCAAAAATCGAACTGCCGGTGCTTTTGGACAGCGCCTACTTTGCGTCCTTTTTAAAGCAGGATAAACTCAACCTGTTCCCGGCCGCCGCGTATACCGAGCGTCCCGCCACTGCCTGCGCCCGCCTGTGTGAGGGCAAGGCCGTGGTGCTGGTGGCGGGCTGCCCCTACGCCATGGTGGTGCCCAGCTTTTTTGCTGAACATTTCGAGTGCCTGGATGATTACGCCTCCGGCGCAGTCTTTGCCGGGCTGATAAGGCTGTTAAAATATCTGGCCTTTCTCCTGTCGGTGTTCGGCCCCGGGCTGTACGTAATGGCAGTGGCCTTTGCGCCAGAGATCATCCCCGTGCAGCTACTGACCAAACTTGCCCAGGCCGAAGCCCAGACTCCGCTGCCGCCGATGCTGGAAATGCTGGCGGTGACACTGCTTTTGGAGATCGTCCGCGAGGCTGGCCTGCGCGCACCGCAGTCCATCAGCCACACGGTCAGCATCGTGGGGGCGCTCATCATCGGCGAGACCGCTGTCAACGCGGGTATCGTCAGTGTGCCGGTGTTGACGATGGCGGCAGCCGCCACCATCGCCACACTGGCTGTGCCATCGCTGTATGAGCAAAGTATTTTATTCCGCTTCTGCGTCATTTTGCTGGCCGGGCTGTTCGGTGTGCTGGGGCTGACCTGTGCCGCGCTGATGATCCTCGCCATGGCCTGCGGCAGTGAGCCTTTTGGGTACGACTATCTCTACCCGCTCATGCCGCCGGGCAAGGCCAGCGTCCGGGATGGCTTCGTGCGCAGCATCTGGTCCGAATTGGCTAAAGCCGGGGAGGTGATCGGCCGCCATGAAATGTGAACATCCCAGCCTCTACGCCGCGCTGTTGGTGGGTGTGCTGGTCAACGTGCTGCTGCGCAGCCAAACGGCCTACTGGTGCCGCGCCGGTGTGGCGGCTGCGCTGGTGTGTGCGCCGGTGCTGGCCCTGGTGGGGGCACTGTTTGCCGCCAGCTGGCGGCAGGGGGCCACACCGCTGCTGCGCCTGGCATTTGCGGCACTGCTGGCGGGCACCTCAGTGCTGGAACTGCTGCGCCTGTGGAACCTGGCCCAGCGATTGTATCCCGGTGCCGTAACCCAGCTGGCGCTTTGTTTGCTGGTGCTGCTGCCGGTTTTGTACCTGCGCCGCGTGTCGGCCATCTCGCAGACGGCCTACGTGGTGTTGTGCCTTTTGTGCATCGCCACGGCGGGGATGCTGCTGTCGGTCTTTCCGCGGCTGCGTATCACCAACCTGCAAAATATTGCGCTGACATGGCCCGATTTCGCCGATGCCGCCCGCGACCAGCTGACCCTCTACCCGGAGTATCTGCTGCCCGCCCTCTGGCCGGAACCGCAAAAGCGCGGCCGCCACACGCTGCTGCGGCTGGCTGGCACGGCCCTCGGCTTTGATGCAGCCATCCACGCCATGCTGGAACTGTTTTACGGCGCGGCGATGCCCCTGCGGGCTGACCCGCTCCACGCTGCCGCCCGCTGCGGGGCGCTCTCGGTCTTTACGCGGATGGAATGGCTGCAATTGATCTTGTGGGTCATGGCTGTCACCGTCAAACTGGCGCTTTACTTTTACGCTATGACCCGGTTGCTGGGCGGCGAGTCCCGGCAGGAGAATGCCGCCGCCAATCTTGGCCCGTTTTGTGTATATTTGCTGCTATTGCCCACTGCCTGCCTGCTGCTGCGCGGGTTGGATGTGGACGCGGCCCTGCGCTGGCGCAGCGCGTTCACCTGGGGCTTTGTATTTCTTGCTTGGATCGGGGGTGCTGCGGCATGGCTATGCCGAAAATTCCGGCGCTGCTCCTGACGGCGGCGCTCTGCGGTCTGCTGCTTTGCGGCTGCGGCGGCCAGCCCCTCTCCAAGCGGGAGATCGTCCGCGCTGTCTTTTTTACACAGCAGGGAAGCCATTATTCCGCCTGCCTGCTGCTGGCCGACCAGAACGCCCCTGAGGGTGAAACCGCCTTTAAAACCGCCAGCGCTGCCGCAGCCACCCCGGCCCAGGCACTGGAAAATGCCGCGGCCACCCTGCCGGGTACTGTTTACTACGGCCTGTTGGATGCCGCCGCCCTGCCTGCGGGGGCGGATTGGGAGCAGGCGCAGGAGATCGGCCTGCTGTTGTACGACCGCGCCCAGCCCGCACCGGAACTTTCGGTTTTTCTCCTGGACGGCGCAGACCATGACTGGCAGCAGGATGCCCAAGGCTTGTATGAGCGAATGCAGGCCATCGAGGACCGCTATAAGGTCCACTGCGGTTTGCAGCAGCTTTTTACCCAAAGCACAGGCTGCGCCGTTCCGGCGCTGGCCCAGGGCAGCGGCTATGATTTCGCCCTGCTGGCCCAAAACGCCGCACCCCGCCGCTGCAAAGGGATAACGGCCCAGCTGGCGGCCCTCCTGGCCGGGCAGACCACCCGCCTGGAAACGCCCTACGCCGCCGACTCCGCTGCCTGCACCGCCCGTGCCGAGGTGACGGCCACCGGCGACACAGTCCAACTCCACCTGCACGGTGCCGACCTGCGCAGCCTGGCGGCCCCGGCAGACGAAGCCGCCCTGCGCCGTGCGCTGGGAACCGACCTGCAAGGATCATTTAAAACCCTATCTAAAACCACCGCTGCCAGCGACCTTTTCCACTTCCAATTCTGGCAGCAATGTCTTTACGGCCCCAACGCAGCACCTCAAACACCCACCTTGCAGATTTTGTGGGAATAAAGATAAGCGCAGACACAAAAACGGCCTTACCCTTTTGCAAACCACAAAAGGGTAAGGCCATGTATCGTTACAATTTACTGCAAGGTGCTGGGGCGGGAAATATAAATCAGGTTGGAATCGGCGATAAAGGTCTGGAAGTTGTACAAAATCAGCACTTCATCGTAGCCTTCCTGCTCAATGGTGGAGTCCAGCCCATACTTAAAGTTGCGGAAATCCACCACGCCGATCTTGCCGTAGTTGGCGGTCAGGTAGGGGATAAAGCTGTTGGCGTAGCTGTCCTTCACCACCAAAATGCTGCCCTCGCCATCGCCCTCAATGACCGAGTAACCGTTGTTGCCGTCCAAAAATGCGGCGTACTTGTCCCGCGTGTTGAACTTCATCGTATTGATAAGGTTCTCGGTAGTCTCCGGCTCATAGACGGCTTCGCCGGTAATGCGGTAGATCGTCATCTCGTTTTTCAGCGGGTAGTAGGTGATCTCATCGTTCTCCACGTTCCACAACCGCGTGGCCGAGTAGTGGGTACCCTGGAAATCCGTCACCGTGATCGACTCGTGGACATCGCGGTCAAAGGGTGTCAGACCCTTCAGCTGGCAGAACTGCTCATAGGCGCGGTAGGCACCGTTGGGGGTCCAGTGGTGGTCGGTCTTAAAGTAGAGGTACTCGTCCTTGTCGGCGGTAAAGGTGGGGCGCAGGTCCAGCACGTCAGCATTTTGGCCGACTGTGGCAAAAATAGTATCCAGCATGGCGTTTTCGTCCACCATCGGGGCACCGGCAGGCAGTTCTTCAGGGTAGATCACGCTGGCCGAGGGTGCCAGCAAAAACGTGACCTTGCCGGGATGCACTGCCGCAAAATCACTGACGGCCTGCACATTCTTGGCAAGCTGCTTCTGCGTGGCATCATCTACAGTAAACAGTTTGGTAAACATCCAGTGGTCTTTGCCCAGCAGGATGCCGCCTTCCTCGGCTTTCTGGAACACGATCTCATCCGCCGCGCGCTGGGTGTTGACCCACACATCACGCAGGGCAAACTGGTCCTGCATCCAGCGGGCAAACCCGCTCTGCCAGCTGCCATCCAGCAGCGCCGAAGCACTGAAAGCGGGCAACTGCGCGGCTTTGCGGTTTTCCAGTTCCAACTGCTCCCGCTTCGGGAACACCAGATTCACCAGCGAAAACCCAAACACCAGCACCGCGCCCAAAATCAGCAGCGGATAGGGGGAACGGCTCTTTTTTTCTTTGCGGTATACAACTTTTCCCATGATTTCGTTCCTCCTTTCAGAAATTGGCGTACAGGGCTGTTGTGTTGGTGGCGGCCACTACGTAGGCAATGCACAGCAGCGCCAGCAGGGCCGACACCACCACTTTGGCAAGGTTGTTGCGGCTGATACGCTCCCACAGCCAACGGGGCAGCACCGACGAACACACGCAGCCCAGCACCAAAAATACACCGTAGTTGCGCAGATAATACACCGGCGAGATGCCGCCCTGGGGCACAAACAGCTTGTTGAGCAGCAGCCCCAGCGGCGCGCCGGGCTGGTTGGCGGTAAAGATGCCCCAGCCCAGCACCACAAAGAACAGCGTGTAAATGTGGGCCGCAAGCGGGCACTTCTTCAAAAATTTCAGCAGGAAATTTTTCTCGATGACCAGCAGCACAAAATAGTACAGCCCCCACACGATGAAGTTCCAGCTGGCACCATGCCAGATGCCGGTGGCGGCCCAGACCAGGAACATGTTCAGCATCTGCCGTGCTGCGCCCTTGCGGTTGCCGCCCAGCGGAATGTAGATGTAATCCCGGAACCAGCCGGACAGGGAAATGTGCCAACGCCGCCAGAACTCGGTAATGCTGGCGGAAATGTAGGGCAGGTCAAAGTTGGCAGCGCAGTCAAAGCCCATCAGGGCGGCCAGGCCGTTGCTCATCTCACTGTACCCGGCAAAGTCAAAGTACAGCTGCAGTGAGTAGGCAATGATGCCCAGCCAGGCCAGCGGGGTAGAAACGTTATTAAGCCCCACGCCGCCGGTGCCGATGATGTCGGTCCACAGCGCACCGATGGAATCCGCCAAAATCACTTTCTTGGCAAGGCCGAACAAAAACAGCTCTACGCCGCGTTCCATCAGCGCCGCATTGCAGCGGTTTTTATAGTTGTGCAGCTGCGGGGCCATATCGCGGTACTTGATAATCGGCCCTACGATCAATTGCGGGAAGAACAGCACATACGCCGCAAAGGCGATGGGATCTTTCTCGGCCTCCACCTTGCCGGTGTAAACATCTGCCTCGTAGCTGATGATCTTAAAGATGTAGTAGCTGATGCCCAGGGGCAGCACCGCGCCTACATCCAGGGTGGCCAGGCCAAAATTCCCGATGCGGTTCAGGGTATCGATCAGGAAATTGGCATACTTAAAGTAGACCAGCGCCGCCAGGTTGACCAGCACCGCCACAGCAGGCAGCAGGCCCTTCAATTTTGCCTTGGTGCGCGCTGTCAGCAGCCCCCACAGGTAGTTGAATACGATCAGGCAGACGATCAGCGGCAGATATTCTACGCCGGTCCAGCAGTAGAACAGCAGGCTTTCTACCAGCAGTACCACGTTTTTGCCCCGTCCGGGAACGAGGTGGTACGCAAGCAGCGCCAGCGGCAAAAAGCAGAACAGGAACACAACACTGTTAAAAACCATCCACGCGACCTCCTTTCTTTTATAAAAACAGGCCGTTACCCAACGGTAGCGGCCTGTTGCATCCATCACTTGATGATAAGTTTAGAAGTTCAGTGCCGTCTCCAAAGCGGTGTCAATGGCGCTGTAGTCAGGGTTCGAGATGCCGGCAATGACGATGGCAACATAGTCGCCGTTGGTCACGATGCGGGCATCCTTAGCCAGGGCAACCTTGTCGGCAAACTCGGCATACAGGTCGTTGGCGGACAGGCTCTCTTTGTAAGCCTGCAGCTCGCTCTCTACGTCAGCAGCCTTGCCGGGCTTGGCCTGGGCCACAAACACGAGACCGCAGTCAGCCTGATCGTTGGTCACATCGCCCTTGTAACCGGCGATGTTGTCCATGGTCAGCATCAGTTCGTTCTCGACCGAGAAGTCGTCCAGCGCACGGGGGTTGGCGATGGGGTTGACCTCCTCCAGGGCGGCAACAGCAGCGTCCAGGTTGGCCGTATTAGCTTCGGCTTCATCGCTGACTACGATGTCGGTCGCGCCGTCAGCGCCGCCGATGGTGCTTTCAGAGGTGGACTCGGCAACAGACTCAGCGGCAGAGGTGCTCTCAGCAGCAGAGGAAGCGGCGGAACTGGCGGAACTGCCGCAGCCAGCCAGCAGGGCAGCACACAGCAGGATAGGAAGCAACTTTTTCATGGGTGGGTTCTCCTTTTCATATCTTTTTCATAATGGTATGGTATGCTATTTAAATAGGTATTGGGTATTCCGGCAGGATCCATACAGTACACCTGCACCGATACCCTAATAGGATACACCATATCCCTGTTTTTTTCAAGCCGTTTGGCTCGAATCCACGCCGGAAAAGCGGTGTGGAAATTGTGAATTTTTTGGGCAGTCTGCGCGGGCTGCTACCTTATTATAATAAATCCTGTTTGCAAGAAAGGGGAGACTGCCCTATGCGCAGCCCAAAATCCCGAGAGGTCGCCTGGACGGGCATGCTGTTCGCCCTGGCTATCGCGCTGTCCTTTTTAGAATCCGCCATCACGCCGCTGCTGGGCCTGATGCCCGCCATGAAGCTGGGGCTTTCTAACCTGGTGGTCATGTACGCGCTGCTGTTTTTAAACACCCGCACGGCGGCAGAACTGGTATTGCTGAAAGCCCTGTTCGCGCTGCTGACCCGCGGACCAACGGCGGGCTTTTTATCCCTGTGCGGCGGTGTGCTGTCGTTCCTTGTGCTGTGGGCGCTGCTGCACCTGCCCGCTTCGCCGGGGGAGTTCATCTTTACCGTCAGCGGCGCACTGGCCCATAATGTCGGCCAGCTGCTGGGGGCCTCGGTGCTGTTGTCCAGCGCTATGGCCCTAGGGTACGCGCCGGTGCTGCTGGTGGCCGGGCTGTGCGTGGGGGCGTTGAGCTGTGTGCTGTCCAAAGCGTTGTTTGCTGTCATGCCCCAAAATGCGCCGGGAAAAGTAAATCAATACAAACTTTTCAAAAAATAAGATTTATTCTTAAAAATATGAAAAATGCTATTGACAAAAGTGGTATTGTTCCGTATAATATAGGCAATGGGACAGGAACAAGTCTCAAGATCAAATAAGAGCAAGTAAAACGGAAAATCCAAAATTACAGGAGGCAATTTATTATGACGAAGTATGTTTGCACCGTTTGTGGTTATATCGCTGAAGGCACCATCCCTGAGTTCTGCCCGGTCTGCAAGGCCCCGGCTTCCAAGTTCATCGAGAAGAAGGACAACACCTACGTGACAGAGCATGTTGTCGGCATCGCCAAGGACGTGCCCGAGGAGATCAAGCAGGGCCTGCGCGAGAACTTCAACGGCGAGTGCAGCGAAGTTGGCATGTACCTGGCCATGAGCCGCGTGGCTGACCGCGAGGGTTACCCCGAGATCGCCGAGGCATGGAAGCGCTACGCCTTTGAGGAAGCCGAGCATGCTTCCAAGTTCGCTGAACTGCTGGGTGAGGTCCTGACCGACAGCACCCAGAAGAACCTGCAGATGCGTGTGGATGCCGAGTGCGGCGCCTGCGCCGGCAAGATGGATCTGGCCAAGAAGGCCAAGGAGCTGAACCTGGATGCCATCCATGACACCGTCCACGAGATGGCAAAGGACGAGGCCCGTCATGGCCGCGGCATGCAGGGCCTGCTGGATCGCTACTTCAAATAAGCTAAGCCGAAAGGCAGTTACAAAAGGGTCGAAGCTTCGGGCTTCGGCCCTTTTGTCTTACCCACCACGGCAGGCAAAAAACGTACCCTGCTGGTTGCAGCCTGCGTAAAACACCTCGCTTTTCTGGCCGATGCCCACGCTGTGCAGCTGGCCTTCCAGCCAGGAAACACTGCGGCCAGAGGCTTTCAGGTTATCTTCCATCAACTGCCCGTCCAAGATCAGATCATACCACGCACTCACCGGTTCCGGGGTCAGCTGCAAGTCCTGCGGGGTAGCGGGGCGGCTTTCGCTTTTTGGCAAAAAGCTGATCTGCCCGTTGGTTTCTAAAATGGCGGTCTGGATCTCGTTGGGGTCAAAGTACCCGGCCACGCGGGCCTGGCCCAAAAACTCGTTCAGGTCAATGGACGCGCGGGAAAGATTTTCTTTAAAAATCGTGCCGCTCTCCATCAGCACCAGCGACCGCCCGCTCCACAAACTGCGCATAAAAATGCTGCGGCAGGCGGTAAAATGCACAGCCCAGGTCACCAGCCCGTACACGACCATGGCGGTGACGGGGCGGTACCACTGTTCCAGATTCGTTGCCAGCTCGGCGGCAATGGAGCCGGTGGTCACGGCGTTCAAATAGTCAAAGGGACTCATCTGGGAGATCTGCCGCTTGCCGCCCCACCGCGTCAGCAAAAACATCCCCGCCAGCGATACAAGACTGGTAATGACGACTTGCCCGATTTCTACAAAAACATCTGCCATACAAAACCCCTCCTGCACAATATTTTGGGCTGGCGGCTAGCAGTTTATCCCAAACTCTTGCACTTTTTGCAAGAAACAGCTACAATAGATATACCTGTTACTATCAGGAAACATAGGGGAAAGGGGCGCACCATGCAGCAGCTGTTCATCATCAATCCCACGGCGGGCAAGGCCGATGCCAGTACGGCGCTGGTGCCCCAGATCCAGGCGGCCGCCGCCCGCGCCGGAGTGGACGTGCAGATCGAGATCACCCGCAGCCGCGGCCACGCCCGCCAATTGGCCGAAGCCGCCGCAGCCAGCGGGGAAGATGTACATATCTACGCGGCGGGCGGTGATGGTACGATGAACGAAGTGCTGCAGGGCGCGGCCAACCACCCCAATATCGCGGTGGGCTGCATCCCCTGCGGCAGCGGCAATGATTATGTGCGCAACTTCGGCACCCCGGCGGATTTTTTGGATATGGATGCCCAGCTGGCAGCCGAAACCTTTCCGGTGGACCTGCTGGCAACGCCCCAGGGCTATGGCATTGATATCTACGCTGCGGGCATTGATGCCCAGGTGGCGAACGGCATCCCTAAGTGGCGGCGCATTCCGCTGTGCGGCGGAACCACCGCGTACACCTTGTCCATCCTGGAAGCCGTCTGCAGCAGTTTTAAGCATCATCTGCACATCCGGGCCGATGACCTGGAACTGGACGGTACCTACATGATGCTGGCCATCTGCAACGCCCGCATGTACGGCGGCGGTTACTGTGCCGCCCCCAACGCCAGCCTGGACGATGGCCTGCTGGATGTGGTGCTGTTAAAACCGGTGCCGCGCTTAAAGCTGCCCGGCCTTTTGGGCGGCTACAAAAAAGGCGAGCACCTTACGCCGGACGGCACTGTGACCGAAAGGTTCCGCCCATACTTAACCTACTTCCGCACATCGGCCATCGATATCCAGGTGCAGGATCCGAAACCGATGATCACCACCCTGGACGGCGAATGTTCGCCCCAGAAAACGCTGCATGCCGAGACGGCACGGCGCAGCGCCCGTATCCTTTTGCCGCCAAAACTCGCACACAACGCACCTGTTTTGCAGGTCATGGGAGAGTAAGCAATGTCTGAGAAAGTAAAAGTCAAAATTACCCGCAATGTCAGTGTACTGCCGGCCATCGCCCTGCGCGGGCTGGTGGTTTTCCCCAATAATATCGTCCACTTTGAGGTGGGCCGCGCCAAGTCCATTGCCGCCATCGAAGCAGCCATGCACACCAACAGCAGCGTTTTCCTGGTGGCGCAAAAAGAGATGGACGTGGAAGAACCCACGATGCGCGACCTCTACGCCTACGGTGTTATCGCCGAGATCAAGCAGGTGCTGCGCGTCTCTGACGATCTCGTCAAGGTGCTGGTGGAGGGCAAGACCCGCGCCCGTCTGCTGGAACTTAGCGATGGTGATTTCCTGCAGGCCAGTGTGCGCCCGGTGCCGGTGCGCGGCATCGGTGCCGACAAACGCACCCAGACCGAAGCACTGGTGCGCAGCCTGAAAGACTGCTTTGAGGAGTACCTTTCCTACAGCCCGCAGATCTCCAAGGACGTTATCTATAACATCGTCAGCTCGGACAGCCCGCTGTTCCTGAGCGAGTACATGCCCGCGAACCTTTTGCTGAAATACGAGGATAAGCAGACCATCCTGAACGAATCCTCTCTGCTGGGCCGCCTGGAAAAACTGCTGATGCTGCTGCGTCAGGAGTGCCAGGTCCTGGAGATCGAGCGCGATCTGGACGATAAGGTCAACGCCTCGCTGGACAAAGGCCAGCGGGAATACTACCTGCGGGAGCAGATGCACATCATCAGCGAGGAACTGGGCGACTCGGAGGATACCCGCGCCGAAGCGGATACCTACCGCCAGAAAGTGCTGGCCCTCAAGCTGGATGAGGAATCCACCGAAAAACTGCTGAAAGAGTGCGACCGCCTGGCCCGTATGCAGTCCAACTCTGCCGAAAGCGGTGTTATCCGCAGCTACCTCGATACCTGCTTAGGGCTGCCCTGGCACGTCACCACTGAGGATGACCTCGACCAGGCCCACGCCCGCAAGGTGCTGGACCGCGAGCATTACGGCCTGCAGAAAGTCAAGGAGCGCATCCTGGAACTGCTGGCCGTGCGCAAGCTGAACACCGAGGTCAAGGGCCAGATTGTCTGCCTTGTCGGCCCTCCGGGTGTCGGCAAGACCAGCATCGCTCATTCCATCGCCGACTGCATGGGCCGCAAGTTTGCCCGCATGAGCCTGGGCGGCGTACATGATGAAGCCGAGATCCGCGGCCACCGCCGCACCTACATCGGTGCCATGCCCGGCCGCATCGTCAGCGCCATCAACTCCGCCAAGTCCTCCAACCCCGTTATCCTGCTGGACGAGATCGACAAGCTGGCGGGGGACTACAAGGGCGATCCCTCCAGCGCCCTGCTGGAAGTGCTGGATCCCGAGCAGAACCGCACCTTTAAAGATAACTACCTTGATATCCCCTTTGATTTGAGCGAGGTGCTTTTCATCACCACCGCCAACGATGCTTCCACCATCCCCGGCCCGCTCTATGACCGTATGGATGTCATCGAACTGCCCAGCTACACCCGCACCGAAAAATTCAACATCGCCAAGCGCCATCTGCTGCCCAAACAGCTGAAAAACAACGGCCTGGACGGCAAGGTCAGCATGACCTCCGGCGCAATCTACGAGATCATCGATGGCTACACCCGCGAAGCCGGTGTGCGTAACCTGGAACGCACCATCACCTCGGTGCTGCGCAAGTGCGCCCAGAAAATTGCGGCAGGCGAGACCGAAAAGGTCAGCGTTTCCGGCACGATGGTCAAGTCGCTGCTTGGCCCCGAAAAGGTCAAACCGACCTTCATCTCCCGCACCGATTCCGTGGGCATTGCCAACGGCCTGGCCTGGACCAGTGTCGGCGGCGAGATGCTGCCCGTGGAAGTGGCGGTCATCCCCAACGGCACCGGCAAGATCGAGATCACCGGCAGCCTGGGTGATGTGATGAAAGAGAGCGCCCAGCTGGCCGTTACCTACGCCCGCGTCCATGCCGAGGAATACGGCATCGCGCCCGACCGCTTCAAAAATACCGACCTGCACATCCACGCCCCCGAGGGCGCTGTGCCCAAGGACGGCCCCTCCGCCGGTGTCACGCTGACCACGGCGCTGGTCTCGGCCCTGTCCGGCATCCCGGTGCGCCATGACCTGGCTATGACCGGTGAGATCACGCTGCACGGCAATGTGCTGCCCATCGGCGGCCTGAAAGAAAAGAGCATGGCCGCATACCGCGAGGGTATCTCCACGGTACTGATCCCCAAAGAGAACGCCAGCGACCTTTATGAGGTCGATGCCGAGGTCAAGGAGAAGATCCACTTCATCCCGGTGGAGCGCCTGTCCCAGGTGCTCAAACATGCGCTGCTCATGCCCGGCCATGCCGCCGCCCGCAGCGCCCATGCCATGCCCCAGGCCACCAACCTGATCGCCGGCGAAAAGCCCGCCGCCAAGGACCCGGCCACTGTAATGTAAAGGAACCACTATGAACTATAATAACTGCGAGTTTCTCGCATCCTACGGCCTGTCCCGCCAGCTGCCGGACAGCGACCGCCCGGAGATCGTTTTCTCCGGCCGCTCCAATGTGGGAAAATCCAGCCTCATCAATAAGCTGTGCAACCGCCGCAAGCTGGCCCGCGTCAGCGCCACCCCCGGCAAAACGGCCACCATCAACTTTTATAAGGTAGATAAGGCCTACTTTGTGGACCTGCCCGGCTACGGCTATGCCAAGGTCTCCAACGCCGAGCGCGAGCGCTGGGACGAACTGATCAATACCTATTTCGAGGATGACCGCAGCGTCTGCCTGCTGGTGCAGCTGTTGGACAGCCGCCATGCCCCTAGCGCCGATGATGTGCAGATGCTGGAGTACCTGCACTATCACCGCATCCCGTTTGTGGCCGCCCTGACCAAGGGCGATAAGCTGAAAAAGAGCGAGACAGCTGCCCGACAGGCCGAATTTGAGGAGATCTGCGCGCCCTACGGCTGCCAGAAAGTCATCCTGACCAGCGCCGAGAACGGCCTGGGCATGGAGGAACTGCGCGCCTTGCTGGAAGCCGCTGCGGCAACGGAGTGACCCATGGCCTACAACGAATTTGCCTATTTTTACGATGAACTCAACAGCGAGGCCGATTACGATGCCCTCTACCGCTATATCACCGAGGAACTGGCGGCCCACGGTATCACCAACGGCATCCTGGCCGACCTGGGCTGCGGCACCGGCGATTTAACGCTGATGCTGGCCCAGGCGGGCTATGATGTCATCGGCATCGACCGCTCCGAGGAGATGCTCAGCGTCCTGCGGGAGAAGGCGGACGAACTGGATATGACCGGCCGCATTTTACTGCTGCGGCAGGACCTGCTCTCGCTGGACCTGTACGGCACCATCCGTGCGGCGGTCTCCACCTTTGACACCTACAACCATATCGGCCCGGCGGATCAGTTCGAAAAAGCCATCCGCAAAGCGGCCTATTTTATGGAAAAAGACGGCGTATTCATCTTCGATCTGAACACCCCCTATAAACACCAGAAAATTCTGGCAGGGGAGACCTTCGACATCGAAGCCGAGGATGCCGAGTGCCACTGGACCAACCATTTTGATGCCGCTACCGGCCGGGTGGACATTGCCATCGACATTGACTACCACGAGACCGGTGAGCATTTTAAGGAGTCTTTTAGCGAGTACAGCTACCCGCTGGACCTGGTGACGGCGCTGCTGGAAAAGTACGGCTTCACCGTAGCCAAGGTGGCCGATGGCGAGGACTTCGGCTCCGTGCGCGCCGACAGCCCGCGCTGGATCATCACGGCTGTCAAACAATACACCCAGGAGGGGAAAGAATAAATGGAACAGAATCATAACATGCTGCGCGGCATCTCTGAAAACGGCGGCATTGTCTTTTACGGTGTGGATTCCACCGAGATCGTGCGCGAGATGGAGCGCCTGCACAAGACCAGCGCCGTCACCACGGCCGCGCTGGGCCGCCTGCTGACGGCTGCCTCCATGATGGGCATCATGCTCAAAAGCACCCAGGACTCTGTCACGCTGCAAATCAAGGGCGGCGGCCCCGCAGGCCGTCTGCTGGCCGTTTCCGATGGCACCGGCAATGTTAAAGGCTATGTGGAAAATCCCGTTGTCGAGCTTCCCCCGCGGGCTGACGGCCACCTGGACGTGGGCGCTGCCGTGGGTAAGGATGGTACGATGGATGTTATCCGTGACCTGGGCATGCGCGAGCCTTATATCGGCCAGGTGCCCCTGACCTCCGGCGAGATCGCCGAGGATGTCACTACCTACTTTGCTATCAGCGAGCAGATCCCCACGGTCTGCGCCCTGGGCGTACTGGTGGATAAGGACCTGAGTGTGCGCTGTGCTGGCGGTTTCGTTGTGCAGCTGCTGCCCGGTGCCACCGAGGACGAGATCAACCACCTGGAAAAGAACATTAAAGCCATGCCCAGCGTGACCACCATGCTGGAGGAGGGCAAGACCGTCCGCGATATGCTGGAGCTGGCACTGGAGGGCTTCCAGCCGGATATTCTCGATAGCTACCATGTGACCTACCGCTGCGACTGCAGCGAGGAGCGCGTGGAAAATATGATCCGCAGCCTGGGCAAAAAAGAAGTGGAAAAACTGCGGGACGAGGACCCTGTTGCCGAGGTGAATTGCCAGTTCTGCAACAAGAATTATAAGGTGGACCTGAACGAACTGCTCAAAAAATGGCCTGCCAGCGATGAAAAACAGGAACCCGAAAAATTCTGAAAAAATCGCAAAAAAATTCAAAAAAACGCTTGACTTTTCGCTCATAGTCGGCTATAATAACATACGTCGCCCGGAGAGAGCGGCTGAGCAAAACCTCTCCAACATGCGGCCGTAGCTCATCTGGTAGAGCGCCACCTTGCCAAGGTGGAGGTAGCGAGTTCGAGCCTCGTCGGCCGCTCCATTATGGGGAAGTTTAGCTCAGCTGGGAGAGCATCTGCCTTACAAGCAGAGGGTCAGCGGTTCGA
>CAVKDR010000007.1:0-4269 GCA_963655125.1 Bulleidia sp.
AAAGGGTGACTCCCCACAGTGTGGGGAGATGTCGCGCAGCGACAGAGGGGCCCGGGCTCGAAGAACTGTCAGCGAAGCTGACTGAGGGATTGTCCCGCTTGCCGGGTGAACCACGTTACGCCGCCGGGCCACAATCCCCCAGTCTGCGCATACGCGCAGCCAGCCCCCTTTACACAAGGGGGCCTTTTTAATTCCGCACTTGCCCTCCCACCCCGTAGGTGCTATAATAAGGTTTCAAAAGAGGAGTCCCTACATAAAAGGAGCACTATGCAACAACAAAAAAGATCCCCTTGGCTCATCGCGTTCCGCGTTATCTTTACGGCGGCGCTGCTGGCCTGCATCCTCTTTATCTTCCGCAATTCCATGCAAACGGGCGAGGCTTCGTCCGTCCGCAGCCAGTCCGTTACCACCATGGTCAACGGCGTTCTGGGCAAGTTTGGCCTTGGCCCCTTGTCCGAACATATCATCCGCAAGCTGGCGCATTTCTCCGAGTTCATGCTCGAAGGTTTCCTGCTGATGCTCTGCCTGCGGGTCTACACCCGGCATTTTGTCCGTCACATCAGCTGGCCCCTGCTGGCTGGTATGAGCACGGCCCTCATGGATGAGACGATTCAAATCTCCGTTCCCAACCGCACCTCGTCTGTCACCGATGTGTGGATCGATATGGCCGGTGTCATCACAGGGCTGTTTGCTGCCCTGATCATTCTGCTGATTTTACGTGCCGCTGTGGCATTTTATCAGGTAAAACGCGAAAACAAAGCCCTGCGCGCCGAACAGGAAGCTCTGCGTCAGTGCGAACACGAACGTCTGGCCCGCCGCGCCGCGCAACGTGCGGCCCAGGGCGAGGACTACAACGAGGAGGAAGACGAAGCATGACCACCCAACAGGCAATCGAAGCACTGCATGCCCTGCCGCGCCTGGGGCAGGGGGCACCCGGCCTGGCCCGTATGCAAAACCTGATGGACCACCTGGGCAACCCGGAAAAGGAACTGCAGTGCATCCACATTGCAGGCACCAACGGCAAGGGCAGCCTGGCCGCCATGACCTCGTCCATCCTGATCGCCGCCGGTTACAAGACGGGCCTGACCATCAGCCCCTACGTGGTGGATTTCCGTGAGCGGTTCCAGATCGATGGCGAGATGATCCCGCCCCGCACCCTGGCCAGCCTGGCTCAAAAGGTGCTGGACGCGATCGATGCTATCGAACTGGAGGGCGGCGAGATCCCCGTCCAGTTTGAGGCTGTCACCGCGCTGGCGCTTCTCTGGTTTGCCCGCGAAAAGTGCGACCTGGTCGTGCTGGAGACCGGCCTGGGCGGCCGCTGCGATGCTACCAACATCGTGCCCCACAAGTTGGTGGCCGCCATCACCAAGATCGGCTACGACCACACCGAGATCCTCGGCGACACGCTGGATAAGATCGCCGCCGAAAAAGCGGGCATCATCAAAGAGGGCTGTGCTGTCGTCAATTACCCCGAGCAGCCCGCCGAGGCCATGGGCCCCATCCTGGGCGCTGCGGCTGAGACGAACACTGTTATCATCACGCCCGAGATGGACGACATCCGCCTGCTGCGCGGCAAGCGCCTGGAAAACCGCATCGACTACGGCGGCTACAAGGCTAACCTGCAGTTCCCCGGTGCCCACCAGGCCAACCACGCCGCCATGGCTGTGGAGATCGCTCTCGCCCTCTGGCGTGAGTTTGGCTATGATATCTCCGATGATGCCATTGAGCAGGGCTTGAGCAACGCCCATATGCCCGCCCGCATCGAGGTCATGCGCCGCCACCCGCTGCTGCTGTTGGACGGCTGCCACAACCCGGACGGTGCCAAGGTCCTGGCCGAAACGCTGACCAAGGCCGAGTACGAGGAAAACCTCGTGGGCGTACTGGGCATGCTGGCTGATAAGGATTATAAGTCCATGCTCTCCGACCTGGCCCCCTGTTTTGCCAAGGTATTTACCGTCACGCCCGACTGCCCCCGTGCCCTCTCGGCCGAGGACCTGCAAAAAGAAGCCCGGTTCCACCTGGATGCCGAAGCCGCCGCCAGTGTACCCGAAGCCCTGCGCAAAGCCCTCGACTACTGCGAGGATAATAACCTGGCCGGTGTGGTCGTCTGCGGTTCGCTCTACCTGGCTGCCGAGGCCCGCCCTCTGATGCTCAAAGAAGCAGAAAATTAACGCGCCACCGCCCTGTTTTAACAAAATATGCACACAAAAGCCTGTATCGTAATGGTACAGGCTTTTTCTATTTAAACGTAAAAGGGGCAAGCACTATGGCAAAGGTTTGTTTTGTGCCGGGCAGCGGCACACTGGCGGCGTATTTAAGCGGCGAGATCGACCACCACGCCGCCCAGTCCATCCGGCGGGAGATCGATGCCCAGGTGGACGACCGCCTGCCGGAACTGCTGACGCTGGATTTTTCCGGAGTTACCTTTATGGACTCCTCCGGTGTCGGGCTGATTTTGGGCCGCGGGCGGCATATCTCGGCCCTGGGCGGCCGTCTTACGGTGCAAAACCCGCCGCCCGCAGTGCGCCGCATGCTGGACCTGGCCCGCATAACCTATGCATAAAGGAGAACCGCCATGAAGATGCTCAATCAGGTCAAGATCACCTTTGCCAGCCGTTCCGTCAACGAGGGCTTTGCCCGCGCGGCACTGGCGGCATTCCTTGTGCAGCTTGATCCCACTGTCCCGCAGCTTGCCGACCTCAAAACCGCCGTGTCCGAAGCCGTCACCAATTGCATTGTACACGCCTACCCAGAGGGTATCGGCCCCGTTACCCTGACCGCAGCTCTGTACGAGGGCGGCGTGGTGCGCATTACTGTTACGGATCGGGGCGTTGGCATTGCCGATGTGGAAAAGGCTATGCAGCCCATGTACACCACCGGCGATCCCGAGGAACGCGCCGGGCTTGGCTTTGCGGTGATGCAAAGCTTTATGGATAAGGTACATGTTTCCTCGCAGCCGGGGCGCGGCACCCGTGTGACCCTTACCAAACGGCTGGATGCCCGCAGATGACCTTTACATATTTGTAAGGAGGATTCTGCCTATGCCAGCCCAGACCATCCAAACCATGCCGCGCGAAGAATTTATCGAGAAGAATCTCGGCCTCGTCCATGCCTGCGCCGGACGCTTCAAAAGCCGGGGCATTGAGTACGAGGAACTATACGCCGCTGGCTGCCTGGGGCTAGTCAAAGCGGTGGACGGTTTTGACACCACGCGCGGGGTGTGCTTCTCCACCTATGCGGTGCCTGTGATTTTGGGCGAGATCAAAAAGCTGTTCCGGGATGGCGGCACCGTCAAGGTCAGCCGCTCCCTAAAAGAACTGGGGCTGAAAGTCAACGCCGAGCGGGAACGCTGCTTAAAGCATACCGGCCAGGAACCCGGCGTGGCCCAGCTGGCCGAGGCCCTGCAGACGACCCCGGAGCAGATCGCCCTGGCGATACGTGCCTCGCTGCCCGCGCTGTCCCTTACGCCTGGCAATGACGAGGACGGCACCCGCGAATGGGATGTGCCCGTGGATTCGCCGGAAGAAACGCTGGCTGACCGCATTGGTCTGTGCGAGGTGATGGACAAGTTGGAACCCAAGGATAGGGAACTGATCCGCCTGCGCTTCTTCGGCAACCGTACCCAGACCGAGACCGCCAAGATCCTGGGCAGCACCCAAGTCCAAATCTCCCGCCGCGAACGCAAGATCCTGGCCTGGATGCGGGTACAGCTGTTGGATGTATAAAGGATATGCTGCCACATATCTGTAGGGGCCGATGCTGGCCATCGGCCCGCTTTCTATGTGAACTTTCCCTCTATCCGTAGGGGGGGCGGCGTCCTCGACGCCCCGCGGCTCCCCTAGAGGGGAGCTGTCAGCCGAAGGCTGACTGAGGGGTGGTCCCTTTAGCTGCGAACCTGCCGTTATTGTCCCTCCAAAGGCTCCCTTGTGTAAAGGGAGCTGTCTGCGCGCAGCGCAGACTGAGGGATTGCCCCCGCCTCCGTCAATTCGCACATTTCCCTTTGCCACGCCTTGTGCATCTCCCCAAAAGTATTACAACCACTTGACACACTCTTTTCAATATGATAAGATACTCCCATCGCAGAAGAAACATCGTTATTAGGTTATTCCCAAACGAAATGCGAAAAAACTTGAAAAAAGTTATAAAAACCTGTTGACAAACCGAATCTCCTGTGGTATCATAATCAAGCTGTCCGGCGAGACACCTCAACGGAGAGCGTAGCAGGACCTTGAAAATTGAACAAAACTGAAACTTGTGGAACCTTGATGT
>CAVKDR010000008.1:0-63495 GCA_963655125.1 Bulleidia sp.
AAATGCAAAAGCCCGCCTTGGCGTGACTGCCAAAACGGACTTTTTCTACAAGCTGAAGACCTGAAGCGTTGCTTCAAGTCTTTTCTTTTGGTGGAGCATTGTCCACAGCAGTCGAACCTGAATTTACTCCAGATACTGTGGCAGATTCCACGAACCGCGTAGTATACGGTGAATCTCCACAATTTTGTTTTCATCGTTAACGCGGTAGAATACGAGATACTGGTCAACGACCATCCTGCGGTAAGTCGGGTCAAGGCGATAGGTTTCACATATTTTCGGGGTATCACCCAGTTTGGTGATTTTCTCCCGCATCTCTTTCAAAACGCGATTGGCAGTTTTGGGGTAGAAACCTGACAGATACCGGGCAATATCGTTCAAGTCCTGCACAGCAAGGGGCAGATATTTGATTTTATATGTCATACTGTTCGCGGAGCGTCTCCCATACGCTTTCGTGGTCTGCCCACTGGGTGTTGGGGTCTGCCGCCTGCTGTTTTGCCTTGGCAAGCTCCTCAGCAACATACCGCTGGTGTATGAACTCCTCGTATTTGGCGTAGTCCTCGATATTGATGAGAACGGACTCTCCACGGCCGTGGTTTGTGATGATGACATGGTCATGGTTTTTGAGCATATCCGAAATTTCGGCGTAGTGGTTGCGCAAATCGCGGGAAGGGCGAACAAATGTCTGCATCATAAGGGACACCTCCTGTCAAAATGATTGTATCACGAAATGACTACATTCGCAAGAGCGATTATTCTCTAATGGAGAGAGCAAGAATCGTCCCGTGGCCACAAATTTTCAATTTTTGAAAATTTCCTGTCCATCCGGGACTTCACTTCTTCAACTCTGTCGAGTTTCCGAAGTGCTCTTGTTGGGGCGTACCTGCCCCAAACCCTGCTGGATAAAAGCAAAGGGGCATTATCTGCCCCGATGCTTTGCCTTTCGCTTCTGCTGTTTCAGTTCAAATTGACGCTGCTTTTCTGCTTCGCGTTGTTTACGGCTAAGTGCTTTTCGCACCAGCTTGTTTTCTTCTCGCTGCATTTGCAACGCCTGCTGTGATTTTGTGCCGATTCCCGCGACAGCTGCTTCCTTTCGGATTTGCCGTTGCAATCGCTTTGGATTTACAGCTTCTTTCTTCACAACTGTCTCAACAGATGGACTGAAGCGCAGTCGACTGTAATTCTTGAGCAAATATTCCCAGACTTCATAGTCCTTTGGTTCTGCACCAAATACGACTTTACACACTGAGAGCTTTCTTTTCTCGATGCGTTCAAACACTCCAATCCAGAATGGAGCTTCAAAAAATACAGTCAACTTTGTAGAATCAATGTCCATAACGAAACCCTCCTAAAATAAATCCTTACAGGAACGGACAACCCGGAGGGGAAGGTTACTTACCTACACCGTATGGTGCAGACGGCTGGGCTACCTACCAGCTCTAGCATCTCTCGGAAAGAAATGCGTTGCGTTTTTATCCTGCTTTTATTATATAAAGCACATTCCTGTGCATTATATCTGTCTTAATTGGTTTTCCAAGTGGAGTATACCACACTCGCAGTCAAAAGACCACCCATATATATGAGGTTTTACCGTTTCGCTGCGTACGTGCGTACACGCACCACAGGGATTCCAAAGGGGCTATGCCCCTTGGCGCACAGACTTTGGCACAAAGTCTAGTGTGTTACACCTTGCCAGAGGTATACAGGCTCCCGGTACGCACGTACGCAGCGATTGCCCCCGAACGTACCATATAGCACGGAAGGCAGGATACCACCGCTATGGTGATACCCTGCCTTTGTTTACTGCTCTGCAGATAGCAAAGTGTGGTCAATACCAAAAGAAAAGACCTGAAGCGTTGCTTCAGGTCTTTTCTTTTGGTGGACGGTACAGGACTCGAACCTGTGACCTCCTGCACGTCAAGCAGATGCTCTACCAGCTGAGCTAACCGTCCATATTCAGTTGTGTGCCGTGTCTCCCGGCAACGTATGCTATAATACCAGACGCAAAGAGAAAAGTCAAGCACTTTTTCCAAGAAATTTTAAATTTTTCTGAAAAAAGTCGAAATCGCCCCCTCGGACAGCCAAAAACCGCCCTGCCGCAGTGGACGCACACACCTTTTTGTGGTATACTATACCAGTTAAAGTGGGGAGGTGTAGAGACTTGCGGGTCCTTGGTATTGATCCCGGCTACGCGATCGTGGGCTGGGGCGTTGTGGAATATGTGGGCAACCGGTTTGCGCCGGTGGGCTACGGGGCGGTCATTACCGAAAAAGACACCCCCTTTGAGCAGCGCCTGGTCGAGATCTACGAGGGTGTGCTGGACATCTGCAAGCGCTACCAGCCCGAAGCTCTCTCCATCGAAAAACTTTATTACCAGCACAACCAGACCACCGTCATCGGCGTGGCCGAGGCGCGCGGTGTGATCCTACTGGCGGCGGCCCAGTGTGGCGTACCGATCTACGAGTACACGCCCATGCAGGTCAAGCAGGCCATCACCGGCTACGGCAAGGCCGTGAAAAAGCAGATCCAGGAGATGACCCGCATGATGCTGCACCTGGAAACCATCCCCAAACCGGATGATACCGCCGATGCCCTGGGCATGGCCATCGCCCATTGCCATTGCAGCCGCAGCCGCCTGATGGGTACGCCGGTCAGATAGGCGCGCAAAAGTGTAGGGGCGAACAGTGTTCGCCAGTGCAGCCTTGCGTAAATATCCCGTTTTCCCGGAAAGTGTTTCGCGCCGTAAATGGGCAGCGGGCGCACAATGTGCGCCCCTACAGAATGCCAACAACCATCAAGTTATTATTTATATAAAAAAGGAAGCCAACCATGATCTATTGCCTGACTGGCAAAATTTTGAAAAAATCCCTCGATTCCGTGGTCATCAGCTGCGCGGGCGTGGGGTACTATGTGCAGGTCCCGGCCTCTACCGGCGAGGCTCTGCCTGCCCCGGGGCAGGAGGGCACGGTCTACACCATCATGAACGTGACCGAGAACGATGTCTCCCTCTACGGCTTTGCCAACGAGGAACAGCGCGACTGCTTCAAGATGCTGACGGCTGTCACCGGTGTCGGCCCCAAGGCGGGCTTGTCCATCTTGTCCATCATGACCCCGGAAAAGGTCGCGTTGGCGGCCTCCAGCGGCGACCATAAAGCCTTTACCAAGGCCAGCGGCGTTGGCCCCAAACTGGCCCAGCGCATCGCCCTGGAACTGAAAGACAAAGTGGGCAAGGGCCTGGCCAACGGCACGGGCTTCTCCGGCGATATGAGCGTACCTGCGCCCAGCTCGGCCCCAGCACAGGCGGTGGCGGCGCTGGTCAGCCTGGGCTACACCCCCAGCGATGCCGCCGCAGCGGTGGCCCGCGTGGACGAGACGCTGCCCGTACAGGATATTATCAAGGTGGCGCTGCGCAGCCTGTCCCGCGCGCGCTGAAAGGGGTAAACAATGAATCAGGAATATATGGTAGACCCCACCCGCCTTGTCAGCCCGGACGCGATGCCCGCCGATGCCGAGGAAATCAGCCTGCGCCCCAAAACGCTGGATGATTATGTCGGCCAGGAAAAAGCCAAAGGCAACTTAAAAGTCTATCTGCGGGCGGCGCAGCAGCGCGGCGAGCCGATGGATCACATCCTGCTTTACGGCCCGCCCGGCCTGGGCAAAACCACGCTGGCAGGCATTGTGGCGCAGGAGATGGGCGTACAGATCCGCATCACCTCCGGCCCGGCCATCGAGAAGCCCGGCGACCTGGCGGCGCTGCTGACCAATTTGCAGGAGGGCGACATCCTCTTTATCGATGAGATCCACCGCCTGTCCCGCCAGGTGGAGGAAGTGCTCTACCCGGCGCTGGAAGATTTCGCGCTGGATATCATGATCGGCAAAGGCCCCAGTGCGCAGAGCATCCGCATCAACCTGCCGCGCTTTACGCTGGTGGGCGCTACCACCCGCGCCGGCCAGCTGACCGGCCCCCTGCGTGACCGCTTCGGCATTTTGCTTAAGCTGGAACTGTACAGCCCCCAGGAACTGGCCCGCATCATCACCCGCAGCGCGGGCATTCTGGGGGTGCCCATCACCGATGAGGGCGCACTGGAACTGGCCCGCTGTGCCCGTGGTACACCGCGTATCGCCAACCGCATGCTCAAGCGCGCCCGCGACTTTGCCACGGTGGAGTGTGACGGCACCATCGATGAGGAAACCGCCATCGCGGCCCGCAAGTGGATGGACATTGACGAGATGGGCCTGGACGAACTGGACCGCAGTCTGCTGCGCGCGATCATCGAGATGTACAACGGCGGCCCGGTCGGCCTGGAAACGCTGGCCGCTGCCCTGGGCGAGGAGAGCGTCACGCTGGAGGATATCTGCGAGCCTTATCTGATGCAGATGGGCATGCTGACCCGCACCCCCCGCGGCCGCTGCGTAACCCGCCTGGCCTACGAGCATCTGCACATGGCCGTACCCCGCCGCTTTGACGAGGAAGATGGGCAGCAGAGTATGTTTTAAAACGTGAGCAACTTACGTTGGCCCCCCTCTGGGAGGGGGCTCCCGCGAAGCGGGTGGGGGAGAGAAAAGCACGAATGTTCGAAACTTCGGATGACGGTAAGGCTCTCTCCCTCCGGCCCTTCGGGCCACCTCCCTCCCAGAGGGAGGCTCTCTCGTGCCCTTAAAAATGCTTCCGCTAAGATAAAATCACTAACCCCATGCCGACAAGCGGCATAGAATAATAAATCAACCGAATCCAATCAACAATAGGAAAGGATCTGACGAGAATGGGTAAACTGTTTGGTACTGATGGTGTCCGCGGTGTGGCGGGCAAGGACCTCACCTGCGAACTGGCGCTTCAGATCGGCCGCGGCACCGCTGCCGTGCTGACCAGCCTGGACGGCCACCGCCCCAAAATCCTGATCGGCAAAGATACCCGTGTGTCCGGCGATATGCTGGAATCCACCCTGGCCGCTGGCCTGTGCAGCGTTGGCGCTGACGTAGAACTGCTGGGCGTTATCCCCACCCCCGGCGTGGCCTACCTGGTCCGCAAATACCATGCCGATGCCGGTATCATGATCTCCGCCTCCCATAACCCGATGGAGTTCAACGGCATCAAAATTTTCAAGGGCGATGGCTACAAGCTGCCCGATGAGGTCGAGAACCAGATCGAGGCCCACGTTTTCAATAATTGCGCGGACATCCGCCTGGCCGAGGGCGCGGACATCGGCCGCATCAAAATGTGCCGCACCGGCGTGAAAGATTACGTTGACTTCCTGCAGGAGCACATCGATGCCGACCTCACCGGCCTGAAAGTGCTGTTCGACTGCGCCAACGGTGCTTCCGCTACGGTCGCACAGGAATTGTTCCCCCGCCTGGGCTGCGAGTGCGGCTTCATCGGCACCCAGCAGGACGGCGTTTCCGTCAATGACGGCTGCGGCTCCACCCATCTGGAAACGCTGGAAGCTGCCGTCAAGGAGGGCGGCTACGACTGCGGCATTGCCTTTGACGGCGATGCAGACCGCTGCCTGGCCTGCGATGAAAACGGTGCCGAGATCGACGGCGACAAGATCATCGCCCTGGTCGGCACCGACATGAAAGAGCGCGGCCGCCTGGACGGCAACACGGTCGTTGTGACCGTTATGTCCAACCTGGGCTTCATGAAATACATGCAGTCCTTAGGGATCGAGACCGCCCGCACCGCTGTGGGCGACCGCTACGTGCTGGAAGAAATGCGCGCCCGCGGCTATGCCATCGGCGGCGAGCAGAGCGGCCACGTGATCTTCCTGCACCACTCCACCACCGGTGACGGCGAACTGACCGCCGGTAAGCTGCTGAAAGTGCTGGCCCGCAAAAAGGCCGAGAACGGTGCCAAGATGAGCGACCTGAACGCCGTCTACACCAAGTTCCCCCAGGTGCTTATCAACCTGACCGCCGACAAGGCCCAGAAAGAAGCCTACAAAGAGGATGAGTATATCGCCGGTTTCATCGAGAGCCAGCAGCAGAGCCTGATGGGCATGGGCCGCGTCCTGGTGCGCGTTTCCGGCACCGAGCCGAAGATCCGCGTCATGGTCGAGGGCGAGGACCAGGAAGCCATCAAGTCCAGCGCCGACCGCATTGCCGACATGATCAAACAGCGTATTTTGGATAAGTAAGAGCATGGGAAAAATCGAAGATTGGATCAGCAATCAGAAAAAACAGTGGGAAAGTTGTGTAAAGACATTCTCTGCACATTGGAAAACGGCATCAATTGCGTCGCTGTTGGGAATGTTTTTGTGTCATGCGCTTTTTCTGTCCACAGGTAATACCAGCCCGGATGGCGTGGGCGAGGGACTGTACTTTTATGAGGGACAGGATTGGGCGCTTTGCATCGGCCGATGGATGATGCGTTATCTGAGTGCTGCCGGATGCAGGGTCGTGATGCCAGCTGTATTTTTGTTCTTTAATGCACTATGTACGGCGGTAGTCGTTCTGTTGCTGGCAGACTTGTGGAAGTGCAGCAGCAAATGGTTTGTCGCGCTCAGTGCGGTTGCGCTGGTAACGGCACCATCGGTGATAGAGCAATGCCTCGTAATCTACATGATGTATGATTACGGGTTCTCCATGTTAATGATGACGATGGCTGCTTATCTTGTCCTTACTAAAAAGGGAAAAGCACCCTTTGTTACAGCGGCGGTTTGTTTGGCACTCGGCCTGGCTGGCTATCAGGCGTGGATCGGCTTTGCGGCAGGAATTGTTGCAATGACGCTGATTTTACAGAGCAAAGAAGAACGCCCGGCAAAAGAAATTTTGCAGACAGCAGCAAAAGCGATTGGCATGGCCCTGACAGGCGGTGCGGCCTATTTCGTGATTTTAAAACTGGAGAGCCGCCGCTATCATATCCCACTGGGGGATAAGGGCGGGCTGAACAGTTTTGGTGTAAAAAGCTTGTCCCAGAATCTGGTAAGCGGGACTCTGCAGGCTTATAAAGATTTCGGGTTGTATTTCACGCAAGGTCCCAATCGTACCGGTGCGGCCTTTTTCCTTGTGCTGCTGGGAACAGTAGTCCTGCTGGCTGTAACGGCAATCCATCTGGCACACAGCCGTAAAATGGCTCAAGCGGGTATACTTATTGTGCTGGTTGTGCTGCTCCCGTTTGCAATCAATGTGGTGGATGTAATTGTCCCTGGCGAAATCAATGTGCTGATGAGCCATCCGATGCAGATGCTGCTTCCTTTTGCGCTTGTGCTTACAACAAAAACATTTATGAAGCAGCACCTGAAAAAGCTGGCTGGCTTTGTGGCGGGCGGTGCGGTGGCACTGGTCTGTTGGCATTGTACGATTACAGCGTACGCATCTTACCAAACAGTGGCCACGACCTATCGCTATGTGGGAACCCTTACATCGGCGATTTTGACCCGTGTGCTGAACGATACAAGGTATACACAGGGGACACGCCTGTTAATTGCAGGAATCCCCGATGAAAAAGAAGCACAAGTAAACAACCCGCTGTTTGAGCGCAGTGCATACGTGAAAAATATGATTTTCTGGAACGGTGCTTCCTCAATGCTGGGAGGCTGGGAAAATTATATTTACGATTACTATGGAATATGGACCGGAAAAATTGAATATGAGGAATATGCGCAGGTTGTCAATAGCGCAAAATTTGAAGAAATGCCTGTCTATCCTGCAGATGGTTCCGTGCAAAAATTTGATGATATACTGGTTGTGAAACTTGTAGAGAACCCACCCCAGTAAAGAACGAATAAGTAAAAGGAGAATTGCCTATGCGCTCTGCCGACAGCTGGCGGGATTATGAACTGTTGGACGCCACCAACCACAACCGCCTGGAGCGGTGGGGGCAGACTTTGCTGATCCGCCCCGACCCGCAGGTCATCTGGAAAAATGACGAGACCAGCCCCCTGTGGGCCAAGGCCGATGCCGTGTACTACCGCTCGGCCAAGGGCGGCGGGCAGTGGAACTACCACAAGCGCCTGCCCCAGAAATGGCAGATCCATTGGGGGGAACTGACCCTCATCGTCAGCCCCACCGGCTTTAAGCACACCGGCGTTTTCCCGGAGCAGGCCGTCAACTGGGCCTGGTACCAGGAAAAAATCAAAGCCGCTGGCCGCCCCATCCGGGTGCTGAACCTCTTTGGCTACACCGGCGGTGCTACGCTGGCCTGCCTGGCCGCCGGTGCCAGCGTCACCCATGTGGATGCCAGCAAAGGCATGGTAGCCTGGGCGCGGGAAAACGCCGCCGCCAGCAACCTGGCCGACCGCCCCTGCCGCTGGATCGTGGACGACTGCGCCAAGTTTGTGCAGCGGGAGATCCGCCGTGGCAGCAAGTACGATGCCGTCATCATGGACCCGCCCAGCTACGGGCGCGGCCCCGGCGGCGAGATCTGGAAGCTGGAGGACAATGTCTACGACCTCATCACCCTGACCGAACAGGTGCTGAGTGACGACCCGCTGTTCTTTGCCATCAACTCCTACACCGAGGGCCTGAGCCCGGCGGTGATGGAATACATCGTGAAAACGACGCTTTGCCCCGCTGTGGGCGGGCACACCCACTGCGATGAGATCGGTCTGCCGGTCTCGGCTACCGGCGGTGTGGTGCCCTGCGGCGCGACCGCCATTTGGGAGAAGTAAACTATGCCAAAGGAAGAACCGATGATCCGTGTGCAGGATGTCAAGTTCCGCTATGACCCCGAGCAGCCCACCTACGCCGTGGACGGTGTGAGCCTGAACGTCCGCCGCGGCGAATTTGTGGCCGTGCTGGGTGCCAACGGCTGCGGCAAAAGCACATTGGCTAAGCATTTCAATGCCATCCTGCTGCCGGAGACCGGCACAGTGCTGGTGGAAAATATGGATACCCGGGGCGAGGATCACCTTTATGACATCCGCCAAAAGGTGGGCATGGTGTTCCAGAACCCGGACAACCAGATCGTGGCAACCATCGTGGAAGAAGATGTGGCCTTTGCGCCGGAAAATCTGGGCGTTCCGCCCGAGGAGATCCGTACCCGCATCGATGAAGCCATGAAGCTGGCGGGCATCTACGAAAAGCGCGAAGCTGCGCCCTATAAGCTGTCCGGCGGTCAGAAGCAGCGTGTCGCCATTGCAGGCGTGATCGCTATGCGGCCGGACTGCCTGGTGCTGGACGAAGCCACCGCTATGCTGGACCCCCACGGCCGCAGCCAGGTCATGCGCACCATCCACCAGCTGCGGGAGGCGGGCATCTCCATCGTCTCCATCACCCATTATATGGAGGAAGCTGCCCAGGCCGACCGTGTGCTGGTCATGAGCCGGGGCCGCATTGTGATGGAGGGTACGCCGGAGCAGGTGTTCAGCCAGACCGAACGGCTGCACAGCTACCATCTGGATGTACCCCAGGCGGCGGAACTGCGGGATGAACTGGTGAAACTTGGCATCCCGATGCCGGAAAATGTCATCACCCCCGACCGCTGCGCCGAGGAACTGTATAAACTGTTGCAGTAAGCTGCTCAAGTAAAAATCCCACCACAGGCAGAAACGGCACCCATCGCGGGCGGTATTCTGCGGGAAAGGAATAAACAGTGTCAGAGATCATTCGTGTAGAACATCTGAATTACGTCTACAACCCCGGCATGCCGGATGAAACCACCGCGCTGGACGATGTGAGTTTCAGCGTGGAGGAAGGCGACTTTGTCGGCATCATTGGCTCCACCGGCAGCGGCAAATCTACGCTTATCAGCCATTTCAACGGCCTGAATCGCCCCACCTCCGGCCGCATCCTGATTGACGGCAAGGATATGTGGGAGCAGGGGGCCGACCTGCGGGCGTTCCGCTTCCAGGTGGGCCTGGTCATGCAGTACCCCGAATACCAGCTGTTTGAGGAAACCTGCGCGAAAGACATCGCCTACGGCCCCCGCAATATGGGCCTGGACGAGGCCGAGATCGACCGCCGCGTGAAAGAGGCCGCCGCTTTCGTTGGCCTTTCCGATGAACTGCTGCAGAAAAGCCCGTTTGAACTTTCCGGCGGGCAGAAGCGCCGCGTAGCCATCGCCGGTGTTATGGCGATGCACCCCCGTGTGCTGGTGCTGGATGAACCCGCTGCGGGTCTCGACCCAGAAGGCCGCGATACGATCTTAAGTCAGATCCGCGACTACCACGAAAAAACCGGCATCACGGTACTGCTGGTCAGCCACTCGATGGAGGACATTGCCAAGTATGCCAACCGCGTGTTGGTGATGAGTCACGCCAAGCTGGCGATGTACGACACGGTGGAAAAGGTGTTCGGCCACGCGCAGGAGCTGCTGGAACTGGGGCTTTCGGTGCCGCAGGTCACGCAGATTTTTCTGAAACTGCGCCAGATGGGGCTGGATATCCCCACGGACGTGTACACGATGCCCTACGCCGTCAAGACCATCCAAAAGGCACTGGCGGCCAAGCAGGCAAAGGGGGTGCAGTAAATGCTGCGTGATATTACCATCGGCCAGCATTTCCCGGGCAATTCGGTACTGCACCGCTGCGACCCGCGCTTAAAGCTGGTGGCGACCATCGCCTATATCGTGGTGCTGTTTGTGGCCCCCAACCCCCTGGGCCTGGCATTGTCCATCGCCCTGCTGGCGGCACTGTACAAGACCGCCAAAATTCCCGGCAAGCTGATTTTAAAAAGCTTAAAGCCCATCGTGCCCATCGTGCTGTTCACGGCGGTGCTCAACCTGTTTTTCGTCACCGGAGAGGGGGAGCCGCTTGTCCACATCTGGGTGCTGAAAATTTATGTGGAGGGCATCCGCTATGCCATTCTGCTGACGGTGCGCGTCTGCGCATTGATCGCAGGTACGAGCCTTTTGACCTACACTACCAGCCCCATTGTGCTGACGGACGCGATCGAAAATCTGCTGCGCCCGCTGGCAAAAATCCATTTCCCGGTGCATGAGCTGGCGATGATGATGACCATCGCCCTGCGGTTCATCCCGACGCTGATCGAGGAAACCGAGAAGATCATGAACGCCCAGAAAGCCCGTGGCGCGATGATCGACAACGGCACCTTTACCCAGCGTATCAAGGCGCTGGTGCCGGTGCTGATCCCGCTGTTTATCTCGGCGTTCCGCCGCGCGGACGAACTGGCTATGGCTATGGAGTGCCGCTGCTACCACGGCGGTGAGGGCCGCACCCGCTTAAAGCAGCTGAAGTTTACCCCCGAGGATACCCGCTGCGCCGTTATTATTACGCTGGCACTGCTGGGCATCTGTGCCACCCGGCTGTTTGTGCCGGGGCTGGGGTAAACAGAAAGATTTGTATGCTGCGCTGTAGGGGCGAACAGTGTTCGCCCGCGGAGCCTTGCGCTATTGCTAAACTGCACGGGCGCACAATGTGCGCCCCTACAAGATAATTTGTAATTCTATGACCTACCTATTATGGATCGCCTATAAAGGCACGAATTACGGCGGGTTTCAGGTGCAGCCCAATGCACCTACCGTCTGCGCCGCTGTGCAGGATGCCATGCAGCGGGTGCTGGGCTGCCGCCCCGATGTAAAGGGCTGCTCCCGCACCGATGCGGGCGTTCATGCGCGGCGTTTCGCGCTTAGTTTCTGCTATACTGGAAAGGTCCCGGCAGAGAAAATGGTGCAGGCGTTCAACGCCCACCTGCCGCCGGACATCCGGGCGTTGGAGATCTGGCCGGTGGCCGAGGAATTCCACGCCCGCTATGCCGCCCACGCCAAGACCTACCGCTACTATATTTTAAACGCCCGGGTGGACGACCCCTTTACCTTTGATACCTGCTATCGGGTTGGCCCGGCGCTGGATGTGGCCGCCATGCAGGCGGCGGCGGACCGGTTTGTCGGCACCCATGATTTTCTGGCGCTGTGCGCGTCCGGTTCCAGTGTAGCCGCCCACGGCGATACGGTGCGGACGATTACCCGCTGCACCGTAGAACGGGCGGGTGACCGGGTCATTATCACCGTCACGGCGGATGGATACCTGTATAATATGGTGCGCATTTTGGCCGGGACGCTGGTGGAAGCGGGCCTGCACAAGCGCACAGCGGAGAGCATCCCCGCGCTGCTGGCCAGCCGCGACCGCCGCCAGGCCGGCCAGACCCTGCCCGCCAAAGGCTTGTTTTTGGAGGATGTGGAGTACCCGGAGCTTAAAGGCGAAAGCGGGCGGATATAGAATCCGCCCCTACGCACCAAAGCTACGCAATCTGTAGGGGCCGATGCTCGCCATCGGCCCGTGGGGATAGCTGCCTGTTTGCGGGGCGATGCAAGCATCGCCCCCTACAGTGTGTATCCGTAGGGGCGCATTCCATATGCGCCCGTGGCGATGCTTTGCATCGCCTGAACAAAACAAAAGCGAAAGAAGGTGACCCCCACTCATGAGCAAAGCGGATAAGGAACGCCAGGCGCGGCGGCAGCGGATGCTGGCGCGGGAGCGGGGGCACACCTCCACCTATCCCATCCCCGGCACCAGCGGGGACATCGGCCTGCGCACACCCCAGCCGGTGCGCCGCAGCCGTGGCACCACCCCGCCCCCGCAGCCGGAAAAACAACCCGACAACGTGAAGTCTTTCACGCCGCTGATCCAGCAGCGCCAGCGCCGCCACTATACCATTCTGGCGGTGCTGGTCCTGTGCATTGCAGCGGCCGTCTTTGTGTTTACCGGCGCTATGTCGGCATCCATCGCCCTGCTGGGGGATGCGGCGGACAGCCTATCCCTCTACTTCAACCGCAGTGATGGCGGCTGGCCGGTCAATACCGGCATCAGCGAGCCTATTCAAATTGCCGAACTGGCAGGCGGCTTTGTGGAGCTGGACAGCGAGGATGTGGTCGTCTACTCGGCCTACGGTACCAAGGTACGCAGCTTCCAGCCCGGATATGCCCGGCCCGTTATGGCCGTGGGCGGCACCCATTTTGTGGTGTATAACCGCGCGGGCAGTGAACTGCAGGTCTCCAGCCGCACCAAGGCGCTGTACACCAAAACCTTTGATAACAGCATCCTGCTCTGCGCCATGTCCAACAATAATACGCTGGCCGTGGTCACCGAGTCAGGGCGCTACGCCGCGCAGCTGCAGATTTTCGACCCCTCTTTCCGCCAGACCTACAGCTGGGAGATGACCCAGAACGAGGGCACCCCCATCGCCGTAGACTTCTCGCCGGATAACCGCCAGTTTGCCGCCGGTACGCTGGCGGCGCGCCAGGGCCAGCTGGGGTGCAAGGTGTATTTTATGAGCACCTCCTCCAACTCCGAAGGCCCGGCCTACACCGCCAGCCAGGGCAGTATGCTCCTCTCGCTGGATTGGCAGACCGAGAACCGCGTGGTGGCGGTGTTCGATACCTATATCGCGGTGCTGGATCCCCGCACCGCCACCGAGACTGCCCGCTACGATTTCGGCGGTGCTACGCTGCAAAGCGCAGCGCCCGGCCGTAACCAGACCGCCCTGCTGCTGAATATCCGCGGCGGCAACAGCCTGGTCACGCTGGACAGCGGCCTGACCCCCTTGGCCGAGATCCCCGCCCGCCAGGCCTACGGCATCAAGGCAACGGACACGGCGGTCTACCTGCTGTGCCCCAACGCCGTGGAGTGCTACGGCTTTGACGGTGTGCAGAACTGGGTGCGGGACGACCTGGCCGCCCGGCCTATCCAGGTGCTGAAAGCCTCCGAACTGCTGGTGTTCACCGGCAGCCGCGCCGAGGTGCTGACCCCGCCGGATAACGCTAATAATACGAACAATTCCTGATACGAAAGGACCCGCAATTTCCTATGCAGCAAAACATTTCTCTGGTTTATGATCTGATCTTCCTCATCGTGTTTGCCGTGGTGGCTGTGCGCAGCTGGCACAAGGGCTTTTTAGCCAGCCTGGCCGAGCTGATCGGCGCTGTGTTCGGTGTCGGTATCGCCGTCTGGGCCAGCCAGAACGCCGCCCCGCAGATCTACGATAAATTTTTAAGCGCTTCGGTAGCCGACCGGGTAGAACTGGCCCTGCGGGAATCCAACGGCAACATTGCCGAAGCTTTGCAGGGCATCACTTTCCTGCCGGAATCTATGCAGCAAAGCCTTCTGAACCTGCTGAACGATGCGGGCAGCGATGTGCCTGCCAAAATTGCCGAGGCCCTGCAGCCGCTGATTCTGCCCTTTGTGCAGGTGCTGCTGTTTGTGGTGCTGTGCATGCTGGTGCGGTGGGTGTTCCGCCTGCTGGTGGGGGTGCTGCGCTGGTTCAACGGTGTACCGCTGCTGGGCGGTGTCAACCGCCTGCTGGGCCTGGTGCTGGGCCTGGCGAATGGTGCGGTGGACTGCTGGCTGCTGGCGCTGGCGCTGTGGTTTGTGGTGGGCGTTACCGGGGGCAAATTCTCCTGGCTGAACGGCTACATACTCAGCCAAAGTGTGGGCTATGGCATTTTCGGCAGCATCAACCCCTTTATTTAAGGGGCATGTAATGAATAAATTCTGAACATTCGGCCCGAAAACTTGCAAAACAGCCCGTTTCGTTTCATAATATTTGCAAGACTATGCGCCTGTAATGGGTGTTTTCTATAGAGGTGAAGAAATTATGGTTTGTGTACGCTGCAAAAAACGTACGGCCGTGGTGTTCATCCAGCGGATGGACAACGGCAAGCCGGTGCAGGAGGGTTACTGCTTGACCTGCGCCCGTGAGATGCACATCCAGCCCGTGGATGATCTGATGAAACAGTTTGGCATGTCCGACCAGGACCTGGAAAACATGGAAGAACGCATGAGCAGCTTTTTGCAGGAGGCTGCCGATTCCGGCATGCTGCCCACCGCTGCCGGCGAGGATGCCCCGGCGGAGAGCGACAGCCAGGACGATTTCGTGCCCGGCGGCTCGCCGGTGTTCCCCTTCGGCTTTGGCGCTGCCCGCCAGAATGGCGATGACAAGGCCAAAGGCAAAAACGGCAAAAAGGATAAGGCCCCCAAGCGCAAGTTCCTGGATACCTACTGCGAGAACCTGACCCAGAAAGCCCGGGACGGCAAGGTGGACCGCATCATTGGCCGCGACCGTGAAATTTACCGCACGATCCAGATCTTGTGCCGCCGCCAGAAGAACAACCCCTGCCTGATCGGTGAAGCCGGTGTCGGTAAGACCGCCATCGCCGAGGGCATTGCCCAGCGCATTGCCGAGGGCCAGGTGCCCGCCCGGCTGAAAGATAAGGAAATCTTCCTGCTGGACATGACTGCCCTTATCGCGGGCACCCAGTTCCGCGGCCAGTTCGAGCAGCGCGTCAAGGGCCTTATCAGCGAGGTCAAGGCCGCTGGCAATATCATCCTGTTCATCGATGAGATCCATTCCATCGTGGGCGCGGGCGATTCTGACGGCGCAATGAACGCCGCCAACATCATGAAACCCGCCCTCTCCCGTGGGCAGGTGCAGGTCATCGGTGCGACCACCTTTGCCGAGTACCGCAAGTATATCGAAAAAGATACCGCGCTGGAACGCCGTTTCCAGCCTGTCAAGGTGGAGGAACCCTCCATCCCCGATACCATCGAAGTGCTGAAAGGCATCCGCATTTACTACGAGAAGCACCACTGCGTCCGAGTACCGGACCCCGTGGTCACCAACGTAGTCAAACTGTCGGAGCGGTATATCACCGACCGCTTCCTGCCCGATAAGGCCATCGACCTGCTGGACGAAGCCTGCGCCTGCTGCAACCTGCGCCACCCCGAAATTACCGAGCTGGTGGAGACCCAGCGCAGCGTGGCCGAACTGGAACTCCGCGAGCATGAGCTGGAAAACCCCGAACCGGAGAACGGCCAGGATGCGGCCATTGACTACGAAGCGCTGGCATCCGTTAAAACGGAACTGGCGCAGCTGCGCCAGAAACTGCCCGCTTTGCAGCTGAAAGTGGCCGAGATCGAGGTCACGATGGACGATGTGGCCCAGGTCATCGAACTGTGGACCGGCATCCCCGCCGTCAAGATCAAGGAGACCGAGTACGGCCGCCTGCAGGGCTTGGAAGAAGCCCTGAAAGAGCATATCATCGGCCAGGACCAGGCAGTACATGCCGTGGCCGGGGCCATCAAGCGCGCCCGCGCCGACCTGTCCGGCCGCCACCGCCCCGCCAGCTTCATCTTTGTCGGCCCCACCGGTGTCGGCAAGACCGAACTGGTCAAGCAGCTGGCGAACCAGCTGTTCGATACCGTTGACCCGCTGATCGCCATCGACATGAGCGAGTATATGGAGAAGTACGCGGTGTCCCGCCTCATCGGCTCGCCCCCGGGCTACGTGGGCTATGACGAGGCTGGTCAGCTGACCGAAAAGGTCCGCCGCCACCCCTACAGCGTTGTGCTGTTCGATGAGATCGAAAAAGCACATCCTGACGTAATGAATATCCTGCTGCAGATTTTGGACGAGGGCAAGATCAACGATGCCCAGGGCCGTGTGGTGGATTTCTCCAACACCGTCATCTGCATGACCTCCAACGCAGGCTCCACCGACCAGAGCGGTGCCACCGGCTTTGGCAAACGTGCCGAGACCGCCAGCGCCGATAAGTGCATGAAGGCCCTGCAGGAGTTCCTGCGCCCCGAATTCTTGGGCCGCGTGGACGAGGTCATCACCTTCCGCCCGCTGGAAGAAGCCGACCTGGAGCGCATTGCCCAGCTGATGCTGGACGAATACAAGCCCGGCCTGGCCGCCCACAGCATCACCCTGAACACCACGCCCGAGGCACTGGCCGCCATTGTGGCCGAAAGCACCACCCGCTATGGTGCCCGCGAACTGCGCCGCACCATCCGCAAGGCCGTGGAGGATCCCATCTCCGATGCACTGGTGGATGGCCGCCTGGGCAGCCAGCCCGCTGCCGTCACCCTGACGGCCAAGGACGGCGAGCCCGTACTGGAGCTGTGATGCGTACCAAACTTACAGCGTTGCTGCTGGCCGTGCTGCTCTTGATGGGCCTGACCGGCTGTTCCGCGTACACGCGGTGGAAACTGGCATCGCCCCTCATCCCCTACAGCCAGTCCACGCCCGCCCAGATCCCGGCCCCCACGGCCACGCCGCAGCCGGAGTCCGGCTTAAGCCGCCGCCAGATGGTGTACGGCAGCGCCGGGCTGCTGACTGAGCCGACCGTGCTGGTCAGCGTCTATTTAAACGATGCCGCAGGCGGCCGCGTCTGGACCGAGGATGCCAAGGCGGAGACCCGCCAATACCTGGCTACAGCCGTGCAGTGGCTGGAAGAACAGGCGGAAAGCTACGGCCATACGATCCATTTGTATTATGATGACGGCACGGCCAACACCCACCTGAGCCGCACCTACACGCCCAAGTCCGCCATCCGCGGCGGGCGCAGCTCTGACGAGAGCGATGCGCTGCTGACCGAACTGGATGCCGTCAGCGATACGCTGGACACCACCGAACTGGAAGTGACCTACGGCACCGACCGGGTGGCGTTCCTCTACTTCCTGCCGGTCAGCGGGGCCTCCTTTACGATGGTCCACTATGCCGATGACGGCAGCAGCTTCTACCACGAGTACAGCTGCCTTTACCGCTATGATGTCTACGCGGGGGAGAGCGAGAGCGAATCCCCGGCAACCTATGCCCATGAGATCCTGCACCTGTTCGGCGCGCCCGACCTGTACGAGGGCAGCAGTGATGACTTTGTGGACGATGAGCTGGTTGCCTACGTGGAGCAGACCTACCCGGACGAGATCATGAACAGCACCTACAACGAGGACGGCACCAGCAGCTTTGACAGCGTGAATAAGGTCATCAGCCCGCTGACCGCCTACTGCCTGGGCCTGACCGATACCTGCCCCGAATTGGAGCAGTTCCCCAAGCTGGCCGATATCATGCCGGGGGTATTCCGCTATCCCAGCGAGGACCCGGCAGATGGTGGCAGTGATCCGGGGCCCGATGCGGACAGCGATGCCGGGAACAGCGCCGGGGATGACCCCGAAAGCCCGGCCTGGCCCGGCGCGGTGGCTGTGTAATAAGCGAAAGGGGGGCGCACACCTTGCCCAGAGAGGATTTTCCGCTGCGGGTGGACGGCGTGACCGCCGGTTGGGCGGCCGAACGCCGCCCCGAGGATGTGATCCCCGCCAACCAGACCGATGCCTGGCAGCTGGTCTACGTGCGCAGCGGCACCATTGAGGAACGCTGCGATGACCGCCGTGTGCTGCTGCGGGCCGGCGGGCTGTTGTTCCACCAGCCGGCCGAGACATTCGGCATGCGCCCGGTGGGCGAGGTGCCGCCCGATGTGCTGCGCCTGGACTTTTTGTGTACCCAGGCAGGGATGGATCGGTTCCGGGGCGCAGTGTTCCATGCCGAGCCCCAGGAACAGCACGACTTGAACTGGCTGATGAACGCTGTGACGGAATATTTTGAACCGCCCGACACACTGGGCGAGGCAACCGTCCCGAAAGAAGAACCGCCCTACGGGGCACAGCAGCAGCTTGCCATCCACCTGGAAAACCTGCTGATTCTATTAGCCCGGCGCTGCAAGCGCGCCCGCAAACCCGGCGTACGCCTGCGGCGGGAGCGCCGCCAGTCCGCCTTGGTGGATGCTGCCCGCACCTACTTTGCCAAAAATTTGGAGCGGGAACTGCGGGTGGATGAGGTCTGCGCCGCCATCGGCTGCACCAAACCGCAGCTGCAGGCGGCTTTCCGCACCCGGCTGCGCCATACGGCTATGGAGGAATTCTCTGCCATGCGGTTGGACTACGCCGCCCAGCTGCTGGCCCGGGGCGATACCCCCGGCGAGGTGGCCGAACGCATGGGCTACCGCAGCGGGGCCTACTTCAGCCAGAAATTTAAGGAGGCCACCGGCAACACCCCCAGCGCCTACCGCCGCCTGCAGCAGGGCTTACCGGCCCGCCGCCTAAACAGGCAACAAAAAGATAAAGACGAATCGAAAACCTCTATTGCAGAAACACCGCCAAAAAAGTAAAATAAGGGTAACGAGCGGGGGATAACCTCCGCTAAAGGCAACAAGATAACATAATTAACAAGGAGACGATCGTTATGGCAATTTTGGTAAGCGGTGGCGCCGGTTACATCGGCAGCCACACCTGCGTGGAACTGTTGGCCGCCGGGTATGATATCGTCGTGGCCGATAACTACTACAACTCCTGCCCCGAGGCCCTGGCCCGTGTGAAAAAGATCGCCGGCAAGGACTTCCGCTTTGTCGAGGCTGACATGACCGATAAGGCCGCTGTCGAAAAGATCTTCGCCGAGAACGAGGACATCGACTGCGTGATCCAGTTCGCCGCCTACAAGGCTGTGGGTGAGAGCGTCTCCAAACCCATCGAGTACTACTCCAACAACCTGGCCTGCACCCTGAACATTCTGGATGTTATGCGCCATCACAACTGCCATAACATCATCTTTTCCTCCTCTGCCACCGTGTACGGCGACCCCGCCAGTGTGCCCATCCGCGAGGATTTCCCCGTGGGCGGCACCACCAACCCCTACGGCACCACCAAGGTCTTTACCGAGCAGATCCTGACCGACTGCTGCAAGGCTGACCCGGAACTGAATGTCGCGCTGCTGCGTTACTTTAACCCCATCGGTGCCCATCCCTCCGGCCTGATCGGCGAGGATCCCAACGGCATCCCCAATAACCTGGTGCCCTACATCGCCAAGGTGGCTGTCGGCAAGCTGGAGAAGGTTCACGTCTTTGGCAACGACTATCCCACCCCGGACGGCACCGGTGTGCGTGACTACATCCATGTTGTTGATCTGGCCCGCGGCCATGTCGCTGCCATCAAAAAGCTGGAGGAGAAGCCCGGTCTGTTCATCTGCAACCTGGGCACCGGCCACGGCTACAGTGTGCTGGACGTGATCAACGCCTTCAGCAAGGCCTGCGGCAAGGAGATCCCCTATGTCATCGACCCGCGCCGCCCCGGCGATATTGCCGAGTGCTGGTGCGATCCCAGCAAGGCCAAGCGTGAACTGGGCTGGGAGGCCCAGTACGGCATCGAGGAGATGTGCGCCCACAGCTGGAACTGGCAGAGCCACAACCCCGACGGCTACAAGACCGCCGAATAACCCCTGTAAAACACCCAAGGACGCGCCCGTAAAAAGGCGCGTCCTTTTCATTTTATCTTTACTTTTTTTGTGCCATAACTACCACATCTAGTGGGTGGATAGGCCATAAAAAACAAAAAACAGCGAAAACGGTGCTAAATGTGTTCTCTCAACAACCGAAAGGACATAAAATGCGCAGGTTCGCTGTTTTTGATTTTTGTTATAACTTGATTTGTTACACGGTAACAGGAAAATACGATTTAAATTTCAAATTGTGCTGAATTGCGCATTGCACAGCCTTGCAAAACCACAGTTTGACCCCTGCAAATTTGGCGCCAATTTGCCCTGTTTTTACCGCCAGTTGAAGGTAACCATCCCATACAGGTAGATGAACAGGATCGCCGCAGGTACAAAATAGCGGAAGATAGGCTTCATCCAGGGGCGCACTTTCAGGCCCTTGCCGGTGTTGGCCTCGGCTACGAAATTGTCCCAACCCCAACCAAAACGGTTGCAGCAGAACAACGCCAACACCAGACTGCCCAACGGCAACACATTGTTGGATACGATGAAATCCCAAAAATCCAGCCAGGCGGTGCCGGGGGCAAAAGGCTGGAAGTGCAGCACACTGTAGCCCAGCGCCGTGGTCAGCGCCAGGGCAAAGATGCCCACGCCGCAGACTACGCACCCCTTGGGGCGGGACCAGCCGGTCAACTCGCGGATCATGGCAAGGATGTTCTCGCACACGCCCAGTACGGTGGACAGCGCCGCAAACACCATAAACAAGAAGAACAGCGCGCCCCACCACCGCCCGCCGGGCATATGGTTGAAAACACTGGCCATCGTGTCAAACAGCAGGCTCGGCCCGGCCGTGACCTCTAAATCGTAGGTGAAGCAGGCCGGGAAGATGATAACGCCCGCCAGCACCGCCACGAAGGTATCCAGGAAGATGACGTGCAGCGATTCGCCCATCAGGCTGCGGTCTTTGCCGATGTAGCTGCCGAAGATAGCCATGCCGCCCATGCCCACGGACAGCGAGAAGAACGCCTGGTTCATGGCGGCAACCACCACCGAGCCGTTGATGGCGGAAAGATCCGGCAGCAGGTAAAAGCGCAGTCCCTCGGCCGCACCGGCAAAGGTCAGGCTGTGGACCGCCAGCACCAGCATCAGCACCAGCAGGGCGGTCATCATGCCTTTGGTCACCCGTTCCAGCCCGCCCTGCAGGTTGCAGCTTAGGATCAAAAACGCAACCACTACGGTGATGAAAAGATAGATCACGTTGACCTTGGGGTCGGCGATCATCTGGGCAAAGCCGAAATCGGCGTTGCTGCCGGTAAGAAATTTGACGAAGTAGTAAAAGATCCACCCCGTGACCACCGTGTAAAAAGCCATCAGCGCAATGTTGCCAATGAGGCTGAACACGCCGAACACGCCCCACTTGTGGCCGGGCTTTTCCAAGCGCTGGTACATATAGATGGGGCTGGCCTGGGCGGCGCGGCCCACGGCAAACTCCATCACCATAGCGGGCAGGCCCAGCACCAGCAGACACAGGATGTACAGCAGCATAAAGGTGCCGCCGCCGTTGCGCCCGCACATCCAGGGGAACTTCCACACATTGCCGCAGCCGATGGCGCAACCGGCCGACAGCATAATAAAGCCTAAGCGGCTGCCAAGTCGTTCACGATTTTCCATAGGCTCACACAAACACGTAGTTTTGCAGGCGGGCGAAGGCTTCCTCCACCAGGGCGCGGGGGACAGCCAGGTTCATGCGGATGGCGCAGGGATGGTGGAACATCCGGCCATCCTGCCAGGCAACGCCCACATCCCAACCGGCATGCAGCACATCCTCCAACGTTTTGCCGTGGGCAGCGCAGTAGTCGGTGCAGTCCAAAAACAGCATATAGGTGCCCTCCGGCTTGGCTGCGCTGATACCCAGGAAATGCCGGGCGATGAAATCACAGGCAAAGTTCACATTGCCGGAAAGCACCTGGCACAGTTCGTCAACCCATTCGCGGCCCTCGGGCTTGTAGGCACCCAGCAGGGCATGCAGGGAAAGGACGTTCATCTCGTTGTAATGGGGCTTTTCGCTGCGGGCCAGCACACGGTCCCGCAGGGCCTTGTTGTAGATGATGTGGTAGCTGCCCACCAGGCCCGCCAGGTTAAAGGTTTTGCTGGGGGCGTAGAGGGCCACGGTGCGCTGGCGCGCATCCTCGCTGACCGACTGGGTAGGGGTGTGCTTGTGGCCGTTGAGCAGGATGTCCGACCAGATCTCGTCCGAAATGACCGTCACATCGTTGGCGCGGTAGACTTCCATTGCGCGTTCGATCTCCCAGCGCTCCCACACGCGGCCGCAGGGGTTGTGGGGCGAGCAGAAGATGGCCGCATGAATGTGGTGCTGTTTCAGCAGACGGTCCATGTCGTCAAAATCCATCCGCCACACGCCGTTTTCGTCCCGGTGCAGGGGGCTGTGGATGATGTGGTAGCCGTTCGCTTCCAGCGTATGGGTAAAGCCGATGTAGGTGGGGCTGTGGACCAGCACAGCATCACC
The DNA here is from genome assembly GCA_963655125.1 of Bulleidia sp. Taxonomy (GTDB): domain Bacteria; phylum Bacillota; class Clostridia; order Oscillospirales; family Ruminococcaceae; genus Gemmiger. The sequence goes on from CAVKDR010000008.1 coordinate 22,457, forward strand.
GGGGGCGGCCAGGCAGCCCAGGGCCGACATCACGCCGCCGAGGACACCGTTCTCGTAGCCGATGGCCTCTTTGGGCAGGTCGGTCACACCGTTGCGGTCCCGCTGCCAGTCGATGATGGCCTGGTAGTAGGCATCCGGCGTGGCAAAGTAGCCGTACAGCGGGTGCTGGGCGCGCTCTATGATGGCAGCCGGGATGGTGGGCACGGTGGCAAAGTTCATGTCGGCGACCCACATGGGAATGGCGGAGAAGCCCTCCTTGGGTGCGCCCGGCGCAAACCCGCCCGGCTGGCCCAGGGCATCCACCGCCAGCGCATCCTTACCGTGGCGGTCGTACACGGTGGTAAAATCGTATTTCATAGCAATCCCTCAAAAATCCATCGGGTTGTTGAAAATATACTTGCAGAGGCGGCTCCAAAGGCTCCCTTGTGTGTAAAGGGAGCCGTCAGCCGGTAGGCTGACTGAGGGATTGTGGCCGGCCGGGCAGCTTGAGCAACTTCCGTTAGGCTACAATCCCCCAGTCTGCGCTGCCGCGCAGCCAGCCTTCTTTACGCAAGGGGGCCGCTTGCTTTTTTACTTTTCGCAGGCTCCGTCGTTGCCCTCGCCGCAGCCGTCGCAATCACTTTCAAACTTGACGGCGTTCTTGGCAAGTTCGGGATCCAGGCGCTGGGCAACCTGCATCATCAGGGCGCACTCCATGCGCTTGCGGAACACCTTGCAGCCGTACTCGTAGGTGCCGTGGATATCGCCGGTGGCATGCAGGGCGTTGGCCGCGCAGCCGCCTGCGCAGTACAGGCGCGCCCAGCAATCCTTGCAGTCCGGGCGGGCGTAGACGTTGCACAGCTTGAACTCATCCCGCAGGGCGGTGTTGGTCACGCCGTCCCACACATTGCCCAGCTTGTAGTTGGGGTCGCCCACGAACTGGTGGCAGGGATACAGGTCGCCCCAGGGGGTCACGGCCATGTACTCGGTGCCGGAACCGCAGCCCGAAATGCGCTTGTAGATGCAGGGGCCGTGCTTCAGGTCCAGAATGTAGTGGTAGAATGTGATGGGCTTGCCAGCTTTCTGGCGGCGCAGCATGTCGTTGGCCAGCAGTTCGTACTGGTCAAACAGCTTGGGCAGGTCCTCCTCGGTCAGGGCCTCGGGGGAATCCGGCGGGGCCACGACCGGCTCCATGGACAACTCCGTAAAGCCGAGGTCATCGGCCATGTGGAACAGGTCCTTGGTAAAATCAACGTTGTGGTGCGTAAAGGTGCCGCGCATGTAGTAGCCCTGGCCGCCGCGGGCCTTGACCAGTTTTTGGAACTTGGGCACGATGCGGTCGTAGCTGCCGTTGCCGGCCAGGTCCACGCGGAACCGGTCGTTGACTTCCTTGCGGCCGTCCAGCGAGAGGACCACGTTGTGACATTCCTGGTTGCACCAGTCGATGACCTCATCGGTGATGCCGATGCCGTTGGTGGTCATGGTAAAGCGGAAGTTCTTGTTGTGCTCCTTCTCGATGCTGCGGGCGTAGGCGACCAGCTGCTTGCACACCTCAAAGTTCATCAGCGGTTCACCGCCGAAGAAGTCAACTTCCAGGTTGCGGCGGGTGCCGCTGTGCTCGATCAGGAAATCCAGTGCGCGCTTGCCGGTCTCGAAACTCATCAGGCCAGCCTCGCCGTGGAACTTGCCCTGGGCGGCAAAGCAGTAGCTGCAGTTCAGGTTGCAGGTGTGGGCCACGTGCAGGCAGAGCGCCTTGACCACGTTGGAGCGGTTCTTGAAGTCGAACGCATGGTCGGCGTAGGCATCGGGGGCGAACAGCTGCCCGGCGGCGGTCAGTTCCTCGATATCGTCAAAGCAATCGCGGATGTCGGCAGGGGTGACATCGGCGCGGTTCGCGTATTTCTGTTCCAGCTGGGCGGTGGCGGCCTCGCGGGTCAGTCCCTGGTCGATCAGGGCGATGGCATCGTAGGCTACATCGTCCACGGCATGTACGCTGCCGCTGTACACGTCCAGAACGATGTTGTAGCCGCTGAGTTTGTACTGATGAATCATTTGTCTCTCCTCATTATGTACCTTTTCTTATAAGAAAAGGTACCCAAAAGAATTTTAATCGGGTAAGTGAGTTATATGGGAAAGTGGGCGAGAATCAGGGGAGAGGGCGGTTGAGGGTAGAGAATGGCGGTAAAAAACGCCCCCGATTACAGGACCACAGGTATACATAGAAAATGCCGGGCTGCCAATCTGGCACCCCGGCATCAAAGCCAGCAATAAAATTACTTGTCGGTCTTCTCGCAAGGCTGGTTGGCAATGCCGCAGCTGGTCTTGCAAGCGCTCTGGCAGGAAGTCTGGCATTCGCCGCAGCCGCCGTTCAGCAGGCTCTTAGCCATGTCGCGGGTCTCGAGAGTCTGGATGTGCTTCATAAAACAGTCACCCCTTTATACATTTTAGAATTATATTTATTGTACACGGGATTGGGTGGATTGTCAAGGGTTAAATATAGCAGGGATTGTTATGATGGATTTGTAGGGGGCGGCGTCCTCGACGCCCCGCAACGGGCCGATATGGAATCGGCCCCTACGACCGCAAGGTAAACCGCATACAATCTTCGTAGGGGCGGATGCTCGCATCCGCCCGCGGGTCGATGCAAGCATCGACCCCTACAGGACGGCGATGCACCCTGTATCTTTACACCTACTGTGGTGCAACCTCGTCCCTGCGGCCTCCAACTCGCGGCAGGCCGCTAAAAATTCCGGCGTGATTTCCTCCCCCGGTGCCACCAGCGGCACTCCCGGCGGATAGGCCCAGATGTATTCCGCTGCCGTTTCCCCGCAGGCATCGGCCATCGGCAGCATTTGCGCCGGGCGCAGCAACGCTTCGGCAATCGTACACACGGCATTTCCCGGGGCGGGCAGCAGGTGCGCGGGGGGCGTGGGGGCGTTGTGCCCGGATTGAGAATCCCAGTGGTGCAGCACCTCGGCCAGGCGGTCCAGCGCGTAGGCGTTGTCGCAGGGGCTGGTCATAGCCAGCACGTTTGGCCCGCAGACCATCTCCGGCTCAAAGCCGCCGGTCCGCAGGAACGCCGCGCCCTCGGCCCCGATCTGCAGCAAAATTTTGCCGCTGTCATGGGCAAAAAAGTCCGGGTGCTCGGCCAGGGCATCCCGGCCAAAGCACATGACTTTTGTGTTGGGCAGGTCAGCCACGGCGGCGGAGAACCGCGTTAGCCGCTCCCGCCAGCGGGCAAAGGCGGTGGGGCCATCGTTGGTTAGCCAGTTTGTGCAGCCGTCCAGACTGACCAGCAGCGGGTAGCTGGGGGAACTGGTCTCAAACACGTCCAGCTGCCGCTCCACCTCATCGGGGTCGGCAAAATCGCCGTTCAGCTGCAAAAAGGCAGTCTGGGTCAGGCTGGGCAGCGTCTTGTGGGCGCTTTGCACCACCAGATCCGCCCCGGCGGCCACCGCACCGCCCTGCCAGCCGTATTGGGCGGCAAAGGGCAGATAGTGCGCCCCGTGGGCTTCGTCCACCAGCAGCGGTACGCCGTGGGCGTGGCAGATGGCGGCAATGGACGCAACATCGCTCAAAATACCCTCATAAGTCGGGCTGGTCAGGATCACGCACTTGGCCTGGGGGTGGGCGGTCAGCGCGGCTTCCACCGCGGCAGGGGGCACACTGCCGTACACGCCAAAGGCGGCATCCACCGGCGGGGTCAGGTAGTGGGCGGTCAGGTGCCCAAGCTCAAGGGCATGGTAGACGGCCTTGTGGCAGTTGCGGGCTGCAATGACCTCGCTGCCAAAGGGGGCCAGTGCGCGGATGCCCGCCAGCAGGCCCACGGTGCTGCCGCCCACCAGATACCAGCACCGGCGGGAGCCGTACAGTGCGGCGGTGCGGGCCATGGCATCGGCCAAAATGCCGTCGGCTTCGTGCAGGTCATCGGCCCCGTCAATTTCGGTCATGTCCCAGGCGTAGCAGCCCAGGCCGGGGGCAGGGGCGGTGTGGCGCTTGTGCCCCGGCATGTGCAGGGGGTAGCGGTCCGCCGCCAGTTTTTCCAGCTGGTGCTGTAAAAGTGAATCAGCCATCTCACTCCACCACAATTTCGGCCTTGCTGCCAGCGCGGGTCTTGGTCACACGCACCTGGCGGGTCAGGCGGTCCTGCAGGGCTTCCACGTGGGAGATCACGCCGATCAGCTTGTCGCCGCCCGCCAGCCCTGCCAGCGTATCCACGGCTTTTTCCAGCGCGTCCGCATCCAGCGAGCCGAAGCCCTCATCGATAAACAGTGTTTCAATGGTCACGCCGCCTGCGTTCTGCTGGATGGTATCGCTGATGCCCAGCGCCAGGCAGAGGGCGGCCATAAAGCTTTCGCCGCCGGACAGGCTGCCCACGGGGCGGGTCTTGCCGGTGTAGGCATCAAACACGTCCAGGTCCAGGGCCGTCTTGCCGCCCACGGCCTCGCTTTTGCGGCGCAGCAGGCGGTACTGGCCGTCCGTCATGCGGGTAAAGCGCAGGTTGGCGGCTTCGACCACACCATCAAAATAGAACGCCTGTACGTACTGTTCAAAAGGCAGCTTGACCTTGCCGGCCAAATTGCCGTTGATGGTTTTGGAAAGATTGTCCCACATGGCGCGCTTCTCGCGGGCGGCAGCGCTCTGGCGCATCGTCTTGTCCAGCCCGGCCAGCGCGGCGCGGTTGGTGTGCAGGCGGTGTACGGCGGCATCCCGCGCGGCCATGGCGGCGGCGCGGTCGGCCCGCAGGCGGGAGAGTGCAGCCTGCAGCTTGGGCAGGGTGTCGGGGTCCTCCCGCTTGGGCATGGTCTCCTGCATCTGCTGCACACGGGCGGCGGCAGCGGCGTGGCCCGCCTTGGCGTTGGCGGTCTTGCGGGTGGCGGCAAAGGCCTGCTTTTCCAGGCCCGCCAGCTGACGGTTCAGGTTGTCCAGCTGGTCCGCCAGGGCGCGGGCTTTGTCGGCCTGCTGCTTAAACTTTTTGTGCTCGGCCTGCAGTCCGGCCAGGCCATCGGCCAGGCTCTTTTGCTGGGCCAGCAGGGCATCCCGCAGTTCGTCCGGGGTCAGTTCGGCGGCGGGCTTGCCCTCGTACCGTGCTCCGCGGCGGGCAAAAAAGGCATCCGCTTCCCGCAGTAACGTGGCCCGCAGTTCCGCCGCGTGGGCGGCGGCATCACCGGCGGCGCGGCTGGCATCGCCGGTGGTGCGGCGCTGGGCGGTCAGGGTCTTTTCGTGGTCCTCCAGCGCTTTTTCGGTCACGTGGTCCTGGGGCAGGGCTGCGGGCTGCGGGTGATGCACCGCACCGCACACGGGGCAGGGCTGGCCGTCCACCAGGTCCTGGGCCAGCAGGCCCGCGCGGTTGGCGTTCAGCTGGCGCTGCATGGCGATGTGGGCGGTCTCCAGTTCATCCAAAGCAGTCTGTGCTTCGGCGTAGGCATGCTGTTTTTCTTCGGCATCCGCCTTGGCGGCCCCGGCTTTGTCCCAATCCTGCAGCAGCGCGGCACAGGTATCGGTCAGACCCTCGGCCAGTTCAATGCGGTGCTCGATCTTCAGCTGTTCGGCATCGCTCTGGCCCAGGGCGGCGCGGGTGGCCTCGGTGTCGGCGATGGTCTTTTTCAGCGCATCGCTGCGGCTTTGCAGTTCGGCCAGCATGGCGTTGGTCTGGCGCTCCACCTCGGCGGCGCGCTTTTCTTCCTCGATCAGCCCGGCCAGCTTTTGGCGGCGGGCGGCGCGCTCCTCGGCAATTTTTACACCGGCATCGCCCCGGGCAATCTTCTCGTCCAGCTCGTTCACGATGTTCTGCTGACGCTTCTCGTTGGCTTCGTCAAATTCCAGCAGGCTCTTGCCCAGCTCGGCGGCGGCACCGGCGGCGTAGGGGTCGCGGTCGGTCTGCAGTTTTTCCAGCTGGTTGGCGGTATCCTCGTCGGCCCCGCTGCCCAGCAGACTGCCGACCTGCATCAGCAGGGTATCATCCAGGCGGCGGCAGGCATCCTCGGCTTCTCGGGCATGCTGCACGGCGGCCTGGCCTAAACGCTGGTGGTCGGCGGTGTCAAAAATCTGCCGCAAAATGGCGGCGCGGTCGGCGGAGGGCGCATTGAGCAGCTTGGTAAAGTCGTTCTGCGCCAGCATGGACACCTGGGCAAACTGTTTGGCATCGATGCCCAGCAGTTTGGTGATGGTGGCGGTCACGGCGGAAGCACCGCTCACCGGCTCGTCCGGCTCACGGATGAGTTCGGCTTTGGCGGGGCTTTTTACAAAGCCGCTGCCCCGCTTGGCGGCCCGCTGCTGGTCCGGCCAGCGGCGCACGGTGTAGGTGCGGCTGCGGTGGGTAAAGGTCAGTTCTACAAATGTTTCGGCTTCGGGGGCGGCAAAATCGCTGCGCAGCATCGTGGTTTTGCGGTTCTCGCCGGTGGTCTCGCCGTACAGGGCAAAGGTGATGGCATCAAACAGGGCGGTCTTGCCCGCGCCGGTGTCGCCGCCGATCAAAAACAGGCCGCTGCCGCCAAAGACCGAAAGGTCCAGGTCGGTGCGCCCGGCGTAGGGGCCAAAGGCGTTCAGGGTCAGGTGCAGGGGTTTCATTTGGAGGCCTCCTCTCGCAGGGCTTTCACGGCGCGGGCTTCCTCCACGGTCAGCGGGCGGCCGTTCATCTGGGTGAAAAAGTCCTCAAACAGCGAGGCAAACGGCTTGCCCCGCACCGACTGCGCGGTGTCGGCGGGCAAAATCTCGGTCCCCTGGGGACGGTAGTCCAGCCGCATGGCGTTGGGGTAGGCGGCGCGCAGCACGGCCATGGCATCGGGCTGGGGCGTGGGGTCGGTCAGGGTGGCCCAGATGTAATCGCTGGTGTCGGCGGGATGTTCCACCAATTTTGCCAGCGGGCCCACGATGTGCCGCATGGCGCGGCGGGGGTGCAGGGGCAGCGTGTCGATGCCGTCCACGCCCCGGCGGCCCAGGCGCACTAAGGTGGCGGATTTCTCCATGCCGCACTCGTCCAGGTGGTAGCACAGCGGCGCACCGGCGTAGCGCACGGTGTCGCTGCCCACCCGCTGGGTGCGGTGGATGTGGCCCAGCGCCGTATAGCTGAACCCGGCAAAATGCGCAGCATTGACAGAATCCACGGTGCCTACGGTGAGGGGCGCGGTCTCGCTGCCGGAAAGCTGGGGTGGGCAAAGCCCGGCCACCACCATCTGGTGGGCCACCAGTACACGGCGCTCGGCGCTCGGCGCGCAGGCGGACAGGGCAGCGGCCACAGCACTGTCGTAATCGGGCAGGTCGGCCTCGGGCATATAGTGGCGCACGGTGGCGGCGCGCACAAAAGGCAGCAACGTGAACTCCACCGGGCCGAAGCGGTCGTTCAGCACGATCTGACGCGGCGCGCCCCGGAACTGCCCGGCGATGTATACGTTCTGGTTAGCCAGCAGCCCGGCGGCGTAGTCCAGCCGCTCGGCACTGTCGTGGTTGCCGGAGACAGCCAGCACGGCGATGCGCCGGGCGGCCAGCTGGGTCAGGAACCAGTCCAGCAGGGTGCAGGCGGCGGCGGGGGGCACGGGGGCATCGTAGATATCGCCCGCCAGCACCACGGCATCCACCTTGTTGCTGTCACACAGCGCGAGGATCTGCTCCAGGATATAGCGCTGATCTTCCAGAAGGTCGAACCCGTTGACCCGTTTGCCCAGGTGCAGATCGGCCAGATGCAGAAATTTCATGGGTAAGTCTCCAAAGATTGTGGTTGCAGGGATGGTAAAGGGGGAAAATGAGGTTGTAGGGGCCGATGCTTGCATCGGCCCGCGGGGCATCGAGGATGCCGCCCCCTACAAACTAGGGGATGCGGGAAGTAGGGGCGCACATTGTGCGCCCGCGGGCCGATGACGAGCATCGGCCCCTACAGGGTGGCAATAAATTGCAATTTTACCGCCACAACTTCTCCCAAGTGGTAATGTCCAACGTCGTGCCGGGCAGCACTTCCATGGGTACGGTCTCGGCTTTGCGGAAGCGGCATTTTTTGGCAAAGCCCTCGGCTTTCAGGTCGCGGGCCCAGATGCGCAGATACAGGCGGCTGCGGCCGTCACCCTCGGCCAGCTTTTGGGCGTAGGCCACGATGCTACGGCCAATGCCCTGCCCACGGGCCTTTTCCTTTATAAATAGGCGGCTCAGGCACATGGCACCGGCGGGGCCCAGGTCCAGGGCAAAGTAACCCACCGGCTCGGTGCCCAGGTAGATCAAAAAGTAGTTGATGACACCGCTGTGGATCTCGTCATCGGTCAGGATGTCGCTCTGGTACTTATCGGCCAGGGCGGCGGCGACCTTGGGGGTCAGCTTGGTGTAGTGCTGTACAAAAATTTCCTGGGCCAGCTCGGCGACCAGTTCTACATAGCGGGTCTTGGTGACCTGTTTGAAAGTAGGATTCATAAGCGCTCCTTATTGTTCGGGTTATCGTTCTTCTATGGTGATGCTGGTGCGGGCGGGCATGCAGGCCGCCCAGTCACCGGCGTTTTGCAAAATGCCGAACCCCTCGCACAGGTGGTCGGGGCAGGGGCTGTTGACAAAGGCGATGCCGCCGTTTTCCACATGCAGATGGACGGTGTAGGTGCCGGTATCGATATCGTAGTCGGCGTTTTGGGATAGGTCGATGCGCTGTTCTACCTGCGGGTCGCCGTAGCGCACCACGGCGATGCCGCCGCTGCCGTGCCCGGCATGGGTGGCAAGCCAAAGACCGGCGGCCGCTGCCAGCACGGCGAAGGTGAACAGCAGTTCTTTTTTGTGGGTGCGGATGAAGTGCATAATGCTCCTTATAATGGGGTTAAAGCGGCGCAAAGGCCCCCTTGTGCAAAGGGGGCTCCCGCGAAGCGGGTGGGGGATTGTGACCTTGCCCAGAAATCGACTTGCCCTCGCAAGGTCACAATCCCTCCGTCACGGCTTACGCCGTGCCACCTCCCTTTACACAAGGGAGGCTTTTAGAGCGAGGCAAGGGGATGACTGTTTACTTTTCGTCAAATTCCAGTTCCAGCTGCAGGCCGTCATATCCGGCGGCGGCTTCGGGGTATTGGGTCCGGGCGGCGGCAAGGCCGGGGGCGGGGTCGGTGACGGCGGCACTGTAATGGGTCAGCCACAGGCGGCGCACCTTGGCTTCGGCGGCCAGGGCCCCGGTCTCCCGGCAGGTGGCGTGGCCGTACAGTTTCGCCTTGGGCAGGTCGGCATCCTCGGCGTAGGTGGAGTCCATGCACAAAAGGTCTGCACCGCGCGCTGCTTCCAGCACGGCGGGGCAGGGGCGGGTGTCGGTGGCGTACACCACCGTCAGCCCCCGGCGGGGCGGGCCCAGCACGTCATCCGGCACAAAGCCGCCGATGCTCTGCCCGGCCTGCAGCACCCGCCAGTATGCCAGCGGGATGCCCGCCGCTTTGGCCCGCGCGGCATCGAACCGCCCGGCCCGGGGCAGGTGCAGCCGGTAGCCGCAGCAGGGAACGCGGTGCTTGAGGGGGAACGGCGTGACCGTCAGCCCGGCTTCTTGAAACGCACCCTCGGCGATTTTCCACGTAACCGGGTAGGGCAGCGGCCCGGCCAGTGCCATGATGGCCGCCGCGATGCTCTCCTGCCCCGGCGGGCCGTAGATGGTCAGCGGCGCGGTGCGGTTCAGGCTGGCCAGCGTTTGCAAAAGCCCCGGCAGGCCCAGAATGTGGTCGCCGTGGTAATGGGTCAGCAGCACGGCATCGATGCGGTAGGCGCTTACGCCGTATTTCCGCAGGCTGACCTGGGTGCCTTCGCCGCAATCCAGCAGCAGGGTATGGCCCTGCACTGTCACGGCCAGGGCGGCCAGCGCCCGGTCCGGCAGGGGTTGTGTGCCGCCCGTGCCTAATAGGGTAAGCTGCATCATGGTTCGCACCGCCTTTCTGCGGGCGAGCAATGCTCGCCCCTACAAGTGTGGCATTAGCGGGCGGATATGGAATCCGCCCCTACGGGGTGTTGTGCTGCCCGCGGGCCGATGACGAGCATCGGCCCCTACAGAGAGAGCAGCCCCACAACTGCCAATTCCACACAATTTAACATCTTATTATAGCACAAAAATGGGCGCTGCAAAGTGGCTGGGCGAAATCTTGGCAAAACTTACTACATTTATAATAAGGTAAAAAGGCAGAATCGTAAAAACTGGCAGGGAAATTTTGAAATTTCTTTCACATTTTGTACAGCCCCGGCCGATTGACAAACCCTGACATATATCTTATAATTATTAAGATTCCGGTTATAAACGATGGTGTTTGTGCAGCCGCAACCTCCATCGGTTTTTTTATTTCTTCAATTGTCCGCGATATAGAAACAAACGTGTTCGCGCACTGTGGGGCTTTAAAGAGACACGCCGGGTTCAACCTAAAACTGTATTTCATTAGGAAACGGAGTGGCACTAAACCATGGCGAAGTATATCGTCAAGCGCGTAGCAATGGGCATTTTCAGTGTGTTTATTGTTGCGACCCTTACCTTTTTCATCATGAACCTGGTCCCCGGCGGCCCGTTCGTGGCGGAAAAGTCCATCAGTAAAGCAGCCCAGCAGGCCCTGGCCGAAAAGTACGGCCTGGACAAACCCCTGGGTGTGCAGTACCTCAACTACATGAACAGCCTGATCCACGGCGACATGGGCCTGAGCCTGAAACAGCGCGGCCGTACTGTCAACCAGATCATCTTCTCCAAGCTGCCGGTCTCTGCCCGTACGGCTGGCCTGGCCGTGCTGGTCGCCCTGTGCGTTGGCATACCGCTTGGCTGTATATCTGCGTATAACCGAGGGAAATGGGCCGATAACTTAATTATCGTGCTGGCTACCTGCGGCATCGCCATCCCCAGCTTTATCTCCAGTGTCGTGCTGTTGTACACGTTCGGCATGAACCTGAAGATCCTGCCCACCGTCGGCCTGAACGAGCCTGCCGCCTACATCATGCCCGTGACCGCGCTGGCGATTTACCCCACCGCTTACATCACCCGTTTGATGCGTTCCAGCCTGCTGGATGTTATGGGCCAGGATTACATGCGCACCGCCCGCGCCAAGGGTGTGTCCAGCGTCAAGATCCTGTTCAAGCATGCCCTGCGCAACGCCATCCTGCCTGTCGTCACCTATGTCGGCCCCATGCTGGCAAACCTGATGACCGGCTCCTTCGTTGTGGAAAAGATCTTCTCCATCCCGGGCCTGGGCCGCGATTTCGTGTCCGCCATCACCAACCGTGACTACACCATGATCATGGGTACCACCATTCTGCTGGCCTCCCTGGTCATCGTGGCAAACGTCATTGTTGATATCCTGTACAAGGTCATCGACCCGCGCATCAAGCTGAAGTAAGGAGGAGCAGACAAATGGAAAATCTGAAAAAGAATCCGTTGAGCCTGCAACTCAACGTCGAGGACTTTGCCCCCGCATCCAACGATGAGAAAAAGAGCCTTGTCGTCATGCGCGAGAGCGTCAACTTCTGGAAAGACGGCCTGCGCCGCCTGAAGAAAAACAAGATCGCCATGGTCAGCCTGGTGGTCATCATCCTGATCGCTATCTTTGCCTACGTGCTGCCCTCTTTCTGGCCCTACAGCTACGAGCAGCAGATCAAAGGCAGCAACAACCTGGCTCCGTTTGAGTATTCTGCCGCCGAGCAGAAGCTCATCGATGCCGGTGAAAAGGTGTTCCCCCACATCCTGGGCACCGACCGTATGGGCCGTGACTTCGCGGTCCGCGTCATGATGGGCACCCGTGTGTCCCTGTCTGTCGGCCTGCTGGCTTCCGTGCTGGTGCTGCTGATCGGCGCTACCTACGGCGCAGTTTCCGCGTTTGCGGGCGGCTGGGTCGATAACATTATGATGCGTATCACCGATATTTTGTACACCATCCCCGACATCCTGCTCATCATCCTGCTGGCTATGGCTATCAAGGAGCCGCTGGAGAACCTGGCTACCCAGCCCGGCTTTGGCTGGATGCAGAAACTCGGCCCCAACATGGTGTCCATCTTCATCATCTTTGCCTTGCTGTACTGGGTCGGCATGGCGCGTATCGTGCGCTCTCAGGTGCTTACCCTGAAAGAGAGCGAGTATGTCACCGCTGCCCGCGCCCTGGGCGCTTCCGGCGGCCGCATCATCAAAAAGCACCTGCTGACCAACTGCATCGGCACCCTGATCGTCACCACCACCCTGCAGATCCCCTCCTCCATCTTTACCGAGAGTTACCTGAGCTTCCTCGGCCTGGGCGTTGCGGCTCCCATGCCGTCCCTGGGTTCTCTGGCAACCGATGCCGTCAAGGGCATGAACACCTACCCGGTGCTGCTGATCGCCCCCGCGCTGATGATCAGCCTGATGATCCTGGTGTTCAACCTGTTCGGCGATGGCCTGCGCGATGCCTTTGACCCGAAACTTAAGAGCTAAAGAGGGGAGGAAGAAGAAATCATGAGCGAAAAAATTCTTGAGATCAAGGACGAACGCCTGTCCTTCTTCACCCCCGCCGGTGAGGTCAAGGCACTGAACGGCGTGTCCTTCAGCATGAACCAGGGCGATGTGCTGGGTATTGTCGGCGAGTCCGGCTCCGGCAAATCCGTCACTGCTTATTCTATCATGGGCCTTACGGCCTATCCCGGCCGCCTGGTGGGCGGCACCGTGTGGTTCAACGGCCACCAGATCGACAAGATGACCGAGAAAGAGTTCCGCAAGATCCGCGGCAACGAAGTCTCCATCATCTTCCAGGATCCCATGACCAGCCTGAACCCCGTCTACACCATCGGCAACCAGATCGTGGAAGTGATCCTGCTGCACACCAAAAAGACCAAGCAGGAAGCCTGGGCCCGCGCCAAGGAACTGCTGGAGCTGGTCGGCATCAACGAGCCGGAGCGCCGCCTGAAGCAGTATCCCCACGAACTGTCCGGCGGTATGCGCCAGCGTGTTATGATCGCGATTGCACTGGCCTGCGAGCCGAAGCTGCTGATCGCGGACGAGCCGACCACGGCTCTGGACGTGACCATCCAGGCACAGATTTTGGAACTGATGAACGACCTGCGCCACAAGCTGGGCATGAGCATCATCATGATTACCCATGACCTGGGCGTTGTGGCCCAGATGTGCGAGAAGATCGCCGTTATGTACGCCGGCCACATCGTGGAGTACGGCACCACCGACGAGATCTTCTACAACCCCCAGCATGAGTACACCAAGGGCCTGATCAACTCCATCCCCAAGCTGAACGCCGAGGAGAAGGAGCGCCTGGTGCCCATCGAGGGCCAGCCCGTTGACCTGCTGAACCCGCCGGCCGGCTGCCCCTTTGCACCCCGCTGCAAGAGCTGCATGAAGATCTGCCTGAACAAGATGCCGCCCAAGACCGAGTTGAGCGACACCCATTACACCCATTGCTGGCTGCGCCAGAAAGAAGAATTTGAGAAAGGGGGCAAAGCCGAATGAGCGAGAATCTGGTTGAAGTAAAGCACCTGCAGCAGTATTTCCCGGCTGGCGGTGTGGGCAAAAACAAGCGCTACGTCCAGGCTGTGGACGATGTAAGCTTTGCCATTCGCAAAGGCGAGACCCTGGGCCTGGTCGGCGAGTCCGGCTGCGGTAAGACCACCACCGGCCGCACCCTGCTGCGCCTGTACGAGCCCACGGACGGCACCATCATCTACGATGGCAAGGTGCTGTTTGATAAAAAAGAGAAGATCGCGGTGGACATGCTGCCCTACCGCCGCCGTATGCAGATCGTGTTCCAGGACCCGTATGCCAGCCTGGACCCCCGTATGACCATCGGTGATATCGTGGGCGAGGGCATCGACATCCATCACCTGTGCTCCAGCTCCAAGGAGCGCCACGACAAGATCATCTCCTTACTGGAGCGCGTTGGCCTGAACAGCGAGCATGCCAACCGCTACCCCCACGAGTTCTCCGGCGGCCAGCGCCAGCGTGTCGGCATTGCCCGCGCCCTGGCCGTGGACCCCGAGTTCATCGTTTGTGACGAGCCGGTCTCCGCTCTGGACGTTTCCATCCAGGCGCAGGTCGTCAACATGTTCGAGGACCTGCAGCAGGAGATGGGCCTGACCTATCTGTTCATCGCCCATGACCTGAGCGTTGTCAAGCACATTTCCAACCGCATTGGTGTTATGTACCTGGGCAAGCTAGTGGAGCTGGCCGACAGCTTTGAGCTGATCGCCCACAATGTCCACCCCTACACCCGCAGCCTGATCTCGGCTATCCCCGTGGCGGACCCCAAGACCGCCCGCGAGAGCCACCGTATCGTTCTGCAGGGCGATGTGCCCAGCCCCCTGAACCCGCCGAGCGGCTGCCGTTTCCGCACCCGCTGCCCCTACGCAGACGAGCGCTGCGCCGCCGAGGTGCCGGAGTTCAAGGAAGTCTCCAGCGGCCACTGGGCGGCTTGCCATCATTTGGATAAGGTGAAATAATTAAATTTTTGCTTTACGGGAGTCACCACCATGCGGTGACTCCCTTTTTTAGTGGGATTCTTCCGCAAGGCCTACCTTTTTTGTGACCAAAAAAGGTAGCGAAAAAAGTCTCGCTGTTCCGAGGCAGCGAACCCCGGCCAAGGGGCTGCTCGCCCCTTGGAACCCCAAAGCGGTGGTCGGTCAATGAAAAAGCTAAAAATTGCAGGAGTGCTGCAATTTTCTTAACGCTTTTTCATCGCCCTCCGAATTGACCCCTCCGGGGCCAAAACGTAAGGGCGTTGAGGCTGTAGGGGCGAACATTGTTCGCCCGTGGAATCTGGCGTAACCACAAAACTCCGCGGGCGATCGATGATCGCCCCTACAACCCTCTATAAAATGGTACTGTAGGGAGGGGTCTTGACCCCTCCTAAGCATCTTGCGCAAATTGCAACAATTCCATTTGGTTTCCTCATTTCTCCGTAGGGGCGGATTCTATATCCGCCCGTGCAATTTCACGTAACCGCCCAATTGCAAGGAGGAGTCAAGACCCCTCCCTACAAACCAACAGAAACGGCAAACATAATTGTATTACAACCCGGCTCCCAATTCGTTACAACCTTGTCCACCGTACACATACAAAATACAAAATATGCACTTCGTCCACAGTTGGCGTACAGAATATACACAAATATACACGATTTTAGCATATATTTGCATATTTGCGTTTCAAAAAGGTTACAAAAACAGCATACCTATTGCCAATGCGGGGGCGTATGGGGTATAGTATATGTATTCTTTCCACTGCGGACATGCTATTGTCCTACGGGGGAAATGGGTAAGTATATTATATGGAGGGAAAATCACCAATGAAGATGAAGAACATCGCCGCCGTGGCAATGGCTGGCTGCATGGCTGCTTCCTTGGTTGCCTGCGGTTCTACCGCAGCTTCCACCGACACCGCTGCTTCCACCTCTGCTGCGACTGCAGAATCCACCGAGGCTACCGGCGCTTCCGCTGACGGCTTTACCGTCCAGCTGGGACCCAACCCCGAGACTCTGGATCCGGCCCTGAACAGCTCTGTTGACGGTGCTAACACCATTATCACCACTTTCGAGCCCCTGCTGCTGATCAACGAGAACAGCGAGGTCGTTCCCGGCCAGGCTGATCTGCCTGAAGTCAGCGAGGACGGCCTGACCTGGACCTTCACCATGAAGGATGGTCTGAAATGGAGCGATGGCTCTGACCTGACCGCGAAGGACTTCGAGTACTCCTTCAAGCGTCTGGCCAGCCCCGACACCGCCGCCCCCTACGGTGAGACTGTGGTCGGCATGATCGATGGCTATGACGATGCCATCGGCAACCCCGATGCAGACGGCAACACCACCACCGATCCCGACTGGGATGCCCTGAATGTCCATGCCAGCGAGGACGGCAAGACTCTGACCATCCAGCTGGCTTACCCCTGCTCCTACTTTGACAAGCTCTGCGCTTTCGCAGCTATGAGCCCTGTTCAGGAGGCCACCATCGAGGCCAACGGCGATGCCTGGTGCACCGAGCCCGATACCTTCGTCTGCAACGGCCCCTACTACATCTCTGATTGGGTGCCTTCCGAGCGCATCGTGCTGACCAAGAACCCCTACTACGCCGGTGGCTGGGATTCCAGCAAGATCGTCTCTGAGACCATCACCCTCCTCCTGCTGGAGGATTCCAGCGCTTCCTACGCTGCTTATAACAGCGGTGAGGCCCAGCTGATTAAGGATGTTCCCACCGATGAGATCCCCAGCCTGACCAAGGTTGAGGACGGCGGCGACTTCTATGTCGACACCATCCTGGGCACCTACTACATCTCCCTGAACGACCAGCGCGAGCCGTTCACCGATTCCAGGGTTCGTAAGGCTCTGAGCCTGGCCATCGACCGTGAGTACGTGGCTGAGACCATCATGCAGGGCACCTACAGCCCCGCTTACAACATGGTCGGCCCCGGCATCGTGGATGAGACCGGCATGTTCTATGACAACGCCAACGGTGGCGAGCGCTACATCAGCGATGACTACGAGGCTAACCTCGAGGAGGCCAAGAGCCTGTTGGCTGAAGCTGGCTATCCCGATGGCGAAGGCTTCCCCGCCATCACCTACAGCGCCAACGATTCCGGCTACCACATCCCCGTTGCTGAGTACCTGCAGCAGGCCTGGGGCGAACTGGGTATCACTGTGAACATCGACAAGGTCGAGTGGTCCAGCTTCCTGCCCATGCGCCGCTCTGGTGACTACGACATCAGCCGTAACGGCTGGGTCATGGACTACAACGATCCTTCCAACATCATCGAGCTGTTCTACTCCACCAACGGTAACAACGATGGTAAGTACAACAACCCCGAGTTCGATGCTGCTATCGATGCTTCCAAGGTCGCTGACAAGACTGTCCACTTCCAGAAGTTGCACGAGGCTGAGGACATCCTGATGGAGGACACCGCCTGCATCCCCGTTGCTTACTACAACGACTTCTGGCTGCAGAGCCCCTCTCTGAAGGGCACCTGGCACAGCCCCTACGGCTACTGGTACCTGCAGTACGGTTATGTTGAGGGCTAATCCCTTTCGCATTGCCTGCTGACAAATAGCTGAATACCGCACCCTTGATGCACTTGCATTGGGGGTGCGGTTTTTGTGTTGCAGGGCTGGCTTTTAATATGGTACTGTAGGGGCGCACATTGTGCGCCCGCGCAGTTTTGTGATTACGCTAAATTCCACGGGCGAACACTGTTCGCCCCTACGAACCCTTTGCCGGTAGTATGGTAGGGAGGGGTCTTGACCCCTCCGGGCTATCTTGCGCAAACCGCAACATTCCAATTTGGTTCCCCTATTCTTCTGTAGGGGCGATTTCACGTCATCGCCCAATTGCAAGGAGGGGTCAAGACCCCTCCCTACGAACCGACATAAATGAGCGCCAATGTCAAAATGGTCAACCACTCACACCTGTGGGGTGTCGGGGATGCCGCCCCCTACAAACATGATGAAAAACGTTCCCATCCTATGACAAAAGTATTACAATTAGTCCTTCCTATTGTAATCGTGGGGCGGACAGGAGTATAATTGCTACTGTTCGCCGCTTTAAAGAACTGCGGTGTCAAACTATTTTATTGTAAGATTTAGGAAGGAAAAGCATCATGAAAATGCGTAACATTGCTGCGGCTGCTATGGCTGGCGCTATGGTCGTGTCTCTGGCTGCCTGCGGCTCCTCTGCAAGCACCACCAACGCTGCCGGCGAAGCTGCTGACGCTGCGGAAGCTACCGAAGCCGGCTCCACCGGCTTCACCGTCCAGATCGGCCCCAACCCCGAGACCCTGGACCCGGCCCTGAACGCCTCCATCGATGGCGGCAACACCCTGCTGACCATCGAGGAGCCCCTGCTCATCATCGATGAGAACAACGAAGTACAGCCCGGCCAGGCTGAAAGCTACGATGTCAGCGAGGACGGCCTGACCTGGACTTTCCACCTGCGTGACGGCCTGAAGTGGAGCGATGGCAGCGACCTGACCGCCGCTGACTTCGAGTACAGCTTCAAGCGCATCGCCAGCCCGGACACCGCCGCCCCCTATGCCGAGACCGTTGTCGGCATGATCGACGGCTACCAGGATGCCATCGGCAACCCTGATGCAGACGGCAACACCACCACCGACCCCGACTGGGATGCCCTGAACGTCACCGCCAGCGAGGACGGCAAGGACCTGACCATCGTCCTGAGCTACCCCTGCTCCTACTTTGATAAGCTGGCCGCTTTCGTGGTCACCTCTCCTGTCCAGCAGGCTACCGTTGAGGCCAACGGCGATGCCTGGTGTACCGAGCCGGACACCTTCATCTGCAACGGCCCCTACATGATCACCGAGTGGACCCCCTCTGAGCGCATCGTTCTGTCCAAGAACCCCTACTACGTGGGAGGCTGGGACAGCGACAAGATTGTCTCTGACACCATCACCCTTCTCCTGCTGGAGGATTCCAGCGCTTCCTACGCTGCTTATAACAGCGGCGAGGCTCAGCTGGTCAAGGATGTCCCCACCGATGAGATTCCCAGCCTGACCAAGGCCGAGGACGGCGGCGACTTCTACCTGGACGAGATTATGGGCACCTACTACATCTCCCTGAACGATCAGGAAGAGCCTTTCACCGATGTCCGCGTCCGCAAGGCCCTGAGCCTGGCTATCGACCGTGACTACGTTGCCAACGCCATCATGCAGGGCATCTACACCCCCGCTACCGCTCTGGTCGGCCCTGGCATCGTGGACAACGAGGGCTACTTCATGGACAACGCCAACGGCGGCGAGGCCTACATCAGCGACGACTACGAGGCTAACCTCGAGGAGGCCAAGAGCCTGATGGCTGAGGCCGGTTACCCCGATGGCGAGGGCTTCCCCACCATCACCTACAGCGCCAACGATACCGGCTACCACATTGCTGTTGCCGAGTATCTGCAGCAGGCTTGGGCTGAGCTGGGCATCACCATGAACATCGACAAGGTCGAATGGTCCAGCTTCATCCCCATGCGCCACGCTGGTGACTACGATGTCAGCCGCAACGGTTGGAGCATGGACTACAACGATCCCTCCAACATGCTGGAGCTGTTCACCACCAACAACGGCAACAATGATGGCAAGTACGCCAACCCCGAGTTCGACCAGGTCATCGAGGAATCCCGCGTTGCTGACAAGGCTACTCACTTCGAGAAGCTGCACGAGGCCGAGGACATCCTGATGGAGGATGCCGCCTGCATCCCCGTTGCTTACTACAACGACTTCTGGCTGCAGAGCCCCTCTCTGAAGGGCACCTGGCACAGCCCCTACGGCTACTGGTACCTGCAGTACGGTTATATCGAGGAGTAATCTCCACCGTACATAACCACCCCTCATACTGAACCTCAAAATCCCCCTTACCGTTTTGGTGAGGGGGATTTTGCTGTATACGTGGCTGTAGGGGCGCACATTGTGCGCCCGTGCAATTTGGCGGTGGCGTAAAACAGCACGGGAGCATATAGAATGCTCCCCTACGCCGTAGGGGCGGATTCCATATCCGCCCGGGGAGTCTGGCCCTGACGTACAATTCCCCGGGCGCACAATGTGCGCCCCTACACGCAATCAAAAAGGCTCCCCTGGGGGAGCCTCTTGTCCTCTGATATTACGCGCCCAAGGTTGCCGCCATGACGGCTTTGATGGTGTGCATGCGGTTCTCGGCTTCCTGGAAAACGATGGACTGCGGGCCGTTGAACACCTCGTCCGTCACTTCCATGGCATCGCGGTTGAACTTCTCGCCCATCTCCTTGCCCACGGCGGTCTTGTGGTCGTGGTAGGCGGGCAGGCAGTGCATGAACACGGCGCTGGGCTTGGCCTTAGCCATCAACTCGGCATTGACCTGGTAGGGGGAAAGCGCCTCAATGCGCTCGGCCCAGACTTCCACCGGCTCGCCCATGCTGACCCACACGTCGGTGTAGACCACGTCCGCACCGGCCACGGCATCGGTGTCCTCGGACAGGGTGATGGTGGCACCGCTGCGCGCGGCAAACTCCTGGCACTTTTCCACCAGGGCGGGGTCGGGCCAGTAGGCTTTGGGGGCGCAGGCCACAAAATCCAGGCCCATCTTGGCGCAGCCGATCATCAGGCTGTTGCCCATGTTGTAGCGGGCATCGCCCATGTAGGCGAACTTCAGCCCCTGCAGCTTGCCGAAATGCTCCCGCAGGGTGAGGAAATCGGCCAAAATCTGGGTGGGGTGGTACTCGTTGGTCAGGCCGTTCCACACGGGGACGCTGGCGTACTTGGCAAGCTCCTCCACGATGGCCTGGCCGTAGCCGCGGTACTCGATGCCCTCAAACATGCCGGAAAGCACCTGGGCGGTGTCGGCGATGGACTCCTTTTTGCCGATCTGGCTGCCGGTGGGGTCCAGGTAGGTGGTGCCCATGCCCAGATCGTGGGCGGCGACCTCAAAGCTGCAGCGGGTGCGGGTGGAAGTTTTCTCAAAAATCAGTGCCACGTTTTTGCCGCGCAGCGTATCGTGGGGGATGCCGGCTTTCTTTTTGGCTTTCAGGTCAGCAGCCAGGTCCAGCAGGCCGCCGATCTCGGCCGGGGTAAAGTCCAGCAGCGTTAAAAAGTCGCGTCCGATCAGGTCCATGGTGGGAACCTCCTTTAAATATATACATCATAATTGAATAATTATACATACTATTATACCACTTTTCCCGTGGAGTTGCAAGTGGTATAATGAAAGTAAACTAAGAGCAGTTTTGCGGGTCGATGCAAGCATCGACCCCTACAAGCGTACAGCGAGAGGGTGTAGGGGCGGATGCTCGCATCCGCCCGCGGGCGAGCAATGCTCGCCCCTACGTGAATCTTTGGCTGTAGAGCATTAAAGGCTCCCTTGTGCAAAGGGAGCTGGCACGGCGCAGCCGTGACTGAGGGATTGTGACCTTACGAGGGTATGTCGCTATACGGATAAGGCTACAATCCTCCAGTCTGTGCTTCGCGCAGCCAGCCCCCGTTGCACAAGGGGGCCATTACGCCAGAGAGGAGGTGCGCAATGTCCAAAATCTTTTTCCATGTGGATGTCAACTCGGCGTTTTTGTCCTGGTCGGCCATCAAACATCTGCAGGACGGCGAGGCGGTCGACCTGCGCACCATTCCCGCCGTGGTGGGCGGCGATGAAGCCCAGCGCCACGGCGTTGTGCTGGCGAAAAGCGGCCCTGCGAAAAAATACGGCATCAAAACCGGCGAAAGCCTGTTTGCCGCCCGCACCAAGTACCCGCAAATCAAAGTGGTGCCGCCGGACTTCGACTTTTACGTCCAAAACAGCAAGGCAATGATTGCAATTTTGCAAGATTATACGCCCGATGTGGAGCAGTACAGCATCGATGAAGCGTTCCTGGACATGACCGGCACCGAGCAGTTGTTTGGCCCGCCGCTGACCGTGGCCCACACCATCCGCCAGCGCATCTACCGCGAATTGGGGTTCACCGTCAACGTGGGCGTGGCCCCCAACCGCCTGCTGGCGAAGATGGCCTCGGACTTTGAAAAGCCCGACAAGGTCCACACCCTGTTCCCCGAGGAAGTGCCCGCCAAGATGTGGCCGCTGCCGGTGGGGGACCTGTTCGGCGTAGGGCCAAGCGCGGCGCGGCGGCTGAACGCCTGGGGCGTGTATACGATTGGCGAGCTGGCCGCCCTGGACCGGGACACGGCGGTGCGGCTGTTTGGCACCCGGGGCGACACGCTGTGGAACTACGCCAACGGCCGCGAGGCCGACCCGCTGACCAAGCAGCGCGCCAAGGACAACAGCTACGGCAACAGCGTGACGATGCCCAAGGATTTAGCCACGCCGGAGCAGGCAGATGCCACGATGCTGGCGCTGTGTGACTCGGTAGGGCGGCGGCTGCGGCGGGACGGCAAGACCGCCCGCGTGGTGACGGTGCAGCTGGTGGACAACGCGTTCCGCCGCACCAGCCACCAGACCACGCTGCCCAACCCGACCAACTCCACCGACCGGCTCTATCACGTGGCCGCCGAGCTGATGCGCCAGATGTGGCCCGCCCGGCCCGTGCGGTTGGTGGGGGTCAGCGCCGAAAAGACCAGCACCGACAACTTTGAGCAGATGGACCTGTTTATCGACACCGCCCGGCTGGACAAGCAGGAAAAGCTGGACCGCACAGCCGATGCCCTACGCCGCAAGTTTGGCGGCGGGGCAGTGACCAGGGCCAAGCTTTTGATGGACGAGGCGGAGAAGCCCAAAGCGCTTGGGGCAGCTAAAGATAAGGATAAAAGGTAAGTTTTATATGCTTGCTATGCGGAGGACACCACCATGCGGTGTCCTCCTTTTATAATGGGCGGCCGCCGTTAGACCTACCTTTTTTGGTCACAAAAAAGGTAGGTCTAATGGAAGCATCCCATTATAAAAGGGTGTCACCGCATGGTGGTGACACCCGTAGGGCTGCACCTATCACCTCCCGCGATATTCCCTGGGTGTCAACCCAAACCTTCTCTTAAACACCCTGTTAAAATACGATAAATTCTCAAACCCGCAGCTTTCGGCAATACTAAGCACCGTATCATCCCCCGCGCGGAACGCCGCCGCTGCGGCATTCAGCCGGTGCTCGTTTAAAAACGCGGTAAAACTTTGGGCCGTCATGGCCTTGAACCACCGCATAAAGTGGCTGGCACTGCAGCCGCAGGCGGCCGCCGCGCGGTCGATGGAAATATCTTCCATGTAGTGCTCCTCCACCAGCTGCAAAACGGTTTTCAGCCGCCGGGTGTCGGCGTTCTCGGCGGGGGGCAGGTCACCCTCGCGGCCCACCAAAGCGGCCAAAAACAACAGCAGTTCGCCCTTTATGCACAGCTCATAGCCCACGTCCTTGATCTTGTTGAACTCCTCGGCCGCATGCAGACAGTTCGCCGCCCAATCGTAGCCCCAGTCGTCCGGGGTCAGGCGCATGGGCAGGGCCAGGCGGCCGCTTTGCAGGGGCAGCAGGTATTTTTCCGCCGCCACGTCACCGCTGCCGCCCAGCAGCTCCAAATCAAAAATGATATTTTCGTACTCCATCCGCTCGTTGTCCAGCTGGCGCAGGGCGTGGAGTACGCCGGGGGCAAACACATAGATGTCCCCGGCCGCGGCAGTGTAGCTGGTAAGCCCCGCCTGCACGATGCCGCGTCCTTTTTTGACGAACACCAGCTCCATGCTGTCCTGCCAGTGCAGTGCCACCTGGGTAAAATCCACCGGGATGGCGCAGGGGTAGATGTTGAACGGGAACCACGCTGCGCCGTGCTTTTTGGTTTCCCGCAAGGTTGGTTGATTTTCCATCGTTTTGCCCTCCATGATAGGATTGTACCATAAGTTGCAGGGATAACGCAAGAATCCGACCTTATAAATGTGGTATACCATAGACATACCAAATAAACAAACGCAAACCACATGGAGGGAAACGTTATGAATATGACCGCTGCTATCGAAGCCCTGACCGGCAAAGCCCTGGCCGAAAGCACCGACCAGGAGATCTACCTCGCCCTGCTGGACATCGTCCGTGAGCAGAGCGCCGAGAAAGTCCAGCCCGTCACCGGCCGTAAACTGTATTACATCAGCGCCGAGTTCCTGATCGGCAAGCTGCTGTCCAACAACCTGATCAACCTGGGCCTGTACGATGATGTCCGCGATGCCCTGGCCGCTGCGGGCAAGAACCTGTCCGATATTGAGGAAGTCGAGCCGGAGCCGAGCCTGGGCAACGGTGGTCTGGGCCGCCTGGCCGCCTGCTTCCTGGATTCGCTGGCTACGCTGAACCTGCCCGGTGACGGCGTGGGCCTGCGGTACCACTTCGGCCTGTTCCACCAGTCCTTTGCGGACGGTGTGCAGAACGAGCTGCCCGACCCCTGGCTGACCAACCACAGCTGGGCCGAGAAAACCGACATCACCTACCCCGTCAAGCTGGCGGGCAAGGAGTACACCGCCCGCCTGTACAAGCTGGCCGTCACCGGTTACCAGGGCCGCACCAACACCCTGAACCTGTTCGACCTGGACACCATCGATGAGACGATCGTCCATGACGGCATCCAGTTCGACAAGACCGCCATCGACAAGAACCTGACGCTGTTCCTCTACCCCGATGACAGCGATGAAGCCGGCCGCCGCCTGCGCGTTTACCAGCAGTATCTGATGGTTTCCGCCGGTGCCCAGCTGATTCTGGCCGAGTGCGCCGCCCGTGGCTGCAACTACCACGACCTGGCCGACTACGCCGCCATCCAGATCAACGACACCCATCCCAGCATGGTCATCCCCGAACTGATTCGTCTGCTGGGCGAGCAGGGCATCGAATTTGACGAAGCTGTGCAGATTGTCACCAAGACCTGCGCCTACACCAACCACACCATCCTGGCCGAAGCCCTGGAAAAGTGGCCCCGCGCCTACCTGGATGCCGTGGTCCCGCAGCTGATGCCCATCATCGAGAAGCTGGATAAGCTGGCCCGCACCCGCACCAAGGACGAGAGCCTTGCCATCATCGACAAGGACGACCGCGTCCACATGGCCCACATGGACATCCACTTCACCCACTCCACCAATGGCGTGGCGTACCTGCACACCGAGATCCTGAAGAACTCCGAGCTGCACGGTTTCTACGAACTGTACCCCGAGAAATTCAACAATAAGACAAACGGCATCACCTTCCGCCGCTGGCTGCTGGAGTGCGACCCCGCCCTGACCAGCCTGATCGAGGAGCTGATCGGCTCCGGCTTCCGCAAGGATGCCACCGAGCTGGAAAAGCTGCTGGCCTACAAGGACGATGTGGACATGCTGCAGCGTTTCTCCAAGGTGAAGGCCGACAACAAAAAGGCGCTGGCCGACTGGCTGCAGCGCACCCAGGGCGTGACCGTCAACACCGATGCGATGTTTGATATCCAGTCCAAGCGTCTGCACGAGTACAAGCGCCAGCAGCTGAACCTGCTCTACCTCATCCACCAGTATTACGAGATCAAGGCCGGCCACACCCCGGCCACCCCGCTGGTCAGCATCTTTGGTGCCAAGGCTGCCCCGGCGTACATCATCGCCAAGGACATCATCCACGCCCTGCTGACCCTGTCCAAGGTCATTGCCAACGACCCCGAGGTCAGCCCCTGGCTGCAGGTGGTGTTTGTGGAGAACTACAACGTCACCGCCGCCGAGAAGCTGATCCCCGCCTGTGACCTGTCCGAGCAGATTTCCCTTGCTTCCAAGGAGGCCAGCGGCACCGGCAACATGAAGTTTATGCTGAACGGCGCGCTGACCCTGGGCACCATGGACGGTGCCAACGTGGAGATCAGCCAGCAGGTGGGCGGCGAGAACTGCTACATCTTCGGCCAGACCTCCGACCAGGTCATCCACCGTTACGAGGCCGCCGATTACTGCGCCGCCCAGTGGTACGAGGGCGACCCCAACATCCGCCGCGCGGTGGACTTCCTGACCGGCCCCGAAATGCTGGCCGCCGGCAACGCCGAGAACCTGCAGCGCCTGCATGACGAGCTGATTCACAAGGACTGGTTCCAGACCCTGCCGGACTTCAACGCCTACGTGGTGCGCAAGGGCCAGGCCTTGGCCGACTACGCCTACGACCCCCTGGGCTGGCGGCGCAAGTGCCTGATCAACATCGCCAAGGCGGGCATGTTCAGCAGCGACCGCACCATTGCCGAGTACGATGCCGACATCTGGCACCTGGGCAAGTAACTTAACCAATTTCCTCCTAATTTTCTCCTTATTTGGGGCACCCTACCGGGAACGGTGGGGTGTTTCTTTTTTTCTTTGTTTTAGGTTGTGGCTTTCGGTGTTCCGCCACCTTGCGGCGGACACCTCGATAGAAAGGCATCTATCCGCAAGGCTTTCCTTTTTTGTGACCAAAAAAGGAAACGAAAAAAGTCTCGCTGTTCCGAGGCAGCGAACCCCGGCCAAGGGGCTGCTCGCCCCTTGGAACCCCAAAGATGTGGTCGAGTAGCAAAAAAGCTAAAAAATGCAGGAGTGCTGCATTTTTCTTAACGCTTTTTCGCTCCTCTCCGTCTGACCCCTCCGGGGCCAAGATAAACTCTATGAGCGTAGAGTTAAAGGCTCCCTTGTGCAAAGGGAGCTGTCAGCGAAGCTGACTGAGGGATTGTAATCTTACGGATGCAGAGCGCCTTGCCTGGTGAGTGGGACAATCCCTCCGTCACGGCTGCGCCGTGCCACCTCCCTTTGCACAAGGGAGGCTTGGCCGGTGGTACTGTAGGGAGGGGTCTTGACCCCTCCTTTTGCTATATCTTGCAACTACCGCAAAACTATATAAAGTTGTAAATGCACCTTGATTTCTTTCCTGCACTGTTGTATAATACTACTAACAGTTGTATACATCGCGCAAAAGCCGTGGCTGGACTGTTCTGTGCGGTGGGTACACTAAAAACAAACCGGTACCAACAAAAGGAGGAAATCTATGACCGACGAACGACACGAAGAAATCAGCGACAAGTACATCGACCTTGCCTTCAGACACCGCGACAAGGAGCCGCTGACCGATGAGGAGATGGAATTTTTTGAACCAGCCAATGCCTTTTCAGACTACATCATCGAGGCAGACGAGGCTACGCTGTTTTCGGCCCAGCCGTTCATGATGGCGATGGAGTGCCCAGACGAAGAAACGCGGGAGTGGTGCATCGAAGAATGGCGGGACAAGCTGCGGGTGGAACTCCGCCCCAGCAAAGCGAAGATGGAAAAGTGGGAGAAAGACCTGGAAATCTGGCGGCGCGATTGGGAGAACAACTCCCAGTGGTTCCGCCGCCACGAGCGCATGATGCGCCTGCTGGGCAGCCCCCTGCGGGTTATCGAAAACGTGCAGACCAAAACGCCGGACTACCTCATTGCGCCCTACCTGCCCCGGGGCATGATTACGATCCTGGCCGGGCAGGCGGGCATCGGCAAAACCACGCTGGCTATGTGGCTGGCCTGCGGCGTGTCCAACGGCAAGCTGATGCCCGGCGAGCGCTGCGGCACGGTTTTTTACCTGACCCACGAAAACGATGCCAGTGTGGTGCTGCGCCCCCGCATGGAGGCCATGGGCGGCAGGATGGAGAACATCCTGATCCCCCGCGAAACCGGCGAACCGCTGGTCATGGGCGACAAGCGCCTGTGGGAAACGGCAAAAAATGTCGGCTGCAAGCCGGATTTGGTGATCTTTGACCCTGTGCAGAGTTTTATGCCCGCCAGCAAGGACATGAACAGCGCCGCCGATGTGCGCATCGTGATGGACGAACTGAACCGCTTCGCCAGTCACTTTAACACCGCCGTGCTGCTCATCGCCCACCTGAACAAGAACAGCAACAACGGCTCCAACGACCCCTGCGACCGCATTATGGGCTCCAACGATTTCCGCGCCGTGGCCCGCAGCATCTGCTTTTTGGGCCACGACCCGGAGGATTCCCAATTCTGTGTGCTGGCCCAGGCCAAAAACTCTCTGGGTGCTATCGGCCCCAACGCAAGCTTTGTCTACGACAACGAAAAGGGCCTGCGTTGGGTCGAGCGGGAAACCAACCTGACCGCCCAGCAGGTCATCCAGTTCTCCGATGTGAAGCCGATGAAAAAGCAGAGCGCTTCTGAAAGGGCGAAGGATATCATCGAGAAGATGCTGTCCGAGCACACCACCGTGCACAGCAGTGACATCATAGCTGCCTGTGCACAGGAGGGTATCAGCCACATGACGGTGTATCGTGTAAAAAAAGGCATGACCAACGTGCAGGAGGAGCGGCACAAGCACTACACCGTATGGCGCAAAACGTCAGGTGGCGATGATTTAACATCACCCCCACCCTCTACTGTTAATTGTTAAATGTTAAATGAAAAAAGCTGCTTCCAGTGCCCCCCCGTGAGGGCCTGGACGGCAGCTGCCTGTGTACTTTTATATAAGTAGTATAAAACCATATATATTATATGATATAACATATATAGTTTTATAAGTAGTAAAAATACGTAAAGAAGCTGCGCAGTGAGGATTAACAATTAACATTTAACATACCCCCTAAGGGGGGTGTTAAATGTTAATTGTTGGCAGCAGCTTTCCCCGGTAAGGCAGCGCCCCCAAAAGATGACAAAAGTAAGCGCTTTCGCTCGAAACCGGTTGCGCATAGGGGCGGAATCGGGTATAATAAAATAGACGCAGACCGTCAAAAGTGTTTTGTAGGGGCGAGCATACTTGGCAGCAACCTCGCAGAAAGGCCCCCTCTGGGTGGGTGACTCCCCGCGGTGCGGGGAGATGTCGCGAAGCGACAGAGGGGTCTGGCCGCGTAAGCGGTCCGCCGATAGGCGGTGGGGGAGAGAGCCTTGCTATTATTTGAAACTTCGGATAAAGATATGTTTCTCTCCCTCCGTCTGCGCTGACGCGCAGCCACCTCCCTCGCAGAGGGAGGCTTTCTCGCTGCTACATAAGATTCCGCAAAACCCTAAGGAGCGATCGCACATGAACTGGCAGCAAGCCTGTGAACTGCCTTACTATAACGGCACCGACCTGGGTGCCAACTATACGCCTGCGGCTACCACCTTTAAGCTGTGGGCCCCCACGGCGGCGGCTGTCACGGTGGAACTGTTTGCCACCGGCACCGATGCCGAGCCAAACGCCCATCACCTGGGCGCACATCATTTGCAGTGGGAGCGGGACGGCGTGTGGAGCCTGACGCTTTCCGGCGACTGGAAAAACACCTACTACCTGTATCATTTGCAGTTCCACGATGGCCGCACCACCGATGCCGTGGACCCCTACGCCCGCACGGCCGGGGCCAACGGCCAGCGCGCCATGGTGCTGGATTTAGATGCCGCCGCCCCCGATGGCTGGGCTGACGATCAGCGCCCGGTCATCCCGCCCCACGCCCGCAGCGTGTGGGAGGTACACGTGGCGGACTTTTCCGCCGATGAGCACAGCGGTGTGCCCGCCGCCTGGCGCGGCAAGTTCATGGGCTTTGTGCCCGCCGATACCACCCTGGACGGGGACGGCCAGCACCCCACCTGCCTGAACTACCTGAAAGACCTGGGCGTGACCCACGTGCAGCTGCAGCCCATCTTCGACTACGAGACCGTGGACGAATCCCGCCCGGACGGCGGCTACAACTGGGGCTACGACCCCCAGAACTACAATGTGCCCGAGGGCAGCTTCGCCACCGACCCGTTCCACGGCGAGGTGCGTGTGCGGGAGTGTCGCGCCATGGTGGCCGCGCTGCACCGCGCCGGGCTGGGCGTGGTGATGGACGTGGTGTACAACCACACCTACCGCGGCGACAGCAACTTGGAGCGCACCGTGCCCGGCTACTGGAACCGCCGCTGGCCCAACGACCAGATGACCAATGGGTCCGGCTGCGGCTGTGACCTGGCCAGCGAACGCCCGATGGTGCGTAAATACATCGTAGATTCGATACTTTACTGGGCGCAGACCTACCACATTGACGGCTTCCGCTTTGATTTGATGGCCCTGGAAGATGCCGACACGATGAACGCCATCCGCGCCGCGCTGGACGCTTTGCCCGGCGGGCAGGACATCTTAATTTACGGCGAACCCTGGCAGGGCGGCAGCACCCACTTCGAGGGCGGTGCCCGCCCGGCGGACAAGCGCGCTTTGGATGTGCTCAGCGACCGTATCGGCTTTTTCTGCGATGACACGCGGGATTCTATCAAGGGCAACGTCTTTGATGCCGCCAACGCCGGGTACGTGAACGGCGCACCCCAGCACGGGCATGAAGTATTGCACAGCATCGGCGCGTGGCGCGGCGGCCAGCATGGCTACTGGCCCCGCCAGGCCGGGCAGGTGGTGCAGTACATCTCCGCCCATGACAACCTGACCCTGTGGGACAAGCTGGCGGCGGTGGGCCGCCGGTGGGACTACGATGCCCCCGATGCCGACCTGCTGGCCCAAAACCGCCTGGCGGCGGGCATTTATCTGACCTGCCAGGGCCTGCCCTTTATGCAGGCGGGCGAGGAGTGGGGCCGCACCAAGCACGGCGACCACAACAGCTACAAAGGCCCGCTGGAAACCAACAAACTGGATTGGACGCGGGCACACCGCCCGGAATTTTCCGCATTAACGGCATTTTATCGCGGTATGCTGGCGATCCGCCGCGCCTGCCCCCGCATTGCAGGGGCCTACGGCGAGCCGCAGCCCTTTGTGCTGGCCCTGCCGGGGTGGCTCATCGGGTTCATCCCCGAAAGCCCCGACCCCAAGGATGTGGTGGTCATCTACTACAACCCCGAGCGCACCCACCAGTGGGTGACCCTGCCCATCGGCAGCTGGCGCAAGCTAAGCGATGGTGTGCATGCGGGCACGACACCGTTTGGCCCGATCTACCGGGATGCCATGGAGCTCCCCCCCGTGAGCGTGACGGTGCTGCGGTTGGAACAGTAAATAGAAAGGTCGTTACAAAACCAACGGGAAAAGGCGTGTAGGGGCGAACAGTGTTCGCCCGCGGAGTCTTGCGTTACCGCTAAATTGCACGGGCGCACACTGTGCGCCCCTACAGGGATGGCGGCAACGGATAAAATAGCAGCAAAACAAAAGGCCCCCTCTGGGAGGGGGCTCCGGCGAAGCCGGTGGGGGAGAGAGACTTGCGGTTATCCGAAGTTTCGAGCTTCAATAAGGCTCTCTCCCTCAGTCACCTTCGGTGACAGCTCCCTCACAGAGGGAGCCTTTTTTGTTTCTACCTTTGTTTTATTCTTCCTCGTCTTCTTCCAAAATTTCCTGGGCGATCTCGCCGCGGGGGCGGCGGGTGTCCATGGCCATTTTTTCAATCAGACGATGGGCTTCGGTCTCGGTGTAGTGCTTTTTCTCGATGAGGTAGCACTTGGCCCGGTCAACCAGACGCAGCTGCGCGATTTTATCCAGCAGTTTGGTGTTTTCGGCCCGCAGCAGGGCCAGCCGCTTGTAGTTGCTGGCCGCGATCTGCACGGCCTGGCGGAACTGCGCCCCGGTGAACGGTTTGCCCAGCACCAGCACACCGAACGCCTGCAACTTATCGGCAATCTGGTCGGCGGTGGCGGTCTTGACCAGCAGGATGACCCCGGCATCGGTCTTGGTCACGGCATCGGTGCCCAGCTCGTGGCCGAACTCATCCGGCAGCGGCGTGTTGATGACGATGACCTCAAAGTCCTTGGCATCCATCTGGCGGCGCGCCTCGCCGCCGCTGGCCGCCATCGCGGGGCGGGTGTAGCCCAAATCGGCCATGTGCCGGGCCAGGTATTCGTTTGCATTGTTGCCCGCTGATACGATCAGCGCCTTTGGCATGGGTACGCCCCCTTTCGCGTGGAATGGTGATTTGCGGTGGGTTGTAGGGGCGCACAGTGTGCGCCCGTGCAATGTGGCGGTAACGCAAGGCCCCGCGGGCGAACACTGTTCGCCCCTACAGAAGCATGAAATGCAGGTTGTAGGGGTCGATGCTTGCATCGACCCGCGGGGCCTTGCCTTACGCTAAACTCCGCGGGCGGATGCAAGCATCCGCCCCTACAGGGTGGGTTGCCCTAATGCTGTCAAATCACCAAAAATCCATGGGTGCGTTCCCAGGCGGCGGGGTCGGGGGCGTTCTCGTAGCCGTGGCAAAGCTGGGTCTGGTACTCGAAATATTTGTTCTGCAAAGCCAGCGGCAGCTCGGCGGCGATGAACTCACTCTGGGCCGCCACGGTGATAGCCTCCCGCAGACTGCGGGGCAGGCTCTCCAAACCCACGGCCGCGCTGGGGTGGAACAGGTTGCGGTTCACCGGTTCGGGCAGGGGCAGTTTGTTCGCGATGCCGTCCAGCCCGGCGGCCAAAATCAACCCTATAACGAGATAAGGGTTGCCGGCCGGGTCCGGCCCGCGCAGTTCCACGCGGCACAGATCGCCGCTGGCGCTGGGCAGACGCACCAGCTGGCTGCGGTTCTGGCGGCTCCAGCTTACGTACAGCGGGGCTTCGTTGGCACCCAGCCGGGCGTAGGAGTTGGGCACCGGATTGCAGAACGCCGTCAGTTCCCGCGCATGGGCCAGGATGCCCGCCACGAAATGCCCGGCTTCGCTGTCGGGGGTCAGGTCGCCCTCAAACAGGTTTTTGCCGTCCCGCACAAGAGACATATTTACATGCAGGCCGTTGCCGCTGCAGTCGGGCAGGGGCTTGGGCATAAAGCTGGCGTACAGGCCGTTGCGGCTGGCAATGGATTTGACAGCGCTTTTGAAAGTGTTCAAGTTGTCGGCGGATTTCAGCGCCGGGGCATAGCGGAAGCAGACCTCGTTCTGGCCCGGGCCGCTCTCGTGGTGGCTGTGCTCCGGCTGCAGGCCCATCTCCTCGATGGACAGGCAGATGTCGCGGCGGACGTTCTCGCCCTTGTCCTGGGGCGGAATGTCAAAATAGCCGCCGCGGTCCAGCGGAATATGCGTAGGATTGCCGTTTTCATCGGTTTCGAACAGATAAAATTCGCACTCGCAGCCCACGTTGACACCCAGGCCCATGGCGCGGGCGCGCTTGACCACGCTTTGCAGGTAGCCGCGGCAGTTGCCCTCAAAGGGTTTGCCATCGGGCAGGGTGATGTCGCAGTACATGCGCATGACCGCGCCCTCGGCGGGCCGCCAGGGCAGCACGGTGGCGGTGTCCGGGTCGGGCCAGAGGATGAGGTCGCTCTCCTCGATGTTCATGAACCCGGCGATGGAGGAGCCGTCAAAGCTGATGCCCTGCTCGAAGGCGCGGGGCAGTTCGCTGGCGAACAGCGAGACGTTTTTCTGGTTGCCGAAGATATCGCAGAACGTCAGCTTGACGAACTTGACATCGTTATCCTCGACAAAATTCAGGATATCTTGTGCGGTACGTTTCATGGGGAGGAACCTCCGTATACCAGCATACTCGAAAGGCCCACCGGGTTGGGGCGGGCCTTTCGAGTTGGTGTAAGAAATAGGAAAAGGAGAATGGCGTGTTTAAAGTGTGCTATTACTCGGTGTAGAACAGCATACGAGAGTAGCACGGCAGAGGCCAGAAGTCCTCGTCAACCAGTTCTTCGGCCTGGTCGGCGGCGGCGCGCAGGCGATCCATGGCGGGGATGACCTCATCATGGAAGGCATGGGCCTTGGCGGCCTCGTTGTCCATGTCGCTGACCTTGTCGGTCACGGCCTTCAGGTCATCGGCGGCATCGGACATCTCATCGGTGTATTTGCTCAAAGCAACCAGCACCTTGCTCTCGGCCTTGGTGGAGATGCCCTCCACGGCGGCGGCCTTGGCGGCGGCAGAGCTTGCCAGCTCGCCCATGTAGGCGGAAGCGGCGGGGATCAGCTGCTTGTTGGCGATCTTCAGCATGGTGCGGGCTTCGATGTTGATGATCTTGGAGTAGTGCTCCATCTCAACTTCGTAGCGGCTCAGCATCTCGGTCTTGGTCAGAACGCCAAATTCTTCCATCAGATCGATGTTTTTCTTCTCGGTCAGGGCGATCATGGCATCCGGGGTGCATTTGCGGTTGGGCAGGCCGCGGCGCTCGGCTTCGGCTTCCCAGGCTTCGCTGTAGCCGTTGCCGTTGAAGATCACGCGGCGGTGGGCGTTCAGCGTTTTCTTGACCCAGGCGGCGGCAGCGCACTCAAAGTCAGCAGCGCCGGAGGTCTCGGCCACGAACTCCTTCAGGGCCTTGGCCACGGAGGTGTTCAGGATGGTGTTGGCATCGGACAGGTTCTCTGCCGAGCCGGGCATACGGAACTCAAACTTGTTGCCGGTGAAAGCAAAGGGAGAAGTACGGTTACGGTCGGTGGTGTCCTTGCTGAACTTAGGCAGGACATCCACGCCCAGATCCATCTTCATCTTGACGGGGCCAGCGTAGGGAGAGTCAGAGCAGACAGCATCGATGACGGCTTCCAGTTCCTCGCCCACAAAGATGGAAATGATGGCCGGAGGTGCCTCGTTGGCACCCAGGCGGTGATCGTTGCCCGGGGTGGCAACGGAGGTGCGCAGCAGGTCGGCGTACTCGTCAACGGCCTTGATGACAGCGGACAGGAACACCATGAACTGCAGGTTCTCCATCGGGGTATCGCCGGGATCGAGCAGGTTCTCGTGGGCGGTGCCGATAGACCAGTTGTTGTGCTTGCCGCTGCCGTTCACGCCTTCAAAAGGCTTCTCATGCTGCAGGCAAACCAGGCCGTGGCGGCTGGCGACTTTCTTCATCATCTCCATCGTCAGCAGGTTGTGGTCGATGGCGACGTTGGTGGTATCATAGATGGGAGCCAACTCATGCTGGCAGGGGGCAACCTCGTTGTGCTTGGTCTTGGCGGGCACACCCAGCTTCCACAGCTCCTCGTCCAGGTCCTTCATGAACTCGGACACGATGGGGCGGATGGTGCCGAAGTAGTGCTCCTCCAACTCCTGGCCCTTGGACGGGGCAGAGCCGAACAGCGTACGACCGGTCAGCACTAGATCCAGGCGCTTGTCGTAGTCCTCTTTCTTGATGAGGAAGTACTCCTGCTCGGGGCCAACGGTGGTGGCCACGCGGGGGACATCCTTGCCGAACAGATGCAGCACCTGGCAGGCCTGGTCAGAAATGGCCTGCATCGAGCGCAGCAGCGGGGTCTTTTTGTCCAGAGCCTCGCCGGTGTAGGAGCAGAACGCGGTGGGAATGCACAGCGTATCGTCCTTTACGAAAGCGTAGCTGGTGGGGTCCCAGGCGGTGTAGCCGCGGGCCTCAGCGGTGGCGCGCAGGCCGCCGGAGGGGAAGGAGGAAGCATCCGGCTCGCCCTTGATAAGCTCCTTGCCGGAGAACTCCATGATGGCAGTGCCGTCTGCCTGGGGGCTGACGAAACCATCGTGCTTCTCACTGGTGATGCCGGTCAGCGGCTGGAACCAGTGGGTGTAGTGGGTGGCACCCTGCTCGATAGCCCAGCGCTTCATGACGCTGGCCACGACATTGGCGACCTCCAGATCGAGGGGCTGGCCCTTCTCGATCGTTGCCTTCAGGCTTTTGTAGGTAGAGCTGGGCAGACGCTCACGCATCTCATGCTCGTTGAAAACTTTGCTGCCGTAAAGTTCCATAACGGTTGCTGCCATACTTCTTACTCCTTTATATACCTATTTACAGAAAAAGGACGCTGCGAAAACACATTCGCAGCGCCCTTGCTGTTATGCCTTTATTATACGTTGTGTCCCCGCAAATTGCAACTGGCGATGTGACGAAAACACACGCAACTTTGAAAAGAAAACTGGACGTTTTGTAAACTGTGCGCAGGGGAGGGATTGTGGTATACTCTATAGTAGTATCGCCGCAGAAAGGCCCCCTCTGGGAGGGGGCTCCCGCGAAGCGGGTGGGGGAGAGAGCCTTGCAATTATCTGAAAACTTTGGGTGTCGGAGATTTCTCTCCCTCAGTCAGCTTCGCTGACAGCGCTCCCCCTCTGGCACTTCGTGCCACCTCCCCCGTATCGGGGGAGTCTGTCTCGCAGAGGGAGCCTCTTTTGCTCTACAATTTATAAAAAGGAGCCTCCTCATGGAAATCGAACGCAAATGGATGGTCACGACCTGGCCGGATGAAAATCAGTTCCCTTTGACAGAAGTATACCAGATGGACCAGGGCTATATCAGCGTGCACCCCACGGTGCGCATCCGGCGCGAGGCCCTGCAGGGCGGCCGCACGGCGCTGGTGCTCTGCTTTAAGGGCGCGGGCACCTTGAGCCGTGAGGAAATCGAGACCGAAATCGATGCCGACCTGTTCGCCAAGCTGGAACACCTCATCGGCAAGCCCCTTATTAAAAAGGAACGCCGCAGCTATGCCCTGCCCGATGGCCTGACCCTGGAAGTCAACTGCGTGGATAAGGGCCTGCCCACGGCGTTCTGGTATGCCGAGGTGGAGTATAAAACTGAAGCCCAGGCCCTTGCCTGGGACCCCGCCGCAGTCGGCCTGGGGGACTACCTTAACGATGAATGCACCGGCAAGCCCGGCAGCAGCATGGGCGACTACTGGCAGCAAACCCGTCTGGGTGGTTGAGCCATCATTTTTGTAAAATCTTGCCGCCCGCCTTTACAAACGGTAACAAAACGGATACAATAATAGATAACTACTAAACCGAAAAGGGGAACTGTGAATGAAACGCAAGCTCTTGGTCCTGGCGGCGCTGTTGTCGCTGTGTGTGCTGCTGGCAGCCTGCAAAAAATCGGATGACACCATCTCCACCCCCGCTTCCTCGGCCGCTTCCACCGCCGAGCCGGAGGCTACCCCGGAGCCGACCCTGCCGCCTTACGAAGCCAACGTGCTGACCGGCGAGCCGAAAGATGCCGACTACCCCGAGGGCCAGCGCATCACCGCCGTGATGGTCAACAACATCGTGGCAGCCCGCCCCCAGCGCGGCCTGTCCAAGGCGGACATCCTCTTTGAGATCAAGGTCGAGGGCGGCATCACCCGCTTTATGCCCGTGTATACCGACTACAAGACCATCGGCGAGGTCGGCCCTGTCCGCTCCGGCCGTGACCAGTTCTTCCGCCTCATCCTGCCCTGGCAGGCCCTGTATATCCACGAGGGCCAGTCCGTTGTCATGCAGCAGTATGCCATCGACTTCAGCTACGGCAACCTGAACAACAACGATGGTGCCAACGGCTACCGTGACTACGGCCGCGTCAACTGGGCGGGCAAGAGCTACAACAACGGCACCCTGGCGCTGGAGCACACGATGTACACCAACTCCGACAACATCCAGGAGTACATCGATGATAACAAGGTGGACATGAACAAGACCTACAACTCCACCTTCTTCAACTTTGTGGACTACCGCCTGGGCCAGACCCGCGACCTGTCCAACAGCATTGACAGCGCCTACAGCGATAAGTACGGCCCGGTGGTCGGCGATGGCGAGTATGTCGAGATCGTCCACAGCCAGTCCTACAAGACCCGCTTTATCTACGATGCTGCGACCAATACCTACAAGATGCAGCAGAACTACTCTGACGGCCAGTGGCGCGATACCGTGGACGAAGCCGCCGACAATCAGGTGCTGACCTTCCCCAACGTCATCGTGCTGTACACCGATATCCACACCTACCCCGGCCATGAGGCCAAGGACCTGCAGTATGCTGAGTACGCCTGGGGCGGCATCGGCTACTACTGCTACGGCGGCAAGTGCGAGAAGATCTACTGGCAGAAGGGCACCCCGCTGGAAGCCCTGCGCCTGTACTACCTGACCGAGGACGGCCAGTGCAGCGACACCCCCGTGGAGATCAACACCGGCAAGAGCTATGTAGCCGTGACCGATATCGACTTTGCCGAGAATTTCGTTCACAGCAAGCTGGACGGCGTGGACCTGAGCAGCGCCACCACCGTGACCTACGAGCGCAGCTATGTGGAGGATGATGCCAAGGCTGGCGACACCCTGGGCATGTCCACCGATGACCTGACCAACAACGCCACCGGCGCTGGCGAGGCCGAGGAAAGCTACACCGAGGAGACCACCGGCGAGACCTACACCGAGGAAACCACCGGCGGTGAGGAGTACACCGAAGATACCACCGGCGGCGAGGAGTATGTCGAGACTCCCGCCGAGGGCGGCGAGGAGACCCCCGCCGAATAAACGCAACCCCAGGGACAGCGCAGCCCGCCCAGGCGGCGGATCAGCGCTGTCCTTTTTTAGAGTATTGGTTGCAATATGAGTTGAGACACTGTAGGGGCGGATGCTTGCATCCGCCCGCGGGTCGATGCAAGCATCGACCCCTACAAGTCATAGAACACCAGAGAGGAAAGTATATGAAAAAACTCCAGGCCCTAAGCCTGTCTGCTGCCCTGCTGGCATCGCTGCTGCTGGGCGGCTGTGCCAATAACGCTGCATCTTCTGACGCTGCATCGTCTGATTCCACGTCTTCCGAGCCGGAATCCACCCCGGAGCCGACCCCCGCGCCCCCGGCGGCTAACCCGCTTACCGGTGCGGCCGATGCCGACTATACCGGCAAGCGCCCGGTGGCGATCACTCTGCGCAACATGACCGGCAGCACCCCCCAGTGGGGCATTGCCTCCGCCGATGTGCTGGTGGAGGGCGTGACCGAGGGCACCACCGCCAGCCTGATGGCGCTGTACGCCAACCCGGACAGCATCGCCAAGGCAGGCCCTGTTGGCCCGGCCCGCGACCTGCTGCTGCAGGTGGCCCTGCCCCTCAATGCCGTGCCGGTACACATTGATAAAAACATCTACGCCAGCAACCTGCTCAACACCCTGGCCTACCAGGACCTGGACGGCTACCACATCGGCAAGGCGGCCTTTGCCTTTGACCAGGACCGCCAGAACGCCGGTTACGCCGAGGAAAACTGCTGGTACACCACCGCCGAACTCATCAACAGCGGCCTGACCAGCTATGGCGCTTCGCTGAATGGCGATAACACGCCGCTTTTCCAGTTTGGCGAGCGCCCGGCGGTGGACCCCGCCAACCGCAGCGGCATGAGCCTGACGATCACCTTCTCGCCGGATGACATCGACTGCCTGAACTACGATACCGGCACGGGCCTGTACGCCCTCTCCAACGGCGATGGCAGCCCGGTGCAGGATGCGGACAACGGCCAGCAGGCGGCGTTCACCAACGTGTTTGTGTTCTACGCGTCCAGCGGCATCAAGGATGACGGCTACACCCGCCAGTATGATATGACCTCCGGCACCGGCCTGTACCTGCATGGCGGCGCGTGGGAGCGCATCAACTGGACGAAAGAGGATGCCACCGGCCCGTTTGCCATCACCAACGAGGCGGGCGAGACCCTCATCGTCAGCCCGGGCAAGAGTTTTATTGCCATCTGGGGCGGCTATTACGGCCAGGGCATTTCCCTGACCGCCGCCGATGGTTCCGCCCAGACCCTGCCGGACAAACCGGCCTTGCTGGAAAGCGGCATCTCGGACGAAGCCGCTGCCGCCGCCGAAGCAGAGTATAACGCCGCCCAGGAAGCTGCCAGCGCCGAAACGGAACTGGCCCGCGCCCAGGCGGAACTGCCGGATGCGCAAGCAGCCCTGGAAGCTGCCCAGGCGGCTCTCGATGCGGACCCGGAAAACCAGGATCTCATCACCGCCCGCGACACCGCCCAGGCCAACGTTGACGCGCTCACCGCCATCGTAGCCGCGGCTGAACAGGATGGGGAGCAGGGCTAAGCAGCGAGGGTCCTCGTCCTTTTCTTATAAGAAAAGGACCAAAAGAATTTTTAATTAAAAATGGGAGATACGGTCGCAGACCGTATCTCCCATTTTTGTTTAGAATTTCTTTGGTTCTTTCTTTGTAAAGAAAGAACAAGAACTCCCGTTATTCAGCCTGCTCCCCATCCTGCTCAAACGCATCCAGGTAGCCGTGGGGGACCACATCGTAGGCTTCGGCCAGGTGATCGCGCATCCACATTTCGGCATCCAGGCGCACACTGTAACCCGCGCCCGGGTCGGTCATCCACTCCTCCGGTTTGCGGAACGGCAGTGCATGCTGGGACAGCATATTCATAATTACGCCGCCATGGGTCACGCAGGCGGCCTCCTCGGTATGGGTCTTGAGCATGTACTCAAACATCTTCATCAGCATGGCCGAGGTACGGTTGAAGAACATCTGCCGATCCTCTGCGCCCTGGGGCACCGTGCGGCTGGTGGGGTCCATCCACTGGGCAAACTCCGGGTCCTTCACCAACTGCTGCAGGGGCTTGCCCTCAAACTTGCCAAAGGCCATCTCCCGCAGATCGTGCAATTCGATCTGCCGCACACCGGGGAATAAGATCTCCGCCGTCTGGGTGGCGCGCAGCATCGGGCTGGTA
The DNA here is from genome assembly GCA_963655125.1 of Bulleidia sp. Classification (GTDB taxonomy): domain Bacteria; phylum Bacillota; class Clostridia; order Oscillospirales; family Ruminococcaceae; genus Gemmiger. Next base: position 62,019 of record CAVKDR010000008.1, read on the forward strand.
AACACCAGCGGCACCTGGGGGTAATCAAAATCCCTTTTCAGCGTTTTCAGCTGGGCGCGGCCCTCCGCACACAGGGGCAGGTCGCTGCCGCTGCCAATGTACAGGCCTTTCAGGTTTCCCTCCGTCAGGCCGTGACGGATCAAGTGCAGTTTGTAATATTTCAAAGCAATATCTCACTTTCTGTATCTGTATTCTAAAAGGATACCGCAAAAAACCGCTTTTGACAACGATAAATGGTTACAATTTGGTTACAAAACAAGCAAAATATAACGGGCTGTATTTTTTCGCCCACAATATTTATACCTGGCGGGGCGGGGCTGGCCCAAATTATGGGCACATAAAAATTCTGCCACGTTTTTGGACCAAAAACACCGTCGAAACACGGGTTTACAAAGCGTTTTTTTGCGGATATAATATACATCACGTAGTATGTACCTTGGCCTGTGTGTGTAGGGGCCAGGTGTGAAAGAGGAATTATATGGCAAGCGAGTTCAACCGCATTCTGGCGCTGCTGCGCAAAGAACGCGGCATCACCCAAAAGCAGGCAGCGGCGGACCTGGGCATCAGCCAGGCGCAGCTGTCCCATTACGAAAAAGGCATCCGGGAATGCAGCCTGGCGTTTGTGGTACAGGTAGCTGATTATTACGGCGTCAGCTGCGATTACCTGCTGGGCCGCAGCGCCGACCGCAGCGGCCAGACCATCAGCGTGGCCGACCTGCCGGACACCGGGGCCACCACCAGCGGCAGCGTATACCGCGGCAGCGTGCTGCCCACGATGTACAAAAAACTCATCGAAAATTCGCTGGATATTTTGTACGACAAGCTGCAGGAAAGCAAGGACAAGCAGCTGGTCATCCAGATCAGCCAGTATCTGATGCTGGCCGTGTACAAGGTGTTCCGCCGTTTGTACGATGCTTCGCCCAAAAATGCGGTGGGTATGTTCCGCATCGGTGCGGCGCGGTGGCAGGGCAATGCCGATGCCGCCATGCACGTGGCCGAAGCCGAGCTGGCAGCCGCCCTGACCGGCGAGGACGGCGGCAAGGACAGCCTGGACCCGGCGACCCTCTCGTTGAGCACCGAGCGCCTGACCCAGGACTACCCCCGCCACGCCACCAGCCTGTTGAACCTGGTGAAAAACGCCGAGGAATCCATGCGCGCCCTGCACCCTGCAGAGTAAGAATACAAACCCAACCGGGCAGACCCCAAAACGGGCCTGCCCGGTTTTTGTATACAGTATGGCGAAGAAAACTGTAGGGGCGAACAGTGTTCGCCCGTGGCATCTGGCGGCGGCATAAAATCGCACGGGCCGATATGGAATCGGCCCCTACGACCGCGAAGTAAACAACATACAGTCCCCGTAGGGGCGGATTCTATATCCGCCCGAGGAGTTTGGCGATAAAGCAAAATTTCACGGGCGCACAATGTGTACAGAGTAGTAACATAGGTAACAGGTAGGGAAGGAAGATAGGTAACAGTT
>CAVKDR010000009.1:0-6133 GCA_963655125.1 Bulleidia sp.
TGGAGAAGGACCCAAAAGCGTTAAGAAAAATGCAGCACTCCTGCATTTTTTAGCTTTTGGGTCCTTCGACCACATCTTTGGGGTTCTTAGGGGCGAGCAGCCCCTAAGCCGTGCCCCGCGCCTCGGAAGTAGCGGGACTTTTCTGCTACTCTTTTGGTCACAAAAGAGTAGGCATAGCGGCGGCCGCCCATTATAAAAGGCCCTGCCGCAAGGTAGGCAGGGCCGTCAGCCCGCCATCACAAAACATTCCGCCAAACAGCACTTCTGCTAGCCGCGCCAACAACCTCCCCCAACGCCCCGCCATCCGGCACCTGCATCCCCACCAGGATGCCATCCTGAAACGCCAGCACCTTGCGGGTCGTGCCCGGCCGCGCCGTCAGGCCGACCAACTCCTCAAATTCCAGCGTGCCGTCCCAGGCATCGCCCACGGCCATGCCCTGGCCGGTGATAGTGGCACGGATCTGCCCTTTGGCGATTTTCACCGCTCCGCCCTCGCACAGCAGGCGCACACTCCAGCGGTGGCTGGCCGCGCCCTCCAGGTCCGGGAACGGGTAAAACAGCGCCAGCGCATGCGCCCCGCGCACCAAACGCTGCGCCGGGGTAAAGCTGTCGATGAGAACATTGTCCAGGTAGTACCGCACGGTCAGTGTCAGGGCGGTGTCTTGTTCCAGCGTGGCCGCACCGCTGGAATCAGACGCAGCATCGTTCGTAACAGGCAGTTTTACCACCTTGGTATCCGGCTGGGCCGTCAGCAGAAGCTGGGCCAAAAACATGGCCGAGGTATCCTGCGTGGTAACAAAAGTCAAGTTTATGGCGTTGGTCTCCCTTCCGGGTTTTACCGTCAGGTCGGAGCCGTTGGTAAAGCTGTAGTAGATGATTTTGTTCGCGTTGGCCTGCTTTTGCAGGCTGCGCAGCTGGGCATCGCTGCGCTTGGCCGCGCCCGCCAGGTAGGGGTTTTTGCCCACGCCTTTCAGCGTTTCGGTTCCGCGGAACTTCCAAACCAGGTGGGTCACCAGCGTTTCGGGTGCGCCGTCCGCGGTGGGTAGCGCCAGGCGGTCGCCCAGTTCCAGCGCGGGGTCGCCGGGCAGCGTGACGGCAGCCGGGGTGTAGTCCAGCGCCCGCAGCCGCGCAAATACCGCGTCACAAATGCTCTGGCGCACCTCGGCGGTGCCGCTTTCGGCCAGCGGCATGTCGGAGATCGTCATCTCCAGGCCGCTGTCGCCCTCGGTGTCGGCGGTGAACGTTTCGTTGTCGGTCTCAATGACCAGCGCGGCGTAGTGGCAGGAGAAGTCAGATATTTTCGCGTTTGTTCGTACATTTTTACCAAGTGTCACGCAGGGTGTCTCGCCAAACTGGCAGATTTTCAGCCTGCCGAACCGGTCGATGGTGGCGAACCCGGCCAGCAGCTGGGCGATGGCCCCCACGCAGTCGCGCCAGGTGGAGACGCGGTAATTGCTGTCCAGCTGGCGCAAAAGTTCGGCGTTGGGCGAAAGCGTCTGGATCTCGGCCTCGGTCTGGGCCAGCTCCACGCCGCAGGTGTCGGCGATCTGGGTCAGCATCGTGTAGGCATCGCCCAAAACCACGCTGCCGGAAAAACTGCGTTGCAGTTTCAGCATGTTGTCGTAGGCGGTCAGGCTGACCACGGCGGCGCTGCGCTCGGCCTCGGCCACGGTGTAGCGGCCCACCGGCAGGGTGTACCAGCTGCCATCGGGCAACTGCAATTCGTAGTCAATTTGTAACGCTGCATCGTAAAAAGCCGCACTGGAAAGCGCGGTGCGCAGCTGCAGCGAGGCCTGCCCCATGTACACGCTGCCGAACGCCAGCTCCTGCCCGGACACGCACTGGTTGTCCACGCTGACCGACCCGGCAATGACGGCGCTGTCAGTGAGCAAAAGAGTGCTGCCATCGGTCAAAATAAGCTTCCCCGCCAGCCTGTCAGCCCGAGTCGGCGACCGGATAGCGGTTTGATATTCTTTTGGTACATCGTACATTTTGATTCCTTTCTGAGATTGTTTGGATTGTATAGGGCGGCTTTGCGGCCCCGCCTACCCTGCGGCAGGGCCTTTTATAGTGGGTTGCTACCATTAGACCTACCTTTTTTGTGACCAAAAAAGGTAGCGAAAAAAGTCTCGCTGTTGCGAGGCAGCGGACCCCGCCTCAGGGGCTACTCGCCCCTGAGAACCCCAAAGATGTGGTCGAAGAATCCAAAAGCTAAAAAATGCAGGAGTGCTGCATTTTTCTTAACGCTTTTGGCTCCTTCTCCATATTGACCCCTCCGGGGCCAAAGCCCTATCGAGGATTGCGTTGTAGGGGCGAACAGTGTTCGCCCGTGCAGTTTTGCGTTACGTTCAATTGCACGGGCGGATATAGAATCCCCCCTACGAATTGCCTAACGATGGCGGCCGCAGATTGTTCCCCAAAACGCCGTAGGGGAGCATTCCATATGCTCCCGTAAAATTTTGCGTTACCTCCAATTGCCAACGGGCGAACAATGTGCGCCCCTACAACCTTAATGCCCTTGCGTTTTGGCCCCGGAGGGGTCAATGTGGGAGGAGTGCAAAGCGCCGTTAAGAAAATGCAGTCACTCCTGCATTTTTAGGCGCTTTGTGCTCCGACCCTCCTCTTTGGGGTTCTTAGGGGCGAGCAGCCCCTAAGCCGGGCCTCCCGCGCTATCGGAAGTAGCGGGACCCTTTTCGGTTCCTTTTGGGGTTCCAAAAGGAACATCTAATGGAAGAATCCCATTAAAATAAGTGGAGCACCGCAGGGTGGCGCGCAACGGTAGCTGGCAACCTCAAAACTCAATCAAATTCAAACTAACCTCCCAAACGCCTTGCCCCTCGCGGGCGGCAATCAAATCCGCAGACCTGTCGCCGGCATACATTTTTGCCGTTCGTATCTCGCCAAAAAAGTACGAAACATCAAAGCTTTCCGGTCTCACCGCGTTCAGGATCTTCGCGCAGTCTGCGGTGGAAACCGCCGCCCAGCTGGCAGAAATTTTGGCAATGCCCTCTCGCACACGGTTGCGCATCATCACGCCGTCCTCGGTGCGGCCGGTGTCGCTGCTGTCCAGGTCGTTCAGCTGCACCTTGTACTCGTTGGGGGCGGGCAGCGCCACGCCGTTGATGAGCAAAATATCCATGTCACTCACCTCCCGCCGCTGCGCAGACTGCGCCGCCGCTCGCTGTTGGCGATAACGCTGTCCAGCAGTTCCTCGCCGATGTAAACGTTGATGGGCTGGCTGTCGTTTGCGCCATTCCAACCGGCCAAAACCTCGGCCATTGCCTGCTGGATCGTAGCCAGCGGAGCCTCCACGTTGGTGCCCGCACTCTGGTCGCCCAGCATAGCAAGAAACTTGCGATTGGGCGGGATGACCGCGCCTGCCGCCAGCGCCGGAACCGGCAGATTTTCCAGCCCGGCCACGATGGGCAGACCCGTGGGCAGGCTGTGACCCATCACCGAGCCGATGGCGCTGCCCGCCGCGCTGCGCACCGAACTAAGGGAGGACAGCACCCCGTTGATGGCGCTTTGGATACCGCTGACCATGCCCCGCACCACCGACAAAATGCCGCTGACCACGCTTTGAATGGTCGAAGTAATTTTGCCCCATACGGCGGTAACAGTAGCGGCCATGGCGTTCCAGGCGGTGGACCACCGGCCCTGCAGCACGGCGGTCAAAAAGTCCGCCAGGCCTTGCAAAATGGTCAGGCCAATGTTGACGGCATCCGCCACCAGGCCGATCGCCACGCCAACTACAGACGCTATACCGTTAAATACTTGTGCTACCACCGGTCCCAGTGTGCTGACAAGCCAGGTTGCCAGCGGCATCAGCACGGTGTTCCAGACGGTCAGCACCAGGTTCATCACCGCCCCCAGGGCCATGGTCAACTGCTGCCAAAGGGGCTGCAGATGCTCGCTCCACAGGGTGCCCACCAGCGAAATCAGGTCCGTTAAAACGGGCTGCAGCACACTTTGCCACAGGGCGGTCAGCAGGTCGGTCAAGCCCTGGAACGCCAGCACCAGCCCGTCCAGAATCGGCTGCCCGTAGGTCTGCCACGCGGTGGTGATGCCGTCCATCACCCCCTGCCAGATCTCCAGCAGCAGGGCCAGCGCGGGCTGCACCACGGTGTTGACCAGGTCCCCCACCAGGCCGCAGAACCAGACGAACAGGTTACCCAAAATTGTCATGGCTGTGCTGATGGTTCCGCCCAAAATCGGCGCAAACGCCTGGGAAAAACTGTTGGCCACACCAGGCAGAAACACCGTCAGCAGGTAGTCAGCCAAGGGCTGCAGTGCGCCATTCCAAAGGTCCAGCGCCGCTGCCCGCACCGGCTCCCACACGGCCAGTGCGGTCTGTTTGATCTGCTCCCACGCGGCCTGCCACGCCGCGATCGCCGGGCCATAGTAGGTTTGCAGATACAACCAAAATCCATCCCAGGCATCCCGCAGGGTTTGCAGTGCCGCCTGCCAGATGCTCACTTCCTCGTCCGCTTCGGCCTTGGCCTTACTGGCGGACCGGCTGCTGCTTTTGCGGGTGGTGCTACTGATTTTCTTCGCTGCAGCGGTGGTTTTCTCGGTGTCCGCTTTTTCGACGGCAGGGGCGCTCAACCGGTTGATCTCGTCAAATTTTGCCAGGCTGCGGGCGCTTTTCACGCTTTGGGCGGCGGCCGCCCGCAGGCTGGTGCGCAGCTCGTCCACGGCGGCGCGGGCATCGGTGCCTGCCGCGCCCACCTTGTCCAGCGCCGATGCGATCTTTTCCAGGCTGCTGCGCAGGGCCGCGCTGGGCACATCCAGGGTGGAAAGTTCATCAAAAGAAATCGTTTCCACGTTATTTTCACCTCACTTGTTCTCGTTTAAAAGTGCGAGCAGACGTTGTTTTTCCGCGTCCGCTTCGGGGCTGGCGGGGCGGCGCAGGTCCACCTCGGCCCGGTGGGCGCGGTAGTAGTCGCGCTCCCACGGCTCCAGCTTTTTGCCGCGGCGCAGCTTGTCCCGCAGGGCCACCACCGTGGCAAACGGCCCATCGGTGATGCAGTCGAACCAGCCCAAAAAGGTCCACCAGTGCAGGTGGGTCAGCGCGCGCAGGTCTTGCCCGGCCGCCCGCGCCGTGCCCGCCGCGATGAGCGCCGCGTCCTGCTGCCAGTCCATCAGCCGGGGTGCCAGCGGCCCGCCATCGGGGCGGCCAGCCTGCACAAATGTTGCCAGCGCCTCGCAGGCATCGCGGTAGTTTTCTCGCGACATGCAACCAAAATCCTGGTAGAACAGGGTCAGCGCCACATACCACCGTTCGCTGTCGGTCAGCGCCGGGTCGGCGGAGCCATCCAGCCAGCGCAGGATCTCCAGCACATCCCGGAAGTCGGTGTGTACCCGCCAGTCCCGCCCGGCAAAGTGTACGGTTTCGGGCAGCGTCCACAGGTTCGTGGGTGTCATGCCTGCTCCCGCGCCGCGCGGGCGGCATCGGCTTCGGCGCGGGTGTTGGCGGCAGTGGTTTGCAGGTGCTGGGCCGCACCCTCCTGCAAAATCGGCGTGAGTGCGTCCAAAAGATTCTGCACGACCCGCTTGCCGTTGGCCCCGGTGCCCGCCAGGTTCACGCCCTCCAGCACCTTGTCGAAGTCGTTTTCGCCGCCGAAGATCTCGGTCAGCAGCGCCTTGATGCGGCGGTCATAGTCAGTCAGCAGCGCCAGCCCCTGCTGGGTGCGGGCGGCATCGTCCGCTTCGGGCAGGGCTTTCAGCTTGCCGGTCAGCTCGGCATCCAGCGCGTCCAGCTTGGGTGCCGCCGCGAAGAACCGATGGTACAAATTCGGGTCCCCCGGATTAAACCGCAGAATTGCCCGGTTATTGATGAGATATTCTTTCATGCCAGTATCGATGGTAAGAGTTTGCATTTTTGGTTTCCTTTCTGTTATGTTTTAGTTTACTGCTTTCGTTGCGCGCCACCCTGCGGCGCTCCACTCGTTTTAGTGGGATTCTTCCACTAGATGTTCCTTTTGGAACCCCAAAAGGAACCGAAAAGGGTCCCGCTACTTCCGATAGCGCGGGAGGCCCGGCCTAGGGGCTACTCGCCCCTAGGAACCCCAAAGATGTGGTCGAGAAGCAAAAAAGCTAAACCGTGCAGGAGTGCTGCACGGTTCTTAACGCT
>CAVKDR010000010.1:0-10812 GCA_963655125.1 Bulleidia sp.
CCCGCTACTTCCGATAGCGCGGGAGGCCCGGCCTAGGGGCTGCTCGCCCCTAGGAACCCCAAAGATGTGGTCGAGAAGCAAAAAAGCTAAAAAACGCAGGAGTGCTGCGTTTTTCTTCACGCTTTTTCACTCCTCTCCGATTGACCCCTCCGGGGCCAAAACTCCCCCACAAATATCCCGTAGGGGCGGATTCCATATCCGCCCGCATGTACGTGGCCGTCCATTTCCATTTTGCCGGTCATTTTCGTTAGGTCCGTAGGGAGGGGTCTTGACCCCTCCTTGCAAATGAACGGCAACACAAAACCCGTCCGGGCGGATATAGAATCCGCCTCTACGGTTTGCTTTTTGTTTACAAAAAAACAAACCATGCTCCCCCCTCCTAACTATCTTACCCAACCCGCAACCTTCCCATTTATCCCCCCCACCCACACAAACTTAAAAATTATTCAAAAACCCTATTGACATCCCCCTTATATCATGCTAACATATGAACAGATAAACATATGAAAGGATGACACACCCCATGCCAGACATCGCCCCTATCGAAAAAATCCAAGAGACCCAGCCCCTGGACGATGCCGCCATCGCCAAGCTGCAAAACGACCTGCCCGGCGATGAGATCCTCTACGATCTGGCCGAACTGTTCCGGGTGTTCGGGGATTCCACCCGCATCAAAATTTTGTATGCTTTATTCGAAAGTGAACTCTGCGTCAACGATATCGCCCAGGTCGTGGGCATCTCGCAAAGCGCGGTCAGCCACCAGCTGCGGGTGCTCAAAACCAGCAAACTGGTCAAGTTCCGGCGGGACGGCAAAGCCATCTACTACTCGCTGGACGACGACCACGTCCGCAGCATGATCTCCCTCGGCATGGACCACGTCGAGGAGTAAAAATGCCCTGTTGCTCTGTAGGGGCGCCGCTTGGTGGGCAAAACGATGCCCACCAGCCAGCAAAGCTGGCACGCTCGTGCGGTTCAATGCCCCACCGGGGCATTGATCGCTGCGCGACCCCGCAATTGCTCGCCCGCGGGCCGATGCAAGCATCGGCCCCTACAACCGCCAGGCAGCCCGCAGCATTATACCGTAGGGGCGGATTCCATATCCGCCCGTGCCCATTCCCCATGTTCCCCAATTAAATTTTAATTTTATATAAAGGAGTCACCCACCATGAAAAAGAAGTTTGCTATCGAAGTCGACTGTGCCAACTGCGCCGCTAAGATCGAGACCGCCGTTAAGGAGCTGCCCGGTGTCACCAACGCCAGCATCAGCTTTATGGCCCAGAAAATGATGCTGGAAGCCGATGACGACAAGTTCGATGCCGTCCTGCAGGAAGCCGTCAAGGTCGCCAAAAAAGTCGAGCCCGACTTCGAGATCGAGCTGTAATTTTAGCAGAGCCTAAAGCCTCCCTTGTGCAAAGGGAGGTGTCACGGCACAGCCGTGACGGAGGGATTGTGACCTTGCCCACAAGTCGACCTCCCCCGTAAAGTCACAATCCTCCAGTCTGCGCTAACGCGCATCCAGCCCCCTTTGCACAAGGGGGCCTTTCTCTACCCCGGCCACAGCTATGGCCGCCCCAACCGGAGGTTCCCCACCATGAACAAAAAGCAAAAAAAGACGCTGCAGCGCATCATCGTTGCAGGCATTCTCTCGGTCGCTCTGGCGCTGCTGTTCCGCTTCGTCAGCCTGCCCTGGTTCGTCCAGCTTATCCTGTGGCTGGTGCCCTACCTCATCATCGGCCATGATGTCCTGCGCAAAGCCTTTATGGGCATCAAAAACGGCGAAGTTTTCGATGAAAACTTCCTCATGGCCATCGCCACGGTGGGCGCAGTCGCCTGCGGCGAGTACAGCGAGGGCGTAGCCGTTATGCTGTTCTACCAGATCGGCGAGCTGTTCCAGTCCTACGCCGTGGGCAAGAGCCGCAGCAGCATCACCGCCCTGATGGACATCCGCCCCGAGAGCGCCAACCTGGAGGATGCCGAGGGCAACGTCAGCGTAGTTGACCCGGACGATGTGGAGATCGGCTCCATCATCGTGGTCAAACCCGGCGAGAAGATCCCCCTGGACGGCAAGGTCATCTCCGGCGAATCCACGCTGAACACCGCCGCCCTGACCGGCGAGAGCCGCCCCCGCACCGTGCGCCCCGGCGATGATGTCATCAGCGGCTGCGTCAACGAGGATGGCGTTCTCCGCATCGAGACTACCACCCTCTACGATGATTCCACCGTGGCAAAAATTCTCGATCTGGTGGAAAATTCCAGCCTGAAGAAGTCTCCCATCGAGAACTTCATCACCAAATTTGCCCGCTACTACACCCCGGCCGTCTGCATTGGTGCGCTGGTGCTGGCCTTTGTGCCGCCGCTGTTCCTGGGCAACTGGCTTGACTGGATCATGCGCGCTCTGACCTTCCTGGTCATCAGCTGCCCCTGCGCGCTGGTCATCTCCATCCCCCTCACCTTCTTCGGCGGCATCGGCGGTGCGTCCAAGTGCGGCATCCTGGTCAAGGGCGGCAACTACCTCGAAGCCCTGTCCAAAACCAGCGTAGCTGTGTTTGATAAGACCGGCACCCTGACCAAGGGCGTGTTCAAGGTCACCCAGGTCATCCCCATTGACGGCAAAGCCTACGACCTGCAGATGATGGAGTACGCCTCCCTGGCCGAGAGCGTTTCCAACCACCCCATCGCCAAGAGCATCCAGCGCGCCTGCCCCGACCTGGATCCCCGCCGCGTGACCGAAGCGAAAGAGATCGCGGGCCAGGGTGTCAAGGCCAAGATCGATGGTCACTGGGTACTGGCCGGCAACAAAAAGCTGATGGACGCGGAAAACGTCAACATGTACCAGAACGCCGAGGGTGACGGCAAGTTCGGCACGGTGGTCTACGTTGCCGTGGACGACAAGTTCCGCGGCCACCTGGTCATCTCCGATGAGGTCAAGCCCACCTCCAAGCGGGCCATCACCCACCTGAACCTCCAGGGCGTACACACCGTCATGCTGACCGGCGACTCCCCCCGCGTAGGCGAGTACGTAGCCAACCAGCTGGGTGTGCAGGAAGTCCACGGCGGCCTGCTGCCTGCGGATAAAGTGGAATGGGTCGAAAAATTGCTGGCTGCCAAAAAGCCCAAGACCGAGCTTGCTTTCGTGGGTGACGGCATCAACGATGCCCCCGTCCTGATGCGCGCCGACATCGGCATTGCCATGGGTGCCCTGGGCAGCGATGCTGCCATCGAAGCCGCCGATGTGGTGCTGATGGATGACGACCCTGCCAAGATCGAACTTGCCATGCGCATTTCCCGCAAGTGCATGCGCATCGCCTACGAAAACATCGTCTTTGCCCTGGCGGTCAAGGCCATCTGCCTGATCCTGACGGCCCTGGGCATCACCAACATGTGGTGGGGCGTTTTCGCCGATGTCGGTGTCATGGTCCTCGCCGTCCTCAACGCCACCCGCATGCTCAACACCCGCAATTACCAGATGGATGCGGAATAATTTTTAAGTTTCAATATCGCCCCTCCCGGCCCTGCCCACCCTGCGGCAGGGCCTTTTCTATTGGGCTACCACCACAAGGCTTTCCTTTTTTACGTCTTTCCGTCTGACCCCCTCCGGGGCCAAAACGTAAGGGTGTAGAGGTTGTAGGGGCGAACAGTGTTCGCCCGTGCAGTTTTGTGGTTACGCCAGATTCCACGGGCGATCAATGATCGCCCCTACAGCCCACGTACGGTTGCCCGTAGGGGGCGGCGTCCCCGACGCCCCGTTTCGGCCCCGGAGGGGTCAAAACGGAGAAGGACCCAAAAGCGTTAAGAAAAATGCAGCACTCCTGCATTTTTTAGCTTTTGGGTTCTTCGACCACCTCTTTGGGGTTCTTAGGGGCGCGCTTGGCGGCGCACAACGAGCGCCGCCAGTTTGCTACGCAAACCCGCTCGTGCGGTTATTCGCCCCGCTGGGGCGAACATTGCTCGCTCCCCAGTTTCGCTGCGCTCAACTGTGGCCCCTTGCTCGCAACCCCGCAATCCCCTAAGCCGGGCCTCCCGCGCTATCGGAAGTAGCGGGCACCTTTTTCGCTTCCTTTTTGGGTGTCCAAAAAGGAAGGCTACCGGGCGGCCGCCCATGATAAAAGGCCCTGCCGCAGGGTAGGCAGGGCCGCTAAAGCGCATATTAAAATTTAAACCTTAGGCTTCACCCAAGCCCCATCCTTCAAACACTCCAAATGCACATGGCAATCCAAATCCGCCTCGGCGGGTACGGCCGAAACCACCCCGATCGAATCCCCGGCAGCCACATCACCGCCCACAACACAAGCGGGCACAATACCGCAGTACCGCCAGGTACAGCCAGCTGCATCAGTCACTTCCACCACGCCGCCCCAAAGGGCATCGTCCTCCACTACGGCGACCCGCCCGCCTTTTACGGCGGGCACCTCGGCCCCGGCAGCAGCGGCAACATCCACGCCGTTGTGGGTGCGCCAGTCGCCCAAGGTGGCGCTGTACACCAGCTCATCGCCGCTGTAGGGGGCCAGCACCTTACCCTGCCAGAAGTCCAAAGACTTTGCCGCAGAACCGGACGGCGCGGCAGAGACGGCGGGTGCGGGCGATGCTGCGGGCGCACTGGAAGCAGCATCCGAGGACGGCGATGCCGATGAGGCAGGCGCAGGCGTACGCACCGGCTCGGGCTGGGTCGTATCGGGTTTGTTTACGGTGGTATCGTCCTGCCATGGGGTGTCCTCCTGTGTGGTGGTCAGCTGTACAACGTGGTTCAAAACACTGCGCAGCGCCAGCACCCCGGCCGCCGTGGCCGCAAACACCACCGCCAGGCAGGCCAGATACAGCCCCTTTTGCTTAAAAAATTGCTTCAAATGCTCCATCGTCCCCGGTCCTTTCGGCAATTGTATTTGCCTATAGTCTGGCCCAGGGACGATGTTTTATACATAGAAATTACGGTTCTTTTGTAGGGGCGCACAGTGTGCGCCCGCGGGCCGATGCAAGCATCGGCCCCTACAACCGGACAGCTGTCTCCGTAGGGGCGGATTCCATATCCGCCCGCACGGCATCGCACAATTTATTGTTTATGCAGCACATCCAGCAATTCCATCACCCGCATGGTGCGCATCCGGGCTTCGGCCTCGGCATCCGCGTCCTTTTCGGCGATGATCCGCGCAAACTCGGCAAACTCATACGCCATGCGGTGGCGCTCCGGGACGGGTCCGTCCACACGGGTGCCGCCGCCGCGCACACCGCCCAGCACACTGTACACCACGGGCAGGGCGTTGGTGCCGCCCTCCACCACCAGGTAGCCGCCGGGGCCTTGCAGCACCAGGCCGTTTCGGCCCTCGCTGTCTTTGGCGGCCAGGGCTGCCGCCGTGAACCCGCCGTAGTCCAGCAATGCCAAACCGGCAGTATCTATGCCGTTTGGCCCGCAGCTGGGGCGGTACTCGGCCCGGTCGGGCGCACCCAACAAGCCGCACAGCAGGTGCAGGTTGTAGACGTTCATGTCGTTCAGCGCGCCGCCCAGACAAGCCGGGTCGAAGGTGGTGTTCCAGATGCCCTTCAGGTAGTCATCGTAGCGGGCGCTGCGGGCGCAGAAACTTGCCATCGCGCCGCGCACCTCGCCGATCTTGGGCAGTTCGGCCTGCAAAAAGGCGTACTGCGGCAGGTAGGGAATCGTGATGGCTTCCATCAGGACAAGCCCCTTGGCATCCGCCAGGGCAAACAGCTCCCGCGCCTCGGCTGCCGTAGCGGTGAACGGCTTTTCCAGCAGCACGTGATACCCCGCCTGCAGGGCGCGCTTGGCCGCCGCATAGTGCAGGTGATTGGCCGTGCCGATGTACACCGCATCGAACCCACCCGCCGCGTAGGCGGCATCCTCATCGGTATACACAGCAGGCACACCGTACTCCGCCGCCCAGGCCTGGGCCTTTTCGGCGCTTTGCGGGCGGCAGATGATGGCGGCCGCATTGACCTCCGGCCAATTGCCAATTTCCCGCATCACCTCCGCCACGATCCGGCTGGTAGACAGCACTGCAATTTGTAAAGCCATAGTTTGCACCTCACATAGATTGATTTGTGGCTATTATAGCGCGCCCCCGCCGGAGGGGTCAAGCCCCCGGCCGGTACGCGTACCCACCGGGCGGATATGGAATCCGCCCCTACGTTTGAATTTATAGTTGCAACAAATGATAAAACATGAGGTCACGCCAGGTCCCTAGGAGGGGTCAAGACCCCTCCCTACAGTACCATTTTATATAGGTGTAGGGGCGAACACTGTTCGCCCGCGCAGTTTTGTGGTAACGGCAGATTCCACGGGCGATCAATGATCGCCCCTACAGCCTCTATATCCGTACGTTTTGGCCCCGGAGGGGTCAATGCGGGAGGAGTGCAAAGCGCCGTTAAGAAAATGCAGTCACTCCTGCATTTTTAGGCGCTTTGTGCTCCGACCCTCCTCTTTGGGGTTCTTAGGGGCGAGCAGCCCCTAAGGCGGGGTTCGCTGCCCCGCAACAGCGAGACTTTTTCGCTTCCTTTTTGGTCACAAAAAGGAAGGCTCTTATGGGTGCAACCCATTACATAAGGGTGTCACCGCAAGGTGGTGACACCCGCCGCACCCGCACCAGCAACCGCCGCCGCATGAATCTTCGCCAACTCTCGATATTCCTCCCCATTCGCCATAATAGCGCTTCTCTGTTTCTCCGAAACAGCCTTCACCACTTTCCCCGGCACACCCACAACAAGGCTGCCAGCCGGCACAACCGTATTCTCGGTCACCAAGGCCCCTGCGGCCACCAGCGACCCATCCCCAATCACCGCACCATTCAAAATCGTGGCATGCATGCCAATCAGGCAATCATCCCCGATGGTACACCCATGCACCACAGCACTGTGCCCAATCGACACATTGCGCCCCACCACAACATCCAGCCCCGGGCCGGTGTGCAGCACAGCGTTGTCCTGCACGTTGCTGCCTGCGCCGATGGTAATACGCCCGGTATCCGCCCGCAGCACCGCACCGTACCAAATGCTGCTGCCCTCGGCCAGGGTCACATCCCCCGCCAGCGTAGCATTGTCCGCCACAAACGCCGCCTTGTCCCCCTGCGGCGTATGGCCGTTTACCGTATAAATCGCCATGGTACATTCCTCCCCAACCCAAAGCATCACAATTTCACTATGTAGGGGTCGATGCTCGCATCGACCCGCGGGCGGATGCACAGCATCCGCCCCTACAACCTATCCGATAATTCCATCATACACCCCCGCCCCCAAAATTGCAAAGCCTGCGCCCCTGTGCTACAATATACGTATCCTAATATCCCCCAAAAACCGCAAGGAGACCCACTTATGTCCATCCCCACCGATCTCAAACTCATCTGCAGCGATATTGACGGCACCCTGCTGCAATACGGCAAACAAACCCTGGACGATGAAATTTTCACCCAAATCAGAGCCCTCTCCGCCCGGGGCATCCTGTTCTGCCCGGCCTCCGGGCGGCAGTACACCAGCCTGCGCAAACTGTTCGCGCCGGTGGCCGACTGCTGCGTTTTCCTCTGCGAAAACGGCGGTGTGCTCTACAAAGAGGAACAGTGCATCGGCAAAAATCCCATGCCCCGCGCCTTGGCCGAGGAGATCGCCTGGGACATGTGGAACCGCAGCGACAGCCAGGGCGAGGTCATGCTCTCCGGCCAGTGCTGCTCCTACCTGATGGAGCGCGGGCTGGGCATGCTGGATCGGATAAAATTCATCGGCAACAAGTACAAAATCATCCACGACCCCGCCGAGATCCCAGAGGACATCGTCAAGGTCAGCGTCTACCTGCACGAGGGCGTGGAACACTACGTGGACCGCTTTGTCCCCCGCTGGCAGCAGGCCAACGCCGCCGTGGCCGGACCGTACTGGATCGACACCACCCTCGCCAACAAGGGCACCGGCGTGGCGCTGCTCTGCCAAACGCTGGGCTTCACCCCCGCCCAGGTCATGGCCTTTGGCGACAACTACAACGACACCGCCATGCTGGACCTGGTGGGTACCCCCTACATCATGGACAGCGCCGCCCCCACCCTGCGGGCCCGCTACCCGCTGCACACGCCCCGGCCCGAGGATGTGCTGCGTGACTTTTTAGCCTAACCGCCAACCAAACGGCACATTCACCCTGCCCCGCCCAAACCTGTACCCCATGTTGCATCCGCATGGAGAATCCGCCCGTCCAAACCGCATATTTTATGCACAAATCGCCAAAATGTACGGGGATAAATCCTCCTTTTTCGGTTGACGCTTTGGGCACAGTGTGTTATTATTATAACGACTTAATGGAGAAGCTCCGCGCCAAAATTAGGCGGAGAATTAGGAGGATACTGTAATGAAAGAGTTCACCTATACGATCAAAGAGCCCGTTGGCATTCACGCCCGTCCCGCCGGCATGCTGGCAAAAGAGGCCAAGGCCTGCCAGAGCACCGTTACCATCGTGGACAAGAACGGCAAGGCCGTTGACGCTACCCGCCTGATGGCTCTGATGGGCATGGGCATCAAGTGCGGCGATACCGTTACCGTCCGCATCGAGGGCGCTGACGAGGACACCGCTGCCCCCGCCATGGAGAAGTTCTTCAACGAGCACCTGTAATCCAGGCTAACTTTAGCCGCGGCCGCCCCAGACAAACGGTGGACGCGGCTTTTTCGCATCCTACTAAAAAGGAGGATTTTGCACAATGATCACCATTCAGGGCAAGGGCGTTTCCGCCGGTGTAGGCGTAGGCCCGCTGTACTACTACCGCCGCGCCACCGCCGAAATCAAGCGCTATACCGTAGAAGATACCGATGCCGAGTGGCATCGTTTCAAGGGTGCCCAGACCGGCGCAGTCGAACAGCTGGGCCAGCTGGCCGAGCAGGCCCGCGCCGAGGCCGGCGATGAAGCCGCCATGCTGTTTGAGACCCACCAGATGATGGCCGAGGACCTGGACTACGAGGAAGCCATCGAGGACCGCATCACCAACCAGAAGATGAACGCTGAGGCCGCCGTCTCCGACACCGCCGAGCAGTTCGCCGAGATGTTCGCATCCATGGACGATGCCTACATGCAGGCCCGCGCTGCCGATGTCAAGGATGTCAGCCAGCGCATCCTCAGCATCCTGTGCGGCGTGGTGCAGGGCGGCATCGCCTCCGATGTGCCGGTCCTGCTGGCCGCTGACGACCTGGCCCCCTCCGAGACCATCCAGCTGGACAAGTCCAAGATCTTGGGCTTCATCACGGCGGGCGGTTCCGGCTCCAGCCACACGGCCATTCTGGCCCGCACCATGGGCATCCCCGCCATTGTCGGCGTGGGCGATGCCCTCAAGCCTGAGTACGAGGGCCGCCAGGCCATCGCGGACGGCAGCACCGGCGCGCTGGTCATCGACCCCGATGACGACACCCGTGAGCGCCTGATGAAAAAGCGCGAGGAGCAGCAGCGCCTGCAGCGCCTGTTGGAGACCCTCAAGGGCCAGGCCAACGTGACCAAGGACGGCAAGACCATCCGCATCTACTGCAACATCGGCTCGCCCGAAGATGTCCACGCCGTGCAGGTCAACGATGGCGGCGGCATCGGCCTGTTCCGCAGCGAGTTCCTGTATCTGAACTCCTCCACCTTCCCCACCGAGGACGAGCAGTACGAGGCCTACAAGCAGGTCCTCTCCGACATGGACGGCAAAGAAGTCATCATCCGTACGCTGGACATCGGTGCCGACAAGCAGATTGGCTACTTTGACCTGCCCAAAGAGGACAACCCCGCCATGGGCATGCGCGCCCTGCGCATCTGCCTGACCCGCCCGGAGATCTTCCGCACCCAGCTGCGCGCGCTGTTCCGCGCCTCGGCCTATGGCAAGCTGGGCATCATGTTCCCCATGGTCACCAGCGTGTGGGAAGTGCGCGAAGCCAAGAAGCTGTGCGAGGAAGTCAAGCGCGACCTCAAGCATGAGGGCATCCCCTACAGCGAGGACGTGCAGATCGGCATCATGATCGAGACCCCGGCCGCCGCCATCAACAGCGACCGCCTGGCAAAAGAGGTGGACTTCTTCAGCATCGGCACCAACGATCTGACCCAGTACACCCTGGCCTGCGACCGCCAGAACAACGACCTGGGCCGCTTCTACGACCCGCATCACCCCGCCGTGCTGCGCCTGATCAAACTGGTCACCGAGAATGCCCACAAGAACGGCATCTGGGCGGGCATCTGCGGCGAGCTGGGCGCTGACCTGGCCCTGACCGAGACGTTCCTTGCCATGGGCCTGGACGAGCTCTCCGTCACCCCCCGCGCCGTCCTGCCCCTGCGCAACGCCGTGAGAATGACCGACACCCGCGAAAGCGCGGAGCGTCTCATGGCTGAACTGGATGCGGACTATACCGCTAGATAAATTTTAATAGCTTTCTTACGGGCGTTGCCACCTTGCGGCAACGCCCTTTTTTAGTGGGCGGCTGCCCGCTGTTCCTACTCTTTTGTGACCAAAAGAGTAGCAGAAAAGTCCCGCTACTTCCGAGGCGCGGGGCACGGCCTAGGGGCTGCTCGCCCCTAGGGACCCCAAAGTTGAGGTCGAGAAGCAAAAAAGCTAAACCGTGCAGGAGTGCTGCACGGTTCTTAACGCTTTTTTGCTTCTCTCCGTCTGGCCCCTCCGGGGCCAAATACCATTTTATGGTTGTTCCGTAGGGAGGGGTCTTGACCCCTCCACGCGTGGGTACCTCGGAGGGGTCAAGACCCCTCCCTACAGCGCTATTTTGCAGGGGGATATTGGCCCCGAAGGGGTCAATGCGGAGAAGGACCCAAAAGCGTTAAGAAAAATGCAGCACTCCTGCATTTTTTAGCTTTTGGGT
>CAVKDR010000011.1:0-2291 GCA_963655125.1 Bulleidia sp.
AAATGCAAAAGCCCGCCTTGGCGTGACTGCCAAAACGGACTTTTTCTACAAGCTGCGGGCGGATATAGAATCCGCCCCTACGTGCACAATGTGTAGGGGCCGATGCTTGCATCGGCCCGCGGGCGAGCAATGCTCGCCCCTACAAAGCCAAAATCCAAATAAATCTCTTTACATTTTGCCCAAACGCGCGTACAATAAGGCCATCTTCATAAAGTAATGCCGTACTTTTCCCGCCCGCCGGGCGGGAAATGCACAGCACCGCTTTACAAATTAAGAGGGAGTTGTTTTGTATGAAGCGTATCGTATCGGATAAGGCACCCGCTGCCATCGGCCCTTATGTGCAGGCCGTAGACACCGGCAGCACCGTCTACTGCAGCGGCCAGCTGGGCCTGGACCCCGCCACCGGCGTTCTGCCCGAGGGCGTGACCGCACAAACCCACCAGTCTCTGAAGAACCTGCAGGCTGTGCTGGCTGAGGCCGGGCTGACCCTGGACAACGTTGTCAAGACCACGGTCTTTGTGCAGGACCTGGGTGACTTTGGCACCGTGAACGAGATCTATGCCCAGTATTTCCACGAGTATCCCGCCCGCAGCTGTGTGCAGATCGCCGCCCTGCCCAAGAATGCCCTGGTGGAGATCGAGTGCATCGCCGTACGCGGTTAAAATAGCCGCAACCTAAAGCACAAACAGAGCAAGGCCCCGCCGAGATTGGCGGGGCCTTGCTTCTTTTATAAAAGGCGTTTAAATCACATTATACTCTTTCAGCAGCTTCTCCACTTCGGTGCCCTCGATCTTTTTCAGGGCTTCTTTCAGGGCCAGCTTGCCTACCAGCGGCATTTCCATGTCGGTGATCTTTTTGCCATCGCGCAGTTTCACGGTGGCATCCAGCAGGCAGCGGATGTCATACACGCTGCCCCAGACCTCGGGTACGCCGCGGTCAACGTTCAGCAGGGTGTAGACAGCTTCCATGCCGGTGCGGATGGAATACTCGGTGGTGAAGATCGTATCGCGCTCGGTCTCGGCGAACTGGCCCAGGAACGCGAAGTTCACAGCGCCCTCGGGCACCACATCGGGGCGGTCGCCCGCAGCGCGGGGCATAAAGAAGGCATCGATATAGGGCATCATGCAAGGCACGGTGTTGGCGCTGTTGGCGGCCATCTCCTCGATCTGGTCGGTGGGTACACCGATGTGGTACAGCCACTCCATGCAGATCTCTTTGCCGGTACACTCGCGCATCGGCTTTTTGACGAAATCGCCCGGCTTATCGCTGAACAGGCCGTAGACCCAGACGCAAAGCTGATCCTTGGGCTGGTCGCGGAACTGCTGCTGACGGTTCAGCGTCCAGCTGAGCAGCCAGCTGGAATCCTGCACGGTAACGATGCCGCCGGTGACGACCTTGCCGCTGAACGGATCGCGCTTGCAGATCTTCTTGATATAGGGCACGATCTTCTGGTCCAGGGTGGTGATGGTGGCGCTCATCCAGTTGGAGAGTTCGGGATCATAGCAGAACTTATCAGGATGGCCGAAGCTGGGGTCCTGGGCCGCGATCTTGAGCCACAGGTCCCAGCCGCCGCCCTCTTTGATCTCGGGGCGGTAGGGGGCCACGGTGTTCTGGCTGCCGATGGTGGAGTTCTCAACGCAGCCGCCGTTGGTGATGAACACCAGGTCGTTCTCGGTCAGGTCGATGCAATCTTCCAGTCCATCCCGCAGGATGTCGATGCGGGTAGCCTGCTTTTTGCCGCCAGCGCAGTCAAAGGCCACGTTGACGACCTTGGTGTTGTAGTGGAACTGTACACCGAAGCCCTCCAGGTACTTGACCATGGGCAGGATCATCGACTCGTACTGGTTGTAGCGGGTAAAGCGCAGGGCGGTGAAGTCCGGCAGGCCGCCGATGTGGTGGATATAGCGCTGCAGGTAGCGCTTCATCTCCAGGGCGCTGTGCCAGTTCTCGAAGGCGAACATTGTACGCCAATACATCCAGAAGTTGGTATTCAGCACTTCATCATCGAAAAAGTCGGTGATCTTTTTATCGTACAGCTTTTCGTCCGGGGTCATGAACAGCTGCAGAATTTCCATCGCGCCCTTGTCCGACAGGCCAAACTTGCCATCGGTGTGGGCATCCTGGCCACGGTTGACGGTGGCACGGCAAAGGCTGTAGTTGGGGTCGGCTTTGTTCAGCCAGTAGTACTCGTCCAGGACGGTGTGGTTTTCATCCTCGATGGACGGGATGGAGCGGAACAGATCCCACATGCACTCAAAGTGGTTGTCCATCTCGCGGCCGCCGCGCATGAC
>CAVKDR010000012.1:0-23263 GCA_963655125.1 Bulleidia sp.
AAATGCAAAAGCCCGCCTTGGCGTGACTGCCAAAACGGACTTTTTCTACAAGCTGAGCTCCCTCACAGAGGGAGCCTTATACGCTTATACGCTTATACGCAACGCAAAAAAATACTTGACATCGCCCCAAAAATCTGCTAAAATATTTCAGCAATCGTTCAGATGGCTGCTCCGCTCGCACAGGATGGTGGGCGCTGGTAGCCGCAATTCGGAGATTGTGATGAGCACATATATCAAGTATGGCTCCCGTTATCATAATCGAGAAAGAGGTGAAATAACCATGAAACAGGGCATCCATCCGAACTATGTGGACTGCACCATCACTTGCGCCTGCGGCAACGTGATTCACACCCGTGACACCAAGCCGGAGATCCATGTCGAAGTTTGCAGCAAGTGCCATCCGTTCTACACCGGCAAGCAGAAGCTGGTCGATACCGGTGGCCGTGTCGAGCGCTTCAAGCGCCGTTTTGCCAAGTCCGGCAAGTAATTTTAACTGCATCTTATACCCCAGATGGCAACATCTGGGGTATTTTTGGCTGTATAAATAATTCCAAGGAGTGCCGCCATGCCTGACTACAAGACCCTGCGGGGGACCTCGACCTTTGAGTACGAGGAAAAGCGCAGCCGCTTTATTGCCACCGCCGCCTTTGCCGATACCGAGGAAAAGGCCCTGGCCGTGCTGAACGCCGTGCGCGCTGCCAACCGCACCGCCCGGCATAACGTCTACGCCTACGTGCTGCAAAACGGCCGCACCCGCTACTCTGATGACGGCGAGCCTGCCAAGACTGCCGGCACCCCGGTGCTGGAGACCATCGGCCACGCGGGGGTGTCGGATGTCATTGTAGTGGTAACGCGGTATTTTGGCGGTATCCTGCTGGGCACCGGCGGCCTGGTGCGCGCCTACACGGCGGCAGCCAGCGGCGCTTTGCAAAACGCCGAGCTAGTCAGCATGCGGCTGGTGGTGGACTGCCGCCTGCGGGTGCCCTACGCCCAATTCGAGCAGGCCCAGCGGATCATCGCCGCAGCGGGGGCCAAGCTGGAAGAACCCGTGTTTGACGATGCCGTCACCTTACTTTGGCGGATGCCTGCCGGGGAAGAAGAACCCTTGTGCGCCAAGCTGACCGAACTGACCCGCGGCAGCGCCGAGGTAAATGTTTCGGCAGCGACTTACGCACCGTTTTAAAAAAATCTAAAAAACTTCCCACAAAAAAAGAGTATTTCGCCAAGTTTTATCGTATTTATATATAGAGGGAAAAATAAGGCGGAACTGCCCCGTGTGCCGCAGCTGCAGAGCGGCGCAAAGGCAGGGCTGCCATAAGCCGGAAAGGGGGCTGCTGACCATGACCATCCGCGAAGAAACCCAGGCGATCGAGCGCCAGACCTTGAGCCGCTACGCTACCCTGAGCCAGTCCACCCAGGGCCGCCGCCGCCCGGAGGACGAGGACCCCATCCGCCCGTGCTACCAGCGGGACCGCGACCGCATCATCCACTGCAAGGCGTTCCGCCGCTTAAAGCAGAAAACCCAGGTCTTTCTTTCGCCCGAGGGAGACCACTACCGCACCCGGCTGACCCACACGCTGGAAGTGGCGCAGATCGCCCGCACCATCGCCCGCGCCCTGCGCCTGAACGAGGACCTGACCGAGGCCATCGCCCTGGGCCACGACCTGGGCCACACCCCCTTTGGCCACGCGGGGGAGCGCGCGCTGAACCGCCTGTGCCCCGGCGGCTTTACCCACTACCGCCAAAGCCTGCGGGTGGTGGATTTCCTGGAAAAAGACGGCAGGGGCCTTAACCTGACCTGGGAGGTGCGCAACGGTATCGTCACCCACACCACCGGTGCCTGGGCCCGCACACCCGAGGGCTGCGTGGTGCGCCGCGCGGACCACATCGCCTTTTTGAACCACGACATCGAGGATGCCGTCACCGCCGGTGTGCTGGACCCCCGCCAGCTCCCGCCCGAAGCCGTGGCCGTGCTGGGCACCACCAAATCCCAGCGCATCACCACGATGATTACAGATTTAATTAAGCACAGCCAGAACGGCCGCATCAACTTTTCGCCCGAAGTGGATGCCGCCTACGCCGTGCTGAAAGACTTCATGTACTCCACAGTCTACGTGGACAAGGAAGCCAAGCGCGAGGAAAAGAAAGTGGACAAGCTTGTGGCCGAGCTGTACGAGCGCCTGTGCGAGGAGCCGACCCTGATGCCCAACTTCTACTTGCAGATCGCCTACAACGAGGGCGTTGACCGCGCCGTGACCGATTACATCAGCGGCATGAGCGATGAATTCGCCACCCGCCTTTTCGAGGACCTGTTCGTCCCCAAAAAGTGGACGGTGCTGTAAATTTGTAAAAAGGAGGTGCCCCGCGAGGTATGATTCCCCAGGAATATATCCAGGAAGTCGTTCGCCGCAACGATATTGAGGAGGTCGTAGGCCAATACGTCCAGCTTCGCCGCCGGGGGCGCACCCTTACCGGGCTTTGCCCGTTCCATAACGAAAAAACGCCTTCCTTCGTGGTTTACCCGGACACCCAAAGCTTCTACTGCTTCGGCTGCGGCGCGGCGGGGGACGTTATCAACTTTGTGCGCAAGTACAATAACCTCGGCTATGTCGAGACCGTCAAACAGCTGGCCTCCCGCGCGGGTATGCCCCTGCCCGAGGAGGACGACAAAGAATCCTGCGCCCGCCAGCGCCTGCTGGAGATCAACCGCTGCGCCGCCCGCTACTTTTATGAGCAGCTCAACGCCCGCACCCCCGAAGCTGCCCTGGCCCGCCGCTACTGGCGGGAAAAGCGCGGCCTGTCCGATGCCGCCATCCGCCGCTTCGGCCTGGGCTATGCGCCCGAGGATTTCACCGGCCTTTTACATTATTTAAGGCACCTCGGCTTTTCCGAGGAGGAGCTGGAACACTCCGGCCTGGTCAAGCGCAGCGCCAAAGGCAACCTGTATGATATCTTCCGCCACCGCGTCATGGTGCCCATCATCGATGTGCGCGGTTCCATCATCGCGTTTGGCGGCCGTGTGCTGGATGACTCCAAGCCCAAGTACATCAACAGCCCCGAGACGATGGTGTACAAAAAATCCCGCACACTGTTCGCCCTGAACGTAGCCAAAAAATCGCCGAATAAACGCTATATTTTGTGCGAGGGCTACATGGATGTCATCTCGATGCACGAAGCAGGCTTCGATACCGCCGTCTGCGCCTGCGGTACCGCTTTAACACCCGAACAGGTCAAGCTGCTGACCGAGTACGCCGAGGAAGTGGTGCTGAGTTACGACTCGGACGAAGCGGGCCAAAAGGCTACAGCCCGCAGCCTGGCGCTGTTCAACGATGCTGACATCGATGTGCGGGTGCTGAGCTACCAGGGCGCGAAAGACCCGGACGAGTTCATCAAAAAATACGGCAAAGAGCGGTTCGCCATGCTGCTGGACGGCAGTGCTGACCCGACCGAGTTCCAGCTGAAAAAGGCCGCCGCCAACTACGACCTGCGGGACAATGCCGGGCGGCTGAACTACCTGAAAGATGCCATCGACATCCTTGCCCGCAAGGGGGTCAGCCCCACAGCGCGGGACGTTTACGCGGGCCGCCTGGCCGAGGAAACCGGCGTGGGCAAAAAGGCGATTTTGGAGCAGATGAACGATGTGCTGCGCAGCACCCAGCGCCGCGACCGCCGCAAGGAACAGCGCGACCTGGCCGGGCAGGGCAATGCAGCGGACATCCGCGTACCATACAGCGCCGGGGGCGATACCGCCTTGGGGGCCGCCAGCGCCGGACGGCAGCTGATCGCCGCGCTGCTGCAAAGCCCCGAAAAGATCCCCTATGTGCGCCAGCGCCTGAATATGGAGGCCGTGGTCCTGCCCGAAATGCAGGAAGCCCTGCGCGCCATCTTCCGCTGTGCGGACGAGCAGCTGCCGGTGAACATCACCAGCCTGCAGCAGATGCTGGACGATAAGCCGATGGCCGAAGTCAATCGTGCCCAGGCCGTCAACGCCGGGCACCCCCTGCAGCAGGAGGACATCGATATGTACCTGGAACGACTGGAAAACGCCAAGCCGGTGAGCCAGACCGTTAAAGGCACCACCGATGACCAGTTTTTAAGCGCCTTCTCGAAACTCCGCAAGGAGAAAGGCGCAGCCGACCCGCCGCAATCTGATTGAGGAAATCCTCTCAAACAGTAGAGTTTCATATACAAAAACCAAAGGAGAACGTACTTATGGCAGAAAAGAAAGATCCTATCCGCAGCTTGATCGAGACCGGCCGCCGCGCTGGCAAGCTGACCAACAGCGAGATCAGCGATGCGATGGAGGAGAGCGGCCACGTCCTGGACGTGGAGCAGATGGAAAAGCTCTACGAGGAATTGGAGAGCAACGGCATCGAGGTCATCGATGATGACCCTGTGACCGATGTTGATCCCAGCCTGCTGGGTGGCACCAGTGAGGAGGGCGCTGACGATTTTGACGATGCCCTGAACACCGATGGCATCACCATCGATGACCCTGTCAAGGTCTACCTGAAAGAGATCGGCCGCGTACCCCTGCTGACCCCCGAGGAGGAGATCGACCTGGCCCTGAAGATCCAGGCCGGCGGCCCCGAGGGCGAGAAAGCCAAAAAGCGCCTGAGCGAAGCCAACCTGCGTCTGGTCGTTTCCATCGCCAAGCGCTATGTCGGCCGCGGCATGCAGTTCCTGGACCTGATCCAGGAGGGCAACCTGGGCCTGATCAAAGCTGTCGAAAAGTTCGACCACACCAAGGGCTTCAAGTTCTCCACCTACGCAACGTGGTGGATCCGCCAGGCCATCACCCGCGCCATCGCCGACCAGGCCCGTACCATCCGCATCCCGGTGCATATGGTCGAGACCATCAACAAGGTCAAGAAAGTTTCCAGCCAGCTGCTGCATGAGTACGGCCACGACCCCAGCGCCGAGGAAATCGCCGAGCGCCTGGAAATGCCCGTGGATAAGGTGCGCGAGATCATGCGCGTAGCCCAGGAACCCGTCAGCCTGGAGACCCCCATCGGCGAGGAGGAGGACAGCCACCTGGGCGACTTCATCCCCGATGACGATGCCCCCGTGCCCGCCGAGGCCGCCAGCCAGACCCTGCTGAAAGAGCAGCTGGCCGATGTGCTCAAGACCCTGACCCCCCGTGAGGAAAAGGTCCTGCGCCTGCGCTTCGGCCTGGAGGATGGCCGCCCCCGCACCCTGGAAGAAGTCGGCAAGGAGTTCAACGTCACCCGTGAACGTATCCGCCAGATCGAAGCCAAGGCCCTGCGCAAGCTCCGCCACCCCAGCCGCAGCAAAAAACTGCGTGATTTCCTGGATTGATTTTTAATCGTTCCGCATAACAACAGCAGCCCTGTCAGATCCGGCAGGGCTGCTGTTTTGGTATGCGTGTATGTAGGGGCCGATGCTCGTCATCGGCCCGCAAAAGGCCCCCCCTTGTGTAAAGGGGGCTCCGCCGATAGGCGGTGAGGGATTGTGATCTTGCCCGTATATCGAATTACCCTCGCACGGTCACAATCCCTCCGCCCCTGCGGGGCACCTCCCTTTACACAAGGGAGGCTTTGCGTGTGGGCTGTAGGGGCGAACATTGTTCGCCCGCAGAGTCTTGCGCTGCCACCAAACTTCCCGGCGCACACTGTGCGCCCCTACAATACACCTCAATGGCTTTTTGTGCAAACTCCGCTGTTCCGTCCCCACCGGCGGCGTTGATGTTTTGGGTAAACTCTCCGCCTGCGGCGTACAGCTGGCCCAGCTGGTTCAAAATCGTGTTGGAGCAGGTGTAGTAGTGCGCGGTGATGAAATCCTGCAGCTTCTTCACCTGAACCTGCACGGCGGGAGCGGCCGGGTCTGTACCCTGCATCTTGCCAAAGGCCGCAATAATTTCCATCAGCTGGCTGCCCATGTCGGAAATCTCTTTTTCCGTTTTGTGGGCGGTTTTTTCCTCATATTCTTTGTATTCCGGTGTCGCGCCCCATTGCTGCTTGGCCTGGGCGGCGTAGTCCTTGATCTTCTGTGTGTCAAATGCGGTAAAGTCCATAATGGTTCCTCCTGTGATTCGTATTTTTTCCGCAAGGGCGATCAGGTCCTCCAAGTGCTGCTTTTTTAGTGTCAGCAGCGTGATCTGCTGTTCCAGCGCCTTTTCCCGGTCAAAGGCAGAATTTTGCAGGATTTCCCGGATATCTTTTAACGAAAATTCCAATTCCCGGAACAGCAAAATCTGCTGCAAACGTTCCAGGGCTGCATCGTCATACAGCCGGTAGCCGCTGGCGGTATGCCCGGCGGCGGGCAGCAGACCAATCTGGTCGTAATAGTGCAGCGCGCGTATACTCACGCCGGTCAGTCGGCTGACTTCGTTTACGGTCATCATAGGGCAGGGCCTCGCTTTCCTTTGCGGTAAGTATACCATACACTATAACGCAACGTCAGGGTCAAGAGTGAGAAACATGAAAAAAATTCATCTTGAAGTTTAACTACGCTTGTGCTACAATTGTACCCGTGCGAAAAACAACCCGGAGGCGTGTAGGTAAAATGGAAAACGAGAACAGAAGCAGTTTTTCCGGCAAGATCGGCTTTGTGCTGTCGGCGGCCGGGGCATCGGTGGGGCTGGGCAACATCTGGCGCTTCCCGTATCTGGCGGCCAAGTATGGCGGCGGCATCTTCCTTTTAATTTATATCGTGCTGGCGCTCACCTTCGGCTACACGATGATCGTAGCCGAGACCGCGCTGGGCCGTATGACCGGCAAAAGCCCGGTGGGCGCGTACGCCAGCTTTGCCAAACCGGGCAGGAAAGGCGGCTTTCTGGGCTTCGGCGGCTGGATCAACGCTATCATCCCGGTGCTGATCGTGCCGTATTACTCGGTCATCGGCGGCTGGGTTATCAAATATCTGGTGGGGTATCTCACCGGCCAAAGCCAGGCGCTGGCGGCGGACGGCTACTTCTCGGTCTTTATTTCGAACGGTGCATCAACGGAAATCTGCTTCCTGATCTTTGCGCTGTTCACGCTGGGCATCATCTTTGCCGGTGTGCGCAATGGTGTCGAGCGCGTCTCCAAGGTCATGATGCCGGTGCTGGTGGTGCTGTCGCTCATCATCACGGCGTACTCGGTCACGCGGCCGGGAGCGCTGGCGGGCGTTAAGTACTTCCTGGTGCCCAACCCTGCCAACTTCAGCTGGATGACCGTTGTCGCGGCGATGGGGCAGATGTTCTACTCGCTGTCCATCGCCATGGGCATCCTGGTTACGTTCGGCTCCTATATGAAAAAGGATGTCTCCATCGAGGGTGCGACCCAGAATGTGGAGATCTTTGACACTCTCATTGCCATCATGGCGGGGCTGATGATCATCCCGGCGGTGTTTGCGTTTTCCGGCGGCGACCCGGACACCCTGCAGGCTGGCCCGGCGCTGATGTTCATCACCATCCCCAAGGTGTTTGCCAGCATGGGGCTGGGCAGTGCCGTGGGTGTACTGTTCTTCCTGCTGGTGCTGTTTGCAGCTGTGACCAGTTCCATTGCGCTGACCGAGAGCGCGGTCTCTACTTTCCAGGACGAGCTGGGCTGGAGCCGCCGCAAGGCTACCGTGCTGGTGGGCATCATCATGGTGCTGCTGGGTACGCTGTCCAGCCTGGGTTACGGCCCGCTGGCCGGGGTGAAGATCATCGGCATGCAGTTCCTGGATTTCTTCGACTTCCTGACCAACTCGGTCATGATGCCCATCGCCGCCATCGCCACCTGCCTGCTGGTGTCCCGTGGCATCGGCGTGGAACGCATCGAAAAAGAAGTGCTGGCAGGGGAAGGCACCTTCCGCCGCAAGCGCATCTTCAACTTCATGATCCGCTGGCTCTGCCCGGTGTTTGCAGCCATCATTCTGGCCAGTTCCGTGGCCAATGCGTTTGGCATCATTGCCATGTGAAACAGGGAATATGCCCCTGCTGGTTTTTCAACACAATATCTTGTGCCTCCTCGAAAGAGGGGGCACTTTTCCTTTTTATACAAAATGTCAAGAGCAATCCTGCGCAAAAAGATGTCCACATCCTTGGTAAAACTGCCTAAAAGCAGGGGATATAGCGCCCGTTATGAATTTGTCAACCCCTGCAATTCGGTGCAAAACCGTCAATATGCCGAAATTTTGTTACACCCACCCGGGCGTTCGATTTGCAAGAAAAACTTCGCAAAAAAGCCGAAAAAGCCTTGACAGCAAGCCTTTTACCCTGTATACTGAAACAGTATCACAAAAATGGAATAGAGCGCCCTAAAGGGATTTTGCGAAAACGACAAAATTCAAAAGTTTGTGAAAAACGACGAATATACATCGCTTTCACACCCTCCGTTTAGGTCAGCTTTTGCCAACTTTGTTAATCTACGGAATAGGAGTGGTCGCGTTTTATGGTAAAGGTCAAGCCCGTACAAAACGGCAGAACGACCCGCATGAGCTTTTCCCGCATCAACGAAGTGATTGGCATGCCCAATCTGATCGAGATCCAGAAAAACTCTTACAACTGGTTCCTGGAGGAAGGTCTGCACGAAGTCTTCCACGACATTGCCGCTATCGAGGACTATACCGGCAATCTCGTGCTGGAGTTTGTTGACTACCGCCTGGACAAAAACCCCAAGTACACCATTAAAGAATGTAAGGAACGGGACGCTACGTACGCAGCGCCCCTGTACGTCACTGCCCGTCTGTTCAACAAGCAGACCGGCGAGGTCAAGGAGCAGGAAATTTTCATGGGCGACTTCCCGCTCATGACCGATTCCGGCACCTTTATCTCCAATGGTGCCGAGCGTGCAATCGTCTCCCAGTTGGTTCGTTCTCCCGGCGTGTTCTACGGCTCCAGCAAGGATCGTACCGGCAAGGACCTGTTCACCGCCACCATGAACCCCAACCGCGGTGCATGGCTGGAGTACGAGACCGACTCCCAGGACGTTTTCTATGTCCGCATCGATAAGAACCGCAAGCTGCCTGTCACGACCCTGATCCGTGCCCTGGGCCTGTCCACCGATGAGCAGATCAAGCAGTTCTTCGGCGATTCCGAGCCGAAGATCAACGCTTCGCTGGAAAAGGACATCACCCACAACACCGAGGAAGGCCTGCTGGAAGTCTACCGCAAGCTGCGCCCCGGCGAGCCCCCGACGGTGGAAAGCTCCCGTTCTCACCTGGATGCCCTGTTCTTCGACCCGCGCCGCTACGACCTGGCTCGTTTCGGCCGTTATAAGATGAACAACAAACTCGCGCTGGCCCGCCGCATTGCCGGTTACAAGGCCGCCGAGGATATCATCGCCCCCCTGACCGGCGAACTGCTGGCCGCCAAGGGCGAGAAGATCAACCTGGCCAAGGCCAACGAGATCGATGCCGCCGGTGTTACCCGCGTCACCGTCCTGGTGGAGAAGAAGGGCCAGGAGGCTTACCCCGTCATCGTAGTCTCCAACGGCTGCGTGGACGCTCAGCCTTTCTTCAGCTTCGATGTCGATGCTGAGGCCGGCATCAACGAGCGCGCCAACTTCGCCGAGATCCGCAAGATCCTCGAGACCACCTCTGACCCCGAGGAGCAGAAGGAACTGCTGCGCCAGAACCATGACGTTCTGATCAGCCGCACCGTCACCGTTGACGATATCTTCGCTTCCATCAACTACCTGCTGGGCCTTGACCACGGCATCGGCGTGACCGATGAGATCGACCACCTGGGCAACCGCCGTGTCCGCAGTGTCGGCGAGCTGCTGCAGAACCAGTTCCGCATCGGCTTCTCCCGCATGGAGCGCGTCATTCGTGAGCGCATGACCCTGCAGAACCAGGAGAACGGCGAGATCACCCCGCAGAGCCTGGTCAACATCCGCCCTGTTGTGGCCGCCATCAAAGAGTTCATCGGTTCCAGCCCGCTGTCTCAGTTCATGGACCAGAACAACCCCCTGGCCGAGCTGACCCACAAGCGCCGTCTGTCCGCCCTGGGCCCCGGCGGTCTGTCCCGTGACCGCGCAGGTTTCGAGGTCCGTGACGTTCACTACACCCACTATGGCCGTCTGTGCCCGATCGAGACCCCTGAAGGTCCCAACATTGGTCTGATCTCCTACCTGGCTACCTACGCCAAGATCAACAAGTACGGCTTTGTCGAGGCCCCGTACCGCAAGGTCGATAAGGCCACCGGCACCGTTACCGATGAGGTCGTCTACATGACCGCCGATGTCGAGGACGAATATATCGTTGCCCAGGCCAACGAGCCGCTGGACGAGAACAACCACTTCGTCCGTCCCCGCGTTTCCGGCCGTCACCGCAACGACATCCAGGAGTTTGACGCTTCTCAGGTCGACTACATGGATGTTTCTCCCCGTATGATGGTTTCCGTTGCTACGGCCTGCATCCCGTTCCTGGAGAACGATGACTGTAACCGTGCCCTGATGGGTTCTAACATGCAGCGTCAGGCCGTGCCTCTGATGGTCACCCAGCAGCCCATTGTTGCTACCGGTATGGAGTACAAGGCTGCTACCGACTCCGGTGTCTGCATCCTGGCTGCCCGCGAAGGCACCGTGGAGTATGTGGATGCCGAGAAGATCGTTGTCCGCTGCGCCGACGGTTCTGCCGACACCTATGAGCTGATCAAGTTCATGCGCTCCAACCAGGGCAACTGCAACAACCAGCGCCCCATCGTCAATGTTGGCGATGTCGTCAAGGAAGGCGATGTGCTGGCTGACGGTCCCGCCACCAAGAACGGCGAGATCAGCCTGGGCAAGAACGCCCTGATCGGCTTCATGACCTGGGAAGGCTACAACTACGAGGACGCCGTTCTGCTGAACGAGAAGCTGGTCCGCGAGGATGTCTACACCTCCATCCATATCGAGGAGTACGAGACCGAAGCCCGCGACACCAAGCTGGGACCCGAGGAAATCACCCGCGACATCCCCAACGTTGGCGATGACGCTCTGAAAGACCTGGACGATCGCGGCATCATCCGCATCGGTGCCGAGGTCAAGACCGGCGACATCCTGGTCGGCAAGGTCACCCCGAAGGGCGAGACCGAGCTGACCGCCGAGGAGCGCCTGCTGCGCGCCATCTTCGGTGAGAAGGCCCGCGAAGTCCGCGATACTTCTCTGCGTGTGCCCCACGGTGCTTACGGTATCGTGGTGGACGTGAAAGTCTTTACCCCCGAGAACAGTGACGAACTGCAGCCCGGTGTGCGTATGTGCGTACGCTGCTACATCGCCCAGAAGCGTAAGATCAGCGTAGGCGATAAGATGGCCGGCCGTCACGGCAACAAGGGTGTTGTTTCCCGCATTCTGCCGCAGGAGGACATGCCGTTCCTGCCGGATGGCACTCCGCTGGACATCGTGCTGAACCCCCTGGGCGTTCCTTCCCGTATGAACATCGGTCAGGTGCTGGAAGTCAACCTGGGCTATGTCGCCAAGGCTCTGGGCTGGAAGGTCCAGACCCCCGTTTTCGATGGTGCCCACGAAGCCGACCTGCGTGACTGCTTCGCCGAGGCCCGCGAGAAGTGGCACGGCGAGAACGCCCCCGAGTATCCGACCAAGCTGCCCCGCCTGATGGGCGAGAACGGTCATATCATCGACTTCTCCAAGATCGATCTGACCGATGACGGCAAGACCACCGTTTATGATGGCCGTACCGGCGAGCAGTTCCCCAGCAAGGTCACGGTCGGCTATATGTACTACCTCAAGCTGCATCACCTGGTCGATGATAAGATCCATGCCCGTTCCACCGGCCCGTACTCCATGGTCACCCAGCAGCCTCTGGGCGGCAAGGCCCAGTTCGGCGGCCAGCGCTTCGGCGAGATGGAAGTCTGGGCACTGGAAGCTTACGGTGCCGCTTACACCCTGCAGGAGATCCTGACCATCAAGTCCGACGATGTCGTGGGCCGTGTCAAGACCTACGAGGCCATCGTCAAGGGCGATCCCATCCCGCGTCCCGGTATCCCCGAGAGCTTCCGCGTTATGCTCAAAGAGCTGCAGAGCCTTGGCCTGGATATCGTTGTGCAGGATAAGGAAGGCAACGCCGTTGACATGCGTCAGGAATTTGACGACGATGACAGCAGCTTTGAAAACAGCGATTACGACCTGGGCGATAACGTCATGGTCGAAAGCGAGCTGCAGGATGAGTACAGCGTCAAGGATGCCGATGACGGCTTTGACGATGATCTGGACGAGGATGCCGGCCCCAGCGCTGAGGATCTCGCCGCGATCGAGTCTGATTCCTTCGATGATTGATCGCTGAATCGTGTGTCATATTGAATTTGAGAGGGTTCGCTGAATGGAAAATAAAGAATTCGATTCTATTAAGATCGGCCTTGCCTCCCCGGACCAGATCCGTGCCTGGAGCTATGGTGAGGTCACCAAGCCCGAAACCATCAACTACCGTACCCTGAAGCCGGAGCGCGACGGCCTGTACTGCGAGCGCATTTTTGGACCTACTAAGGACTGGGAGTGCCACTGCGGTAAGTACAAGCGCATCCGCTACAAGGGTAAGATCTGCGATAAGTGCGGTGTTGAAGTCACCCGCGCCAAGGTCCGCCGTGAGCGCATGGGCCACATCGAACTGGCCGCACCTGTTTCGCACATCTGGTATTTCAAGGGTATCCCCAGCCGTATCGGCCTGATGCTGGACATCAGCCCCCGTCAGCTGGATAAAGTCCTCTACTTCGCCAACTACATTGTTACCGACCCCGGTTTCACCCCGCTGGAGAAAAAACAGCTGCTGACCGAGCGCGAGTACAAGGAGATGCGCGAAAAGTACGAGGATACGTTCGAAGCCGGCATGGGTGCTGAAGCCATCCAGAAGCTGCTGGCCGAGATCGACCTCGAGAAGCTCTCTACCGAGCTGCGCGAGGAACTGGAGCATGCCAACGGCCAGAAGCGCGTCCGCCTGCTGAAGCGTCTCGAGTGTGTCGAGAGCTTCCTGGAGAGCAACCAGCGCCCCGAGTGGATGATCATGACGGTCATCCCCGTGATCCCGCCGGATCTGCGCCCGCTGCTGCAGCTGGATGGCGGCCGTTTCGCCACCTCCGACCTGAACGATCTGTATCGCCGCGTCATCAACCGTAACAACCGTCTGCGCCGCCTGCTGGAGCTGGGTGCGCCCGATATCATCGTGCGCAACGAGAAGCGTATGCTGCAGGAGGCTGTGGATGCCCTGATCGATAACGGCCGCCGCGGCCGCCCGGTCACCGGTGCCAACAACCGTGCGCTGAAGTCCCTGTCCGATATGCTGAAAGGCAAGCAGGGCCGCTTCCGCCAGAACCTGCTGGGCAAGCGTGTTGACTACTCCGGCCGTTCCGTTATCGTTGTCGGCCCCGAGCTGAAGATGTATCAGTGCGGTCTGCCCAAGGAGATGGCCCTCGAGCTGTTCAAGCCCTTCGTCATGAAGGACCTGGTCGAGAAAGAGAAGGCCAACAACATCAAGTCCGCCCGCAAGATGGTCGAGCGCGCCCGCCCCGAGGTCTGGGACTCTCTGGAGACCGTCATCAAGGGCCATCCCGTCCTGCTGAACCGTGCGCCTACGCTGCACCGTCTGGGCATCCAGGCTTTCGAGCCTGTCCTGGTCGAGGGCCGTGCCATCAAGCTGCACCCCCTGGTCTGCACCCCCTTCAACGCCGACTTCGACGGCGACCAGATGGCTGTCCATCTGCCGCTGTCCACCGAGGCCCAGCGCGAAGCCAAGATGCTGATGCTGGCCTCCGGCAACCTGCTGAAACCCTCTGACGGCGAGCCCGTCACCGTGCCTACGCAGGATATGATCCTGGGCAGCTACTACCTGACCCTGGTCAACCCCGAGGATAAGGGCCACGGCAAGATCTTCCGCGATGAGAACGAGGCCATGATGGCTTACTCCTCCGGCCTGATCACGCTGCAGGCTCCCATCAAGGTGCGCCGCACCCTGACTTTCGATGGTGTGGAGGAGTCCGCTCTGGTCGACACCACCATGGGTCAGATCATCTTCAACAACCCCATCCCGCAGGACCTGGGCTATGTCGATCGTACCGATCCGGCTACCAAGTTCGACTACGAGATGAACCCCCGTACCCTGAAGATCGCTTCCGGCGGCAAGAGCGACAAGCTGACCAAGAAAGGTCTGCCTGACATCATCAGCCGCTGCCTGACCAAGCATGGCACCAAAGTCTGCGCCATGATGCTGGATCAGATCAAGGCACAGGGTTACAAGTACTCCACGCTGTCCGCTATCACGGTCGCCGTGCCTGACGCTATCATCCCCGATGAGAAGCCCGACATCCTGGCCGCCGCCGATAAGAAGATCGAGAAGGTCATGAAGAACTTCAACCGCGGTCTTATTTCGGACGAGGAGCGCTACCGCAGCACCGTTGCCATCTGGCAGGCTGCTACCGAGGAAGTTTCCGAGGCTCTGAGCAACAACCTGAAAGCCCACCACCAGCGCAACCCCATCTATATGATGTCCGACTCTGGTGCTCGTGGTTCTATGGACCAGATCAAGCAGCTGGCCGGCATGCGCGGTCTGCTGGCAAACACTGCCGGTAAGACCCTGGAAATGCCCATTCGCGCGAACTACCGTGAAGGCCTGAATATCCTGGAATACTTCATTTCTTCTCGAGGCGCTCGTAAGGGTCTGGCCGATACCGCTCTGCGTACCGCTGACTCTGGTTACCTGACCCGCCGCCTGGTCGATGTCTCTCAGGAAGTCATCATCCGTGAGGAAGACTGCCATGCTACCGAGGGTATCTGGGTCCGCGAGATCAGCGAGGGCAACTCCGTTGTCGAAAGCTTCAAGGAGCGTCTGAACGGCCGTTACGCCCTGCATGACGTTATGGATCCCACCACCGGTGAGATGCTCGTCAGCAAGGACAAGATGATGGATATGTTCGATGCTGAGAAGATCGCCAACGCCGGTATCACCGAGCTGGAGATCCGCTCCGTCATGACCTGCCGTGCCCACGTTGGCGTTTGCGCCCGCTGCTACGGCTCCAACATGTCCAACGGCGAGTGCGTCAAGGTCGGCGAGTCTGTCGGTATCATCGCTGCCGAGTCCATCGGCGAGCCCGGTACCCAGCTGACCATGCGTACCTTCCATACCGGCGGTATCGCATCTGCCGAAGATATCACCCAGGGTCTTCCTCGTGTTGAGGAACTGTTCGAGAGCCGCCGCCCGAAGGCTATGGCTATCATGTCCGAAATCGGTGGTACCGTCCACATTGACGACACCAAAAAGACCCGCCATGCCGAGATCAACGGCGTGGACGAGAACGGCGCACCCATCACCAAGAGCTACCTGATCCCGTTCGGTCAGCGCCTCAAGGTTATGGAGGGTGACGTTGTCGCCAAGGGTGCTCTGCTGACCGAGGGCCATGCTTATCCCCAGGATATCCTGGCCGTCCAGGGCCCCATCGCCACCCAGAACTACCTGATCAGCGAAGTCCAGAAGGTCTACCGTCTGCAGGGCGTTGACATCAACGATAAGCATATCGAAGTCATCGTCCGTCAGATGATGCGTAAGGTCCGCATCGAGGATTCCGGCTCTAGCGACTTTATCATGGGCAGCATCGTGAACCGCCGCGATGTCATGATCAAGAACGAGGAGATCCAGGCCCGCATCGATGCAGGCGAGACCGATCTGAAGCTGGTCCAGGCAAGCCAGGTCCTGCTTGGTATCACCAAGTCCAGCTTGGCTACCGACTCCTTCCTGTCCGCCGCTTCCTTCCAGGAGACCACCCGTGTCCTGACCGAAGCCGCCATCAAGGGCAAGGTCGACCCGCTGGCAGGCCTGAAGGAGAACGTCATCATCGGCAAGCTGATTCCCGCCGGCACTGGTCTGCCGGAGGTCGAGGAAGAACTCGTCCAGGCCGAGATCGCCCGTGACGCTGCCGAAGCCGCCTACGACCACTAATCGCTAATTAGCATCCAGCCCCTGTGCCCGCAAAGGCATGGGGGTTTTGTTGTTTTATGTTGTGGCTTTTGGGTCCTTCTCCATATTGACCCCTCCGGGGGCCAATTTACTCTACTACCCATTCTGTAGGGGCCGATGCTTGTCATTGACCCGCACCGGGTAGTTGCCTATTTACAGTTTATCGTAGGGGCGGATTCCATATCCGCCCGCAGGGTAAATTACTGTTAAGGTGTAGGGGCGATCATTGATCGCCCGTGGAACCTTGCGTTACCACAAAACTGCACGGGCGAACACTGTTCGCCCCTACAATCCCATTATAAAATGGTACTGTAGGGAGGGGTCTTGACCCCTCCTAGGAACCCTGCAATAACCACAACATTATTATATCTGTTGCAAAATAAAAAATCATTCGTAGGGGGCGGCATCCCCAGCGCCCCACCGGAGCATATTGTATACATGCCCGTCCACGATTGACACACACTTGTGGAAAGGTTATAATAAATTAACCACAACAAACCCAACCGGAAAGGGAAGTGACCGTCATGCTGTTCCTGCAGTATCCGCCGTGTTCCACCTGCCAAAAGGCCAAAAAATGGCTGGATGACCACGGCGTTGCCTACACCGCGCGCCATATCAAAGAGGATAACCCCACGGCGGAGGAACTGCGGACGTGGATCGCCCGCAGCGGGCTGCCTATCAAGCGGTTCTTCAACACCAGCGGCCTGGTCTACAAAAATCTGGGCCTGAAAGACAAACTGCCCACGATGACCGAGGACGAGCAGATCGCCCTGCTGGCCACCGATGGGATGCTGGTCAAGCGCCCGCTGCTGGTGGGGGAGGACTTCGTCCTGCCCGGCTTCAAACCCGCCGATTGGGAAAAAACACTTTTATAATAAGGAGAAAACCATGGCTGAAATTTTAAAAGAACGCAGCGAGCTGAACCCGCAGTTCCAGTGGGACCTGACACCCATGTTTGAAAGCGAAGCTGCCTGGGAAGCCGCCCTGGAAAGCCTCGATGCCGAGATCGACAGCGTGGCCGCTTTTGCGGGTAAGCTGTCCGATGCCGTCACCATCGGTGCCTACCTGGACGCAACCACGGAACTGAACCGCAAGGTCGAGCTGCTCTACTGCTACGCCAGCATGCGCCACGATGAGGACACCCGCGGGGAAGCCGCCCAGAGTATGTACGCCCGCATCAACAGCAAGTACGTCAAGCTCATCACCGCGCTGTCCTTCGCCCAGCCGGAGATCCTGGCCCTGCCCGAGGAGACCCTGACCGCCATCGTCAACGATCCCGCCGTGGCCGACTATAAGTTTGCCCTCGAGGATCTGCTGCGCAGCAAGCCGCACACCCTCTCCAAGGCCGAGGAAAAGCTGCTGGCCAGCTTCGGCGAAGTCATGCAGGCCCCCTCCGAGGCTTACCACAACCTGGAGGATGCCGACCTCGTCTTTGACCCCGCCAAGAACGCCGAGGGTGAGGAAGTGGAAGTCACCGGCTCCAACTTCGTGCCCATTGAGATGGGTACCGACCGCGTCCTGCGCGAGAACGCTTTCCACAGCTTCTACAAGGGCTACCGCCAGCACATCAACACCATGGCCGCTACCTACGCCGGTGCCGTCAAGGCTGCTACCGCCGAGGCCCGCGCCCGCCACTACGAGTCCTCCCGCGCCATGTCCATGGCAGGGGAGAATGTGCCTGTGGAAGTCTACGACAACCTGGTCGCCACCGTCCGCAAGCACATGCCCGCCATGCACCGCTACGTCCGCCTGCGCAAAAAGATGCTGGGCGTGGACGAGCTGCATTTCTACGATGTCTACGCTCCGCTGGTCGGCGACCTGAAAAAGACCTACACCTACGAGACCGCCCAGCAGATGGTGCTGAAAGCCGTTGCCCCCCTGGGCGAGGACTACCAGAAGGACGTGCAGAAAGCCTACGATGAGCACTGGATCGATGTTTATCCCAACCGCGGCAAGCGCGGCGGTGCTTACTCCGGCGGCTGCTACGACTCCAACCCCTATATCCTGCTGAACTTCAGCGGTACGCTGGACAGCGTTTCCACCCTGGCTCACGAGATGGGCCACACCATGCACAGCTGGCGCTCCCGCAAGCATCAGCCGCCGCAGTACGCTGACTACACGCTGTTTGTGGCCGAGGTCGCTTCCACCGTCAACGAGAACCTGCTCATCGAGCAGCTGCTCCAGAACGAGAACGACCCCCAGACCCGCCTGTATCTGCTGAACCAGTACCTGGAAAACTTCAAGGGCACCGTCTACCGCCAGACGATGTTTGCCGAGTTTGAGCGCGAGGCCCACGCCATGGTGGAGCGCGGCGAGGCCCTGAACGCCTCCGCCCTCAACGCCCTGTATAAGCGCCTGGTCATCGACTACTTCGGTGACGACATGGTCATCGATGACGAGATCCAGTACGAGTGGGCGCGCATCCCGCACTTCTACCGCCCGTTCTACGTCTACAAGTACGCCACCGGCTACTCCACCGCCGTGGCTCTGTCCGAGGGCATCCTCAAAGAGGGCGAGCCCGCCGTCAAGCGCTACAAGGAGTTCCTGTCCATGGGCGGCAGTGCCTACCCGCTGGACGAGCTGCGCCACGCCGGTGTAGACCTGGCCACCCCGGCTCCGGTAGATGCCGCCCTCGAAAAGTTCGAGCGCATCCTCGATGATGCCGAAGCCACTTTGGCTAAGCTGCAGTAAAAGCAACAGGCCCCCTCTGGGAGGGGGCTGTCAGCGAAGCTGACTGGGGGAGAGAGCCTTGCATTTGTCCGAAGCTTCGGATGATGATTAAGCTCTCTCCCTTCGGCGCTACGCGCCACCTCCCTCCCAGAGGGAGGCGAACTAAGAAAGGGGCACCCTCGCGGGTGCCCCTTTTGCTGTTATATATAAGGTGTTACTTGCCAAGCACTGCCTTGATGTAGGCGGCTTCACGGGCGGCGATCTGGGCCTGGTAAGCCTTTACGGCGTCGGCGTAAGCGGCTTCGCGCTTGTCGGCACTGGCCTGAGCAGCCTTACCGGCAGCAATTACAGCGGCTACTTTGGCATCGGCTTCGGACTGCGCAGCCTTGCCTGCGGCGATCACAGCCAGG
The DNA here is from genome assembly GCA_963655125.1 of Bulleidia sp. Lineage (GTDB taxonomy): Bacteria > Bacillota > Clostridia > Oscillospirales > Ruminococcaceae > Gemmiger. Next base: position 18,948 of record CAVKDR010000012.1, read on the forward strand.
CACTCTGCATCGGCCTTGGCCTGGGCAGCTTTGGCGGCTTTCAGGATCGCGGCGCTGTCAGCGTCGGCCTTTGCCTTAGCCTGCTTGGAGTAGGCATCGACAGCGGCCGTGTAGGCGGCTTCTTTGGCGGCGATCTCCTGTTGATAGGCTTTTACGGCAGCGATGTAGTCATCGTTGGCATCCGCAAAAACAGGTACGGCGAACATGCAGACCATGCAGATGGCGAGCAGGGCAGAGAGCAGCTTTTTCATTGTCAATACCTCCTTATAATATACAGAAAAAATGTTATCCGCCCGGCGGGGTGCCGAGGCTTATCTACACCCTCATTATACCAGACGGCGTATAAAGCTGCAATAAAAAACGACTCGACAAATTCATGAATTTGAGCCGGGGAAATTGTGCAAACTAGATAAATGTTGCCCGCACATGGACAAAAGACGCTTTTACGAGCGGCGGGCAGGGGAGTACACACCCGGCTTATTCTATGCGGCACTTTACAAAATGGTGCCCCGCAGTGCCCCGGACCGGCCCAAAACCGCATTTTTGCCTGCAAAAGCAAAAATTCTCCGTATTGCACGATTTTTTCAAAGTTTTTTTGGCAATACTCTTGACAACGGGCCGCGAATCCTGTAAACTAATCATTGCGTGAGTTCCAGGGAGTAGTGCGGCAAAAATGCCGCGGCCCTGATAAAACGAACGTGAATATGTGAAGAAAGGAGAAAAGAAATGCCTACTTTTAACCAGCTCGTGCGCAAAGGTCGTGAGGTCCTGGTCCACAAGTCTACGGCTCCTGCTCTGCAGAAGTGCTACAACTCCCAGAAGAAGCAGTACACCACCATGAACAGCCCGCAGAAGCGCGGTGTTTGCACTGCCGTTCGTACCATGACCCCCAAGAAGCCTAACTCTGCTCTGCGTAAAGTTGCCCGTGTCCGCCTCACGAATGGTATCGAGGTCACCTCTTACATTCCCGGTATCGGCCATAACCTGCAGGAGCACAGCGTTGTTCTGATCCGTGGCGGTCGTGTCAAGGATCTGCCCGGTGTCCGTTATCACATCATCCGTGGTACTCTGGATACCCAGGGTGTTGCGAACCGTAACCAGGCCCGCAGCAAATACGGTGCTAAGCGCCCCAAGGCCGGTGCCAAGAAGTAAGGAAACATCTTTTCGCCATAAAATAGGCCAAGCCTTTTTTGTGGCACAACGGGAGTTTCTAAACTTTCGAGTACCGATGATATCATTTATGTGAAGGAGGGAAGAAAGATGCCCAGAAGAGGTAATGTCGCAAAACGCGAAGTTCTGGCTGATCCTATCTACAATTCCAAGGTTGTCACCCGTCTGGTCAACTACATCATGCTGGATGGCAAGAAAGGTGTTGCTCAGGAGATCGTTTACGATGCATTTGACATCGTGAAGGAAAAGACCGGCAACGACCCGCTCGAGATGTTCGAGAAGGCTATGGAGAACATCATGCCCAACCTCGAGTGCAAGACCCGCCGCGTCGGCGGTGCTAACTACCAGGTCCCCCTGGAGGTCAGCCCGGCTCGCCGTGAAACCCTGGGTCTGCGTTGGCTCACCGCTTACAGCCGCGCCCGTGGCGAGAAGACCATGTCTGCTCGTCTGGCCGCTGAGATCATCGACGCCACCAACGGCGTCGGCGGTTCTGTCAAGAAGCGCGAGGATACGCACAAGATGGCCGAGGCCAACAAGGCTTTTGCCCACTATCGTTATTGATTCGCTGTCGAGGAGGTATAAGCCATGGCAACGCCGAGAGATGTATCTCTTGCAATGACCCGTAATATCGGTATCATGGCCCACATCGACGCAGGTAAGACCACCACCACCGAGCGTATCCTGTACTACACCGGTATCAACCATAAGATCGGTGAGGTCCACGATGGCGGTGCCACCATGGACTGGATGGTTCAGGAGCAGGAGCGTGGTATCACCATCACTTCCGCTGCTACCACCTGCTACTGGAGCCATACCGAGACCCAGCACGATCCGGCTCTCTTCAAGAAGAACCGTCATCGTATCAATATCATCGACACCCCGGGCCACGTTGACTTCACTGTTGAGGTTCAGCGTTCCCTGCGTGTTCTGGACGGTTCTGTTACCGTTCTGGCCGCTAAGGGCGGTGTTGAGCCCCAGTCTGAGACCGTTTGGCGTCAGGCTGACGAGTACAAGGTTCCCCGCATGGTTTACGTCAACAAGATGGATACCATGGGGGCCGATTTCTACCGTTGTGTTCAGATGCTCCATGATCGTCTGCACGCCAACGGTGTGCCCATCCAGCTGCCCGTTGGTCAGGAGGATACCTTCAAGGGGATTATCGACCTGATCGATATGCAGGCTGACATTTACTATGATGACATGGGCAATGACGTCCGCGTTGAGCCGATCCCTGAGGATATGCAGGAGAAGGCCCAGGAGTACCATGACAAGCTGATCGAGGCTGTTGCCGAGACTGATGAAGAGCTGATGATGAAGTACCTGGAAGGCGAAGATCTGACCAAGGACGAGATCAAGGATGCTCTGCGTAAGGCTACCATCTCTAACGAGATCGTTCCCGTTACTTGTGGTTCCTCCTACAAGAACCGCGGCGTTCAGAAGCTGCTGGATGCTATTGTTGACTACATGCCGGCTCCTACCGATGTTGAAGCCATCAAGGGCACCAATCCCGAGACCGGTGAGGAGGAAGATCGTATTTCCTCTGATGACCAGCCTTTCGCAGCTCTGGCTTTCAAGATCATGACCGACCCCTACGTTGGTAAGCTCTGCTTCTTCCGTGTGTACTCTGGTACCCTGGATGCAGGCACCACCGTTTACAACTCTGTCAAGGATAACAATGAGCGTATCGGTCGTATCCTGCAGATGCACGCCAACAACCGTAAGGATATCGACACCGTTTACGCGGGTGATATTGCAGCTGCTGTCGGCCTGAAGAATACCACCACCGGTGACACCCTGTGCGACGAGAAGAACCCCATCATTCTGGAGTCCATGAACTTCCCCGAGCCCGTTATTCGTGTTGCTATCGAGCCCAAGACTAAGGCTGGCTCCGAGAAGATGGGCATTGCTCTGGCAAAGCTCGCTGAAGAAGACCCGACCTTCCGTACTTGGACCGATGAAGAGACTGGTCAGACCATTATCGCTGGCATGGGCGAGCTCCATCTGGAAATTATCGTCGACCGTCTGCTCCGCGAGTTCAAGGTCGAGGCTAACGTTGGCGCTCCCCAGGTCGCTTACCGCGAGACTATTCGCAAGGAAGCTAACCAGGAGACCAAGTACGCCCGCCAGTCTGGTGGTAAGGGCCAGTATGGTCATGTCAAGATCAAGGTTGAGCCTAATCCCGGCAAGGGTTACGAGTTCGTCAACGGTGTTGTTGGCGGTGCTATTCCGAAGGAATATATCCCCGCTGTTGATCAGGGCATCCAGGGCGCTATGAAGTCCGGCGTTCTCGCTGGCTATCCCGTTGTTGATGTCAAGGTCACCCTGTGGGATGGTTCTTACCATGAGGTCGACTCCTCTGAGATGGCGTTCTCCATCGCCGGCTCTATGGCATTCAAGGATGCTATGAAGAAGTGCGATCCCGTCATCATGGAGCCCATCATGAAGGTCAACGTTATCGTGCCTGATGAGTACATGGGCAACGTTATCGGCGACCTGAACAGCCGCCGTGGTCAGATCAACAACCAGGAGTCCGAGGGGGGCACTGCTCGTGTTACCGCTCTGGTTCCTCTGTCTGAGATGTTCGGCTATGCTACTGACCTGCGTTCCAAGACCCAGGGCCGTGGCCAGTACTCCATGGAGCCTGATGAATATCAGCAGGTTCCCAAGAGCGTTGCTGACAAGATCATGAGCGACCGCGCTAAAGCGTAACTATTTCATAAATTTTACTTGATTTTTCTCGTAAAATCTAGTATTATAGCCTTACGCAAGGCAATTAAATTGTTTTAATTAAAGGAGGACACTTCCAATGGCTGAAAAGGAAAAATTTGACCGCTCTTTGGAGCACGTCAACATTGGCACCATCGGTCACGTTGACCATGGTAAGACTACCCTGACCGCTGCCATCACCAAGACCCTGGCTCTGAAGGGCGATGCCGACTTCATGGATTACTCCAGCATCGACAAGGCTCCCGAGGAGAAGGCTCGTGGCATCACGATCAACACCGCTCACGTTGAGTACCACACCGAGACCCGTCACTATGCCCACGTTGACTGCCCGGGCCATGCTGACTACATCAAGAACATGATCACCGGTGCTGCTCAGATGGACGGCGCTATCCTGGTCGTTGCTGCTACCGATGGTCCCA
>CAVKDR010000013.1:0-4119 GCA_963655125.1 Bulleidia sp.
TGCCGAGCGCGTAGTGGTCTTTCACCACCTAGCTGTTGCCCATGCCGGGCGCACTTACGAGAAAAAGGCCACCTTACGGTGACCTTTTTCGACAAGCTGAGGCAGACCCGGTGGGTCTGCCTGGTTTTTACGGTAATTTCACCCCTGCGGGCACGGGCGGATATGGAATCCGCCCCTACGGCGATGGGATGCAAGTTGCTCCGTGGGATTCGTAGGGGAGCATTCTATATGCTCCCGCGGGCGCACAGTGTGTGCCCCTACAGAAAAGGGGACAATCCTTTTTCTTAGAACGCCACTTTCTTGGCGATGTAGTCTTTCAGTTCGCTGATGGGCATACGGACCTGCTCCATGGTGTCGCGGTCACGGACGGTCACGCAGCCATCGGCCTCGACCTTGTCATCGCCGACAGTCTGGAAGTCGACCGTGATGCACAGCGGGGTGCCGATCTCATCCTGGCGGCGGTAACGCTTGCCGATAGAACCGGCATCGTCATAGTCCACCATAAAGTCCTTAGCCAGTTCGTTGCGGATCTCCATAGCCTTGTCGCCCAGTTTCTTGGACAGGGGCAGCACGGCGCACTTGAACGGTGCCAGGAACGGATGCAGGTGCAGGACGGTGCGGATATCCTCCTTGCCCTTGCTGTCGGTCAAGTGCTGCTCATCGTAAGCTTCGCACAGGAAGGCCAGGGCCACACGGTCGCAGCCCAGGGACGGCTCGATGACGTAGGGGATGTAGTGCTCGTTGGTCTCGGGGTCGAAGTACTCCAGGCTCTTGCCGGAAGCTTCCTGGTGGCGGCTCAGGTCGTAGTTGGTACGATCAGCAATGCCCCACAGCTCGCCCCAATCGGTGAACGGGAAAGCATATTCAATATCGGTGGTAGCGCGGCTGTAGAAAGCCAGTTCAGCGGCTTCATGGTCGCGCAGGCGCAGGTTTTCTTCCTTGATGCCCAGGTCGAGCAGCCAGTTCTTGCAGTAGTCTTTCCAGTAGGCGAACCACTCCAGGTCGGTGTTGGGCTTGCAGAAGAACTCGCACTCCATCTGCTCGAACTCGCGGGTACGGAAAGTGAAGTTGCCCGGGGTGATTTCGTTACGGAAAGCCTTGCCCACCTGGCAGACACCGAAAGGCAGCTTGCGGCGGGTGGTGCGCTGGATGTTGGCAAAGTTGACGAAGATGCCCTGTGCGGTCTCGGGGCGCAGGTAGCAGGTGGAGGAAGAATCCTCGGTAACGCCGATGGCGGTCTTGAACATCAGGTTGAACTTGCGGATGGGGGTGAAGTCATGCTTGCCGCAGACGGGGCAGACGACCTCGTCATGGCTGGCGATGAAAGCATCCATCTCGTCAAACGTCATAGCATCAACGTCAACGCCCTTGCCCTGCTCGCACTCGGCGATCAGCTTATCGGCGCGGTGGCGGCTCTTGCAGGCGCGGCAGTCCAACAGGGGATCGGAGAAGCTGGCCACGTGGCCGGTCGTCACCCAAGTCTGGGGGTTCATCAGGATCGCGGCATCCAGGCCGACGTTGTACGGGCTTTCCTGCACGAATTTCTTCAGCCAGGCCTTTTTGACGTTGTTCTTGAACTCAACGCCCAAGGGGCCGTAGTCCCAGCTGTTAGCCAGGCCGCCGTAGATCTCGCTGCCGGGGTAGATGAAACCACGGTTTTTGCACAGGTTGACGATCATGTCAAGGGTCTTTTCACTGTTCTTCATACATAAACTCCTTCCGCATGGCTGGCTGCCACACAAAGCGATTTTTTCCCACCGCGCCGGACGTTTTCCGGCACGATATTTGTATTATAGCATAGCAAAGGGCAGGGGACAAGGCGGTTTGACGAAAAAAGGGGAGAAGGGGCGTGGGATTTTCACGGGGAGGGTGTAGGGGCGCACAGTGTGCGCCCGGGGAATCCAGCGTTGCCGCCAAACCCCACGGGCGGATATAGAATCCGCCCCTACGGCGGTGGAAAATTTGCTGCCTTACAGGATGCGTAGGGGAGCATTCCATATGCTCCCGCGGGCGCACACTGTGCGCCCCTACAATCCCCCGTTTGACAGCAACTACTTTTATAGTAACACCGCCGCAATTTCCTCAGCCAGCATGCCCAGTTCGGCACGGGTCAGGGTCTTGTCGGCGGCCAGGCGGGCCAGCTCGGCCTGTACGCGTTCGATTTTGCGCGCCGGGATGCCAATGCGCGCCAATTCCTTTTTGGTAAAGGGCGGCTTGTTCTGCTTTTGTCCCAGCCGGGATGCCGCCAGCGGGTCCACACCCCACAGCACTTTTGCCATATGTACAGCCCTCCTGTTTGTAGTAAACGCCCAAAATATGGGTGGTTTTATCGGTATTATACCAAAAAAGACAGCAAAGCGCAAAGAAAACGCATCGGTTATGCGGGCATTTTATCGTACTGTAAAATCTTTTTGGGCCGGTTGCGGGGTCCGCCGGGGCGGCGACCTCGACGTATTGTAATACTGATGGGGTCCATTTTTGTATATTTTACTAAAAAATTGCTCACCCTGTCCAAAAATTTCAAAAAACTGTTTCTTTTGTGAAAGAAAAAAGCTATAATCTAAGTAACTAGTTGGAATAGAACCGTGCCCGCTGCCGGGCACGGAGGATTTTTGAGGTGACCACTGATGGTTTATACAATGTTTGACCCCAAACTGCTGGACGGTGTGCAGACCGTGCATTTCATCGGCTGCGGCGGTTCCGGCACCTATCCGCTGATCCAGATCCTGCACAGCCAGGGCTATGCGATCACCGGCTCGGACGTGGAGGAAACCAAAAATACCGAGGCCGAGCGCGCACTGGGTGTGCGGGTGTTCATCGGCCATGATGCCGCCAACGTGGGCAGCGCGCAGCTGGTCGTTTACAGCGCTGCCATCCATGACGACAACCCCGAACTGCAGGCCGCCCGTGCCCGCGGCATCAAAGCGGTGGAGCGCAGCGTTCTGCTGGGCTACATCAGCCGCAGCCATCCCCAGAGCATTGGCGTAGCCGGCACCCACGGTAAGACCACCACCACCGGCATGATCACTACCATGCTGGAACTGGCCGGCAAGGACCCCGCTGCCGTTATCGGCGGCAAGCTGCCCCTGATCGGCGGTTACGGCAAAGCCGGCAACGGCCAGAGTGTCGTCATCGAAGCCTGCGAGTACCACGAGACGTTCCTGCACCTGACCAGCGCCGTTGGCGTGATTTTGAACATTGACAACGACCATCTGGAATACTACGGCACCATGGGCCAGCTGAAACTGGCGTTCCAGAAATTTGCGCTGCTGTCCCGCACGGTGGTGTTCAACATGGACGACCACAACACCATGGACGTGGTCAGCTCCATCGACCGTCCGGTGGTCAGCTTCGGCATCCACGAGGAAGCCCGCATGCGCGCCATCAATATCAAGGAGTACAAGCCCGGTTTCTTCGAGTTTGACGTGCTGGAACTGGGCGAGCCGTTCGCCCACCTGCAGCTGGGTGTGCCCGGTTATCACAACATTTATAATGCACTGGCCATGTGCGCCTGTGTGCGCCCCCTGCACCTGAAGCCCGAGGATGCCGTGCGCGCTGCTGCCGAGTTCCACGGCACCGGCCGCCGCTTTGAGATCAAGGGCGAGTGCAACGGTGCGGTCATCGTGGACGACTACGCCCACCATCCCACCGAGTTGGCCGCCACCCTGGCTACCGCCAAGGAGATGGGTTATGAGCGGGTCATCGCCGTACACCAGCCTTTCACCTACAGCCGCACCAAAATGCTGATGGATGACTTTGCCAAAGTGCTGAGCCAGGCCGATCAGGTGGTGCTGCTGCCGATCATGGGCAGCCGCGAGAAAGATGACGGCAGCGTAAAGAGCGAAGATCTGGCCGCCAAGCTGCCCGGCAGTGTTGTGGTCGATGGGCTGGAATCCGCCGCCGAGTGGGTGAAGAAGAATGCCCGCAAGGGTGACCTGGTCGTCTGCATGAGCTGCGGCGACCTGTACAAGGCCGCCGATATGATGGTTGGCAAATAAGTTTTCCCCACAGGCTGCCCAGCCGGGCGGCCTGTTTTGTTGAGAAACCGCCAATGCCGACACCTTGTGTAGGGGTCGATGCTCGCATCGACCCGCGGGCGGATGCAAGCATCCGCCCCTA